>JAGYPA010000223.1 GCA_018399255.1 Spirochaetales bacterium | reverse complement strand
CCCGCAAGCGCGGGGATGAACCGAAGTCACTTGCAGAGATTGCCGCAGAGTATGCCTGTTCCCCGCAAGCGCGGGGTTGAACCACTTGCTGATGAGGGACTGTATGCGGTTCACAACTGTTCCCCGCAAGCGCGGGGATGAAACCACTGCAAAAATTGTAATCAAAGGGACTTATTACGACACATAGTCTTACGATGATCCTTAACAAACATTGAGAAGTGAAACCTTATTAAGAAATTTGATGGCAGTTTATAGCCAATCTTGCCGGATACATCGCAAAAGAAACCGGGGAAGCCAATCCATATCTCTTTTTAGAAGGCAGTGGCTCACCGGCAGTTTTTCTTGATTCCTGCATCTATGGCGGTACCTGGCTGCTCGACCGGTTATGGGAACGGACAGGCATAGCAAAATTGTTGCAGACAGCATTAGCTGATCTGAAATATGAGATCCCGCTGGAACAGCTGGGATATTCCATGGTAGCCAACCGGGCCCTGGCTCCTTCAAGCAAATTGCATATTGAGCATTGGGTTGCCCATGTGGTGCAAATCGAGGGGCTTCCCTCGGTTGATTTCCAGCAATTATATCGAGCAATGGATTTCCTGCAGGAGCACAGAGACGCCTTACAGAAAACCATTTTTCATACGGTGGCGGACCTGTTCAATCTTGAAGTGGATCTGTTGTTCATTGATACGACAACTACCTATTTTGAGATTGATGGTGAGGATGCAGATTTCTGTAAAGTTGATGAAAACGGAGAAGATAATGCGCATCCCGGATATCGTCGGCGCAGCAAGCACGGAAAAGACAACCATCCTGAACTCTCACAGGTAATAATCTGTTTTGCCGTCATCTGCAGCGGTATTTCGGTGAAATGCTGGTCATGGCCGGGAAACACCAGCGATAAAGCTATCATAGGCGAGATAAAGAGCGATCTGAATCTTTGGGATTTAGGCCGGACCATCTATGTCGAGGATACCGGATTCAATTCCGAAAAAAACCATCGCATTCTGCGTGGAGCAGGAGATCATTACATCATCGGAGAAAAACTTCGGATAGGGCAGAATGCTGAAGTAAATCCAGCCCTCAAGCATCCTGGAAAGTTCAAGCAGCTGGCTGCCATCGAGCGAGTCTTCCGTGATATGAAGCATCTGATCGATATACGGCCGGTGAATCATCGGCTTGAGCAGCGGATACGTTCTCATATCCTGCTATGTTGACTGGCAATGTTGTTGATACGAATTGCTGAGAATGAAACAGGACAAACGTGGTTTCAGATGAAAAAGATTTTTAATAATTTGCATCTGGGAACCCTGAAAACACCGCAAGAGGTCATCCTTAAGACCAGTGAGCTGACTCCGGTAATGAGGAAGCTATTCACTGCAATAAAAGTAGATACGCCAAAAAAGGTTGGAGAAATCACGACGCAGCAACTCATCATTAGAAAGAAAAAACACTATAAAAAATAGCGTACAATGCAAAAAATAGCAAATAGTCAATATTTGCTTTTCTGTAATGATATACTTCTTTCATTGTAGCTATTTGCTGTCGAACGCCAGTCTCTCATCAATAGAGAATGTAGCAATTCATAAAAAAGAACCAGCGAGGGAATTGCAAAACACTAAGAGGTTGTAATAAATATACAGAAAACATTGCATAATTATACGAAACTAGCATCTTCGATCAAAAGTTCGTCAGATAAGAGAAGCCTCATCATTATTCATTAGCTAAAAC
>JAGYPA010000222.1 GCA_018399255.1 Spirochaetales bacterium | reverse complement strand
CTGCTTCGTATGTGATCATGTTCTCTCTGAAACAGATCCTTCCCGATGTCCCGGAGAAAATGAAAATGGCAGATATAATCAGGAACTTCGGGAAAGACCTCTTTCCCGGCATTGAGAATACCGCTGCCCATATCATGCACAAGTGCAGCCGGTTCTCCATACGCCATTTCCAATTCCTGAAGAAATGGGATTATGGCCTCTTTCTTTTCGGAGGGGAGCTTCACTGAATCCAGCACGAATGATGAAATTTCATCAAGGCCGACGAACAGATGCGGACTATCTGCTTCGCAGGTGCCGTCAAGGTGCAGGATATACCCTCCCTGATCTTTCATATGAGATCTGAGTGCTTCAGTACTTTCCCGGTGAGCACAGGCGAGATAGCAGATGTATTTTCTCGCAAGAAGAGTTGTTTCACTCGCGGGAATGGATATCCCGCGCTGTTGCAGATGGTTTCTGATCTCCTGTTCATTGCGGGCGTGCCGGAACGCTGCTTCTCCTATGTATATGATCACATCATACCCGAAGCTATGCCGCGGTGGGGCCAAGGCCGCAAGCTCCTGGGAATGTGCTGTATGATTGCAGGCTGCGCATCTATAGAGAGTCTCATGTGCGGTAATCGTCCCAACCGAATACAGGGCCAGTTTCCTGTCTCGGGTTTTTTCTACCTTCATTCGATTATGACAGCACGGACAGACGGTGTTCTCCGGGCCGAATGTCACAGTAGGTGGTTTGACAAAGATCCGCTGATTCCCTGTCAGCGTGATACTGCGTTTCCGATGAAAGGAGAACGCTTTCAGAAATCCTGCTGAACCGTTTTTTTTTCCGACAATCCATGCAGCTGCAGTAATGCTGTGATCTCGTGAACATCCACAGAAACTCCCTGCCGCCTTAAACGGGTTACTCGATTCTCTAACGGTGTCTGAGGGTGTTTAATAAAGTCTGCAAATACCCGCAGCGCATCATGATCGGAGAGCTGCTGCAGTGACTGCTGCTCTAAAGCTTCTTTTCGGGCAGCACGTTGGGCAGCCCCCCATTGCTCATCAGTACTGAGGTATACATACCTTCCCTGAAACTTTTCCCTCTTCAGCTGGGGGAGATCGGCATAATGATGCATGAAGGACCGCGGATCAAGCCCCAGCAGGGCTCCCAGTTCAGCTGCGCTCAGCCCGTGCGGTGATGCTTCAATCAGATGAATCACTGTTTCTTTCAGCGTCCCAAAACGGGAAAACCGTATGTTCTTATAGTCCCAGAGACCCTGTTCGTTAAACTGAGGAATACCGGCAAGCGTATAATACTGACCGTTATGATTGTAACTGGTTAGGGTTCCCCAGGTTTTCAAATGGTTTCGCACCGTGGGAACAGAACAATGCAGCAGGGATTTCAACTGATTAACGGTAAAGACTTTTCGTGTATGAAATTTCTGCAGCACCTCTTTTTCAACTTCAGGAGAAATCATGGAAGCCTCCTTTATAGTAAGTATATGTTCTTATATTTTATTATATCATATACTTTCTATTTTTGCGAGCTTGAACTTCCTTTTTTCTATCTGTGTCTTCCATTTAAAGCTCTGGAAAGAGGTGCACGTATAGTGTTATGATTTCATATACTTGATACTTGTTAGAGGATATGAATTTATCTCTTTTTCTTATCTACAGTTGTTCTGGTTCCAACCGTTATTTGGGGTCATAGTAAAAAAGGTAGCTAATTTATTATACACAAATAAGCTACCCTATGGGC
>JAGYPA010000221.1 GCA_018399255.1 Spirochaetales bacterium | reverse complement strand
GTCTCCTATGAGTATTCTAAGGAAAATCGAAGCAGGAGAAAGCAAAACCCTTGAGTTGAAAGAGACCCTGCCCAAAGGCGATGCCATTGCCAAAACCGTGACAGCCTTTTCAAACACCAGCGGCGGAATGATCATCATAGGTGTAAACGACAAAAGGGAGATCGTAGGTATCGATCCGGAAACCGATATATTTGAACTCCAGGACCGTATAACATCAATGATTTATGACGCCTGCTATCCAGGAGTCAACCCTGAAATATCAAGTTACACCATCGATGACAAAGTTCTGATCGTGATAGAAGTATACCGGGGGAATCTCCTTCCTTACTATATAAAGAAAGCCGGAAAACACGAAGGCGTTTACCTGCGTGTGGGTGCAACGAACCGCAAAGCCAGCATGGAGAATATTCAGGAACTCGAAAGGCAGCGCAGGAATATAAGCTTTGACCAGGTGCTGAACAAAGAAATCGCCTTGGAAAGCTTGAATCTGGATCCCCTCCGGGAAAAATTCGAACAGGCAGGGAAACAATTTAACAAAACAGTGATGAGAAATCTCAAACTCATCGGCAGCGATCAGGCCAGCAAGCAGGCCAACGTGCAGAACAGCAGTCAGGCCAGCGATCAGCCCGGTGATCAGACCACTGACTATCCAACCAATGGTCTGCTGATTCTCTTAGGGCATTACTATCACGCGCAAATCCGATGCAGCCGCTTCAAAGGAACCCGAATGGATGTTTTCCTGGATCAAAAAGAGTATACAGGAGATCTTTTTTCTCAGCTTGAGAACACTGAACAATTTATCAAGAACCACATCTCACTGAGAAGTGAGATTAAAACGCTCCGGAGAGTAGATCAGTTTGAAATACCCGAGGAAGCTATACGGGAGAGCCTCGTTAATGCCGTGGTTCATCGTGATTATGCAAACAGCGGCAGAGACAGTAAAGTCGCAGTATATGATGATATGGTCAATATCGTTTCACCTGGCGGTCTTCCCAGCACCCTGACGCAGTATGATATCCTGGAAGGGCGTTCAGAGATCCGCAATAAAGTCATTGCGCGAGTGTTCAAGGAACTGAACTATATAGAACAATGGGGAACCGGCATAAAGCGAATTATATCCAGCTGCACGGGCTATGGATTGAGAGAACCTGAGATTCAGGAAAAAGGTGATTTCATCGATGTCCGACTGTACAGAGAAGCCGCCTATACCCATCAACAGAATCTGGACACCAGTTTGACCGTGCAGGAATCGGCCATCGTGGATTACCTGAAAAATACCGGGAACCGAATCACAACCGAAACAGCGAAATCTATGCTGGGAGTCGAAAACCGACGAGCTCGGGATATTCTCAGAGGGTTGATGGATAAGCAGGTCATCGAGAGAGCAGGAAAAGGTCCCGGAACCTACTATACCGCAAAATAATCCGGCAGTGCCGGATACTGCCGGATAAGTGCCGGATTATCAGAGGAAACCAAGATATCACTCTGCGGGGGGGGCTCTTCAAGGGGTCGGAGGAAACTTGTGGGTAAATACCAGCCAACACTGTGCAGGGGTCGGAGGTCGCTTGTTAGTGTTCACCTACCTGATACCAAGCAGCTTTCCTGCACCCAGCCACTCTTTATCAAAGTGTAATCACTCATAAGAGACCTCCGACGCCACACGGAAATATAATACCAATCACCCACAAGAGACCTCCGACCCCTCGCCAAAACACCAACTCACCTCACACGAACGCCCCTCACACAAACACC
>JAGYPA010000220.1 GCA_018399255.1 Spirochaetales bacterium | reverse complement strand
CGCTGGATATGCTCAGTGATGTTGTGGGGCGGGTAATTGCTTCCTGTCATGAAAAGAAAAACCGCAAGCATGATGAGACGATCGTGCTGATCAAGGACATCGTGGAGCGGGAGCTGGAGAACTTTGATCTCTCAGCAGACTCCATAGCCTCCCGCCTGAAGCTCTCCTCCTCCTATACCAATCGGTTTTTCAAGCAGCAGACGGGGATGAGCATTGCCGGATATATCAACGAAATCCGCCTCGAGCGTGCTGAAGAACTGCTGAGTGCGGGGGGTATGACGGTAGCTGAGGTCGCCGCCCGGGCAGGGTTTGCCAGCACCGGCACCTTTTTCAGGCTCTTCAAGAAGAAGTTCGGTCAGACTCCCGGCGAGCGACTCTCCGGCCTCCGCAGCGCCGGTGCCTGCCCGGATCCCGAAATCCCGCCCCGCACACGTTAGCGGAATCGATAATAAGATTCTCCATAAGCGAGAGATCAGAACGTTGACATCCGGGTGACAAAAAGGTACTTTATGATCAGGAGGATGGAATGAAATTTGTCACGGTAAGAGATTTACGAACAAAGCCGGCACAGATATGGAAATCCCTCCCGGAAGAACAGGAATTGATTCTGACAAACAACGGTAAACCGATAGCATTGATTACACCGGTAGGAGAAAGCGACATAGAAGAAACCCTGTCTGCCGTACGGAGGGCACGGGCTCACATAGCGATACAGCGAATGCAGGAATCAGCAGAAAAAAATAATCTTTCTACCCTGTCTTTCGAAGAAATTGAAGAAGAGATAGCAGACGCAAGAAAAGCCCGTAAGCATGAAAATTGTACTTGATACCAATGTTCTTATTTCCGGTCTCCTTTCTCAGAATGGTATTCCAGCTCAGGTGTTGAATCTGATCCTGAACAGGCGGGTTACCCTCTTGGTTGATACAAGAATTATATCGGAATATATTGATGTTCTAAAACGCCCGAAATTTCGTTTCAAGGCAGAATGGATTGATCCTGTCATTGATTTTATCAGGATGGAAAGTGAGATAATCATCCCTGAACCAAGCAATCGGAACTTTCCAGACCCTGATGACAGGATATTCTGGGAAGCAGCAGTAACCGGTAATGCTTTCGCTATCGTTTCCGGTAATACAAGACATTTTCCCGAAGATCCTCTGGTCATGACTCCAGCTCAATTTCTTGAGACATATCTCAATCAGAAATAATACCTTTACCCGCCCCGCACACGTTAGCGGTAGGGTTCTATCAGCCGGGCTGTCTGTTCTATCTGGCGCTCTTCCACCAGGTTCACCATCAGATACATGCCCTCAGGTCCAACGGCATCCAGCAGGGGCTGAATTTCTTCCGGTTCTATCCAGACGGCCATGACGCGCTTGCCGGCGGCTTTGATCTTCCGGTACAGGTCGTACCACCGGGGATCGCCGCCCTGCGGCACCTGGGGACCGGGGGTATACTGGAGCGCGGTCAGTTCCTCAATTTCCAGCAGCGGATCCACAGTCCGCAAAGCGGCCGGTCCGTCCACATGGTAGAGCGACCAGTCCAGCGCCCGGCACTGCTCGCGCGCGAAGGGAACGACAAAGGTACGAAACATCTCTTCACTGATCAGGGCGGCGGTGTCGCAGTGAACCAGGCCTACTTTGCCGGGGCCCCTGAACATGAAAAAGCCGTAGGTTGACCAGCCCTTTTCATCGGTTACCAGCGGGAGCATCCGGGGATAGGCGGTAAGGAAGGTGCGGTTCAGTTCAGCCAGTTTGGCCAGCACCCAGTCCGGATCGGTGAGCATGTCGACCATAAGATTCTCCACCCCCCTCAGTTCGGCAAGCAC
>JAGYPA010000022.1 GCA_018399255.1 Spirochaetales bacterium | reverse complement strand
TTTTATCCTGAGGTCCATGCAGTGGACCTCAGGATAAAACATACCAGTCTAAGATGACCCGGGAACGCGCATGCGGGCAAGCAGGGAACGCGGGAAGGGAAAGAGCAAAGAGAAACCTGGAAAATGGAAGCGCAGGAAACGCGTTCACGAGGTGAGGAGAAATCGCAGATTTCTCCCAAGCTGAACGCAGCCTGATGCGTTCAGCCGTTGCCAGGCTTTTTTTTTATCCTGAGGTCCATACCGCTGTTGTTCTTCTCAACACCCCCTCGACTCGGTTTTTTCCTGATTATCTGATTCCTTCGTTTCCAACAACACTCCAAAATATTTTATATGCGTCATATACTCTGCTCATTATCGGCAAAGGATCAACGAAATCCTCAGTAGTACCATTAAAGTCAGGTGAAGCAGTCTTAGCAAAAGCCCAAAGAAGCAAAGCAACATCAGGATCCACATTCTGCGCTTTTGGAGAAAAAACCAGAGGGATCTGCAAAATGTGGGTATAAAACAACTCTGAATCTATATCCTTATCGTACACATGAACGTTTGAGTACAACAGCCTTTTTAGGGAACTGTTCATCCTATCATCATTACAGAGCACTTCATGGTTCATAAGCAGAATAATATGAAGTTCTGGCGAAACTCCATTTCTGCGATTCAATGAGGGATCCCTTTTACCGAAATAATCGCTTACAGAGTCAATATCTTCTTCGGTAAACTGATTACTGACTGGACAAATAACAATACGGTATTTCTTACCAGATTTGCCCGTAGCAAACATAGTAACACCGATGGGATTTCCCTTAGCGGTATAGACAACTTCAGCGGGCTTTACAAATTCGGTATTCATCAGAGTTTCAGAATCCATGAAGGATTCTTCCAATCGATCGATACCAGCTGAGGTTAAAACTGCATCTGAAAAATCTATAAAAACATCGAAGTTGAAATTCAAAAACGTAATAATAAAGTCGGGATCTACTGGTACTCGACTGGGAACCCCAGCACTGCTTATATACCCCCAAGTGCTGTCGTAGTCGGATTTTCTGCGTTCTCCTGAATTAGACTGTTTCTTTGAAGAGCTGTTGCGGCTGCCGCGAGGATTCATGTCCACATGGAGATGGGAAAACTTTGCATTAAATTTCATAGAGACTCCTTTGGGTAAAATATGAGTAAGGCTTCTTTCAGCCCCCATACTTATTAACTGAAAAAAAAGGGGGAAAAATTCAAAAATCAGGAAAAAAATCAAAAAAATTTAAAAATTCCGCAGAACAGTCGCAGAACAGTCGCAGAAACAGGTGTTGAATAGAAAAATGGACTCCCCGATAGCGGATAACCACCTTGCATTACCTTATCTATTGTAATAGAGTTTCCATCGTATGATTCGACAAAGAACTTCAGAACGAGCAGCCCTATTCGGATACTTTCTCACCTTGACAGCAATCGGGACCATACTGCTCTATCTGCCCGCAGCATGGAACGGGAATCCGCGCCTTGGTCTGCTGGATGCCCTCTTCACTTCGGTTTCTGCCGTTTGCGTAACCGGGCTTATAACTGTTGACACCGCCCTGTATTCAAGCTTTGGAAAAGGGGTAATCCTTTTTCTTATCCAGTTTGGCGGGCTCGGGATACTGACCTTTACCACGATGTTCTTTGTCTCGGTGAGGGATCGCAAAGTATCACTGCGGGATATGAAGATGGTGAAAAAGTACTATCTGGAATCCATCGAATTCCAGGCCCATCATATACTTCGCAATATCCTGGTCTTGACCTTTTCAGTTGAGGCTGTGGGAGCATTTCTGCTTTGGCTGAGGTTCAGGCAGACAGTTCCGGAAGGGACTGCCCTTTTTACGGCGATCTTTCATTCCATTTCCGCATTCTGCAATGCCGGCTTTTCCCTTTTTTCCGACAGTCTGGCTGGATATGCCGCTGACCCGTATATCCTGATAATCATCATGCTCCTGATCATCATTGGAGGTCTTGGCTTTCTGGTCTTCAAAGATGTGACGAATGTATTTTTTAAAAAGAAAAAACGTTTCTCACTACATACCATAATAGTTCTGGTAACAACGTTGGCACTTATCGGTATCGGTGCTGCCGCTTTTTATCTGATGGAGTATCGTAATACCCTTGCTGAAATGGGGACCGGCCGCAAGATAGTAAACGCCCTGTTTCAGTCAATAACGCCGCGAACTGCAGGATTTAATACCCTTGATCAGAATGAACTCACCGGTTCTTCAAAATTTCTGACAATGATCCTGATGGTTATCGGAGGATCTCCTGCATCCATCGCCGGAGGAATAAAAACTACTACGTTCGTCATCGTCCTCATGGCGATGCTCAAGGAAATTGACTGGCATGGCCGAATCCGGCTGCGGGATCGGGCCCTGTCACAGAAAACCGTAACGCGTTCTATCCTGTTCATGACAAAAGCGGTGGCAATTCTGGTGCTTTCAACTTTTTTTCTTACCCTCACGGAAATGAACGGAGCCGGCGGCGGAACGGGCCAGTTTATGAGTATAGCATTTGAGAGCTTTTCCGCCTTTGGAACTGTCGGATTGTCAACAGGCCTGACTCCGGAGCTCTCAGCAGCCGGGAAAGGCATTATAATACTTACTATGTTTGCCGGACGGGTCGGGCTGATATCACTTTCGATCCCATTGTTCCGTGACGACCACGAAGAGGTGGAATTTCCAGAAGAGGAGGTATTGATAGGCTGATGAAACAATTTGCAATAATTGGAATGAGCAATTTTGGAAAATTCATGCTGGATGAGTTTGAAAATTACGATTGTGAGATATTGGTAATCGACAAGAAACGTGAACTCGTGGAATCAATCAAGGACAGGGTAACCAGTGCTTATATAGCCGATGCCATGAACGAAGAGACCATTAACCGTCTAGTCCCTGAATCAATAGATGCCGCAATCATAGACCTGGGCGACAGTATCGAGGTTTCAATTCTTGTCGCTAATTATCTTAAGAAAATGGGTGTCAAGCAGCTTATTGCCAAGGCCGAATCGGCTCAGCATGGAGAGATCCTGGAAATAATCGGAGTTGATATCGTCGTTTTTCCAAACCGTGAAGCTGCTAAGCGGCTTGCCCCGATGATAGCCTCAGATGCACTGTTCGGTTATTTTCCCATAGCAGAGGACCTGATAATTGCCCAAGTGAAAGCACCGGCCAAACTTGCGGGAAGAACTGTGGTGGAAGCAGACTTGCGGAGGAAATCGGGTTTGAATATTATTGCCCTGAAACATAATGAGAGCTATCAGCATCTGGTTTCCGGAGATTATACGTTTACAGAGGGTGAAATACTCCTTGTTTCCGGTAGTCCTGATGACATAGCCCGGTTTACCGGAGACAAGCTTCCGGAAAAAGAGGGAAAACGCAAGGGAAACGGACTGAAGAGGTTCTTTTAGCAGCGGTTCAGTATTTTCGAGAGTAGTTTTACGGGAGGATAATGGTATGCACCAGGGAGAGGAAAAGCAGCAGGACCTGCAGGCGGAGCAGCGTGACAGGCACCGCATCCAGGTTTTTTCAGAAATTGGGGAGCTGAAGAGCGTTATCCTCCACCGTCCGGGAAATGAACTGGAATCCCTTACTCCGCAGTACCTCGATGCCATGCTCTTTGAAGACATCCCTTTTCTCTCCAGCATGCAGGAAGAACATGACGCCTTTGCAGATACCCTTCGCGGCAGCGGCAGTGAAGTGCTCTATATTGAAAAGCTGCTTAATGAAACGATACAGAATTCTGAGATGCGGCAATATCTTATCAGGCAGACCCTCGAAGAGAGCCGTATACCCGATCGCCATCTGCGGGATCTCATTTACGGCTATCTCGATGGAATGCAGAATGAAGAGCTTACCCGTCACCTCATTGGGGGCGTACGCAAGAGTGAACTCGTTCAGGACCGGCCGGCGGGGATGCGGGACCTCTCCTACTATATCAGGGATGAGTATCCTTTCTACATCAACCCTCTGCCGAACCTCTATTTCACGCGTGATCCAGGTTCAGTTATCGGCAGCCGATGTTCAATAAATACCATGAAAACCGATGCCAGAAAGCGGGAGAGCATTATTCTCTCAGCAATTATGCGTAATCATCCCCTGTTCCTCGATGAGGGCAGTGTTACCGCGAAGTCCGTCGGTTCGTATCTTCTCGAAGGCTATGCCGAAGGAAGCAGTATTGAAGGGGGAGATATACTGGTACTCGATAGAGAAACCATCGCTCTTGGCTGCAGTGCCCGCACTGAAGCCTGGGCAATAGAAGAGCTTGCCGATAGAATTCTTGAAGGCGGCGGCAGCACAGCACCTGACTATCCAGCTTTTCGCAAAGTTCTGGTGGTTCAGATTCCCTTTACCCGCGCCTACATGCATCTTGATACCGTCTTTACGATGGTAGACCATGATAAGTTCACGATCTACCCTGGAGTAGAGCCGAACTTGAAGGTTTTTACGCTTACGCGTGGAAGCAGGCGGAATCTCAGGGTAGCACCGGAGCGGGGTTTGGAACAAGCTCTAAAAAAATCGCTCAAACTGCCGGCTGTCGACTTGATAAAAACCGGCGGCGGTGACAGAATAACGGCTGCACGTGAACAGTGGAATGACAGCACAAATACCCTGGCCATTGCCCCGGGGGTGGTTGTCACATACCGCCGGAATATGGTATCAAATGATACCCTTGAAAAGCATGGCATAACAGTTTTACCCATACGGGGTTCAGAACTGGTGCGCGGGCGCGGAGGCCCCCGGTGCATGAGCATGCCGCTGTTCAGGGAAACTATTTAGTGAAAGGAGCGGAACGTACATGACTGACCTGAAAGGAAGGAGTCTGCTGACTCTTCTCGACTTTACGGCCGAAGAAATTTCCTACCTGATCGATTATGCCATAGAGCTTAAGGAAAGGAAACGCTCCGGACGAAAGGGTGATCTGCTTGAGGGAAAGAATATCGTCCTGCTTTTCGATAAAGCTTCAACCCGGACCCGCTGTGCCTTTGAGGTGGCAGCCTTTGACGAAGGAGCCCGGGTAACCTATCTGAGCAACAGTCAGATGGGAAAAAAAGAATCTATGGAAGATACCGCTAGAGTTCTTGGCCGATTCTACGACGGCATCGAATTCCGCGGGTACAAGCAGGAAACCGTTGAAGCCCTGGCTCGATGGTCCGGAGTACCGGTATGGAACGGATTGACCGACACCTACCATCCAACCCAGGTTCTTGCTGACTTCATGACAGCGAAGGAACATCTTGGAAAACCCTTTCATGAAATGAAACTGGTATTTGTCGGCGATGGCCGAAATAATGTTGCCACTTCACTCATGATCGGGGCAGCCAAACTCGGAATGGATTTTACTGCAGCCTGCCCGGAAGAGCTGCATCCTGACGAAAGCATGCTGAATGCGATGCAGGTGCTGGGAAAAGAGACCGGAGCTGAAATCGGATGGAGCAGTGATCTCCATGAGGCTGTGAAGGGAGCAGATGTCATCTATACCGATGTCTGGGTTTCCATGGGAGAGGATGACAAGTTTGCTGAGCGCATAGGCTTGCTTAAGCCCTATCAGGTTTCCATGGATGTAATCAGAGCTTCAGGTAATCCAAACGTGATCTTTGAACATTGTCTCCCCGCTTTTCATGACCTCGAGACTGAAATAGGGCGTGATGTTGCTCAAAAGTATGGACTCGAGGAGATGGAAGTAACCGATGAAGTCTTCAGGAGCAGTCATTCTGTAGTTTTTGATGAAGCAGAGAACAGGATGCACACCATTAAAGCCGTCATGGCGGCTACCTGCTGCAGCTAGGAGAGGCAAGGGCCGGTTTTATTAAGCCGGCCAACCGGCTGATTCGGCTAAAGCAGTTTAATATAGAGAGGCATGCAGCCAATTATAGGCCTGCATGCCTTTTTCATTTCTCCAGATGTCATTTTCCCAGATGTCATTCATCTAGAATTCATTTTTCCAAGGTAATAGCAACATTCTTCGGTAAGGCCAGACCCGCCGATATTTCCACTGCCTTGATCACCCCGGAAAATACCGGACAGGCAGCATGAGGGCAGGTTTGGTGATGCGCTGTGAGAATAGAAGGCATCTGTCCGCCAAAGAAGCCGATCTCAGAAAAGGGTTCTACCTCATGCAGCTCTTCAAAAGCCTGAGTAATATGCGGGCAGGTGCTCTCGACAGTAAGAGCCGTGCGTCCGTCCTCCATCTGCTCAGCAGTTACTTCGGTGATAAATCCGCATATTCCCGCATCAATTGTCGCCTTTGCCATATAAACCTCTCGTGCAGTAATTTCTTCCAGGCATCACTTTATAAACTATTTTCAAGGTTTTCAATAAGCTGAGTGAAAAAACTTACAGATTTGCTAATATTATCCAGCGAGATACGTTCGTCACAGGCATGAATCCGGTCCAGCTCGCTCGCATCCACATGATAGGGACAGAAACGGTAGATACGGCTGCAGACGTTCTGATATTTAACCGCATCGGTACCCCCCAGCATGAGATAGGGTGAAACAACACTTCCCGGAAAAATCTGTAAAATAGTCCTGGAAAGAAGGGTGAACTCTCTGCAGTCAGCAGGAGAGACCTTTGAGGGAGTATTGGCCATCAGCCGCTTTACTGCTATCGGTTCACGGTCCTGTCGGATAACCTTGCCGACCCGTTTTTCAGCAGCTTCCGGGGAGCTTCCGGTCATCAGCCGGAAATTGACGACAACAGATGCAAAGGAGGGCATAACATTAGGGGCATCACTCCCTGCCGCCATAGTCGGGGCAGTTGTTGTCCGTACCATGGCATTCCCGGCTCCCCCGCCGGCCAGAATCAGCAAAAACAAGGGTTTGAACAGCCAGAGATTGGCAAGAATTATCCGATAGTAAAAGGGCATGAAAGGCCCTATCCGTTTAAACATTTCTCTGGGGACCGCTGTCAGGGATAGGGGGAACTGTCTTTTTTCAAGTCTCGCGACGGCTCTCGATACGTAACCAAGGGCCGTTCTGGTGGGCGGCATGGAGGAGTGGCCCCCTTTCTGGGAGCAGGATAGCTCAAGATCGAGGTACCCTTTTTCGGCCACGCCTACCGCAGCAAACGGCAGAGAAAAACCGGATATCATATTATCGGCAACCGCTCCGCCTTCATCCAGAAGAAACGCAAAACGGATGCCCCGCTCCTGATAATAGGCGGAGGCGGCAGCAGCCCCATCCTTGCCCCCAACCTCTTCATCATGCCCGAAGGTAAGATAGATACTTCGTTTTGGCGAGAAATGGCGCTGGAGCAAGTGCTCAACGGTCTCTAGCAGAGAAATCATCTGAATCTTGATATCCAGGGTACCCCTTCCCCAGAGATAGCCGTCCTCAGAAACAGTCCCGCTGAACGGAGGATACTTCCAGCTCTCCTCATCTCCCGGAGGCACTACATCCTGATGAGCCGTGAGCAGGATTGGATCGAGCTGAGAATCAGAACCCTCCCAATGGTAAATCAAGGTAAAATTTCCCACAGTGGTCTTTTTCAGCCTGCTTTCGACCAGGGGATAGGTTTCGGCAATCCACTTCTGAAACTTTGTAAATTCATTCCAGTCGGTCAGTTCAGGGATGTCATGGGATATCGTCCTGAACTGCACAGCCTCTCCCAGATGACGGGCTGCAGTCTGAACATCGGGTGAAGATGAGATATCTGCCGGAATATCGGGTATATCCGCCTTGAAAAGCAGAGTTCGAAGCGCAATAACTATAATCACTATTCCAGGCAGCGCCCACAGGGCAAGATTGATAAGCACGCGAGTATCTCCTTTCTTCCTAATATCCAATACGTACGGCGAGCAGCAGCAGCAGAACCGAAACGCCGAAAAGAACAGCCTCTATCTTCCAGATCCAGCGAAACCATCTGCCGTAGCTGATGCCGGTAACCGCAAGACAAATCAGCAGGAGGGCATTGGTCGGGTAGATAATGTTGGAAAATCCGTCTCCAAACATATAAGCAAGCACAGCACTCTGGCGGGACAGTCCCACCATATCTGCAAGGGGTGCAATGATGGGAATGATAAGGAACGCTTTGGCGGAACCGGAACTTATGAAGAAGTTGAGGACAAGAACCAGAGCATATACCATCAGGACTGCAGAATAAGGCCCCGTCTGTGAGATTCTCGATGAAGCCCAGTACAGGATAGTATCCATCACCTCAGATTCCGTCAGAATATGCTTTATCCCGGCAGCCATAAGAACGAGAACGATGCCCGGAGCAACCCCGAGCACCCCGCTGCTAAAAGATTTTCCCACCTCGCGGATATTCATACCGGAAATGCGACCTGCCCCGAGACCACCGGCAAGAAAGCACAAAGTGACGAGAGCCAGCATGATATCTGATAGAAAACTGATAAACGAGGAACTGATGATAAGCAGGATCATCGCTGCCATGCTGAGGGAGAACCATGTCAGACTTTTTTTCATTTTCCGGCTGCTGCTGTATGCAGGAATCTCATCACTTCCAGAAGAGACTGCGGAGTCCGGCGGTAATACGAGCGGATCTGCCTTGCCTGAGAGCTGGCGCTGTTCCCGCCGATATTCCCGATGATGTGAAATCCGGGCGACATAGAGCGTGTACAGACTGTAAACAAGAACAAAAATTACCATCCGATAGCCGGCACCGGAAAAAACCGGCAGACCGGCCAGCTTCTGGGCAACACCGATCGTGAAAGGATTAGTTATAGCTGCCGCAAAGCCGAAACCGATAGCACCAAGACTCAGCCCTAAGCCGGTCGGCTTATCCCATCCCATTCTTACCGCAAGGGCAGAAATGATGGGGACCAGTACGACAACTTCTTCCATACTTCCAAGAATACTGCCGAAGAGCATGAAAACGAGAATGACAACAGCCTGCATCTGGTATTTCCGATTTTGAAAAGTCGCAATGATTGATGAAATCAGGAACATCAGAATACCGCCGGACTGCATAACGCTGATCGCTCCGGCTATAAGAATCATGAAGAAAATGATACTGATGAGCATTACCGCATCAGGACCTGCCAGAACCTCGAAAGGGGCGGTAAACCAGCGCCAGGCCGGCAGCGGAGCCTTGCCGGTCCAGGAAAACGATTCTGCGATGACAAGCTCGCCGCCCTCAGTCGTTGTTCGGTCAAACAACCCTGAAGGAATACTGCGGGTAAGGATTCCCGTAAGGATCAGCAGTAAAAGCAGGATGGCAGCGGCAAAAAGCAGAGCCCGGATTCCAATTTTCAGACCAGTCGGCATACTTTCAGCCGGGGACAGTTCAGGATTCATAGATAGTCAGTACTCCCTGTACACATGGTATGACATACTATATCATAGTATACAGGGTTACTGCACGTAAAGTTGCCGGCAAATGCTGGCAGGAGGAAATGATGGGATATACAGTTTTTTCCCGGTTTTATGATGCGGCAATGCGCAGCTATTCCTGGTGCAGCCGGTTTTTACCCGGAATCCTCAATCCTTCAGGAGTACCTTCCGGCGGAGGAACTCTTCTGGAACTGGGCTGCGGTACCGGCAGGGTGCTCGAGCTGCTCTCGAACGATTTCAGCAGCCTTCATGGAATAGATATCTCACCCGAAATGCTTGAGATCGCCGGAAAACGCCTTCCGGAGGCAGAGCTGCACCTTCTGGACATGCGCTCATTTACCCTTGGACAGCAGTTTTCCGCCGTTATCTGCGTATTTGATACGATCAATCACCTCACCAGCTTTGAGGAATGGAAAAAAACGTTCCGGACAGCCAGGGCTCATCTGATTCCGGGAGGCATCTTTCTCCTCGATATAAACACACCCCGTCGCCTGCAGCGGCTGTCCCTTCTTCCGCCGTTTCTCACCGAGATGGAAGGCGGCGGCCTGGTTCTTATGGATATTCAGGAAGTATCCAGCAATGATTTTCACTTCGATGTGCAGATTTTCGAATCTCTGGGGGAAGAGCTGTTCCGGCGGCATAGGGAAGTGATTCATGAGCATACCGTTGATCCAGAGCGGGTTTTTGCCGAGCTGAAAAATCTCTTTACCTCTGCGACTGTCTATGATGAGGATTTCAACCTTGCCGAAGGGGCCCGGCAGTTTGCCGAGAGCAGCAATGGGCGCATGTTTTTTGTCTGCTGTAATTAAGCTTACGCAGAATATGACGGATAACCCGTCCTGAGAAGGAGCGTTTATGGATCTGGACACTGCAATACTGGTACTGCTGTCGGCGCTGATAACAGGCATGCTGATAATTATCGTGCTTATCCTGAGAAGGAAATCGCCGGACGAAGGGCTGCGCAGCCGGAGGGAGGAAGAATACAGCTCCCGCATTGCCGCTGCCGAGGCTGAGAATCAGCGCATGAAAGAGGAGCGGGGGCGTCTTGAAGGAGAGATGAGCAGGGTTGAGGAGCAGCTTGCCGCCCTCCAGAACCACAATACCGTGCTCAGGGAGCAGAACGCCGGCCTTGTGCGGGAGAAGCAGCTGCTGGAAAATCGCGAAGAACAGCGGGTCAAGGAAATTGATCGTCAGCTCAGGGAGCTTGAGCATACCCGTAAATCGCTGGAGCAAGAGCGGGATCGGGTGATAGCCGATGAAAAACAACGCCTGCTGAAGGCTGAAGAGAACAGAAACAGAATGTGGGCCATGCATGAGCAGGAAAGCATAGCCCGAATGCGGGAAATATGCCGTAAACCGGAATACGGCTTTCCCTGCTTTGACAATACCAGCCTGCCTGAGGGGTTTGACCGTGCCCTGAAACCCGACTTTATGGTGGAATTTCTCGATCAGTATATCATTTTTGATGCAAAGCTCTCCAGAAGCGAATCTCTTCAGGCATACCTGCAGAATCAGGTTAAAATGACGGTAAAAAAAATTAAAAATAGCCCGTCAGTAAAGCATATCTATTCTGCAGTATTTTTTGTGGTGCCGTCAGCAGACAGCTTCTCAGTCAGGACCACAACCTTCTATGAGGAGGGGTATACCTTCTATATCCTGCCGGTCGAGGCCTTTGAGCCGGTAATAGCCGCATTCAGAAAGCTGCGGGACTACGACCTTGCCGGAGCGTATGATCCGCAGGAACGGGAACAGGTGATAAACCTGATAGCCGCCTTCGACAACCACATACGCCAGCAGAATGCGGTCAATATTCTCAACACCCTCCGGGGCATCAAAGTGATGGCCGAAAAGCGCACGTTGCCCCAAGAGCTTGCAGAAGCCGCGGAAAAGCGCCGTAAAACCATCAGACTCGATACCTATCGCCCCACTGACCTTCTGCGGCTTATGGATAATCCCCGGGATCAGCTTGCTGAAATTGCCGAGCTGATCCAGCCTGCTGCTCCTGATATAGATCGGGAGGCCGTGCGCCAGGCTGCCGGAGCGTCCTCAAATATCCCTGCCGAACAGACTGAAGAAAAAACTGCCGGAGAGAATCTGGACTAAAATGAGCATAAGCCTGCAGATAAGTTTGACAACTGACAGATGGTTTGAGTATATTTACAGGTAACGTACGTATCCTGCGTAAGCAACCTGCGTAAGCAACCTGCGTAAGAAGTTTGCGTATGCAGAAAGCTTACTGATATTCAGGCAAAGGGAGGAAAAGCCTATGAATCAGCTTCAGGAAACCATTACCATGCAGAATGGCGTGGAGATACCCAAAATTGGGTTTGGCACCTTCCAGATCGAGGATGGCAAGCCGGTAATTTCTGCTGTCCGGGCAGCTCTCGAAATTGGATACCGGCACATAGATACGGCCAGAATCTATAATAATGAAAAAGGAGTAGGCAAGGCTCTCAAAGAAAGCGGCATCCCGCGCGAAGACCTCTTTGTCACCAGCAAATTGTGGAATACCGACCAGGGCTTCTATTCAGCCCTGAATGCATTTGATGCAAGCCTCGAGCGTCTGGGATTGGACTATCTTGATCTCTATCTCATTCACTGGCCAAAGTCGCGCAATAAAGAATCCTGGAGGGCCCTTACCAAGCTGTATAATGACCGGCGGGTTAAGGCGGTCGGGGTGAGTAATTTCAACGTGAAGCACATCGAAGAGCTGATCAATGATACCGGAGTCGTACCCATGGTTAATCAGGTTGAACTGCATCCGCGATTCAACCAGAAGGAGCTTCGGGAATACTGCGAACGAAGACAGATAGTGGTTGAGGCATGGGGGCCGCTCATGCAGGGAAAAATATTTTCCGAACCGCTGTTCAAGGAA
Organism: Spirochaetales bacterium; assembly: GCA_018399255.1. Taxonomy (GTDB): domain Bacteria; phylum Spirochaetota; class Spirochaetia; order JABMQR01; family JABMQR01; genus M55B182. The sequence goes on along the minus strand of JAGYPA010000022.1, from coordinate 40,318 downwards.
TTGTCCGAGACCTACGGAAAAACAATCGCGCAGGTGGCACTGCGGTGGCATTACCAATCAGGGCTCGTTACACTTCCCAAATCGGTTAATCCAGACCGTATCCGCAGCAACAGTGAAATATTCGACTTTGAGCTGGCAAAGGAAGATATGGAGAGGATAGCTGCCCTCGAACAGATTCGAGTCGGCCCTGACCCTGACACCATCACGTTTTAATACCGTCACATGCTGACGCCGTCACGTTCTGGAGCCATCACCGTTTCAGGTCTCTTTTGCAGCAGCAGAGTCCGTGTACCAGATAATTCCATCTTTCTCAATCATTCTGGACGCAAAGCGCGGCAAACTTCTCGCCGGATAAATCTCTATCTCCTGACCTTCCTGAAGCATCGGCTCGACGATTCTCCAGGATTCATAAATTTCACGGATCGAAGGGAACAGGCTTTTATCTGATTTCAGGATTTTCTCGATAATCTGTTCGTACGCCTCCGGGGTGTTCACTCCGAAGGTATCGGCATGATTGAAGCGGAATTTTACCGGCCGGGACTTCCATGAGGTGTTCGGTTCTTTTAAATTCATGGAAATATCGATGGTAAGTTCCGGATGGATATTGATGATAACGCTGTTTTCATGAATCGAATCGTCATTTACTACCGAGCGAGTCATATTCTTGAACTTGACGTAGATTTGGGAGACGGCCCGGGCCTGCATTTTTCCTGTTCTGATATAAATAGGAATACCGGCATAATAGAATGTATTCACATACAGCTTCAGGGCTGCGTAGGTAGGTGTTTCCACTGCATGGCCCCGGGTTGAACCGATTGATTCATAGCGCCCGAGCCTGAATTCATTAATCGGTTTTATCGACCGCAGGACCTTGACCTTCTCGATAGCTATGTCTTCTGAGGTGAAACTGGCCGGTTCGGACATGGTAAGATAGGTGACAATCTGGAGAATGTGATTTTGAATAGTATCCCGCACCACCCCGATTTTTTCGTAGAACCCGAGACGCTGGTCTACCCCGTGCGTCTCGTCAAAAACTATCTGAATGCTTTCTATTGTACGATTGTTCCAGATACTTCTGATAATATCGTTATGAAAGCGCATAATGAGAAGGTTCTGCATGAATTCCTTGCCGAGGTAGTGATCTATCCGATAAATCTCTTCATCCTTGAAGGCCAGCGAAAGAATCTTATTGTAGCGGGCAGCGCTTTCCGCATCGAATCCAAAGGGTTTCTCGACAACAATTTTTTTGGAGAGGGTACAGGTGAATTGCGAATCTATGGTCTGGATCTGATGTATAGCATCTTCATAAAGGTTCGGCTGCAGGGCAATGTAGTAAATCAGCTCGATACTGGCGTCACAATCGATGAGCTCCTCAATCCGTTCAACTATGCGGACGGTGCTCTCCGGTTCCGCCATATCGTACTGAACGTAGTCAAGCTTCTCCAGCAGCTCCCGGGCTTCAGGATTCACCATTTCCTTCTGAAAAGAAGCTTTGTCTGAATACCGCCTCCCCAGGGCAATGATATGAAATTCATAGCCTTTGCTCAGCAGACTTTGATAAGCCGGATAGAGTTTTTTCTGGGCCAGATCCCCTGTGCCCCCAAATTGAACTATTATTTGCTTCATATACGTAATCTCCCGGTTCTAGAGCCGATTTCAAAAATACTTTGCATTTTAAGAAATTGTCTTTTTAAGTTTCCTCTCTATAGCACAGTCATAGTTCCAAATCAGTGAGAAGGGTTACTTTCTGGAAATTGGCCGGGAAAAATGCGCAAGGCAGGGACTCGGCGGTTTCTCCTTCTCCTGAAAGCAGCCTGGTCAGAGCTTCACGTTTCCCCTCCCCAAACGCAAGCAGGTAAATATTGGCAGTTTCAGCCAGCCTGCGAAACCCCGCATAGGTAATGGTTATGCGATTCGGAGGCGGTTTGGGTGAATTGTGAATCTCCGCAATCGATGCCGTGCGGGATCCATCAAGATATGGATAGGAGCGGGGGAAAAGAGACGCAATGTGACCATCCTCACCGATTCCCAGAAAAAGCATGTCGAACTCATTAACCTGAGCGTAAAGAGCGGGGTTTCGGGGAAGATCCCGAAACTGTCCGGACTTGATCCTGCCTCCGTCGATCAGGTTCCGGAGCCCGCTGTCGAGCAGAGCATCATAGTTTTTCTCTCCACTCAGTCTCTCATCGATAAGCTGCAGGGAAATTCGCTGCAGTTCGGCCGGCTCCAACTGCTGAAGGGCAGCTGCGGCATGCACAATACTTCGTCCCCCGGGGACTCCAATGGTGAACAGCCCGCTCTCCCTCACTGCAAGATTGTTACGAAATACTGATAAGAGATAATCTTCAATTGCCGTGCTGCCGGTTTTTCTGATGATTTTAATAAATCTATCCTCCATGGCATGAAAACAATATACCTAAAGAACGGCTGATAGAAAAGGATAAAAAAATTGCCGGGGTGGGAGCCCCGGCTTGGAAAATTGGTTGAGTGCGGAAGCCTAAAAACTGAAAAGCAAGATATTCTCAACGAGAATACTGTTTCACTCTTGTCATATTTCCAATCTTTATGCTTCTAAATTTAAAATAACACATTGATATAAAAGTGTCAATAAAAAACCGAACAAAATAACCGAAGCGCGTTTTTTGACACAATTTCTTTTTTTTCTGGAAAAAGAGTCTCCAATCGGCTACACTGTAAAGTGTCTAGAGCGAAGTTTCATAAGAGGAAGTAATGCCAAAAATTATTGATCATGACAAACGAAAGGAAGAAATTCTTTATACTGCACTGGAAGTTTTTTCCAGAGAGGGGTATAAGGATGCCAACCTGTCACTCATCGCTCAGGAGTGCGACATCTCGCGGCCTACAATTTATCAGTATTTTCATGATAAGGAAGAAATATACTACTATGCGGTAAAACTATTTACCGGAAAGATGTTCATTCGCTATGCCGAAATTGCCTGGGATGAAAGCCGGGGGGTTATTGAGCGGCTGCAGGCTATCTGCGGTGATATTATCATTACAGCCGCAAAGAACAGGGATGCCCTTACCTCGCTTCTTTATGTCATGATTCAGCTGAAAAAAGAGGGCAAGGATTTTTCCGATATCATTATGCGGAGAACAGCTAAGCTCATTATTCTTTTCAAGCGTTTGCTGCGGTCCGGCCTGCAGAGCGGGGAAATGGCGGTAATCTCTATCAACGAAGTAAGCGACCACCTGCTGCATCTTCTTGAATCATTCTGCTTCCAGATAGCGTTTCTGGACCGCTATGATCCTCAGGCTTCTATAAAACTTGTAAATATCTATTTTAACAGCCTCAAGCGGATCACCCCATGAGCAATGCATAGGAACATACCCGATGAAAAGAAACCGTATCCTGATAGTTGAAGATGAGCCGGCAATCGCGGATGCCCTGTATGACGGGCTGCTTGATGAGGGATTTGAACCCGTGAAAGTCGGTACGGGAGAGGCTGCCCTTGAGCGGCTCGAAGAAATGCAGATCGACCTCGTTCTTCTGGACATAAGACTGCCGGGGATTGACGGTTATGAAACCTGCCGCAAGATCCGTCTGAAAGGCATGCACCTTCCCGTCATTATTGTTTCGGCCAGAGATGAAGTGCTCGATCGCGTTGTAGGGCTCGAAGTCGGGGCAGATGATTATTTAGTCAAGCCTTTCAGCTTTCGGGAACTCTTCTCACGGGTAAAAGCCCAGATTCGGAGAGCTTATGGAGAGTTTGCTGATACTGGTGAACATACCTCGCAAAAGGATACAGGGTTGGTGAAATTCGGATCCATAGCAGTGGATCTGCGTGGAATGCGAGCCCGCAAAAATGGCGACGACCTTTTTCTCACCCCCATCGAGATGCGGCTGCTCATGTTTTTTCTCGAATATCCCGGGCAGGTGCTTACCCGGGACCAGATACTTGATCATGTCTGGTCGGAGAGCTGGAATCCTGACGATCCCAAAACGGTTAATGTTCATATTCGGCATCTTCGCGAAAAAATAGAGGACGATCCGGCGGTTCCGGTATACCTGAAGACGGTGCGGGGCTACGGCTATCGGTTGGATATATGATTCAGCAATAATTCATGAATTCTGGTTTCTCCGGGAAGTAATGCATGGATTCATATTCCACAGCCCCGCAGATTAAGAAATCTTAATCTGTACTCAATCGAATAAAAACAGTTCAGTTGTATGTTCTTAGTGGAAACAGCTTCCGGGATACAGAAGCTTTTCCTGTGAGCCTCGAAAGTGCCTGAAAAGGTATGAAGGGGCAGAAAATTCTTATACAGATTGATGGAGGTGCCCCATGAGCACAAGTTTTTTTAAGAAAGCGACAATTCTGCTGCTGGCAGCGGCCTTTGGCGGTATGGTGTTTGCCCAGGGTGTAGAAGATGACCTCACCACGGGCGGAACAGAGAACCCGATGGGGACTGCAGACCTGCAGGAATCCCCGGCAGATAACGTCAACCCTGCGGAGAACGAACTGAGCGAAGCTGAAAATACCTACAGTCCATACGGCATGGGTCCTTTTGGAAGGTTCAGCCAGGCCGAAGAAAGAGCGGCGGACAGCCGGATGAGAAATATGATGGACGACCGGATGGACGGGCGGAAGGACGACCGGAAGGGCAGAGGAAATGATTTTTCCGAATCCTGGAATGATGACAGCCGATTGCTTTATGCCGATGAACCAGGGGTCCTGGTTGCTGACGTCTTCGCAGAAAGTCCAGCGGCTCAGGCCGGGATTATTCGCGGTGATGTAGTAACTGCTTTTGAAGGAACCGAAGTTTCGACTATTCAGGAGATAGTCTCAGCTCTCGAAGGTTACGAGCATGGTCAGAAGGTTCAGTTGACCCTTCTGCGGGGCGGAAAGGAAATGACCGTTTCCATAGTTCTGGAGACCCGTGTAGGCTACCCGCTTATTGGTATCATGGCCGGCGGATTCAACAACAGAAACTATGAATATAGCGAAGATGAGTATTACGAGGATGGAGAAGAGTCTGAAGGGTATGATGACGAATATTATCGCGGAGGACGGGATGAATCAGATTCCTTCGGCCGCATGTTCGGTCCTGACCGCATGTTCGGACTTGACCGCATGTTCGGACTTGACCGCATGTTCGGACTTGACCGCATGTTCGGTCCTGACAGTATGGACAGCCTGCAGCTTGACGATCTTTCCTCAGAACTGCTAGAAGCGGTCATGAGCGGTGATACAGCCTTTATATCCCAGGTTGTCAGCGACAGCCCTGCCGGAAAATCGGGAATTTCAGCGAATTCAGTAGTAATCGCAGTAAATGATGAAACCCTGTCAGATGGGGATCTGGCTGGAAGTATCCAGAAATATCAGCCGGGAGATGAAGTGATGCTTACTGTGGGAACCTTGCAAGGAATTCAGGAAGTCACCGTAGTATTGGGTGAAAATGACGGAAAAGCCTATCTCGGGGTTGCCTACTATCCACTTGATGTAAGAAATCAGGCAGGCAGCTGGTTTGACGGATTGAGAAACTCCCCCTGGGACAGCATGGAAATGCCGGGTCGACCAGGCTTCCAGCTTCCGCCAAGCAATAGTAATTAACAACATTGCATCAGCTTGCATTCTGTAATGATGTATTGACACCATGTGAAGATGTATAAAGAAACGCTGGAGTGACCAATGGGTTTTATCGGTAAAAGTCTAAAAAATACCCTGGTATTAAGCTATGTTGGAATAACTCTCATGGTGCTGGTAATGGTTGGCGGAATCTTTTATGGGTTTATCGACCGATACGCCGACCAGAAGGAGTCTGAAGTGGTTCAGACTTCTGCCCAGCAGGCCGCTATGGAACTGATAAAATTTATCGGCCGTGAGCCGGTCCTCAGGGAGCTCCGGCTGTTTCTTGAATCCGTTGAAAGCCTGCAGAATATATCAATCGATTTTGTATCGGCAGAGGGAACATCTCTCTTTGAAATGTATGACACCAATGAGCGGGTGCTGTTGAATGATCCCCGCCTGCTCCTCAGCAGTATGGCACAGATGATGGGTAACAGTGACTCCCTTGGATTGGAGCCGCGCGGGCGTATGGGGCAGGGGGGAATGATGAACAGCAGCCGGTACGAAGCAGAAGCTTTGCCTGAGCTGAAAATCCAGCCCCGATCGGCTCAATCCGTTTTTCCTCTGGATTCTGCCACCACCGAGCTGCTCATAGACGGTAACGAAATTGAAGGCTTCATCATCATTGGTAATGAATCAGATATTCGCAGCAGCATAATTCGACCTGCCCTGGCGGCCTTTGGCATTGCTTCTGCCATTGCTCTTGTAATATCGGGCCTGCTCGGATTGCTGATGGGCAGAAAGCTTTCCAATCCCCTCGCCGTTCTCAGCGGGTCAGTCAGCGGGATGAGTGAGGGTAATCTTGAAGTAAGAGTAGGCGCGAGAGAGGTGCAGCGGGAGGATGAAATAGGCCTGCTGGCAAGACAGTTCAATCTGATGGCAGAAAAGCTTGAACTGACAGTCGGGGATCTCAAGACAGAGCGCGACACACTTAAGAATTTCCTGTCGGATGCTTCCCATGAACTGCGAACCCCGCTTACCGCGCTGATAGCCTACCTGGAGTTGCTTCAGGGGCAAGGGGGAAGCGATGAGACAAGAAGGATCAGCTATCTCGAACGAAGTCAGGAGCAGGCCGGAAGAATTAAGTTGATTATAGCCAGGCTTCTGGAACTTTCCCGAATGGAAGGCCGTGGTGCCGCCGGTAAGGATCTGCTGCATGCATCACGGTGCAAAGCCGGCGAGCTGGTTGACGAGGCAATTCTGGCGCTGAATGAGGTGGCTTCACCTGAACCTGGAGCGGGAGTGGACGCCGGTGAGGCCGAGGGAGAAGGTCCGGCAGCTGGTGCCGTGATTACCAGAAAAACCGATCCCTCATCAACTTTTGATGAGCAGATAATCTATTGTGATCAACAGATCATTAACGGAGTTCTTCAGAATGTAATGGGCAACAGTATCAAATTTTCCCGTATAAACCATCCCGACCCCGCCGACATTGAAGTACTAGTTGAAACAGCCGTCACTGATGGTCACGCAGTAATAACCATAACGGACAATGGGCCTGGAATTCCAACTGATGATTTGCCGAGAGTGTTTGATCGATTTTATCGGTCAGCTGCCCAGTCGGCAGAAGGCAGCGGGATTGGACTGGCAATTGCGAAAACCGGAGTGAAAATGCATAACGGCAGCATAACACTTAACAATCGTTTAGATATAAAAAATGGTACTGTATGCAGAATTATACTGCCTCTGGAACCTGAAAGCCTGTCTGAAAGATCATGAAGGAAACCGGCTCCGGCAGAAACCCGACAGAATCACAGTAGAATGCAAGTTGGAAACCTGTTTTGCTCCTTGATTTATATGACTAAAAAGTATAATATAGTCATATAAATATTTCGGTTCAAGGAAGACAAGGAAAGCAAGCATGTCGCCATCGTTCACCAGTGACAAGCGGGAAAGAATCTCGAATCTCCTCATCAGCTCAGGTGCCAGTCTTTTCGGGCGTTTCGGGATGAAAAAAACAACCATAGAACAAATTGCCGCGGCATCAGGAATTGCGAAAGGTTCATTTTACGCATTTTATCCCTCCAAGGAGCATTTATATATTGCTGTCCTGAAGTTCACCCGCAGTCGTATAGCATCAGAAATTACTTTACCGATACTCACATCGTCAAAAACACCAGACATATCACTTTCCAGGATCATTAAACAAGGATTAACTTTTGCCGACGCATTTCCGGAATTAGCGGACTACTTTGATCCGGTAGTTAGTAAGGAGCTTGTACAAATTGCAAGAGAAATGAATTTTGATCCTGAGGAGCTGGTTCCCGTACCAGATTTCAATATGATTGAAGATTACTGGCATGACCGGGGATTTGAAATATCCATAGCCCCGGATAGGCTTTCGCATGCTGTAGAGACGATTATCTTTCTCGCTTTTCAAAAAGACCGGCCCGGGAAGTCCGAAAAGACTCTATCACATTATACAGACGGAACATCCCTGCTTATAGAGCTCTCCGGCATAGGACTGGCAGGTTATGTCTGCTGTTAGCAGTAAGCTGTAAGCAGTAAGCAGTAAGTAATGAGTCCTGACTAATTACAGATCCCCGGCAGATTTGCAGTCCCCCCCCCCGATGCTCCCATGACAGAAAGCTGTCAATCCGTTATACTTCAGCTCAAAGCAAGTTGACAGTACATACTTGAGACAGGAACGTTAACCATGAGCAGAAACCCGGAAAAACAGCCGATCCAGAAGTTCAATCCAGAAATTGAAGAGCGGGTCCGTAAAAGCCCGCTGCTCAATATTGATACATTTATTATTCCTTCCCCGTACATAAAGGATACTGGCATATTCCTTGATTATGACCACAGCTACTATTGGGATGAGGAGGGGGAGATTCTCGGCTGCATCCAGGTCTATTCCAACAAAGAGCAGACGAGCTTTCACATCTATAAAATTGTTACCAGCCCATTCAGCAGGGGGAGGGGGATAGGAACAATATTTATTGAACACCTTGCCGCTGATATACCGCAGACAGCGACTGTCTACCTCTATATCTGGGAAAAACAGCCGGATACGATAGAGTATTTCCGCAGCAAGGGTTTCAGCCTTGGTGATACTATAGTCTACCGGACGCTCGTCTATTACCATTTATGCGCGACCCCTGCAGATATTCTCAAGATAGCCGGTGCTTCCGGTGAGCTTACCGAGATGCGCACTGATGATATCGGCAAGGCGCGCCATGATGCCCGGAAGACTATCCGCTTTCTTTCTCATATGGTAGATTCGCTTTCCATCGCCAACTCCGGCAAGATCATCGAGGATATCAATCGGGAAACAACCACGCTCATCAATATCCTCAATCGTTTCAGGGATACGATCAACCGGATTCATGAAGTGAATTTACGGGACCTGATTCTTGAGCGTATCATTCCCTACGTCGAGGCTTCTTCAGTTCCCTGCCGACTCCATTTCAGTCTGGATTCGGATACATCGCAGGTCCTGGGGTATTACGTAAACATCAGCCGGGCTCTGGTAAATATCGTCTCAAACTCGTTGGATTCGATACGAGAAAAGGGTGAGAAGGGGATTCTGCATATTGATTTGCGGGACAGGCAGGATAAGATTGTGCTGAGAATCAAGGATAATGGTATCGGCATGTCCGCTGATATGCTGAAGAAGGGAGAGGACGGCCTGCCTCTTTTTGTTGGAAAATCAACAAAATCCCGGGCTCATGGGGAGGGCCTGGGTTCGGTACAGATTTTTTCTGTTTTTGGAAAGAATAATATTGATATAAAAAGCTCCCCGGGCAATGGGGCTATCTGGACTATCAAATTTGATCAGCCGCCCAAGGGTGCCAGTGAAAGGCTGTACACTCAGCTCGAGCGTCGCTTTAATGAGTTTCATAACTTGCTTGAGTTTAATCATCTTACCAGCAATGCGCCGCATACCAGTATTATTTCTTTCATCTGGCAGATACGAAAGATGGAGATCTATCTGTATGATCTGATTTTACAGTTCAGCAAGGATCACAACATCCGTACTATCTACCGGATTGTTCTGGCGTATCTTCAAGGGGCCTTGACTAAGAAGAAATTTCTGGAGGATTTGCGGGTATTCAGGGAGAGCCAGAAACGTGCTGCTGAATGGTTGTATAAAACTACCTGTACGATTAAGGAGCGGATGGAGGCTCTGGCTGAAGTTGTTGACATCAGCACCTATCGGAGTCAAATGTTCCGAAGTTACGGGCAGGCAATAAATAACATTATTATTTTTACATTGGATCCTGATTCTGGAAACTTTCTTGCGACAGACCGAAAGTTGGCAGAGCATCTCGATTTTGCCGTCTATCTGGGTAAGGGGAAAGAGGGACTTCTGCGCGGTGAGTTTAACGGAGATCTGAATAATCACAATCAACCCATTACTCTAGGAGTCTGGAACCTGGTTTCTGCGCAAGATCTGGACACTAAGCTGCGAATGATTCAGAAGGGGGCAGAAAGGTTGATGGACCTGGGGGTGCATCCTGAAAAGAAGCTCTCTTTTTACCAGACTACCTACGTGCGAACAGAACGGGAAATTGATCCTGATGCTGCTTCAACACTTGGGGAGGTTGCCGCCATGGATCCGGACCGGCTTCATCAGTTTACCAGGGCAGCCGATTCCGACATGGACGGCTACATCCTCTACCTTGATTGACCTGTCAGATCTCGTAGGGGGTATCGAGGTATACTTTCTTAACCCACTGCAGGAAAAACTCCTGACTCGAGCTCCTCCAGATATTCACAGGCCTCTCCACATCAATATTCGCCGGAGGTTCAACATCCGTTCTACCGCGAACTGCATCTCTTGTGTACTCCTCAATCAATCTATGGGTTCGATATTCGGCATGGCCTAAATGCATGATAAACTTACCGTCACTGCTTTCAAAAATTACATATCCAGTTTCCGGAGAATGTGCAAGCAGCTTGAAATCCCCTCTTTGGGCTCGCTCTTCCAGAACCCCATCCGGAATTCCTGAATGCCTGCTTTGCGGGCACCAGAATACATCGTCAAGATCTCCGGTAATCCTGTGAGTCCGATCGAGGTTTCTCAACTGATAAACCCCAAACAGCTTCTTATCATACTGAACCTTCTCAATCCCCATATACTTCGCCAGGGCCAGCCCGCCCCAGCAAATACCCATCGTTGAAGCAACGTGCCCGTGAGCATAGTCAAGAATCTCTGTAAATTCATCCCAGTAGGTGACCTCTTCAAACGGAATCTCTTCAACCGGGGCGCCGGTAACAATAATCCCGTCAAAACCCCTGTGCCGTATAGCCTCCTCAAACGTAACATAAAACGTATCGAGGTGAGTCTGATTGCTGCTCGAATATGCATGAGTTTTAAGCCGGAGCCAGACAGGCTCAATCTGGATAATAGAACGCCCGAGAGGAAAAAGAATATTGAACTCATAAGATTCAGCCTGAGGCATAATATTCAGAATACCAATCCGCAAAGGCCGGAAATCCTGATGCTCCGCCCGTTCCGGAGTAATGCAGTGAACACGGCGCTGCTGAAGAGCCTCCCAGATGTGATAATTCTCAGGAATGATAATAGCCATAGATCTCCCCTAAATACAAAAACTGCGGAATGAAGTGCCGAGGCCGCCCGGATCAGGCTTTGCCTAGAGCATAATCCAGGTCAGCAATAATATCATCAATATGCTCGATCCCGATAGAAAGCCGCACGAGGTCCGGAGTAATACCCCCGGCAATCTGCTGCTCATCAGTCAACTGCGAATGGGTCGTACTAGCAGGATGAATAGCCAGCGACTTGGCATCGCCGACATTGGCAAGATGTGAGAACAGCTGCAGACTATTAATAAACTTCTCCCCGCCCGCTGCTGCTCTTCCGCTGGCTGAAGCATCGCTTCCCCTGACACCGAAAACCACCATGCTGCCGAACCCGTTTTCAAGCTGGGCAGCTGCTGCCGCATGCGAAGGATCTTCAGGCAGACCGGGATACCGTACCCAGCTGACCTTGGGATGGCTGCTGAGAAATTCAGCCGCCTTCATGGCATTGCTGCAATGCCGCTCCATACGCAGCGGCAAAGTCTCTATCCCCTGCAAAAAAATCCAGGCATTATCCGGGCTGATGCAGGCACCGAGATTGCGGAGAGGGACAAGCCTCATGCGCAGAATAAATGCCAGCGGATTAAGCTCCCCCAGATCGTGCGCATACCGCAGATCATGATATGAAGCGTCGGGCTCATTATATAGGCGGAACTTCGGGTCGGTCCAGTCGAATCTGCCGCTGTCAACAACAATGCCCCCGATTCCGGTGCCATGCCCGCCCATCCACTTTGTCAGCGAATGAATGACAATATCAGCCCCATGCTCGATAGGCCGGATCAGATAGGGAGTTGTAAAGGTCGAGTCGACAGCAAGCGGAATGTGATGTCTTCGCGCGATGCCGGCAATTGCTGAAATGTTCGGAACATCAAGGGAAGGGTTTCCTATAACCTCAGTGTACAAAAGACGCGTCTTGTCTGTAATTGCTGCGTCAAAAGCTTCCGGAGTACCTTCAGGAACAAACTTTACCGTAATACCCATCTCAGGAAGAATATTATTGAACATGGTGTATGTACCGCCGTACAGATTACTTGACGAGACAACCTCATCCCCATGACCGCAGGTATTGATAATCGTATAGAAAATTGCAGAAGTGCCCGATGACAGGGCCAGGGCGGCAGCGCCCCCCTCCAGTGCGGCAACCCGCTGCTCCAGCAGATCCTGGGTAGGATTCTGCAGCCTGGTATAAATGTTGCCAAGCTCTCTCAGGGCAAACAGATTGGCGGCATGCTCGGTATTCCGAAATACGTAAGCACTCGTTCGATGGATGGCAGCAGCCCTGGATCCGGTTTCATCAACATGCGTTCCCGCATGCAGCACCAGTGTTTCAAATTTGTAACTCATAATTTCCCCTTGTGACGCTGATTTTCTTGCCGGAAGCGCTGGCAATATGCATGTACTGCCTCACGTCAGCTTTCCTGAAAAATCCAGGTTGATAAATACCGTTCCCCGGTATCGGGCAGTATAACAACAATCCGTTTGCCTGCAAATGGCTCACGTTCAGCAATTGCATAAGCCGCCGCAGCTGCAGCTCCGGAAGATATTCCCACAAAGAGACCTTCCGTCCTGGCCAGCTGCCGGGTCATTGCAGCAGCTTCCTGCGATGTAACGGTAAGTATCTCGTCAAATAGCTCAGTATTGAGAATGTCGGGAACAAAACCGGCTCCAATTCCCTGGATTTTATGCGGCCCGGGACTATTCCCGGACAGCACTGCTGACTCTTCCGGTTCCACGGCGATGATTTTAATTCCTGGAATATGTTCCTTAAGTACTTCTCCCACACCCGTAATAGTGCCGCCGGTGCCGATTCCAGCAACAAAGTAATCAGCATGTCCCTCGGTTGCAGTAAGGATTTCCAAGGCGGTTGTACGCCGATGGGTTTCCGGATTTGCCGGGTTGCGAAACTGCTGCGGCATGAAGCTGCCCGGATTTTCCCGGACTATCTCCTCTGCCTTTTCTATAGCTCCGCGCATGCCCCGCTCCCCGGGGGTCAGGACCACCTGGGCCCCCAGTGCTTTAAGAAGATTGCGCCGCTCAATGCTGAGGGTGTCCGGCATCGTAAGAATGATCCGGTATCCGCGGGCAGCGGCTATATATGCCAGTCCGATTCCGGTATTGCCGCTGGTCGGCTCAACAATCAGGCTCCCCTCAGGCAGGCGGCCCTCCTTCTCTGCAGTATCTATCATCCCCAGGGCTATGCGGTCCTTAATGCTGGAAAGCGGGTTGAAGCTTTCCAGTTTTGCCAGTATTTCGCTGCCCGTCTCGTCTGACATTTTCGACAGGCGCAGCATCGGAGTGTTCCCGATAAGCTCTGTAATTGATTGTGCTATCTTCATCTTTTTCTCCTTCATGCTGCGGTATTTGCACCATCCCCGCCTGATATGTCAAATAGTATAGGAAAAAGGGATTCGTTCTTTTTCTTTGGCGATGATATCCTCAAGCGTATAGGAGGAGAGGACCTTTTCCATGGCATGGTACATCTCATCCCAGATACTTCTGGTTGTGCAGTCGTTGATAAGTTCACATTTCTCTGTTTCCAGACAGGGAACCGGAGTCAGGTGACCTTCGAGGATAACCACGATTTCGAGCATGGAGACAGCTGACGGTTTCCGTGTCAGGCGATAGCCGCCGTTGGCTCCTCGAGTTGTCTGGATCAGCCCGCCGGCCTTCAGCGTAACAAGGATATTCTCAAGATAGGAATCGGGAATTCTCTGACTTCCAGCAATTTCCTTTCGCTTTATCGGAGGGCCTTCATAGTTTCTGGCAATCTCGATAATTGCCCGGGCCCCGTATCGGGTTCTGGTTGACAGCTGCATCAGCGTTCCTTTATATGACAGGTTAAAGTTCACAAACATTATAAACAATATGAACAATAATCGGTTCTCACCGATAAGTCAAGAGCTGCGGGTAGAAATTTCCTTGAAACAAAAAAATTACAAATCCGATTGCGATATTGGACCATTTTCCTTTATACTGCTGATACGGCAACAGCCTGCAGGCCCATAACACTATCTGAACTGGACAGGATTATATGATCGGAAGAGACGCATAGCATGGATATCGCCGGAATAGAAACTACAGCTTTGGAACAAGAACTTCTCACTATATCCTCGTATTCGGTGCAGATTACAGATAATCTCCGTGTTTACATTCTCCCCGCTCATATGAAGTCCCGTTATCCTGCTGTAATTCACGCCATCGGGCGCATGCGGAAGGCTGCGTTTGCGGAAAAAGGAGCCGGAGGGGAAAGTGATCTCGATCTTGATCCCTTTGATGACCAGTACCATCAGATGTTTGTCATCAAGACGGATACCATGGAGATGGCAGCGGGCTATCGGTTTTTCATTCACAAGGAAAGTGATACCTGCAAGCTGGATATGGACCGGCTGTTCAATCTTGATCGGATGCTGTCCCGCAGGCAAAATCTTCCGTCGATAGAACTGGGGCGAAGCTTCATTATACCTAAATACCAGAAAAACGGGGTAGTGTTCTATTCGCTTTTCTCCGGTCTGGGAGTTATTGTCAATCTGATACCTGAAACAAAATATCTATTCGGCAAGATAACCTTCTATCCGGGAAATGAACATAATGGAGATGTCCTGCGCTTTCTCGAGCTGTATCATCCCGATCAGCACAACTTGATCAGTTCCAGAAAGGACGTTCACATACCTTCATCGATCGATTTTTCCGGACTCAGTTATGTAAAGGCGCTGAGGAGAGTAAAGGACCACATGCCGGAAATTCTGAAAATATACCTGAAGCTTACCAGCCCCGAGCATGCCCTGGTATCGGGAACTTCCCCAAACCCGGAATTCGGTAAGGGTATCATGGAAACCGCCTTCCGGATCTACTATCCGGCGATTATCGAGTTTTGGAAAAAACGCTTTATTTATCCCTGCCGCAAGGCCAGCGGTGGAATCGTCATAGACTGGGGCCCGCCCGGGACCGGAGCCTGAACTTTTCCGACCGGCTTTCAGGAAATATTCCCTCCCGCGATAATTGCATCACTTTCCCGATTCTGATACATTCTACCCATCTTCAAGCACGTTTAGAGGGGAAATACCTATGAAAATTGTCTGTCTCGATCTGGAAGGAGTTCTGGTTCCGGAAATCTGGATCAGTTTTTCAAGAAAAACCGGTATAGAAGAACTTTCCCTGACTACTCGTGATATATCAGATTATGATGTGCTGATGAACAAGCGCCTGGGGATATTGAAAGAGCATGGTCTCTATCTTCAAGATATTCAGGATGTTATTAATTCGATGGATCCGTTGGAAGGAGCCGGGGAATTTCTCGACAAAGTCCGTTCCCTGACGCAGATAATCATACTGTCCGATACTTTTGAGGAGTTTGCCAAGCCGCTTATGCGCAAGCTGCACTGGCCGACGCTTTTCTGCAATCAGCTGGTCGTCGATGCCCAAGGCTCGGTAACCGGCTATCAGCTGCGGCAGAGGGACGGCAAGCGCAAGGCTGTGGAATCTCTCAGGTCTATCGGCATGGATGTCCTTGCGGCCGGTGATTCCTATAATGATCTGACCATGATCCGGGCTGCCGACCACGGAGCACTCTTCAAAGCTCCTCAATCCATATGCAATGAAAATCCTGATCTTCCTGCAGTGGACAGATACGATGATCTGCTGGAGATTATTGAAGAGTTCCTGCAGGGCTGATGCCGGCGTTCGCGGACTGCCGCTGGAGCTGCTCTTCCTGAAACCTCTGGCGGCCTCTTGTGTTATCTGGCGTCTCCTGCGTTCTCCTGCGTTCTCCTGCGTTGTCCTGAAAGTTTGGCGTACCATTATTTCTAGTTTTGTGCAATAATAGTGATTATTCATGCTAAATTATACTTGAAAGGCCATGATACTGGCTTAATGACAGAATAGATGGAGTGGGTATGAAAAACTACAAGATGACGGCATGGCTGATAGTCTTTTTACTGGTTGCAGTCGGCTGCAGGAAGCCTCTGTACACCGTGACGGTGACAGTCAGAGGTGCCGGGCAAATTGTTTTTGCAGAGGAAGTAACCGAGGCTGCTGAGGGTACTGAGCTCTCATTTGCGGCAGTTCCCGAGAAAGGTTGGCAGTTTGTCAGCTGGGAGGGGACAAGCAGTCAGTCAGAAAAAGATTTGACAATAACCGTAACCGAAAATATCGAGTTGACAGGCGTATTTGCCAGAATGCCGGTGCTGATTCCCGTAAGTGTTGAAGGCCGCGGTTCTGTCGCAGGCATCGGACCGGGTGAAGAAATCCTCTATGGAAATATTGTTACCCTTGATGCTCAGCCTGAACCCGGCTGGTCTTTTGTACAGTGGCAGACGCAGGGGTTTGATGCCGGTGAATCCCTGACTACCGCCAACCCGCTTATTTTTGAGGCAGGGGAGGAGCAGGAAGTAACGGCAGTATTTGAGCAGGAGACGCTGTCTGTTCAGACTGGCGTAATGGGAGCCGGCTCTGTTACATCGTCACATTCTCAGGAGGAACCGCTTTTCCCTGGAGATATGATTACCATTGAAGCTCAACCGGCTGATGCGTGGTATTTTTCCCACTGGGAGGGATCGCTTCCGCAGCAGGCTGAGGAAAACGAAAACCCTATCAGCATAACACTTGAGGACAATATCACGATACAGGCTGTATTCAAGCGGATGTATGAGATCGAGTGGCGTCTCAATCTTGGTGATGAGACATTCTCGACCGCTGCCGTTGGACCGGATGGAACCATGTATATCGGCAGTGAGAATGGTCGGCTGACGGCATTCGATCAGGACGGGAAAAGATTGTGGATTTTCTCAGCCGGCGGCGGTATTAAATCTAGTCCAGCCCTGGGTTCGGATGCTGTTTATGTGGGGAGCCGGGACAAGATTCTCTATGCAGTGGACTTTCAGGGCCGTGAACTGTGGCGGTTTGAAACCGGAGGCAGTATCGTTTCCAGTCCTGCCGTCGGGCAGGATGGTACTATCTATGTTGGCAGCGGTGATCGGAATGTGTATGCACTCAGGCCTGACGGTTCGCTTCTCTGGCAGTATCAGACCAGAAGTCTGGTGAATGCGAGTCCGGTTATCGGAAGGGACGGATCGATCTACATAGGCGGGATGGATAAGTATTTTTATGCACTAACCCGGGAAGGTGATCTGCAGTGGCGCATCATGACCGGATTCGGTTTGGAAACTGACCCCGCTGTGGGCAGCGACGGGACAATCTATTTCGGCAGTGCCGACCGTCATCTCTATGCCGTTTCGCCGGAGGGCAAAGTACTGTGGAAATTTCTCACGGACAATGAAATCTACGCAAGTCCGGCTATTGGTGTTGATGGAACTATATATATCGGAAGCGATGATTATTCTCTGTATGCAGTTAATCCTGACGGTACCCGGCGCTGGAAATATGATGGGGGCGGTGCCTTTATCGGTACGCCGCTGATCGGGGAATCCGGGACAATCTATTCGGGTAATGATGATGCCCATCTCTATGCCCTCAATTCTGACGGCACGTTAAAGTGGAAGCTGAAAATGGGTGGACCGCTCTATTCAAGTGCAGCCTTAGGCAGCAGCGGCAGGATCGTTATCGGTTCGATGGATGGGAGAGTTTACGGCTCCCGGGTACACGGGGAAACGGAGATCGCGGAGTCTTCCTGGCCGGCCGCCAGAGGGGGATCAGATAATCGGGGCTGGAGCCGACAGCCTTGAACCGGCAGCCTTGAGCCGGCAGTTGGCAGATAGAAAGGAGATTGAGCTGAATGGCAATTGAAGTAAAGCGGGTGACTACCCGCAGGGAGTTGAAGCGGTTCATAACAATGCCGTTTCGGCTCTACAAAGGAAATCCGTACTGGATTCCGCCGCTCCTCGCTGATGAGTACAAGACTCTGCGAAAAGATATCAATCCTGCCTTTGATTTTGCCGAAGCTGAATACTGGCTGGCGTATAAAGACGGACAGCTGGCTGGAAGGATTGCGGGCATCATAAATCCCAAAGTTATAGAGAAGTGGGGTCAAAAATATGCCCGGTTCGGGTGGGTTGAATTTATTGAAGACCGGGCGGTTGCCGAGGCTTTGTTCAATACGGTTGAATCCTGGGCTGAGGCCCATGGCATGGAAGGTCTCCTGGGTCCAATGGGGTTTATTGATACCGATCCTGAAGGGATGCTGATTGAGGGGTTTCAGGAACTGGGAACCCTGCCGATGATATACAACCATCCCTACTATCCCGAATACCTTGCAGCCATGGGATATGAAAAAGATGTCGACTGGCTAGAATTCGAGGTTATCTGTCCTCCGTCGATTCCTGAAAAGGTTCTCAGGGTGAATGATCTAGTTCTTAAACGATCCAAGCTGAAAATTGCTCAGGTAAAAAACCGCAGGGAGCTTGTTGCGAAGTACGGACGCCAGTTTTTTGAAGTTGTCGACGATGCTTACAGCGATCTTTACGGAACTGTTCCATTGACCGAGAGGCAGGTCGATATGCTGGTAAAGCAGTATCTTGGCTTCGTGTCAATTAAATATGCCAAAGTGGTTGTCGATGAGCAGGATAAAGTTGCTGCACTTGGTATCGCCTTGCCGTCTCTCTCCAGAGCCCTTCAGCGGGCAAAGGGGAGGATTTTTCCATTCGGCTGGTACCACCTGCTCAAAGCGCTGAAAAAGCCCGAGACTGTCGATATGTATCTCATAGCTACCAGGAAGGAGTACCAGAACCGCGGTATTAATGCGCTGCTTATGACCGAGATCACCCGGGCGGCCATTGAAGACGGAGTGAGAAGTGCAGAAACCTCCGGTGAGCTGGAAACTAACAAAGAGGTTCAGCAGCTCTGGCGATACTACGACAGCCGGCAGCATAAGCGGCGCCGGGCATTTATCAAGAAATTTTAATCTGCCTGCCTTCCACTGAACAGGGAGAGAAATTCCCCATACCCTTCCTCTTCCATCGCTTCCACGGGAACAAACCGCAGCGAAGCGGAATTGATGCAGTAGCGTATTCCTCCGGCTGACGGCGGACCGTCGTTAAATACGTGGCCGAGGTGGCTGTCTCCGTAGGTGCTGCGAACTTCCGTCCGCACCATGCCGTACGAGGTGTCAGGCTGTTCCATCACGGTTCCGCTAACCAGCGGCCGGGTGAAGCTTGGCCATCCGGTACCCGAGTCATATTTGTCAAGCGAGCTGAACAGGGGCTCCCCGGAAATAATATCTACATAGATGCCGTCTTCTTTGTTGTCCCAGAATTCATTGGCAAAGGGTTGTTCAGTACCGTTTTCCTGGGTTACTTCAAACTGCAGAGGGGAGAGATTGGCGCGAAGGACTTCCGGATCCGGTTTGGTAAAGGCATCGCCGGGGATCCAGGTCAGCTCGGCGGCGGGTTCGACTGACGGTTCGGCAGGCCGGTCCGCTATGGGCTGGGAGGTCCCGGAATTTTTTTCGTTTGATCCGCCGGCCCAAAGTTGGCTCAGAGCTGCGACGAACAGGATGGCTATCAGTATTACTTTTTTAATCATGTTTTTTCTCCTTCTCTAAAAATATGCATGAAGAAGGGGAAAGTTAAGTAAAAAAGTAAGCTGACTAAAACGTCGCTCTTGCTTTTTGCAAGAGCCTCAATTATAAATGACTCAGGACGGTTTTTACTGCAGATGCCAGGCTGCCCCGAGGGAGACTTGGAAATCTGCCGCAGGGGCATATTCCCGCACATTGTCCGGATGAATTTTAACGATCAGGTCGGCACGGCCGTACCAGGTGAGGCTGGATGAAGGCTGGTAAGATCCGTGCAGTCCCAGAATCAGCGAATGCTCTACGGCGTTACCGTCGGCTGTTTCATCATCATGGTCACCTGAAGCAGGGGTCGTTGTCGGGGCTATCGCCTCCTGGGCTTTCAGGGTCGGTACCCACAGGGTATCCATCCCCTGGGTTCCCTGCAGCAGGTAGGTAAAGTTCCCGCTGAGATGCAGGCGCCCGAATTCCCGGTAACCGCCGCTGAGACTGAAGAGAAGCGTATCGTTGCCATATTCGTAGCCGAGAAAATCTTCGCTTATGCCGATCTCTCCGGACTTGATATATTCACGGATTGCCACAACATAATTGATGCCGTAATCATCCGCCTCCTGGGCGGAAAATCCCGTCCCGTTGAGATAGAGGTAGGGGTCGGTATAGGCTGCCTCAAACCCGCCGTAGAGCATGCCGGCATTGTGGGGGAGGATCCCCTGAATGCCGCTCAGGAAGCCGACTGCGCCGGGAAACTCAGCCCCGGGTGCCGGTTCCCAGGGAAATCTGATTTCATCGATTAGCAGCTGCCCGTACACATTGAGGTTCTCCCAGGGATTCAGCTCAAATTCGACAGCCGCCGCGGCATTGGCATTGGCGCGCATGGCTGAATCGAAGGCGGGCTTGAGGGGGTTGAACAGGTTCAGATCGATGGTTCCATCTTCGGAGAGGTACATCAGGCCGCTGCTGGCGATGATATTGAGAACATCCAGAATCCTGACCTCAATACGATGGGCGGAGAAAAACCGCACGCCTTTCATGGGCTGTGGGTCAACCTCGGAGTCCTCTGCGCCATCATCTGCTTCCTTTGCGGCACCAGAAGCATTGTCGAAAGGGGATGCATACCCGTAGCTGAGGGGGTGGGGGAAGGATATCAGCAGGCTCGTAAACTTGAGGGCCGGCGTAAACGTGGTAAACCGGAAAAATCCCGATATGCAGGTGGCCGTCATCAGGAGGTCCCGGTTGCCCGTTGTTCCCAGCGTACCCGGTCCCGACCGGAGCTGAATGTTCCAGGATTCTCCGCCAACCGAGGAACGTCCGATAGGAGCGTTGGTGATGGAGGCATGCCGTCTGGGAGGGCGGCAGGAAAAAAGGTTGGCGTACTGACGGGGTGGTTGGAAGATATCGGTGGTGTTTCCCGGGGTGAGGAACTGGTTTTTCATAATGGATAGTTCCGAGATCCGTACAGATTTTCGCCAACCCATCCTTCCATCGGGATGGTAACCAGGGGCTGACGGCTTCATAGTCGTAAACCCAGTCCGATCTCTTCGGTAAAAAGCCCGATGCGGCGGTGTTTGTATGGAGATACAGTTCAAGGGTTGCCGTAAGACCAACAGCTGCCTCAGCCGACGGCAGCAGAGGATATTCTGTTCTGCAGAAAGTTTTTTCCGCGGCATAATCGTAAAACTAGTCCGGCCGGAGGGGGAGAGGGTCGCCCGGTTTATCCCTTTGAGCATAGCCTTCAGTTCGCCTGTCCAGGGGCCGCTGCTGGAAGGGACGCTTCTTCCTGCCCCATATAGATATAAGTCAAGGCTGTATGCACATCAGAATCGATGGGAATACTTTCTGGGCATATTGTCTGCGGCAAGGGTGCGGCGGCGGCTGCGACAACCGTGAAAAAGCAGCAGGATTTTCGGTAACTTGTCTACATACGTTTTCCTCACTATTAAAACTGCAGGCATTTCCCGGCTTTTTCTGTAGTTTATCAGTTTTCGGAATAACGTCAGGAATTTTTTACGTTTACTTCAGTGGGCTTGCCCTTGCTGGCCGTGTAAAATACTTCTTTTACATCCCGCCGGTAAAAGTCGATAATAGATAGGTGCTTATCGAGGCAATTCGCTAAAATACTGCGTGTTTTCGAAATCAGCCTGACCCCGGAGCCATATTCCGGTGTGAAGTTTGACCATGGGGGTAAGTATGAAATCATCAAAACAATGGCTTCATCTGGTAATCCCATGGCAGCCGTTGCGGCAGGTATTTTTATTTTTTCCAGACTGAGGAGTTTGCAAAATGCTGGTTTTCGCATAGGCCTTTTGTCTTTCTCAATGGGGCTTCAGCGCCTTTGAAGCCGCTGTCAGAAAAGGATTTGATGAATGGACCCGCAATAGTCAGCTGGATCCGAGGGATTTTAGGAGTTGTAGTAGGTATGGTGGCTGTGCTGCTTCCTGCAGTTGCACGGAATATCTGTACCTCATGGTCTATATCCTGGCCGGAGAGCCAGCGGTTTCCCGGATCACGGGCACTGTTCAGTTTAGGCGGGCTGAAAAATCAGGAATTTCCTGGCGCGGCCGCAATCAATGCCGTTATTTCGCTTGCCCTGGCGCTGGTGATTTTTGTCATGCCGAAGGAGAGCGGGCAGATTCTACCAGCCTGATTGCTGCTGCAAGGTGGGTGATCTGGTGGTATTACTATGATCATGATCGGCATCAATAGTAGTTGACGATGAAGGCTGACAGCCAGAAGCCGGCACCCAGTCCGGTAGCCAGGCTGCCAGCAAGGCCGGCAGTCAAACCGACGGAAGTCAGCTAAGGCGTCTGAAGCAGCAAGGCGAAGGGAAGCAGAAAAGCCTCAAAAGCGGAAGCTAGTAGCGAAACCCGGCAGCGGTGTGATGCTAACCAATCGGCTTTCCCAACCCAAACGAAACCGGGACCCTGAGGCGGATAACGGAGAAGACCTGGAAGAAGTAATTGAGGGAATGTTTCCAAATAAAACCTTCACCTGTTGGAGACAGAGTACCGGCAATCCCGATACTGTACTGAGGTATGAAAGCAGCTGGTCTCTGATAAAACAGATATGTTGGTCAGACATCACCACCATTCCATCTTCCCCTGAACTAGAAGTGAATGGTATACGTATACGTAAAAACCCGCATTTCGCGGAGTTTTTTTTAGGAGGAATATTTACGTTTACCAGCAATACCCGGCTGAGAATTGCGGTCCAGAAGAAAAAGGCCGTCTGAGCGAGTAGTCTTTGACATCATCCGTCTTGCAGACACTTCAGCAACGGATCCCAAAGCTGAAAGACGAAGCTTCATAATTTTCCCCATCGAATTTCTTCGCCACCTTCGGGATGATGATATTCCCGGATATGTGTATGACGGACGTTGATACCGGCATTGTCGGTCTCAATGAAGTTGCCGAAAAACAGTATGACGTGAAGGTAGTGAGAGATTTGGGTTTTCCAAGTGCCGTCTCTTTATTGCTGTTCCTGCAAGCTTTCTTTTCATACAATATTTCGAAGATCCTCGCGAGGGGCATGAAATTGCGACATCCTACCCGAATATTCTCAAGTCGGTGCTGACGAGCGCGGAGTTTCAGCGGGAATTCATGAAATCAGCGGATCTGTGGAGATTGCTCCCGCTATCGGTCTTCTTACGACAGCCATATGACCTGGTGAGTACCGGAAGCACCCTTATCAGCAATGGACTGAAAGAGGTTGATGTAATCTTCCGGTCCCGGCAGTCATGATCGCCCGCAAGGATATGGAAGCAGCAGATGCCGAAAAGCAGCAGATTCTTGACCGGCTGCTGCCGAGAATGGACGCGGTAATGCGGGCCAGAGAATATAAGTGATATTCTTTCAATCTGCCGATGAGCATGTCAGCCAGGTTAATGGAATAATTCCGGGAATCAAGAGCCTCTACCGTTACCCCTTTGAGAAGGGATGGAGTTCCGTTCAGACGGTGGTTAAAGAGGATGACTTCGGGATGTCTTCGAGGCATTGAAAGCGATCGTAAGTAGGGAATACTGCGTGACATCGATCGAGAAAATGACGCTGTAATTGCCCTTCCGGGGCAGGGGCAGGGGCAGGGACACAGATAGGGACAGGGGAAAAAGGAACAGTATGGAGAAACGGCATTACTGTCTATATGGAGCCTGATGACTGTGATATCCGGCAAATAATTGGGCAAAGGCCGCAGGTTCAGCGAAGCGAGCCGGAGGGGCCGGTCCGTCGAATACTGGAAGCGGTCAGGCTGGAGATGCCGCCCTGATTCAGTTTGCCGCCCTGACAAAGCGGAGATCAGCCGTATTCTGGTAAGCCCGAAGAGATTGCCGCGAAGCGGGTATCGCGAACCGCGCCGGACCTGCGGATGGCAACGACGGGCGGCAAAGAATATCCCGCACGTTCCATGCCGCCCCAAATGCCTCCGGAGGAGGATATGCAGGTGGAAACTGGGGTTCGTTGCTGGCGCAGGCTCCGCCCGATAGAACGAGTTTGGTCTACATTCCCGGGCGGTTCAGCCCCTGGTTTTCCACAGTACTGATGCTGGCGGTGCCGGCGTCACTGGCCGGCTGCCGTGAGATTGTTCTGGCAACGCCTCCCGGCCCGACGGATCCATTCATCCAGCAGTGCTGTATGCGGCCTCCATCAGCGGAGAGTGACCGCCATAGTCAGATCAGGCGGCTCAGGCAATAAAGCCGCCCTGGCCTACGGGACGGAGAGCGTACCCCCGGGTGGATAAGATTTTCGGTCCGGGAAATCAGTATGTCACCATGGCAAAGAACTGTTTCCGGCAGCCGGAACTGCTGGCAGATATCCCCGCCGGCCCTTCGGAGGTCATGATTGCTGTCGATCAGTGCTGCCGACCCGAAATAACGGCCGCCGATATGCTGAGCCAGGCTGAGCACGGTCCCGACAGTCAGGTGGTGGTGCTCATGAAAGTATGACTTTGATCGATCCGATTCTGAAGGCGCTTGCCAGTGAGCGCTCGAACAGCTGCCGAGAAAGGACTTTGCCGAGCAGTCGCTGCCTTCACAGCAGCCTTCTGCTTGTCCCCGACCGGAAGCGGTAGCGATAGACATTATAAAACCGGTACGCCCTGAGCACCCGATTCTAACCTGCGTGATGCTGCGGCGCTGGAGGACCAGATAATCAATGCCGGATCGGTGTTTATCGGTCCCTGGACTCCTGAATCGGCCGGGGATTACGCATCGGGGACCAAACCACACCCTTCCCACGAACGGGTGGGCAAGAAGCTTTTCAGGTGTAAGCCTTGACAGCTTCCTTCAAGAAAATTACTTTTCAGTCAATAACCGCTGACGGACTCAAACCCGGCTCGGGCCCATTGTCGAAGTGTTTCGCAGAAGCCGAATCTTCTCGGCGCCCATAAGGAAGCGGTATCCGTCAGGCTGAAAAAATCAGGGAGCGGGGTATGACGGCAGTAGATTTTCCGGGAAAAGGAGAACGACATGAAGAAATCGATAGACCTTGAAACGCCTGAAGCTGCGGCCGAATATCAGAAGCATAACCCCTATTCATCGGCCAGGAGGAATTTTCCGTCTGGCGAATATTTTTCTGGATGCCAACGAAAACTTCCGGGACTTTCAGCCCTGGATGCTCAGAAGGCTTCAGTCGAAATTCAGAAGGCTTCAACCGAAGGACAGAAGCCTTCAGCCAAGGGGCAGAAGGCGCTGCGCAACCGGTATCCGGATCCGTTCCAGCGGGACCTGAAGAAGCGGATTGCGCAGCTCTCGGGTTTCAGCAAGAAATGCTGTTTCTCGGTAACGGCAGCGATGAAGCCATTGATCTGCTCTATCGGGCTTTTTGCGGTTCCGGGAGCAGACCGGGCAGTCATAATGCCAGGCCGACCTACGGCGTTTATCAGGTTTTTGCCGATGAAACGATATTCAAACCATCCGGGTACCGTTAACTGATGAGTTTGCGGATCTTGATGAGCTGGAAAAATGCATCAGCGTTGAACCGTCAGAGCACCTGAAGCTGCTTCGTCTGTTCACCTAATAACCCGACGGGGAATCCGGTCGGCCGCAATGAGCTGGTGAGCATGTTGAACCAGTTTCCGGGGATAGTGGTTGTGGATGAGGCCTATCAGGATTTCAGTAGCCAGGCCGTCAGCCCTGGGAGCTGCGTCTGATTTCGGTAATTCAGTGGTTCTGCGAACCTTCTCCAAGGGCTGTGGGATGGCCGGAGTAAGGTTCCGGCATGGCTGTATCATCTCCCGGAATAAATGAGGTTCTCAGAAATATCAAGTATCCGGTGTCAATCTCAGCACGCCCTGCTCCAGAAGAAAGTTCTGGCGGGTGCTCGAAGTGCAGTGATGAAAGCGAAAAGGTATACAGGAGATTACTGTTTCACGAGAACACCTTTTGCGTAGAGATTGCCAACTGGCGTATGTAAAGAAGGTGTATCCGTCTCAGGCCAACTTTATTCTGGTTAAGACAGCTAGATGCAGACGCGCTCTATATGCTTCTCATGGAGCAGGGGATCATTATCCGTAACCGCAATGGTCCAGGCCAAAGCGGGCTGCGTCAGGATAACCGTCTTGCCCTGCGGAAGAGAATGCAGCCCTGCTGTCAGCCATGAAAAACTGAGGGAACGGTATGAGGCCTGTGCTGTTTATTGATCGAGATTGGGAAAGCACCGAGGGTGAGCTGCCGGAGGATCAGCAGATTGACTCTCTGGTGAAGCTTGTATTCAAGCCGCGGTAATATCCAGTTCTTCGGAAGATCCGGGAAGAGGCAGATTTTTCTTTGTCATGGTTTCAAATCAGGGGACGGGCTGGGCACCGTCGAATTTCCTGAGGATGCATTCTATCCTGCCCACAATAAGCTCGCTGGAGATTCTGGAAGGAGGGGTGGTTTTTGATGCAGTGCATATAGAATTTATGGTCATGGCCGGAAGAACAGCCGCCCACCCGGAAGCCGGGAACCGGCATGCTGACCAATATCTGAGCGGTAATTACTGATCTGACCTGTTCCTGGTTATCGGGGACCGGCTGATCTGATATAGAGCTGGCGGCCAATATCGGCTGTCAGGCAATCTGAGCCGGCCCCGAAGAACAGAGTCCGCGGCTGCGAGGGCGGCTTCAGAATCCGGGACCGGTGACAGAGATCTTTCTGACGTTCCTGTTCTCTGGCCATGATTTGATCGAAACCGGATCAGCCGGTTTATTACCGGCAGTCTGCTGCCGTTGCCCTGCCGACAGGCGAAAATATACCGCAGTACCAGTGAGACCCGGATAAGAATGCGGATCAATCTGGACGGCACGGGGAAAGCGGAAATATCAAACCGACTCCGTTTTCGATCATATGCTTCAGGTTATGCGGCCAGGCACTCCCCGTGCTGACCCGGATAGCGGTTGAGGGCGATATTGATGGGACGAGCACCTCATACTCATAGAGGATACTGGGTGCTGGCTCTGGGACAGCATGTTTTTGAAGCCTTGGGTGATAAGCTGGGAATCAGCCGCTACGGAGATTTTCCCTGCCGATGGACGAGATGCCCGCGCTCAGGCAGCGTCGATTTTCCGGACGCCCATGGATAGTGCGGAAGCAATTTCCCCTGACCCAGGGGCGGGTTTTCCGACCGAGATGTTTTTTCATTTTTTCAAGTCGTTTTCCGATGCAGCCCGCTGCAATCTTCAGATATCGGGTGCCGGGGAGAATACCCATCATCTGGCCGAAGCGATTTTCAAGGCCTTTGCCCGGGCAATCCGCGGGGCGGTTAAGCGGGATCTCTATAATATGCAGCTGCCTTCGACGAAAGGGGTGCTGTAATGAGCGGTGATATTCTGAAGCTGGAATCTATTGCCGATGATCCCCTCGGACCGGTTACCGGCGAGGTTGTCATTGTCAAGTATAATGCCGGCAATGTGCAGTCAGTCAGCTGTGCGCTAAACCGGCTGGGCATAGAGCCGGTGGTTACCGATGATCCTGAAAGAATCAGCAGCGCTGACAGGGTTATCTTTCCCGGGGTGGGAGAAGCCAGTTCCGCCATGCGCTATCTCCGGAAGACGGGTCTGGATACCGTACTGACCTCCCTTTCCCAGCCGTTTCTCGGTATCTGTCTGGGCATGCAGCTGATGTGCTCCTGGAGCGAAGAAAACAATACCACCTGTCTGGGGATATTCAGCGAAAAGGTGCTGCTGTTTCCTCCGCGGCTGAAGGTGCCGCATATGGGGTGGAATACCCTGGCTGCCGCGGGCGGGCCGCTTTTTGCCGGTATCGGGGCGGATGATTATCTCTACTTTGTTCACAGCTACTATGCTGCTGCAGGTCCGGATACCAGTGCCGTCTGCAGCTATATAACCCCGTTCAGTGCAGCGATGCAGAAGGGGAATTACTATGGGCTGCAGTTTCATCCGGAAAAGAGCGGTGCGGCGGGCGAGCGGATTCTCAGGAACTTCTTCGGTCTGAATGGCCGGCAGCAATATTCCCGGGATTGACAGACCAGGAACACTATGAGGGTGTGCAGTAATGGAAATAGTACCGGCAATTGATATTATTGATGGCAAATGCGTACGCCTTACCGGCGGGGATTATGGGAAGAAAAGAATATATAATGAGGATCCGCTCTCAGCAGCCAGGGAGTTTGAGCAGCATGGGCTCAAACGGCTGCATCTGGTGGACCTGGACGGAGCAAAGGCCGGCGGTATTGTTAACCGTAAAGTTCTGGAGCGCATTGCCGGCGGAACCTCGCTTATAATTGATTTCGGGGGGGGCGTTAAACGGGATGAAGATATCCGGGCTGCTTTTGAGAGCGGTGCGGCTATGGTTACCGGGGGAAGCATTGCAGTACGGGACCCGGAGAGATTTCTCTCATGGCTAGAGGAGTGGGGTCCTGAGCGCATCATTCTCGGTGCCGATGCCCGGGACGGCTATATCGCGGTCAGCGGCTGGCAGGAGTCTTCCCGAAAGCCTCTTATACCGTTTGTTCTTGACTATCTTGATCTGGGGATACGGAAAGTCATCTGTACCGATATTGCCAAGGACGGCATGATGAGCGGTTCTTCTATTACGCTGTATGCCGAACTTATTCAGGCATCCCGTGAGGCGGGACAATTCGGAATGGAGCTTACGGCGAGCGGGGGAGTCACCGATCTTGCTGAACTTGACTGTCTCGCGGCTTCCGGCCTTTCGGCAGCGATTATCGGTAAAGCTATCTATGAGGGGTCTATCACACTTGATGCGTTGGGGGAGTGGGTGCGGCAGCATGAGCAGGAGCAAGAGACTCCCGATGCGGCAGCCCGTCAGGCCAAAGTACCTGAAACAAGGAGTTAAGCGTTGCTAGCGAAAAGAATTATA
Organism: Spirochaetales bacterium; assembly: GCA_018399255.1. Classification (GTDB taxonomy): domain Bacteria; phylum Spirochaetota; class Spirochaetia; order JABMQR01; family JABMQR01; genus M55B182. The sequence continues at coordinate 11,406 of JAGYPA010000022.1, read as the reverse complement.
CCATGCCTGGATGTTCATGACGGCCGCACGGTGAAGGGTGTGAACTTTATCAATCTGCGGGATGCCGGCGATGCGGTAGAACTGGGAAAGCTGTATGCCGAGCAGGGGGCCGATGAGCTGACTTTTCTCGATATTACGGCCACGGTTGAGCGGCGGGAGACGCTGGCTTCCCTGGTCAAGCGGATTTCGACCCACATCAATATTCCCTTTACCGTAGGGGGCGGCATCAGGACTGCTGCGGATGTCGGTACTCTGCTGAATTCCGGAGCTGACAAGATATCGATAAACTCGGAGGTGGTCAGGAATCCCGGAATTATTGATGAGCTGGCGGCCGGGTTCGGCAGCCAGTGCGTAGTATACTCAGTTGATGTCCGGCATAACGGGGATTTCTGGGAAGTCTATATTCACGGGGGACGGACACCGACGGGCATACGGGCGAGGGAGTGGATTGTGGAGATAGTCAGCCGCGGGGCGGGAGAAGTTCTGCTTACTTCGATGGATCATGACGGGACCAAGGGCGGATTTGCAGTCGACTTTACCCGGGAGATTGCAGAGCTTGTCAACGTTCCGGTCATAGCATCGGGTGGAGCCGGAACTATGGCCCATTTTGCCGAGGTGCTGACGACGGGCAAGGCTGATGCGGCACTGGCTGCCAGCCTGTTCCATTTTCGTGAAATTGAAATACCGGCGCTGAAGGCCTATCTTCGGGACCGGGATATTCCGGTGAGGAATGTATAGCGGTATGGAATGCATAACACTGCAGTACGTATAACACTGCAGTACGTATAACACTGCACAAGGAGAGTTCTGGTATGGATATTGATTTTACCAAGGACGGCAGCGGACTGGTTCCCGCAGTTGTTCAGGACGCCGTCACTGGCAAGATTCTGATGCTTGGCTATATGAACCGGGAAGCCTATGATAAAACGATCAAAACCGGGAAAGTGACCTTTTTTTCCCGCAGCCGGCAGAAGCTCTGGACCAAGGGTGAAACTTCCGGCAACTATCTTACGCTGAAGTCAGTCCTGCCCGACTGTGACCGGGATACCCTGCTGGTCAAGGCGATTCCGGCGGGTCCTGTCTGTCATACCGGGGCCGATACCTGCTTCAAGGAGATCAATGATCCTTCGGAGTTTACCTCTCCCGAATTTCTGACCTATCTGGAAGGGGTTATTATTGACCGGCGGGATTTTCCTGTGGAGGGGTCCTATACCAACCATCTTTTCTCCAAAGGGGTAGCAAAAATTGCCCAGAAGGTGGGGGAAGAGGCGGTCGAGCTGGTAATTGAGGCGATGAGCGACAATAAGCAGCTGTTTCTCGGCGAGGCTGCCGATCTTATGTACCATCTGTTTGTCCTGCTGGCCCAGAAGGGGTATGCCTTTTCCGAGGTTATCGAAGTCCTGAAAAACCGGCATTCCAGATAGTCATAAAATGTAATTATTACAAATATATAAAAATTACAAAAAAGTATTTACTTTTATTTTACTCTTTGGTATACTGGGTTCAGTCATTAGGGCATATGCCAGTAAATGGTGCCTGTTGACAAAACTAACAATACTATTACCAAGGAGAATACAATGGAAATGGAAAAATTCAACATGCCTTTGCTCGGGGATGAGTTCCCTTCAATGAGCGTTGCAACCACTCACGGACCTATGAACATCCCTGCCGATTTGAAAGGCAGCTGGTTTGTGCAACTTTTCAGCCATCCGGCAGATTTTACCCGGTTTGCACAACTGAGTTCGTCGGATTGTGAAAAAGATGGAAGAGTTTGACGCATTAGGCGTTAAGCTGATAGGGAATGTCCGTAGACCAGATTTTCAGCCGTCGATCAAATGGGTTGACTGAATCAAGGAAGCGCTTGATGTTGAGATTACCTTCCACAAGTTGCCGCCAATGGATTCCATTGCCAACAAGCTCGGCATGCTGCATCCCGGAAAAGGGACCAACACGGTTCGTGCGGTATTTGTTGTGGACCCGGTGCAAAGTGCGGCTGGTCCCTCTATTATCCCCAGGAAACAGCAGGAACATGGACGATTGTACGTCCGTCAAGGCGATGATCGTATCCGATGCCAACGGGGTAGCGATTCCGGCTAACTGGCCGTGAATAATGAGCTTATCGGCGACCGGGTAATCATCTCTCTCCGGCCAATAACCAGAAAGATGCCGCGAAAGACTCAGCAAGTACGATGGGTACGACTGGTGGTTCTGCCATAAGGAAAACTTCCCGTCAAATAGTTTTCCGTCAAATAGTTTCGGCAGCTACAGCAGTTCGGTGGTATTTGCTGGGGACTGAGTCCTCGAGTTTCTAGAATGGTGGTGAAGTAGCTGCCGCTGTCAAACCCGACAGCCGCAGCTATTTCCGAGATCTTTTCACCGGATACTTAACCATCAGTTCTTCGCCCCGTCTATTCTGCGCTGATTGAGATACTCGGTCGGCCGCTGTCTGCTGCCTTGAAAATTTCACAGAAGTACTGCGGGGTGACTCCCGGCAGCATCGGCCAGGTCGTCGATGGTTATGTGATTTCCCTATATTTTCCCGATATAGCTCTAAATACCTGCTTGATTCTCTTTATATTGAAGTCGTGACTCTATTGTTGCTGTTCTTGACATATTTTGAACAGGTCTATCAGAAACTGATAGGCCATGACAACCCGTCCAGACCGGTCATGTCCGAGGTTCTGCTGAGAATCTGAGGGCTTTCCGGATATGTCCGGCAAGGATCAGGTTTGAGACGCCGTATACACCGCTTTTTTTGAGGCCGATGTAGTTGAGCATGCTTTCTATATGATAGCCGTTTATCGTTATCCAATGGACGTACCAGGGAGCCTCATCGGCAAAATAGGCATGGGAGACTCCCGGATGGAGCAGCATGCCGCTGCCGGCAGGAACGGGAATGGTCTGATCATTGATTTTGAGAATACCGGTTCCGGAAACCGTCTGGATCCACTGATATACGGGGTAGCCGAAGGGCCTGCTGATAGGGTACTGATAAAAATCACAGCCTACGCCAACGAGGTGAAAAGGCAGTTCTTTTTCCAGTTCCGTCTGGGTGGCAAGTAAAAACACCCCCTCCCTTCGCCCTTCATCATGCTGGTTTTCAATCATAAGTACTCCTGAATCTTAATATTATAGATCTGATCTGAGAATTTTAAAACAGAATTATCTGGTCATTCCGAGCTTTACCTCAAAATGAAGAATGATTATACATCCCTCTTTGTATAAACATGCAGAAACCGACGTAAAACTGCATGTTTGTGCATATAGTTACATAATGTAAGAAATATATGAAAATATAGCAACTGCCCCGAAAATCTTATCGTTGACTGTGCTCCTATTCATTCTATAATGAATTATCTACGAAGAAAAGGAGTATTATATGAAGAAACGCATCATTGTTTCCCTGCTTATTCTTGCCCTGGCTCTGGTGACGGCCGGCCTATTTGCAAGCGGAGCGGAGGAAGAATCTCATGTCCTGGTTATCAATTCCAACCTTTCCGATCCGGCCCCCAAGGCGGACCTTGCCAAGGCTGTAGAGCTTTTCGAGGCAGAAAACCCGGAAATTGAAGTGCAGCTGAACACCTTTGACCATGAGGCTTACAAAACAGCCATCCGCAACTTCCTGGTTTCTGAAGCACCGGACGTCTGTCTCTGGTTTGCCGGCAACCGGATGAAATTCTTTGTCGACCAGAACCTGTTCATGGATGTCAGCGACCTCTGGGAAGCGGAAGGACTTTTCGACTCGATGGCATCCTCCGTCAAACCGATGACCGTGGACGGCAAGCAGTATGGTGTTCCCTATTCTTACTACCAGTGGGGCGTCTATTACCGGACCGACATTTTTGCCAAGTACGGCCTGTCAGTTCCGAAAACCTGGGATGAGTTCATGCATGTCAATGACACCCTCGTTGCCAACGGTGTTACCCCGGTAACCATCGGAACCAAATACCTCTGGACAACTGCCGGATGGTTCGACTACCTGAACCTGAGAGTTAACGGCTATGACTATCATATGGATCTTATGGCTGGAAAAGCAAGCTATCTCGATCCGGAACTCGATAGGGTATTCGACCTGTGGGAAGACATGATCGACGGCGGCCACTTTCTCGAGAACCATGCAACGTACTCATGGCAGGAAGCTCAGGCTCCCTTCATCAACGGCACCGCAGCCATGTACCTGATTGGCAACTTTATCGTTCCCGACCTCGAGAGCGCCGGAGTTGTTGACAATATCGGTTTCTTCCAGTTCCCGGTTATCAATCCGGAAGTCGGCCTCTATGAAGATGCTCCCACGGACACCTTCCACATTCCGCAGAATGCCAAGAATGTTGCCGATGCCAAGAAGTTTCTGGCGTTTATCGCCCGCCCCGACATCCAGACAATCCTGACCTCAGGATCCCTGCCGCCCAACAAGAACTCTGCAATTCCGACCGATCGCTTCAAGAAAGCCGGTTTCGAAATGCTTGGCGCTGCAGATGGCCTGGCTCAGTTCTACGACCGCGACACTACTCCCGAGATGGCCAGCGCCGGAATGGAAGGCTTTCAGGAATTCATGGTCAATCCCGATCGTATCGACGCGATCCGGGCCCGCCTTGATGCCGAAAGAAAGAATCTGTTTGAATAAAAGCCGGAGTGCACCCTGATAGGGTCCCCCCAGATGGAGTACACGCTGGCGGGTTACCCTAGAGAGGGGTAAGTGGTACCTGAAGGCGGCGCGGAAAGTTCCGCACCGCCTTTTTTTATCCCTGGAGGTACTTTCAAATTGACTGCATTTTGATATTTCTACATTTTGGCAAACTATAAATGGAGGTTAGCTGAATGAAAAAAGCTGCAGAATATAAACTGTATCGCTTGCAGCATACACTGGCTCCGGCCTACTTTCTTGCCCCGGCCTTGATCCTGTTCAGCATATTTGTGATCTTCCCCATTTTTCAGAGCATCTGGATCAGCTTTCATAAATGGAGCGGCTTCGGACCGATGCAGTGGGTGGGCCTGGACAACTACATCAAGCTGGGGTCAGACCTCCGGTTCATCAGTTCCCTCAAAAACAATGGTCTCTGGCTGGTCCTGATGATGCTTGCCCCGATTTTCGGGCTTGCGCTTGCGCTGTTTCTCAACCAGAAGGTTAAGGGGATGCGGATCATCAAGTCGATGTTCTTCTTCCCCTTTGTCATCAACCTGGTAGTAATCGGGCTCGTATTTTCCTGGTTCTACAATCCCGATCTGGGGCTGCTGGCAGAGATATTCAAGGCATTCGGCCTGAAGCCGATTCCCATTCTGGCCGATGAGAACCTGGCAACCTACGGCATTATAGCCGCAGGACTCTGGCCGCAGACGGCTTACTGTCTCATTCTGTACCTGACGGGACTGACCGGCGTCAGTTCGCAGATAGTTGAAGCCGGCAGAATAGACGGGGCCGGCGGAGTAAAGATGCTGCGTCACGTTATCCTGCCGCAGCTGCGGCCGGCCACCATAGTTGCCGTGACGGTAACGGTGATCGGGGCCCTGAGAAGCTTTGACCTCATAGCAATTATGACTGCCGGCGGTCCCTGGGGAACCACCTACGTGCTGGCATATCATATGTACAAAGAATCGATATTCAATTTCAAGATGGGCTACGGCGCTTCCATTGCTGTCGTGCTTTTTCTGGTAATGGTTGTTTTTATCAGCCTGTTTCTGAAGAATATCATATCATCGGAGAAGTAGCAGATGTTTCCAACACCGATTCATAATAAGTCGTTTCCCATCAGGGCAGTCTATCTGGTTATCGTAATCTCGATTCTGGTGCTGTTTCTGCTGCCGCTGGCTGCTATTGTCCTGACGTCGATCAGGCCGGGATCAGATATTTCAAGCGGCAACTACTGGGGCATTCCCAGCCGGTTTGCCCTGGTTGAAAATTACGGCGAAGTCTTCAATCCTGCACGCAGCCCGATGCTGAAATATTTTATCAACAGTGCCCTCATTACCCTGCCGGCCGTTTTCTTTTCGATACTCATCAGCTCTATGGCGGGGTTCAGTCTGGCCATCTATCGATTCAAGGGGCGCATCGCCCTCTATGCAATGTTTATAGCGGGGAACTTTATTCCCTATCAGATCCTGATGATTCCGGTCCGCACCATGTTCGTGAAGTTCGGGCTTTTTGATACGATCTTCGGTCTGGCCCTTTTCCATACTGCGTTTCAGACTGGTTTTGCCACCTTTTTTCTTCGCAATTTTATTGTGGAACTGCCCTTTTCTCTGATAGAATCTGCCCGTGTAGAAGGGGCTACCGAAATACGGATTTTCAGGTCGGTAATCCTGCCCCTGCTGCGTCCAGCCCTTGCCTCATTGGGGGTGCTCCTGTTCACCTTTGTCTGGAACGATTTTTTCTGGGCTCTTACGCTTGTCCAGAGTGATAAGGCAAGGCCGATAACATTCGGGTTGAGCGCCCTGAAAGGACAGTGGCTTATCAGCTGGAACCTGATAGCGGCGGGTTCGGTTGTAGCGGCACTGCCTTCCGTTATAGTGTTTTTTATTCTGCAGAAGCAGTTCATACAGGGGCTTACCCTGGGGGGCGTAAAGGAGTAGCATCATGGACCTTTTTGAGCTCAAACCCTGGCAGCGGCCCGAGATTACCGCTGTCAACCGTCTTCCTATGCGCCCGCGGCTGGTCCCTTACCGCGAGAGGACACAAGCGCTCGAGGGTGATTTTTCTGCAAGTCCCTGGCTGCTCGATTTGAACGGCAGTTGGGACTTTGTCTTTTGCGCCAATCCCGAGGAGGGGCTGCAGCGTGTTTCTGAAAGTCTGAAGAATGCAGTTCAGTCTGATAAGGCAGTTCTGGCTGATAAGGCAGTTCTGGCTGATAAGGCTGAGCAGGAACCTGTCCGGGAAACGCTTTTCCGGGAAATAATAGAGGTTCCGGGAAACTGGACCCTGCAGGGCTGGGGGCACCCGCATTACACCAATGTGCAGATGCCGTTTCCCGATCTTCCCCCATTTCCTCCAGCTGAAAACCCGACCGGCGTGTACCGCAGAACCTTCAGTATGCCGGCAGACTGGGAAGGCAGGCGAACTGTGCTGCATATCGGCGGGGCAGAGAGTATGGCCATGGTCTGGGTTGACGGCAAGTTTGTCGGACTGGGGAAGGACAGCCGGCTCGAAAGCGAATTTGACATCACCCCTTTCCTGAAGAGCGGAAACACCCATGAATTGATGATAATGGTTATCCAGTACTGCGACGGCAGCTATCTGGAGGACCAGGACCACTGGTGGATGGCCGGTCTATACCGGGATGTCTACCTTTATTCAACAAATACCGTGTATCTCAAGGATATCGCAGTTACTGCCGAACCGGCGGGATACCATGACGGTCCCGGGAGCCTTTCAGTTACCGTTGAGCTGGGCAGCAAGGCCGTACTCGATTCTGATATCCTTGCCGGGCAGCCATTTACGCTGGATCTGCATGTGTATGATTCCCGACAGAATCTGGTGCTTCATCGGAAGTCGGCTCCGGCTGACGGAATCTGCAATTCTTCCGGACATGCTCATGCATCGGCTCACGGAGGGCATCGTCTTTTCCTTCAGGCTGATATGGAGGCTGTCAGCTTATGGAGTCACGAAGCTCCTCATCTCTATACGGCAGTCCTGGAACTGAGAGACCGTGAAAATCGTTCGCTGGAGTGTACCGCCCTGCAGTTCGGTTTCCGGAAGCTGGAAATCAAGGATAAAGAGTTTCTGCTTAACGGCAGGCCCGTCATGATAAAAGGCGTCAACCGGCATGAACACGACGACCGGAAAGGAAAGACCGTATCCCTGGAGAGCATGCTGCGCGATATTGAACTGCTCAAGCGGTACAATTTCAATGCCGTGCGGACAGCCCACTATCCCAACCATCCCGACTGGTACGATCTTTGTGATATCCATGGAATCCTGCTTGTCGATGAAGCAAATATCGAGAGTCATCAGTTTTATAATGAATTATGCCGGGACCCCCGCTATCTGGCAGCTTTCACCGAGCGCGTATCAAGAATGGTGCACCGCGACCGGAATCATCCTTCGATCATCTTCTGGTCACTGGGGAATGAGAGCGGGATCGGGCCGAACCATGAAGCAGCTGCCGGCCTCGTTCGGGGACTCGACCCGACCCGTCCGATCCATTATGAGGGGGCCGTGAGAAGAGAGTGGGGGCAGGGACCCTTTGCCTATGAACGCGGCCGCCGGGTAACCGATATTATTGCGCCGATGTATGCATCGGTTGAGGAGATATCGGAGTGGTCCCGCAATCCCGTTCGACGTGATGAGGATCGGCCGCTGATACTCTGCGAGTACAGTCATGCCATGGGCAACAGTAACGGCGGTCTCGCTGACTATTGGCATGCCTTTAAAACGCTCAAAGGGCTGCAGGGCGGCTTCATCTGGGACTGGGTAGATCAGGGAATCGTAAAGCAGGCTCCCGACGGCACCGAGTACTGGGCATACGGGGGCGACTTTGGTGATGAGCCCAACGATCGTGATTTCTGCATAAACGGGCTGGTATGGCCTGATCGGAAGCCCCATCCTGCCATGGAAGAGTTCCGCAAACTTGCCCAGCCGGTAGAAATAACCTTTACCGATATTACCCGCGGAGCCGTCACCCTTACAAACCAGTACGATTTCAGCACCCTGAACCATCTGGTTTTCTACTGGTCGGTACTGCTCGATGGAATTGAGCAGGCAGCAGCAGAATTTGCTGTTCCCTCGATTACCCCGGGCAGCTCTGTCGGGTTGGATCTTCCCGAAATTGCCGGTGTTATCAGCAGCATACGGGAAAATCCCTATGCCCGGGACGGCAGGGAGATTTCGGTCATAATTTCATCAAAACTCAAAACGCGACAGTCGTGGGCTCCCTCCGGCTATGTTATAGCCTGGGAGCAGGGCATGGTGCCGGAAAATACTGCGGCTGCGGAAAGTCGTCCGGTATCGGGCGGTCAGTTTCAGCCTGCTTCCCCCATCAGCCCCCGCACCCTGGACTATCGGTATCCGAAGCAGGAATCAGGATCGGAGATTACTCCGGTATCTGGAAAGTTTTCGGCTGTCTGGGAACTCCGGGGAAAGGAGCCGTACCTCATTCTCACCCGGGGCGGACGCACGGTTGCCGCAGCCGGACCCGCTCTCCAGATATGGCGGGCTCCTACCGATAACGACCTGATCCGGAATATGGACCGACAGGAAGGGAAACCGGGATACGCATGGTATCAGGCGGGAATTGACCGGATCGTCTGCGATTCGGCTGTCATTACTGACGATGCTGAACTGCTGCTTTCCTATGCTGCAAGCAGGGACGGTACACCGGTGGGGACACTGAAAGCCGCTGTACGTGAAATGGCTGACGGGAGCCACACTCTGCGACTGAATATTTCTCTCTCCCCCGATTTACCGGAACTTCCAAGAGTCGGGGCAGTATTCCAGCTTCCTCCGGAATTTGAGCAGCTGAGCTGGTATGGTCGGGGCTTACAGGAAAACTATCCGGACCGCAAAGTCGGGTACCCGATAAAGGTGTGGGAGAGTACGGTAACGGACCAGTATGTCCCCTATATTCTTCCCCAGGAGCACGGAGCTCACTGCGATACCCGCTGGGTTCAATTGCAGGCAAAAGGTGATGCGGACGGCATGATCAGGATTTCGTCCGATACACCCTTCATTTTTTCAGCCCTGCATACAACTCCCGAAATGCTGGATTCTCTGACGCATGCCTGGCAGGTCGCGTTAGATCCCCGCACCTATCTCTCTATCGATGCTGCCCAGCGAGGTCTGGGAACCGGAGCCTGCGGACCGGACTGCGGTAAAGAGTACCTGGTAGAACCCGGTGAATTCGAGTTGGAACTCAGACTTTCATTTACTTGAGCATCACCTGAGCTTGATGTTGTGTGAAACTACTTTGCTGACAGGAGATATATGATGGCAAAAATTGTAATTATCGGGGCTGGAAGTCTGGTTTTTTCCAGCCGGCTGACCGCTGATATTCTCACCTATCCCAGCCTGGCCTCCAGTCAGTTTGCGCTGGTTGATATTGACCCCGAACGGCTTGATTATGCTGCTGAAATTTGCCGCCGGATATTCCGCGAGGGCGGGTATTCCGAAGCCTCAGTAACTGCGGAAACCGCGAGACGGGAAGCCCTCAAGGATGCCGATTTTGTGATTATCAGTATCCTGGTCGGCGGTTTCGAGGCGATAGAATCCGAAATTGATATTCCCTATGCGTATGGAATAGATCAATGTATCGGGGATACGCTGACTCCCGGCGGAGTGATGCGCTGCCTGCGGACACTGCCTGAACTGCTGGAGATTATGGCGGATGTCCAGGAGATATGCCCCGATGCCCACGTGCTCAACTACACGAATCCGATGGGCATGCTGTCACGAGGCGTTATGGAGGCCTATCCGGATATCTCCTATGTCGGTCTTTGTCACTCTGTCCAGGGAACCTCCGAAGAGTGGGCCAAGCGCCTGGAGATTCCGCACCATGAAATAAACTATCTCTGTGCGGGGATTAATCATGAAGCCTGGTTTATTAAATTCGAGCATAACGGCAAGGATCTGCTGCCCGATATCAGGCAGCTGGCGCTCAAGCCGGAGATATGGAACGGAGACTCGGCCAGGATGGAGTATGTCAAGCATTTCGGATATCCCGTTACGGAGTCGAGCGGGCATGTTTCAGAGTATTCGGGCTGGTTCCGTAAGAATAAGGAAACAGTGGAGCGGTACTGCAGCAATACCTATTCTGAATGGAATGGAGGTCATGCCTTTATCAAGGATCTCTATGCCCGTCCGGACTGGAAGGAGCAGATGCAGCGGATGGCATCCTGGGAGGATCCGATCGATCTGTCGAGGAGTCTCGAGTACGGTTCTCAAATTGTAAATTCCATAGTTACCGGAGAACCGGTGTTAGTCTACGGCAATGTGCGCAACAGGGGGTATATTGAAAACCTTCCTGAGGGAGCGCTGGTAGAGGTCCCCTGTTTTATCGATAAGAACGGCATTCAGCCGGTGCATGTCGGGCGGATTCCCGATCATCTGGCCGCGATAAACTCCATGCAGCTCAGTGTTCAGGAACTTGCTGTCAAGGCTGTTCAGACCCGGGACCCGGAACTGGTTTTCCAGGCTATGGCACTGGACCCCCTCACTGCCATGAGCTGTACCCTCGACCAGATCCGGGCAATGACCAGAGAGCTGATGCAGGCCCACAGCAAGTGGATACCCTTCATGCAGGGAATGCTTCCCGATGCGAAGGAGACTCTGTACGATAAGCAGGTAACCGGAGAGGTGGAGCGTCATATCGACCCATCCATAGCCAACCAGCTGTAGATCGACAGCGTATATCGTAGTGCAGTGCTTCCTGAAAGAGATTGATTCCAGGATAGCTTTTTCATAAATACTCTGCCTGCAAG
>JAGYPA010000219.1 GCA_018399255.1 Spirochaetales bacterium | reverse complement strand
CTACGAAACGAGAATCGAAGCAGGCATCAGAGCGTTCCGGAATCACCTCCGCAAAGAACACAAAGAACAAAGCGAGCAGGCTGATATGCACGCCAACCTGACCTCACACCGCGAACAGGCTGATAAGCACGCCAACCTGACCTCACACCGTGAACAGGCTGATATGCACGCAAACCTGACCTCATACCGCGAGCAGGTCGACAACGAACAGGTCGACAACGAACAGGCTGATGGAAAAGATATCGGGAAAGCGCAGCACGGGAAAACTGAAACCGCCCCGCAGGCAGTACCGGGTCCTGCAAAAAACGGCATGCTTGCCCGGCTGCCGGCATTTTCCGTCCCCAGATTCAGCATTCCCCGCATATCACTGCCCAAACTGCCCTTCCCGACCTTCCTGCGGTCCAACACCGCCGCACCGCAATTAGATACCACCCTGAAGGGAAAAACCATCCTCTTCCCCAACTGGGACTCGATAACCAGCCCACTGCTGACAGCCAACCTCCAGCGCGAAGGAATCGATGCCCGCCTGCTCCCGGAAAGCCCGATATCGATCCGCAAAAGCATGGGAATCAACAACGGACAATGCCTCCCTGTCAGCATCATAGCCCAGGAAGCAATGGATTACGTGCGGGAACAGCAGCTGGACCCCGCCAGCACCACCCTCTGGATGGCCCGCAGCAAGACCGCCTGCAATATCCCCATGTACCCGTGGCACATAAAGAACGTCTTCGAGGAAGAAGGCCATGGCATGGAGAAGGTGGGAGTCTATATCGGCGACATCTCCCACATGGAAATCAGCCCCATCCTTGCAATACACACCTATTTCGTCTACATGTTCGGCGGCCTGCTGCGCAAACTCGTCTGCAGAATCCGCCCCTATGAGATAAACAAAGGCGAAACCGACCGGGCGCTGGAACTCAGCCGCCGGGAACTGGAAGAGACCTTCCGGATGGGACAGGACTTTGAAGAATCCATCGGCAAAATCATCCGCCGCTTCGAAACCATCCCCTGCGAAGGAGAAGAAAAACCGAAAGCGGCCATCTTCGGCGACCTGTATGTGCGCGACAATGATATCATGAATCAGGATCTCATCGGCACCATCGAAGCAGCCGGGGGCGAAGTCATCACCACCCCCTACAATGAATACGCGAAAATCATCTCCCGGGCCTACTTCCGCAAATGGTTCCGCAACCATGAATATCTCAACTGGCTCAAGAACCGCTCCCTGCTGGCAGCTGCCGAACTCATCGAAAAAAAATACTACTCCCTGTTCAAAGAATTCTTCTCCCCCGGAGAAGCGATAAAGGGAGCCCGGCTTGAGAAACTGCTTTCACGCTTCAACATGACCATCGAGCATGATGGAGAAAGCCTGGACAACATCCTCAAAATATTCCACATCCTCGAAGAACACCAGGACGTAGCCCTGTTCGTGCAGGCCAGCCCATCCTACTGCTGTCCAGGACTGATAACCGAGGCAATGAGCCGTGATATCGAACGGGCCACAGGAGTCCCGGTAGTCTCCATAACCTACGACGGCACCGGCACCCCGCAGAACCAGAAAGTGATACCCTATCTCCTCTACCAAAAAAACGGCGTCTGACACTGTTAAAAGGTGTCTGACACCGGATACCGCAATTTAGCACAGCTTTTTTGAGGAAAAAAGTTCAGAAACCGACAAAATTTGAGGGATCCGGTGTCAGACACCAAGAGTCTATCAAGTGCAGTCTGATACGCGTCGCTCCCCGCGCGGGAGCGTGGATTGAAACCTTGTGATCGTATCGTTGGGTACCAGTCGCCCCCTGGTCGCTCCCCGCGCGGGAGCGTGAATTTAA
>JAGYPA010000218.1 GCA_018399255.1 Spirochaetales bacterium | reverse complement strand
GGAGGAAAATACATGAAAATGAATTAGATATAGTGACACAATAGTAAGATAATATTCAACTTCGAACTCATCGAAAAATTCGAGCAGTTCGTTTTAAAAGTGATGCAAGAATCGGGAGTATTTTTTTTATACATATATGCAAAAGTGAATGTGGATAATATTAAATATCAATATAACCAGATTTTTAATTAAAGGTGATTAAATAAAGGTGATTAAGCAAATGATAGATATAAGTAAATATATAGGTAAACCATATCAACATAGGGGAGAGGGGCAGTCGTTTGACTGTCTTTCTCTTGTTATTACAGCGCTTAACGAGCATGGATATAATCTACCTCCTGGAGACGGGGAAATGATTCGAAAAGAATGGTACCGAGAGGATCCAGAGAGACTAATCAAAGGACTGAAGCAATATGGAAAAAGAATATCAGTTGATGAATTACAACCGCTTGATGTGGTTGTTTTTTCTTTTAGGGGCATCCCCCGTCATGCCGGTGTTATGGTTGATAGAAGTCATATGATACATGCACGACAAGGAAAAGATGTTGCAATTATACGTTTGAAGCATTATATGAGATTTTTTCATTCAGCATGGCGAATGGAGGTGAATAGATGAGTGATGTAGGTCAAGCAATTGGAACTGTTGCAGGTGGAGTGATAGGCTTTGTGTTAGGAGGACCTACTGGGGCCGTAAAAGGAGCCGCATTAGGTTATAGCGTTACAGCTCCACGGCCTGAAGAACAGAGTCCAACTTATAGCTTTGGTAAAGATTATAACACAGCCAGTCAGACAATCCCGGTGCCGGTATTATATGGTTATAACAAGGTTGCTGGCAATATTATCTACAAAAAAGTTACTGGCGATAATAACGAAAATATGGCCCTACAGGTAGCAGTTAGCGAAGGGCCTATTGAAGAAATCACGAAAGTAATGGCTGATGGTGTAGATATAACTGATAAGTGTACTATAAAGCTTGGTAATAGAACTCAATCAGCAGTATCTATCAATGAGCAAGGCCAGACTTTTCCTTATACTGCTTATATATCTGTTGAGCTTACAGCTAATGAGAATATATCAGGGAATCCGACGATTACCTGTATTGCAAAAGGTCGAAAAGTAGAAGTCTGGAATGGCAGCTCTTGGATTGCTCAATACAGTCAAAACCCTGCTTATTGCCTATTGGATTTCATTACAAATCGTAGATATGGGCTTGGTATATCAAAAGATGATATAGATATGGATAGCATTATTACCGTGGGTGACTATTGTGATGGTCTGGTAGATGATGAGCCCCGGTTCCAGCTGGATTATACTATTGATTATCAGAAATCAAGTTTAGACCATATTCAAGATATTCTGGCTACATTCAGAGGCTTCCTTATTTATTCTGCAGGAGAATTCCGTCTTAAAGTGGATGGACCAGAAAGCCCTGTTCAAAGCTTTACAATGGATAACATAATCGCTGACAGCTTCCAGTACTGGAAATCTTCAAGAAAAGAACGATACAACAGAATAATAGTGGAGTATACGGATCCAGATGAAGAGTGGGAAAAGATAGGAGCTCAGACTGGCATAGATAGTGATATACAGAAAAGGGGCCCTATTGAAGAGACTATACCGTTGCTGGGGATTAATAGATTTTCTCAGGCTGACCGTATGTCAAAATACTTTCAGAAAAAGCTCTGGTATTGCCCAACTTTTTGTCAATTTGGGGTAGGAATTGATTCACTACACTGTGAGGCCGGAGATGTCGTGAAAGTTTCTCATGATGTCCCTGGATGGACTGAAAAATTATTTAGAATTATTGCAATTCAGGAAGATGAAAATGATGAGATGATGTTAACTTG
>JAGYPA010000217.1 GCA_018399255.1 Spirochaetales bacterium | reverse complement strand
TTCGCAATCAACAGGTCGTGGGTTCGAATCCCATATCCTCCAATTATTACACTTTTTATTCATGGAGGCTCATGATGAAGGTGTTTATAGAGGCGGAAGCCGGCTCTCCCGATAAATTCGACTACAACGAAACAACCCTGGAATTCCAAAAAATTCGCCGGGCGGCAGCCCCCTACCCCTATCCCTACGGTTTCATCCTGGGAACCATAACTCCCGAAGGCGATGGTGTCGACTGTTATGTAATCAGCAACTCGTATCTGAAAACAGGCAGTTCGGTAGAATGCGAAGCAATGGGGATGCTGGAATTCTTTGAGGGGGATGAAATCGACCACAAGGTGCTTGCGTACCTGCCGAAAGAGGCGGCATCGCAACCTATAGATGAGGCACAGCGTGAGGCACTGCGGGCCGAGCTGGAAAAGTTCATCTATCATATCTTTACCCGTCATCCGGAGATGCAGGTGCGCGTTGGTCGGCTGCTGCCGCAAAAGGCGGCTCTGGATTACATAAAACAACACAATAAAATGGACTAAATGACAGCATTTTCCCCTGGACAAATCTGATATCTCATATATAATACTTTTATTATCTTTTTTATCATAATAGATCATCCTTGCATTTATTATCGGCTTTTCTAATACTTTAAATCAAAAAGCACATAGATCGGGAGGAACACATGAAACGCCTTTTAGCCAGGTTCTTAATTTTTACCTTTTTACTTATCATCTGGCTCTTACTCACCTACCCCTTTAGCATTCAGGAGCTGACAGCCGGAGCGGTGGTCAGTCTGCTGATTGCCCTTTTTTCTGCCGGCAGCATTCCTATCTTTGCAGAAATGCGCACCGGTCCTCGGGCGATTATCTGGGGAATCGCTTATCTGTTTGTATTTTTCTTTGAATTGGTAAAATCAAACCTTGATGTTGCCTTCCGAGTTCTCCATCGAAAAATTCCTATTCAACCGGGTATCGTAAAGGTGCGCACCACGCTCACCAGCCGTATCGGACGATTAGCCCTGGCCAATTCTATTACCCTTACACCGGGAACTATCACGGTGGAAACCAAGGGGGAATACTTCTATGTGCATTGGATCGACGTACGTGCCCGAAATATTGAAGAAACGACCCAAAACATAGTGAAAAAATTCGAAAAATACCTGGAGGTGATCTTTGGCTAATCTGTTGTTTACTGTTGCCCTGTCTATCGCCTTGCTGGCGGTAGTCATTTCATTTTTCAGATTGCTAATTGGTCCCAGTGTAGCCGACCGTACCGTTGCTTTGGATGGAATGACCATCATTTCCATTTCAGTTATCACCGCGGCCGCCTTTTTTCTGGGAAGAGTTATTTATATCGACGTTGCCCTGGTCTACGCCCTAATCAGCTTTTTAGGGGTAATCGCCATTGCGCGTTTTATCGAGAGGGGGCTGTAATGGAACTTCAAACTGTACTGCCGATACTCGGCGGGCTGCTTTCTGTTGTGGGAGCTCTGTTTCTGCTGCTGGCGGCCATTGGAATTATCCGGATGCCTGATGTATATAACCGGATGCAGACCGGCACCAAAGCCACCACCCTGGGAAGCATCCTGTTTCTGCTGGGAATCGGAATAGCCCAACCAAGCTGGCTGGGAAAGATCGTGCTGTTAATCCTTTTTATTGTGTTCACCAACCCGATCTCTTCGCATGTGCTGGCCCGGGCCGCCCACTTCCGCGGTATTCCCTTGGCCAAAGGTACTGTCCGCGACTGTCTGGCCGACGACGAGGCCGGCGAACAGGGGGTGTGTGAATGAGTATTGTCATAATTGGAACTTTCGGCGCCATGATGATTGGGGCCGCCATATTCGCCCTTTATAGTAAAAATATCTTGTCGGCAATTATCGCTTC
>JAGYPA010000216.1 GCA_018399255.1 Spirochaetales bacterium | reverse complement strand
TGGGCGGAGACACGGCTACGGTGGAAGAAATCAACACTTAGCTCTGAATCATTATTCCACCGGGACAGGGCACGGTGGGGATGAGGTAACAGGGTTCACTGAATATTTACAATATCCAGGGTAAAATAAGGGATAGAATTTTTTGAAAAATTATTTGTGTCGGTAAATTTAAAATTACTAATCAGATAGGAAAAGATGAAAAATGCATGAGAAGCCGATGTTACAAGGTATTATTCCACCTATGGTTACTCCTCTTCAAGAGCGGGATCAACTGGATTATGAGGGGCTTGAAAGGTTGATAGAACATATTCTTTCCGGAGGCGTGCATGGTCTGTTCATCCTCGGGACCACCGGGGAAGCACCGAGTTTAAGCTACAGGCTGCGTCGCGAAATTATCGAACTGACCTGCTCCCAGGTCAACGGACGTGTGCCGGTGATGGTGGGCATTACGGATACGTCTTTCATCGAATCGGTTAATCTGGCTCGCCACGCTGCCGAAGCCGGGGCGAAGGGGGTAGTTCTGGCCCCACCGTACTATTTTCCGGCCGGCCAGGAGGAATTACTTGAATATCTTGATCACCTGACCCCGGAGTTGCCGTTGCCGCTCACCTTGTACAACATGCCAAGCCATACCAAACTCATGTTTGAACCCGAAACTCTACATCGGGCTATGGACAATCCCGCTATCGCGGGGTTAAAAGATAGTTCCGGCGACATGGTGTATTTCCACCGTTTACAGATATTTCTTGAAAAAAGGCCGGATTTTCATCTGTTGGTAGGGCCTGAGGAATTGCTTGGTGAGACCGTTCTCCTCGGTGGTCACGGTGGGGTCAGTGGTGGCGCCAACATCTTCCCACGCCTTTATGTCACACTCTATGAAGCCGCTTCCGGAGGCGACCGTGACAGGGTGGAAGAACTGCACAGGACAGTTATGCATATAAGCAACACGATATACAGCACCGGCCGTTTTAACTCCAGCATAATCAAGGGGCTGAAGTGTGCTTTGTCGCTGGAGGGCATATGTGATGATTTTATGGCCGAGCCCTTTCACCGTTTCCGCGATGCGGAACGTCAACGGATTAAACGGCATCTCACCGAAATAAAAAACAACCATCCCTTACCTTAACAGCATTATAGGTGTCCAGCAAAGGTATGTATTCAGTGAAACACGTTACCCCGCCGGGCTTGTCCCGAAGTGAGCAAGTTTGTAGGCCCTTGCCCCGAAGGGGACAACGTTTGACAGCCTCGGGTTTCAACCCGAGGTTATGATTCGAACTCGTCGGGCAAAGATGCAGGCACCCGGCAAACCTACTGATTTTCTTTTAAGGAGTCCAGGCAGTTCTGCAATCTTTTATCCATCTTCTTGCCCACCTTAAACCTAACAGTGGCTTTTTGTTCTGCATAAACCGGTTCATTTGTCCTGGGATTCCTGGCCTTTCTCCCTTTGCGCAGACGTGGTTCAAGAACTCCAAAATCTCTCAGTTCAAGCCGGTTGCCGGCCGACAATTCGTCCGCTATCTCATCCAGCAAACTTTGAATTATCTGTGCAGCTCTCATCTGAGTTAAGTCCTGCTTACCTGCCAACGCCTTTGCTAAATCTCGTTTTGTAACTGTGTTATCTGCCAATTTTCCTCTCCTGGGTTAGAAGTAAAATTTTCGCTTTGATTAATGTGAAAATTTTTTAAACATTCATTTGCTTAAACATAAACTGTTCTTAAATCAATGTTAATAAAAGTATAGCAAATTTAATCATACTTTGCAAGTAAATATTCAGTGAACCCCGTTACCTCATCACCACCGTGCCCTGTGCCGGTGGAATAATGATTCAGAGCTAAGTGTCGATTTCTTACACCGTAGCCGTGTCTCCGCCCAGCCCGGCCTCTCCG
>JAGYPA010000215.1 GCA_018399255.1 Spirochaetales bacterium | reverse complement strand
TGCTCTGAATAGCATGCGTGAAATGGTTCTCTAAAGCGCGAGCGCAGGAAGAAGGGGAATGTGAGACAACTGCTTTTTCAGAAAAAGCGTTTTCTCGCACTCTTTCCGAAAAAGATCCTTTTTTTGAGATAATCACTACAGGCGGAGTATTCATCACCTCCGGATGCCGAACAGTCTGCCCGCAATGAAGGCATTGAGTCGGTGGTGGGACTGTTTCATCTACGCGATCGGGAATAGGCCGTGAGGCGCTCTGCGCCGTTTAGGCTCGCTAAACTGGTGATCGTTATCTGATGCTTTATCTGGTATAAAGTGCGCAGGGGCGCCAAATACCACCTGCACCTTGGGCATCGTATCCGTGGACCGCAAGAACGTTTTCCTGGCCAGGCCTGAATGCTGCAGTAACATCTACAGCAAAAGATTTTTTCCATTCATGTCCATCCTTGCCATATTTTCTTTCACCGACTTTTTCTCCATTTAGATAAATGATTCCCTCGTCATCGAGTGAGCCAATGCGGAGAAAAACTTTCTTCCCTGCGGGAAATTTTTCCGGCATGAATCTGAGACGATACCAGAAGTGACCGTCAATATGCCTGGGATTCCCATATCCCTGTGACTCTATGAAGTTCCATGTTGAAATTTCCTGCCATCCGTTTTCTGTATTATCAGAAAGATCAACCGCTTTCCAGTTTTCCTTTTCACCCGTGCTGCGCGGATCAAGTTTCAGCTTCCAAACTTCAGGAAGAACCTGCAACTTGCTGATATCTGACGGAACCTCTTCGCCAATGAAAAGAGTCTTTTTTAAAATAGATTCGTCGGCAAAGTTGTTCTTTCTGGCTTTTGGTTTCAAAGATGCGAAATTAATTTTGAGGATGGTGGAAGGTACGGAAAGTATATTACATGAAAAAAGTTTGGCAACATTATGTCCATCCCAGAAGCGAAGGAAATCTACTGCCATATCCCTGACATTCTTTATTTTTTCTTCAGTTCTGTAGTTGAGCGCATCCTTGTGGGCCCGAGACATCTCGGCGACCCTGAAATGCACTTCAATCGAGTCACTGAAGTTTTGCATCCTTTCTCGTTCCTTTCCGGGGGCAGCAATTCTCAATGCATTTCTGATTTTGTGCCTTGCATTTTTTACCAAAGTTTCCGGCAGCATCCGGGCACATATATAGGTGTTGCCATAGCATATCCGGCGGGTGTTTCGGCTATTGGCGGTCATCTCTTCCAGTAACCACACCACGAACTTGCCGTTCTCTTCTCCGTAATAATCTTGGCAGTATTCTTTCATGAGTTCCCTTGGAGCTTTTTCGCTCCCCCAGCTTGCCTGTGCCAGTGCCCAGAGGATTGGCCATGTCTGTTCGTTACGCTGCATCACTTCCGGCTGATAATATTTGTAGCCGAGTTTCTTGTACTCATCGAATGCATCAAGAATATCCAACGGTTGTGGTGAAACAGACATGAGAACATAGTCATAGACAGCCTGCTCTGCGCCTGCCGTCTGGATGCTTGTTATCCATTCCCTGTATTGTGGTATGAACGGGTCATCAGGTTTCTGCCCGGTACCCTTGTCCCATGAATATGACCGGCATGAAACTGCTATAATGTTTGGCTCAATCTTTACATCTGCTGGAGGCTGGGTAAGCTCAAAATATGGAGCATAAAGAATTATTTTTCTGCCGGGTAATTCCTTGTCAACTCCCCTCGCAACTTCATTCATAAAATGCCAGACAAGCCTGTCTTTTGCGTTGGGTTCTTCGCCTGCTATCTTGCTGCATTTTTCACATTCACAGATTCCCGCGCGATCTGCAAGCGCAAGAGATACTCCAGCTGTCTCTTGAAGTTCATTCTGTTCAATCTCTTTTTCTTTGTGCATCCTTACCGTGTTTTTTATGGC
>JAGYPA010000214.1 GCA_018399255.1 Spirochaetales bacterium | reverse complement strand
CAGGGATTTCTCTCCTCACGTGGTGATCCTCGACATAGTCATGCCTGAGAAGGAAGGGGTCGAAACCATGAGAGCCTTGAGAAAGCTGGATCCCAACCTCCCGGTCATCGCAGTATCAGGGGGCAGCAGAATTCAGGCTCAAAAATACCTCACTATTATGGAGGCCCTCGGTGCGAATCATACCTTCAAAAAACCGGTTCCCCTGGATCAACTGATCAAAGCGGTACGGGAATTGTAGGGGACTCGCCGGAATCGCTGTGGCAATCTTGACAGACCGTGGGAAACTCTATCCGTATCCCGAACCCACCGTTCTCAAGGAATCGGTAATCACCTCCCAACTGCTGCGTGAGGGACGAGATAAGCATAAACCCCAGGCCACCGGTTGTGGTAATATCAATATCTTCGGGCAAGCCCCTGCCGTTATCGGTATACTCCAAAACTACTTTGCCGGTTTCAGCCGGTTTACTTAAACCCATAGTGATGATCAGCTGATCCGACATTTCAGAGTCGAAGGCGTACTTGCAGCTGTTGGTGAATAACTCGTTTATTATCAGTCCCAGGGGAACCGCCGTTTCGATGGTAATATCAAGGTCCTCAAGGTTTTTTACGATGCGTATTGGAAGCTCAACGGAAGTAAAAACAGCAAATTGTTTTTCAACTATCCGGGAAAGATATTCCGAAGCGGAAATGGCAGCCAGTGATGGAGAGCGAAACAGCTCCTCGTGGGCGTCGGCAATGGCACCAATCCGGTGCAGAGCGTCCAGAAGCACTTCTTTACTTTCCCCCGTCTTCAGCTGATGAACCTGCATATTCAGCAAGCTTATGATTACCTGGAGATTGTTTTTTACCCTGTGGTGGACCTCCTGCAGAAGCAGGGTTTTTTCCTCCAGCTCCCGCCTTAAGCGGTCCTCCATAGTCTTCCGCATCGAGCTGTCCCGGGCCTCCCTTCGAATAGTGGAAAGGGCAAAAGCCACATCGCCGGTCACTTCTGCAAAGAGCTCCTGTTCCTCTTCGTCGGAACCGTACGCTGTGGGAACCGAGGCCGAGATCCAGCCGAAGACTTCCCCGTCATATTCAAGGCGCAGTGTAAAACCGACCCGCTCCCTGTATTTTTCCGAAAAAAGACAGTCAGGACACTCGTCCGCAGGAGTCCGGGTAATCTGTAGTGATTCAGACTCAAGGGCCCTTGCGGCACAGGGGGGTATTCTGCCTTCCAGCAGCTGAGCGGTCATCGGAGCAAAGGTGCCCGCGAAACCGGCATGATAGAAGGGGTCCACCGGCCTGCCCTCCTCAAGGAGGCATATCCAAACATTGTGATATCCCTTTGTCTCGATCAGGAGTTTGCACACTTCATCCAGAAGACGATGTTCATCCTTCTCTTTCGTAATAAGCTGATTCACGTTTCGTACCGCAAGCAAGACCCTGTTCAAATGGATATTCCGCTCACCTGTCAGCTCCCGCTGCCGGTTCAGCCGTGCCGCTATCACACCGAATATCGGAAAGCCTGAAAACAAGAGCAGACGCCGCATGGCATCGTGGGGTGGTACCTGAAAAAAAAGTACATCCCAGAAACCTTCCCGACGGAACAGGAAGAATTCGACGACGGCATATAGTCCAACAACAAAAATCCCCATGAGAATGGAGGCGGCTACAATAACGGTATAATTCCGCTGGTACCTGGCCCGGGGCAAGCCGAAAAAAGCTCGCACCGGTCCCATATGGACCATCACATACGCAGATAGAAGCAGCAGATACGCGGTCAGGGTATGCTTGATCGCCACAGTATGCACCCATGAAAGGGACACCGCATTCCAGGTGATAGCAGGGTCCCAGGGCGGCGGGTTATGGGATACCAGCCATCGGAAAATGGTATAGAACCCCAGCTCGATGACAACACGAAAGGGAA
>JAGYPA010000213.1 GCA_018399255.1 Spirochaetales bacterium | reverse complement strand
TAATGGGATTTACCCACGATAAAATTACTATCAAACAAGACAATAAGTGGTTGGAAAATTCAGAAATACTTTATCATAATCTGCTGAGTGCATACCCCGACGGCATTGTCATCATGGACTTGGAAGGTCATATCATCGACATTTCAGCTATTACCGTAGATATTCTTAAAGAAAAGAATAAGAAGGAAATAATCGGTACAAACTTTCTTCAATATGTTCACAAGAGCGAAATAGAAAGAATAAAACAGCTATTCGCTACGGTAAATACAGAAGGTATTGTCAAGAATGTGGAAATTGTTCTGGTAAGGGATGATTACTTGCCTTTTATCTGTGATATGAGCGTCACCCTCATACAGGAACCTGACGGCAGGTTAAAAGCATATCTTGTTGTTTTCAAGGATATTACCAGACAGAAAAGAATTGAAAATCAACTGATGTACAAGTCCCGAATGGTGTCCCTTGGGCAAATGGCCTCAGCTATGGCACATGAAATTAATCAGCCGTTGATTTCTATTTCTTTAAGTGTGGAGAACCTCATGCAAACAATCCATGGTTCCGTACCGCAGGTACAGCAATATGTCGATGGGAAAATTGGTAAAATCCAAGAGGACGTTTATCGTATTGGAAATATAATTGACCATATCAGGGCATTTTCCCAAAATTATGATGATTTGCTAAATATCTCATTCAATGTCAATAAAAGCATTCAAAGCGTATTATCCATGATGTCACAGCAAATGATTAACAAAGGGATAAAACTAATCCAAACGTATGATCAAAATGTGTTACCTGTACATGGGAATCCCTATCGCTTCGAACAGGTGATAGTAAATCTGCTTGTAAATTCAATAAATGCCATTGAAGAAAAGAATCAGAAAATCAAGAAAAAATTTGAGAAAACAATTACCATACAAACATATCATAATATAATCAATAACTATGTGGAAATTTTGGATAATGGGATAGGTATTGAGGAGCAGGATATAAATGAGATAATACTTCCCTTTTATACCACTCGTAATTCTGAGAAAGGAAGCGGTCTCGGTCTTCCCATTGCATTTATGATACTCAGGGAAATGAACGGAGGCCTTACCATCGAAAGCGAATCGTTAATCGGCACAACAATCCTGATAACCATTCCCGGTTCGGAGGCATAGCACCATGCTCAACATGGACCCAAGGAATGTAGACAGCAGTATCAAACTGAATGTGCTCATTATTGATAATGAAAAGCGGTTTACTGAAGAACTGGCTGAGCTTCTGCAGCACTTGGGATATAAGTCATATATGGCTCTTTCACATGAAGAAGGGCTTTCTCTTCTGGAAAAATACCCAATAGAATTGATCATTATTGACGTTTGTCTGCCTGGGATAAATGGGATTGACCTCCTTAAGGATATTAAAACATCCCATCCTTCTTTGGAGATTATCGTGGTATCTGCGTACGGCGATATGGATACCGTAATCACGGCATTACGCGCAGGTGCCATAGATTATCTCCGTAAACCGTTTCATCATGTCGATCTTCGTATCGCAATTGAACGAACCCAGATATACTTTCAGTACACCCGGAAAATAAGGAATTTGGAGAGGAAATACAACCTGATCTCGAAAAGGATTGAGAGTCTGGTGGATTCCAGTTTTATAGGTGTTTCCCGGCAAATACAGGATGTGGTGAAATTGGCCTTGACAGCTGCAAAATATCCCGATACCAATGTGCTGGTTACAGGTGAAAGCGGGACAGGGAAGGAGATTATAGCACGGATAATCCACTATGCAGGGGAGAGGAAGGCGAAGATGTTCTGTCCAGTGAACTCCTCTGCAATAGACGATTCCTTGGCAGCCGAAGAATTCTTCGGACATAAAAAAGGGTCCTTTACAGGCGCATTAGCTGATACCAAAGGTTTTTTTGAAGCTGCTGA
>JAGYPA010000212.1 GCA_018399255.1 Spirochaetales bacterium | reverse complement strand
TGATATCATCATCGTTTACACCTCTGATAACAGGAGTCCTGATAATCAGAGGAACATTTTTATCGCGCAGAAACATAATATTCCTCATGATCTGCGAATTTGATACGCCTGTGTACTTCCGATGGGATTCCGCATCCATAATCTTAAGATCAGCCATCAGCAGGTCCAGCCACGGCAGAATGCTTTTCAATGTATCCAGCGGGTAATTAAGATTTGTTTCTATCGCCGCATGGATGTTTTCCTGCTTGCACCGCTTCAGAAGTTCAAGCAGGAATTCCGGCTGGCAGCAGGGTTCGCCGCCGGAAAATGTTACACCGCCTCCGTTTTTATAAAAGGGCTGATCAGCCCTGATCATATCCATCACTTCTTCAACAGAGTACGTTCTGGAAGAGAAAACTCTGGCACCGTAACGGCATTGATCCGTTTTTTCGGGCATGCCACCGCACTTTCCGCAAGCTGTACAGTTTTCCGGATAAAACAGCGGAAACGGCTCAAAGCTCCATGTCTCCGGATTATGGCACCACTGACAGCGCATTGAACAACCCTGCAGAAAAACTACAGTACGGATTCCGGGACCATCGTGAAATGATCCGCGAAGTATCTGAGTTACAAGGCCTTTCATAATCATTCCGTATTGTGTAATGAAAACAGCCTGACTGAAACAATCAGGCTGACGTTCACCGTTGCAAATGTTCTGCCGTCAAAGCTCTGCCGGTTCTATTCAGACGCGGGACTCGGATCTCTGCCGCCTATCGCAAACAGAACAGCCGCCACAACGGCAACCAGAGCACCCCAGCCCCATATTTTTGTCCAGTCGTGCATTGCAAGCTTCCGCCATTCACTTTGAACAACAATCCCGTCGTCATTGCTGTCCGCTTTTGCAAATGCAGACAGAAGCTCCTTTACAGGGTACAAAACTTTATCCGAGTATATTCTGACTCCGCTTTCGGAACGTTTCTCAAAATCAGCGATTACAACACTCTGCCCCCCTGTCCCCAAGGCTGAGGGCAGCGTCTCGTTATTTTTCCTGTTCTCCCATGCCGGCAACGCGTGACGTATCTGTTCTCTGCTCCCATCTTCGTTCATGCTTACTGCGGTGAGGCTCCCGGCCTGATAGGAATCGCCGGTAAAGCCCGCAATCAGACTCAGCAGCCTCAGATATTTCACATAGATATTTGACATTTTGCTCCCGCCTGTCGTTTAGTCGAGTTTTATAAGGCTACCTGTCGCGGCAGAACGCAGACCGGCATCGAAAACCTCAGTCATTGCGAGGTTAAAATCAGCAGAGAGAGTTTCATGAACAGGTTCTCCGGTTTCAAGATGATGAATAAATTCCGCAGCAAGGTTGTCACGACCTTCAGGCAACGGTTCCGGTTCAAATATCTCCACTTCGTGTCCTGCTCCGCGTGTGAGTTGCACAACAGGCTTTTCACCGTATATTTCAAGTGAAAGGGCTCCTTCTGAACCGAAGAGCATCAACGGTCCGGCTGTAAGAAACTGCCTGCCTAAAGTTGTCCATGATCCCTGAGCTACTGCTATGGCATCGGGGAAGCGTGCTATCATGACACCATTATCATCCGCATCACACCATTTGCTGTCAAGATTGGCTCTGATCCCCTGCACCGCAACAGCTTTTTCACCAGTGTACCATACTCCATACATCATTCCATAGCAGCACAGGTCTATCATTGCGCCACCGCCCGCAGCTTCCTGGTGCAGCCATATTGCGGCACGTTCCTCTTCTGTAAGTGGTTCGGCAGACTCGCTTACACCCTTATGAGAAGCGCCTGGTCCATACGGGCCGGAGTGGCCCACCCGGTAATTGATTTCAACCAGATGTCCAATGGCCCCGGAGTCGATAAGTTCCTTAGCCTTGCGTGCATGAGGGAGCCAGGTGGCAGGCCAGTTAACAATTATTGAGGTGC
>JAGYPA010000211.1 GCA_018399255.1 Spirochaetales bacterium | reverse complement strand
AGTCAATCTGCATTGGGCCCTTACCCGGGTAGAGAACAGCGCCAATGCCAGTGATGCAGCGACCGGAGCCGGGCTGCTGGACGCAATCACCCGGGAAGCGGAGGCCATTCACCAGGAAGATATTGAACTCTGCCGCCGCATCGGCCTATACGGAGCCGATCTGATAAAAGAGGGGAACGGCGTATTGACCCACTGCAATGCAGGCCGCCTTGCTACATCAGACTACGGAACCGCGACCGCTCCCATGTACCTTGCCCATGAGCGGGGCGTACAGTTTTCCGTATACTCAGATGAAAGCCGTCCGCTGCTCCAGGGTGCCCGCCTGACAGCATGGGAGCTGCAGAAAGCCGGGATCGACGTATATACCATAACTGATAATATGGCTGCCTTTGTCATGCAGCAGGGGCTGATCAACCTGGTGATCGTAGGAACTGACAGGGTGGCAGCCAATGGAGATGCTGCAAATAAGATCGGGACGATGGGAGTTGCCATACTTGCCAAACATTTCGGCATTCCCTTCTACGTAGCCAGTCCATTCTCCACTATAGACTTGAATACCCCGACGGGAGCCGATATTGTCATAGAAGAGCGGGGCGAAGATGAGGTTACCCACTTTGGCCTACGCCGGACCGCTCCTGAAGGAATAAAAGTGCGGAATCCGGCCTTTGATGTCACTCCGCACGAACTGATAACCGCTATTATCACGGATCGGGGCATGGTCCATCCTCCCTACCGGGAAAACTTGGCAAAGATTTTCGGCTGAAAAAGCAGCCGCTGTACAGGGAGAATGAACGATGAATAATGCAACGGAAACGCCAGTCCGGAATCCTTCACGATCGGTCGAAAGGGTGGAAAAGCTCCTCCTCCGGGCAAAGGCACTGTATGGTGAGTGTTTTGCAGGCTCCTCCTCCCGGGCAGCAGCTGCCCTGCTTAACGGGGAATCGATCGGGGATATCCTGCTTATAACAGCACCCGGGCGGATCAATCTGATAGGGGAGCATACCGATTACAACAACTGCCCCGTGCTGCCCATGGCTGTAGACCGGGAAATTATAGCCGTCTCAATTCCCGATAGTCAGGGCATTTTCCGCATAGCTGATGCGGATCCCAAATATGGCGAAATACGTTTCAGTATAGCTGACTACCAGAGGGAGATGGAGAGAGGATCCGAAAAAGAGAGAGGATCCGAAAAATCGAACGGAACCGGAATCCCTCCCTATGAAACCGGACATTGGGGAAACTATTTCAAGGCCGCCGTCAACGAAATGATCGGCAGCGGCTATCCCGTGACCAATGGATTTTCCATGGTTTTTTCCAGTACCATCCCGCTGGCAGCCGGGATGAGCTCCTCCTCAGCCCTGGTAGTCCTGGCCGCCCTCGGGACGGCCTCAGCCAATGGTATCGAAACCGAATCGCAAGCGGCGCGGCTTCAGCTGGCAGAAATGTGCCGGAAAGCCGAATGGTATACCGGCACCATGGGAGGTGGGATGGATCAGGCTGCGATTCTGCTCGGATCACGAAATCATGCCGTGAAAATCGATTTTGCCCCGCTGGAAGTCAAACCTGTACCATTTCCCCCAGGGTACACGGTAGTTGTCACCCATTCCACGGTCGAGGCGCCGAAAACACGTGAGACTATGGATCTGTACAATCGGCGGAGCATCGAGTGCCGGATTGCCGCGGCGGCGGCCGCCAAAAGGCTTAGCGATGCCTATGGAACTGCCGCTTTGAAATTCATAGGAGATCTGACTCCGGAAAAAACGGGGATATCATCAGAAAAGTTGGCGGCTGAGCTGGATGCCGTATTGCCCCCGGAGCCCTGCACGGAACAGCAGGCCGCCGCGCTTACAGGATTATCTTCGCAGGAGCTTATCGGAACATACTGCCGTCGCCGGGATGGATCGCAGTTTCCCGTACCGGAAGACGGCTTCAAGCTGTATCAGCGGTTCAAGCATGTCCGCGAAGAGTGGGCCA
>JAGYPA010000210.1 GCA_018399255.1 Spirochaetales bacterium | reverse complement strand
AGAAAACACGAGCAGTTTTGTAAAAGGAAATGACAACAATAAAGTACTTCTTAAAGGATAATCTTGAAGAACAGATAAATCTCTCTGGCAAAACTGCCAAGGCAAACAGCGAAGCGTTTGCCCGGGTTCAGAATCCCTTTTACCCTCTACAAGCGAAAAACTGAAAGAACGAATTACTATATCCAAAAATCTCAAGAAAATATAGTTAGGAAGTCATAAATTTTTATATTGTAGTGAAATATAACTTGACATCTCTCGTAGGCATAACTATAATTATAGTTAGTTACGGAGGGGTGTCATGTCGAGTATTGTGTTTCAGCATCATAAAAATGGTACTGACTATGCCTATGTATCCACTTCTTACTGGGATAAGGATAAGAAAACCAATCGAACCAAAATGGTCTGTATCGGTAAACGAAATCCTCATACCGGTGAGATCATCTATAACAAGCGATGGAGAGATCTCCAGGCAGAAAAGGAACCGAAGCCTGAAGATATTGTTCCGGTTCCTATCTGTTCAACGACAAGCATAGGTCCAGGACTGCTACTGGAGACTGTCACCACCTCTTTAGGCTTGAGGCGATCCCTTCTGAAAGGATTCGATGACATAACGGTTGACCAATTGCTCTCACTTGCCTGGTTTCTTGCGGCATCAAGTGAGCAGCGGGCGTATCTTGCCGAAGGATGGATGGAATCCCATGTGTGTCCCCTGCATGAGCATCCGCTGACCAGTCCGCGGATTTCAGAACTGCTGCAGACACTTACCCGTGATCAGATACTCTCCTTCTTTTCCAGTTGGATGCGCAGAATTACTGACCGTGAGTATCTCTGCTTCGATATCACGAGCATCTCATCAATGGTGCACGATAACCCCTATATAGAATGGGGATACAACAGAGATACGGAGAAACTTCCCCAGATCAATATTGCATTGCTCGCGGGAATGGAGAGTGAGATTCCAAGTTATTATGAAATACTTCCCGGTTCACTCCATGATGTAAAATCGCTGCCTTCATTTCTGGATATGATGAAAAAGCTCGGGATGAAGAAGATCAATCTGATGATGGATAAAGGGTTCTACAGTCAGAAGAACCTGGATCTCATGGCAGAACGGGATATACGATTCACCATTCCGGTAAAGAAGAACACAAAACGGGTGAAAGCCCTCATTGACAAGTACCGTGACACATTAGAGCTGCCTGAGCATATTGTCATAGACGATGAAGATCATACCGTCTACGGTATTACATTCCGAACGAAGCTGAAAAACCGGAAGATCTATTACCACGTGTATATGGACACGGCTAAACGAATTGATCATGTACGGAAGTTTAACCGATATATCGTTAAGCTCAGCAAAGAGCTTGAAAGCAAAGAACTTGTGGCTGCACATACGGAAGATTATGCTGCCTTCTTTACGGTAAAGGATACCCCAAAAAGAGGGAGAAAGGTGCTATGGAACCAGGAAGCCATCCGGCATGAACGGGATAATTACGTTGGGTACTGGGTACTGGTAACAACTGCTGAAGCTGATGCCGGTGTAGCACATGTCCAGTACAGTAAGCGGGATCATGTGGAGAAACAGTTTGATTCACTGAAGAATCTTCTTGAGGGAAACCGGCTTCGCGTCCAGAAACCGGTCTCTGCTGAAGCTATTGTGTTCCTCCGCTTCCTTGCGCTTATTATTACTGAACGGATACGTACGATATTGAGAACAACTCCGATTAAACCGAACGATCCAAATTCAAAATTCTGGATCAGCAGGTATTCAGTTCCGGAAGTATTTAATCGTCTCGAATCCTTTACGGAAGTACGGTTTCTGCATACCTATAAACCGGTTCGGCCAACCCCTACTAAAGCTCAGTCAGAAATCTTTAGTATCTTCGGTTTGCAGTGATACCCTAACTAGAGCCTGTCCCATAAGAATAAATCATTGAGAAGAAAATAAATATCCAAAAAAAAATCCGTTAAGAGAGGC
>JAGYPA010000021.1 GCA_018399255.1 Spirochaetales bacterium | reverse complement strand
ACAAGCTTTTACTCTCTAACAAACAGCAAACTGGCTGATTGCGGGACAACATCAGGGGACCGGCCGCTGCTCGTGGGACTCATGTATATTTGTCCGACTCTATCACTTTTGAAGGCCTGGATGTAGATTATTATCAAGAAAAAACTTGCTGTCTGCCAAAATGCTGCTCGTGGGACATATGTAAAGTCGTCCTTGATAAAGCGCCCGGAGGGCGCTCAGAAGCGGTGGAAGCGGTGAAATGAAAGGATTTTCCGGCAGCAGTCCCTCGCACTCACCCTTGCTAACGGGACAAGCTCGTATGTCGTATGGAATATGGGCCTGATTTACGGGTTTATTACGTACTATTGGCGAAATTCGTGTTTCAAATCCCACAGATTTCTGCGTTGCCTCGCTTTTTTTACTCCTCCTTTCTATGAATATGTACCACTGTCAGCTATTTTTGCCCGAGCCTCCCATGTTTGCCATAGATATGAATAGGCTCATGTGTTTCATTCACCGAATCAACCATTTTGTAGAGATTCTTTCTTGCACTCGTTATATTCATAGAACACATCATATTATCCCCGTACGCTATTACGTACATATCATGCTTCGATAAACTCTCTGTGAACTGAACAATACGGCGCTGCCGGATTCCGCAATTTGACGAGGTTTTTTTGAGGGATACGGTGTCAGACACCCAAAGGGTCTTCCCGACACCGGTTCCTCTACCGACACCCGTCCTGTATCAGCGGTATAGATAGTACTATGAAGTAGGAGTTTTTCCCATTTTTACGTTGCCTGGTAGAGCACGGAGCAGTTTTTTCCCATACTCTTGGCTTCCAGCAGGGCGGCATCTGCCTGCTGAATAAGCTGCTCAATTACGATCTTCCCCTGCTTGTGCACAGCCACCCCGATTGAACAGGTGAGCACCAGTGTATCAGCTTTTTCGGAGAGCCCGCCATAACGGGGAAGCTCCTGCAGTGTTTCACGCACCTCACGGTTAAAAGCCTCCAGCCCGTCCAGCAGATTCCGGGCAACCTGCAGGGCACCGGCAGCATCGGTTCGCTGAAGAAACATGACAAACTCATCGCCTCCCATTCTGAACAGCAGGTCGGTTTCCCGGCTGTGACGCTTCAGGTAAGCGGCAAACTGCTTCAGCAGCATATCCCCAGCCTCATGGGAGATGGTGTCGTTGAACAGCTTAAAATTATCCAGATCCATGAACAGCACGGAAAAACATGGCGAGGTTGAAGTAAGATGGCGATTGTAGCGTGCTGTCTCCTCTTTTGTGCGGCGAAACAGCTCATTCCGGTTCCAGAGAGTGGTCAACTCATCAGTCGTGGCCATCGTCTCCAACCGTCTGTTCAGTTCCTGCAGCTTTCGGGTTCGTTCCGCTACCTGCTTCTCAAGGTCGCGAGATGCCTGCCGCGACAATTCCAGGGCTGAAAGAAACTGCTTGGAATATTCATAATAGTGGGCTAACATGAAAACGGTTATGCCCAGCGTGGTAAAATCGTAGGTAAACAGGTTGGGTATGTTCAGGAAAAAGTAGACCAGGCTCTCCACGGCTGTGACCGCAAGCACCAGGGAGCCTATCACTATGAGAAGGGAAACCCCGTTGTTCCGCCTCCAGGCTACCACGACGAACAGCAGCCAGAGAACAATTCCGCCCCCCAGAAACAATGCGTACCAGATGAACAGCCTGCCGTACAGCTGCACAGGAGTCACCAGAATAATGAGTATGTAGAGAGCCGATCCACCGGCAAAGATTTTCAGAAACAGGCGGTTAACCACCTGACGAAATGCATAGCGGCTGTATAAGAGGAACATGGAAAAACCGAAGGGTATGGCAATATACTCAATTTTCAGAATAAGCCAGGCGGGAAGTACCGGAAACATGTAGACCAGGGTTGTGCTGGTTGCCAGGGTCTTCAAGGCCATAGCTATGCCGAAAAGCACCAGATATACAATCCCTCGATCAGGATTCGCCCTGCTGTAGAAAAAAAGGATGAACAGCGCGGCTATAAGCATGATGCCGCTGAAAAAGAGGGGCAGACTGCTTCTCAAGTTGAACAGCCGGCAGATATCCTGAGTAGTGCCAAATACCGGAGCTTCCCGGAGACCTCCGGAGGGATGCGTATAATTGCTGACCAGTATCAGGATATCCGCCCGGGTTCCAGCGCTGTAAAATCCGGTTGGAGTAGTCCGGAAGCGAGGTATGTGTTCTTCAGCATCTGCTGAGAATGTACCGGTTTCAGCAATTTCCAGCCCATTAACATAGACTTTATAGGCAGTGTAGATATCTCCGAACAGCAGTCCGTAAAAACCCGGGGACGGCAGGATCACCGTAACCCGGTAGGCGCCGTATCCTTCAGATCCCATCTCCCCGCCAGTCACCGGCGTACCGGCCCAGCTGCCCGGCACATACATTGAGGTAGGAGCACTCCCCGGGTTCCCGGGGTCCGGCACCGATCCCGGGTAGAAAAGCCACTCACCCTGCAGCAGCAGGGGTTTCATTTCGTCATAAGCATACCCGGAGAGATCCAGCTGCCCCTGTTCAACCCCGACATTTCTGTCCAGCAGACCGAAATCAAGCACAATCCCGACAACAAGCAGGAAAAACAAGACTAAACCGACAATCAGAACAACTTTTCTCATAGAGAGTATTATAGGCAGAGTCAGAGAGAAGCTCAAGTAAGAGGGGGGCGGTGTCTGGCTCCGGATTCCGCATGGCTCCGGATTCCGCAATTTAGGATGGCTTATTTGAGGGATACGGTGTCAGACACCCAAAGGATACCCAAAGGATACGTTTTGAAAATGGCTTTTGATGTTTTGATGCTTCATAATGCATGCCGTTGACATCATCTCATTACCTGCTTATGATGTGAGCATGAGAACAACGATAACCATTGAAGATTCCCTCTATTATGAGCTGCGGGAAATAGCGCAGGCTAAACAGATTGCACTGAAAACTGCCGTCAATCTGGCTATTGCTTCGGGTCTTCGGGCACTTGAGCAGGGTAAGCAGGCATCGGCATTTGTTCAGAAAACACATGCGATGGGAGCAGCGAATATGATCTGGTCGCTGAAACCGCCAATGATCTGGAGGTTGTAACGCATAAGCTGGAGTTGAGAAAATGATCGTGGCTGACTTGAGTCAAGATTTCATGTGGTAGACGCACATCACCACACGGCAGCCAAAGCCTGGTTGGAAAAGCAGCTGAACGGAACCGAAAGGATGTCGTCCCCAGGTTGGGTTTTTTACGGATCATGACCAACAGGAGTATTTTCCCATCCTTTGACAGAGGAACAGGCGATAGAAATCATCGATCAATGGCTCATGCATCCTGCCAACTGTGTTCTGCAACCGGAACCGCATCACTCGGCCCCTGCTGAAAGGAATGGTTTTGGAGTTTGGGGCAGGCAGGGGAACCTGACTTCCGATATGCATCTGGCTGCCATTGCCATGCAGAGCGGGGCAAAACTGTATACCCTGGATGCCGATTTCGTTAGATTCAAAGGCCTCAGGTGGGTGGAAGCCGCTTTAGCAGTCCTTCAACCAATCAACAACCGGAGGCCATAGAGGTGAGGTGTCTGACACCGTATCCCGCAATTTGGATCGGTTTTTTTGAGGAAAACGGAGAAAAGTGAAGGGATGCGGCGCTGCCGGATCCCGCAATTTTAGGAGGTTTTTTTGAGGGATACGGTGTCAGACACCGTTCTACGTGTGTCAGACACCGTTCTACGCGGACTCCGATCTACGGCCTACAGGCCTACAGGTCCAGGTCGAACTCTGCGATCTTGTTGATCAGCGGCGGAGATCGCCAGCTCTTCGGCAGCCTGGTGCGGTTGCCCTCCAGCGGTGAGGGCTCTGATAATCTGCCTCCTCCTCCAGCTGACGCATCGTTTTCGGCACATGGCGCTCCCGTCGCCAGAGGCGGCAGGCTGTCGTGATTCGGCGGCCTGGTCGTGAGCACCACCCCGCGCCAGCTCCAGGTCTCCCTTCTGCAGCAGCGCCGCTCGGCGTACCGCCGCTCGGATAATATTTTCCAGCTCGCGGACATTGCTGGAAATCGGTAGTTCTTCAGGTATTCGAGCGCATCAGGGGCAATCCCCTCTACGCGGCTGCCCATCTGACGGTTGAACCGCGCCAGAATACTGCCGGCCAGCAGAGGGATATCCTCCTTGCGTTCACGCAGCGCCGGCAGCTCGATCTACCACATTGGCCAGAACAGGTCCTCCCGGAACCGGCCGCTGCGGACCAGGTCCGATATCCTTGTTTGTCGCCGAAATAATCCGGGCATTGATGGGAATCGCCGTTGTTCCAGCCGGGTGATCTTCTTCTCCTGAGCACACGGAGCAGCTTCACTTCTGGAGATTGAGCGGTAGCGGTCGCCGATCTCGTCGAGAAAACAGCCGTCCCGCCTGATGCCAGTTCAGACGGGCATCGGCCCCGGTAAGGCTCCTTCGTAGCCGAAGAGCTCGTCACCCAGCAGATTATCCGGCACTCCGCCGATATTCACCGCCACAAAGGGCCCGTCGGCAAGCAGGGAGGAGGCATGGATCTTGGCGGCGGCGACCTTTTTGCCCCGTACCGCTCTCCCCGGTAATCATCACCGTGGCCGGCGAACCGGCGCGGACCAGAAATCACCTTCACCAGCATGGGCTCTGGAATCACCTATCAGCCCATCAAGATCGGCCCGGGAACGGGCCTGCATGCGCCCCGGATTCTCGACCATTCTTCAGATTCTGCGCCCCATAAGCTGAACCAGGCGGATAGCCTCCTCCGGAACGGTTTAACAATATAATCCCGGGCGCCGCTGGTAAGCGCCTCCACCGCATCGTGTGAATCTCCCGTGAGCCGAGATCATGATCACAGGTATGCGGAACCCTCCGAGCGGATCCAACCATTCGGAGCAGCGTAAAGTCCATCCATCCCCCGGCATTTTCAGATCCAGCAGGCAGGTGATCGTAGTGGTACCCTTCAGCGGCGCTGGGCGGAAAGCCTGCCGGCCCCCTCGTTTCTCATCGAACCGAGCTTTCAGGTATGCTCATCAGCTCCCGATCTGCTTCTTCATCGTCAACGATCAACATGTTCTACACTTCATCCCATTGGCGCTCCCGGCACTTCCGGCGCTCCCGGCACTTCCGCTCTCCTGACGATTCCAGAGCTCCGGCACTTCCAGCCTCCCGACACCTGGTGGTTCCTGCCCCAGCCTCCCGGCAGAACTGCCTGGCACCGTTCCCCGTTCCACCCGCAGGGGCCTCGGCGGTCTTTCTGGCACTGCTGGGCTGTGAGGGGTACCGCTGGCTCCCTCGATACAGCGGCGGGCAATGGCCAGGCCGATTCCTGAACCCTGCCTTTGGTGGTAAAGAAGGTCAAAATATCATGCTCGCCCCGGGCAGCTCCGGCCTGTCGGCAACCGAAACGGTAATCTTTGAGGTTGCTGAGCATATGCGGATCGTCACTTTCAGGCTCGCCGTCGCTGCGGCTCTCCAGGGCATTGCTGATAAGGTTCTCGAAGCAGATCTGGCCCGCTCGCGGTCGATATCGACAAACCGGGCCTGCAGGGCGGCCATATTCAACGGCAAGCTGGCCGAAGGAGGCCGCCATTGATAAACCGCGGGAGATCGATTCGCTCGGGGTTCCCCGGCATTCCTGATATACTTCCTTTTACCCGGTCGGCCGAAGTGAGTTCGCCGCCAGGTACCGATCCAACGTCACCAGTCCGTTATATCTGCCTGCCGGGCTTCGGCGGGTTTTTTTCACTGTCTACGTTATCGCGCTGAGGGGAGGGGCCAGGTCCCGTCGCCGTTGAGACTCACCAGGCTCTCCTGCCGGGCAACAGTATCGCGATAGGCCTTGTTGTGCATACATGCTAGGTATAAAACATAAATACTGATGATCAGCAGCGAGAAACCCGTAAAAACTGGAACAGGTCCGTGCGCTGTGGTAATGGCGCTCGCTCGATAGGCTATATAGAGGATGTCGGGGTTGGCAGGGGGGCACCGGAACTGATAGAAAGGTTGAGCATCATGCGCCGCAGTATTCGGATCATCCTGCAACAAGCAGATATAGACCGCCCGCTGCGCGAATTCCGTTCTTCAGAGATTGGAGCGGGGCAGATGGGTTTCGGGAACCTTACCCAGCCTGAGCAGCAGCTCTCCCCGGTCGTAGGCTGCCAGCCCGCGGACATAACGCTGAACATATCCTCATTGCTCTCGGCATCCCAGTTAGCCCGGAAAGTAGGTGGCAAAATTTTGTTCATTGTAAACCAGGAGAGTCTCGTTTCGCTGATCCATCATCCTGACAAAAAGAAAGGCGGCGAAGAGAATCAGCACGAGAAAGACCGACAGCAAGATGCGATAACGAGTATGCCCTCTTTGTCCCGATTCTTCGATTTTCACGATATTTTGATGTATCACGATATTTTGATGTATCACGATATTTTGATGTATCACGATATTTTGATGTATCATTATGTTTTGATGTATCACGATGTTTTGATGATTTTCACGCGCCACGTTTTCCCCGCCACCTTCCTCCCGCCACCGCAGTATTTGCCCGGGCCTGCCCGGACCCGAAGCGCCTCTTCTTCGAGCGCCCTTTCGCTTCCGAGCGCCCTTCGCTTCCGAGCGCCCCGCCTGCAATGGACCTGAGCGCCCTTCTTCGCACCCGAACGCCTACTGTAGTTCACAGCGCCACGATCGGGTCGAGCCGCGATGCCTTCATAGATATCATCCAGCAGATCGACAAGCATGGAGAAACGCACCGCCAGGAGACATGAATAGTACTGCCCGACAGTTCTTCCAACGAGAACATTGGTTGCGACCAGGCTGGATGCCGGTACCCAGCAGGACGCCGATGAGCCCGCCAGATGAGGGTAATGGTGATAAAGGCCTCGGTAATGAACTGCCCCGGATAACCGCAAGCCCCGAGCGCCTTGCGATCCCGATCTCCTTGGTCCGTTCAGCAACAGACACCAGCATATTATTATAATACCGATACCCCCGACAGCAGGGGAGATGGCAGATCGCGGCAAGCACCAGACTGGAGGGTACCGGTAACCGAACTCGCCATCTCTGCGATGGTCGAGGGAAGACACGATAGTTATCTTTCCCCCACCCAACCCGTCCAGATAGAGAGCTCGAGAGCGTCAGACACCTTCGAGCAATATCGGTATCGGGCTGTGCGCACCAGATAGCTGCTACGGCTCCACACCTCCAATCTTCTTGAATTCGCTTATTATGAGGTATCGTAGGGAATATAGATAGTGAAATCGTCCGCAGAGCTGGCTGACTTCTCCTCCATCACCCTGACAACCCGATAACTTTTGCCTGAGTCCGAATATTGATATACGCCGACCGCACCCGTCGGGAAAGCGCTGTATTGGCCACCTTTCAGCCCCGAGTACTACCACCCGCCAGGGGTATCCGCGTTACGGTAAAGAAAGCACCCGGATTCCGCCTCATAGTCAGAGGACGGCAGCGAAGCCCAGGCGGCACCCCATTAATGGTTTGAGGAGGTGATCTGACCGTTGCGCAGGGTTACCCGGGTCGAATTGCTCGCAGAACCGTAAGCACCCGGCTACATTATTCTCGATTTTTCCGGCAGCGCCTCGGTAAATTCACGCTGACGGCTTTCTTCCTGGAGGTGGAAAAATCGCACCGCCTCCACCAGCCCGACTGCTAATACTTGCGTTATGCTGTTGCACTTTCGCCAAGGGTAAGAATGGCAATTACCGATGCCGCCCTGAATACGATGTCAGCGGTGAGAGAGAACCCAGCTGATTTTGATACTTCGGGAAAACAGTTTCGATATTCAGCGATCGTGTTCAGCAGTTTCGCAACCAGATGGATTGGCGCCGACCTCCTCATCGTGAGAGTTACCAATGAGGGTGCGCCCTTCCGAGCGAGTTCATGAAAGTTCCAGAATCTGTTCGCCCGTGCGGGTATCGAGAGAGTCCGGTCGGCCCGTCAGCCAGCAGGCCGGAGGGGTTGTTGGCGATAGCCCGGCGACGGCAACCCGCTGGGCGTTGTCCCCCGGAGAGCTTCGCGTTGGGCCGATGTTTCATCCGGATCTCCCAGCCCCACCCGCTCCAGAGCGGCGGCGGTATTTCGGCGCTCGTACCGAATACCGGCATACATGGGTCATGACATTGTCCAGAGTGGTAATTTTGCCAGCAGGCTGAACTCGCTGAAAACAAACCCGACCTTTCGCCTGATAAAGGCCAGTTCGGTCTCCCCTGAGATCGAGACATCCTGCCGTCCACAATCCTGCCCTGGTGGGGGCATTCGCGCGCCGATGGTGCGCATCATAGTCGATTTTCCGAGCCGGAGGGTCCCATTATGGCGGTAAACCCGCCCCTGCTCTATCCCGAAGCTACGCCGTCGAGCGCTTTTACCACGGTCTCGCCCAAGATAGTAGCGCCTGATGTCATCAAGCTGAATTACATAGTCAGTCATATCAGCGCCCTGCTCGCACCGCCGCCGGTGCCGCCGCCGGGTCCGCTGCCGGGCACCCGGACGCCGGGCAGTATCACCATGTTGGGGGCAGGCGTGGTTCCATCTTCGGAAAACCTGTGGCTTCACGGCGATATCGCGCTGGCTTCACCTCCGGTAATAATGCGGACCATGCCGTCGGAGAGATAGTTCGTGTTACCCGGGTCGGCAGGTATTGTCCTGCTTGATCAGGAGCATGTAGGGTTCCCCCTCGACCGCAGTTCCACTTAGGGCTTCCTGACTCAGCCAGAACGTCGCCTCCTTCGCTCACTGAATTCGCCGGCAAAGGTATAGGAGGGTTTTTCGGGGATTGTTGATATCTCGGGAGACCATCACTCCCGATGCCTGGAGGTAGCCCTTCCACCGATAGCTGACATAGGCGGCTACCGTCCGGTCGTGATACGGCGTCGAACTGAGTTCGATGGTCTGCCCGAGGGCAATCTCCGACATATCAATTTCATCACTTCACCACAGCCTTGAGCCGGTCGATATCGACGATGCGGATAACGCTCGTCTGGGCGGTTACCGAATCGCCTACATCACTGTGTACCTTGGGAGACAATGCCCGATACGGCGGCATAGAGCCGGGTGTCGGCCAGGTCGCGCTCGCTTCGGCCAGGTTGTACTGAAAGGCTGCGGTCAGCTCTGCGGCCTCATATCAAACTGCCAGGGCCTCGGCGCTTCGACATCTCCAGCAGCCGGATATCCTGGCGCTCGATGGCGGTAAGGGTCTGCGCACGCTTCGTTCGAGCAGCCGATGTCGGTTTCGAACCTGCTCGAGTGCGGTAAAGGGTCTGCGAGCGTTTATCTTCAGGAGCTCGATGTCGGTTTCTGCCCGTCGATCGAGGTGGTATCTGGGAGGCTAAGCCATTTCGAGCAGCCGGATATCATCATTCCGTTCGATGGTAAGAATCTGCTCCCGCTTCCATCCTCCAGCAGGGCGACATCCGCTTACTGTTCGCGCGCGGCAGCGGTCTGCGAGCGCTTCATCTTCAGGAGCTCGATATCAGTTTCTCGCCAGCTCCAGAGAGAAGTGAGTACGCTTCATTTCCAACAGCCGTAGGTCCCGAGCTCCGTTCGATGGCGGTATGGTCTGCGCATTTCATCTTCAGAAGGGCGACTCGCTCGGAACGTAGTAGTCTGCGTGCGCTTCATCTTCAGGAAGCGCTATATCGATTTCGCCAAGTCCATCGAGGTGAGAATCTGGGTAATGCTTCTGCTCCAGCAGCTGTAAATCAACGGCCGATGCCAGTGGCTGCCCTGTCTGCCAGCCGACAGCAGCCAGCCACTGGCGGTATCGAAGGCGGAAAGGCCTGTCTCTTTCCACCAGCAGGGCGATATCCCGCTTGCGGTTCTGCGGATGTGAGAATCTGGGTGCGCCTCGACTCCAGCAGGGTAAGGTCTGGTACATTCGCCATTGAGGTGAGACCCATGGAACGCTTCTGCTCCAGCAGGGCCAGTCGGTCTTCGCATTCTCCATCGAGCTGAGAATCTGCGAGCGCTGCTCCAGCAGGGCCAGGTCGGTCTTCAATGTTCTCCATCGAGCTGAGAATCTGCGAGCGCTTTTGCCCAGCAGGGCCAGGTCGGTCTTCGCAGTCTCCATCGAGGTGAGGATCTTGGCGCGCGCTTCTGCTCCAGCAGGGCCAGGTCGGTCTTCGCATTCTCCATCGAGGTGAGGACTGGGGGAGCGCTGCTCCAGCAAGGCAAGGTCGGTCTTCACGTTCTCCATCGAGGTAGAATCTGGAGCGTTTCATCAGCAGCAGTTCTTCGTCCACTGGCATGCTCCAGGGCAGTGAGCGCCTGGGTGCGTCAAGATGTGCCCGAGATCGAAGGGTTCTCGGTTGATCGAGTCCCTCTTCATCTGGGCTTTTTTCATGGCCAGCAGGGCCAGGTCATTTTCTATCTGGTCGGCGTTCCGTGCCTCAAATGCACGTGCAGATTCCAGCAGGCCGATATCTACGGCACGGCTCTGATCGCTGAGCAGCAGGTCGCGTTTCATCAGTAGCAGTTGTCCCCGGCTGCGGCGGTATTATCGAGTTTCAATCTGCGCTTTGCGCATCTCCAGCAGGGCGATTCTTCCTCGTTGTCAGCCAGGCGTTTTTCGGGCGATCGCGCTGCATCTGGAGGAGCTCGATTTCGGTTTCGGCGCCGTCTCAAACTGGGAGCTGTTCCAGCTGATAGTCGATATTATTGGCCAGATCATAGAGCTGGGAGAGGGTATCGAGTAGGGCAATCTGTTCTCGATATTTCGCCAGATCATACTCCAGGCTGCTGAGGTCGCGCGCAGATCTGCGATCTGGCTGTCGAGGGAGGCCAGGTCGTAGGTAATATCGGTGTATCCTTCAGCTGAGTGATCTGTTTTCAATATTCCCGACTTCGAGTTCGTCGAGATCCACGCAGGTCTGGGCTAACGCTGGTCTTCTAGTGGAGGCCGATCGCGTACTGCAGGCTGCTGAGGTCTTTGGTCTGGGCTAGTCTGATTTTCATAGCTGATCAGGTCGTAAGTTCTCGGGAAGTGGTATCTCTGGTCTGGGCTATCTGATAATCGATATTTGCCAGGATCGTACCGTAATTGAGATCTTTGGTCTGGCTACCTGATAGTCGATGCTGTCCAGGTCGTACTGCAGGGCACTGAGGTCTTTGGTCTGGGTTATCTGATACTGTCCAGGTCGTACTGCAGGCCGCTGAGATCTTTTCGCCTGCGCATTCGCTGGTCTATGCTGGCCAGATCGTATTCGGGAGGGCGCTGAGGCCTCGGTCTGTTCTACCTGATAGTCTATGCTACGCCAGATCGGCCTGAGGGCGTTGAGGTCTTTTCGCGTTTGCGTTATTCGACAATCGATACCGTCCAGTCGTATTCGAGGGCGCTGGTGGTGTCGCGGGTTTCGGTTATCTGATGGTCTATGCTTGCCAGATCGCACTCTTCGAGAGCGTTGAGGTCTTCTGCCTGCTCAATCTGATAGGCAAGGTTGGCGAGAGGCTGGCTTCTCGGCACTCAGGTCCCCGACCTGTGCAGATCTGGTTATCGAGGCTGGCCAGGTCGTACTGAGGGCGCTGAGGTCGCGGGCTGGGCTCGGCTATCTGCTGGTCGATGCTTGCCAGGTCGTACTCGAGGCTGCTGGAGATCTTCGGCCTGTCCGTTCGATACGGGCAATATTCGCCAGGTCGCAGCTCTTCGAGGCTGCTGGTATCTCCGGCTTCGCGATTTTGGCGATTAAGCGCTTTCGCCAGGTCGTATGGGCACTGGTGTCGCGGGCTTCGGTAATTTGCTGGTCGATTCGCCAGACTGTTCGTGCCGCTGAGGTCTTCTAGCCCGCTATCTGATGGGCGAGGCTGGGCCAGATCGCAAAGGAGAGCGGCTGGTGTCGCGGGTTTCTGCGATTGGCTGTCGAGGTTGTATTGGTCGTACCGAGAGCGCTGGTGCCTGGCCGGTAATCTGCTGGCTTTCCTGGTCGTACCCAGGCTGTTGAGGTCTTTCGGCCTGTTCTATCTGATAGGCGATATTCGCCAGGTCACGCTGAGGCATGCTGGTACTGATGGGTCGCGCTATCTGGTTATCGAAGCTGGCCAGGTCGTACCCGGAGAGCGCTGGAGGTCGCGTTTCACCAACCATGCCCGATGCTGGCCAGGTCATTGCTGAGGTCTTCGGGCTTTCTGCCATCTGCAGTTTGATGCTTTTCGAGGTTGTAGAGGGCGGTGGCATCGATTTCCCGCTAGCAGGTCACCGGCTTCCACGCGGGCTCCCTCGGCAGCGTAGATCTTTCGATGGTTCCGGAGATTTGGGGGTGCCTGGTCGCGGCTTTCGTAGTTCCAGCCGCCCGAGATGTCGACGATTTCGGCATAGGCGGCCTGCTGTACGGCAAATTCGGCTGCCGAGCCGCTGGCTGTCCGGACTGCTTCTTCGTTTTTATCGATAATTGCGGTATCCTCGTTGAATACGGAGAAAATAGACGGCTGCCGCCGCTGCCAGCAGGATGAGGAAAAACGGCCCAGCCGATGGTCCGTCGGTGCCGTGGCGCTGGATTTTGCGGGCAGTCATGACGGTCCGCTCTTCCGGGCTCCGGGGCTGCCGGTTTTTCCCGGCGGCGCTTTTTCCGCTGCCTTTTCCGCGGCGCTGTTTGCCGGCGCGGCGCTGGCGGCGCTGTTTTTAAGCGGTGTTTCCGTTTGCTGCGGCGGCGCTGCTCGCTTTGGCGGCGGCAGTGCCGACGTGTGTTTTTTTCAGCACTGCTTTTGTTGTTGTTTTCCGGATTGTTTTCCGGATTGTTTTTCGCCTGCTGCTGTTGTTCACATTAAGTTCCAGGGTTGTTCATTCATGCTGTTTCGACCTCAACTAAAAATATAGGGGATTAATCGCGCGGCCCGGTTTAGCTGCAGACTATGTATCACGTTCCTTATCAGGAGCCCGTCGATATCGAGCAGGATCCGATCATAATCGAGCAGGGTCAGCTGATGCTGGGCATCGCGGACGGCGCTCTGCGTGCCGAAGCCCTTTTCAAGGGCGTATTGCTCGTTCCAGCGCTTCGGCGTATTCGGCGCAGAGCAACATTCTCGGCACTGCTGATATTCCAGCTGCGCCACCCAGCCGCGCAGGCTCTGGATGTTATTCTGATAATTCGAGGCCTGATCGTAGGCGGCCTGCAGGCTATCTGATTAGAGTTAATTGCAGCTCCAGGTCGTCATACTCTCGCTTAATTTTGGCTTCCCACAACTACGTCCGGTAATGTAGGCTGCCGGTTTCCTCGAAGCCGCTGCTGCCGCCAGCGGTGTTCCTGCTTCTGAGGCTGCGGCCCGGATGCGGCGAGTCCCTGATTTTCGAAGGGCCTGCTCATAGGTTCCCGAGGGGTGTCTAATGGGACATCCAGCTTCCGGAGGCGCTGCAGGCGAAGGTCTTGCTGCTTATCAGTTCTTCTTCGCGGGCGAGGAGTTTGGCCTGGCAAGCTTCTGCCGGGCTATATCGAGGGCGGCCAGCAGCACGGCGAAACGCCCAATTCAGGAACGCTCAGGCTGCCTGGGAACAGGCATCGGAGGGTAAGGTTCGTAGGTGAAAGTCCGTGGTAATCTCGAAAAGTTGTCGGCGGCGGCTTCTCCTGGCTGCCAGAGTTGCGGTGAGGCTGTTCTCGA
Organism: Spirochaetales bacterium; assembly: GCA_018399255.1. Lineage (GTDB taxonomy): Bacteria > Spirochaetota > Spirochaetia > JABMQR01 > JABMQR01 > M55B182. The sequence continues at coordinate 41,394 of JAGYPA010000021.1, read as the reverse complement.
GCCGGTTACTTTTACGATGCGACGGGTCCAGGAGTGTGCGTTCTTGCTTGCTTGTCGGTCGCCAGATTCGTGCGGCAGGTCAACAGCTCAGTTCGGCATTCTGTGTTTTCGCTTTTTCCGGGCGGCCGCGATAGATTTTATCGAGGGCGGTGGATCTCGCTGACGCTCTGCAGCAGACTTTTCAATGGTAAGGGAGTCCGATAGCCAGGTCGATGCTGAGTCGCTCTGAGGCATCTTCCAGATCGTCCGGTGGTATTTTCTTCGGCTGTATAGCCGAAGGTTTTTCACTCGATATGACGGGGGACGCGAGAGTTCACTACGACGCCGGTTGATAGATGTCAGCCTTGTGCTGGTCAGAACGGTACTATTATCGTAGAAGTTGACGGTCACCGAGGGGTCAGTTTACTATCTTTGATCTCCGGTCAGGTCGGCTGGAGCTGGTGAGGGAGTTGCCGCCCGAGACGACGCGTATGCCGCTGTCCTCGGGTTTTTCCAGTCCCGCTAAACTGTTGCAGATCCTGGCTGTTTTCGCAGTTCATAACGTGCATGGGAGTGAGGCTTCCTGCATAGCCGCATCCAGGCTTGTCAGGCGCGGCAAGGCACCGCTGTCGATTCAGCCTCTGCCGATTCAGCCGCTGCTGATTCAGCCGTCGCCCCTTCAGTCTCTACCGCTGCGCCCGGCTGCACTCAGTCGCCGGCTGTATGTCAGCCGCCAGCTGCCCCCGCCGCGACAAACAGACAGAGGCCAGTAGTAGTGTTTTACGAATAGATGTTGTTTTCATGCTGACATTAGCAAATAGCGTGCCAATGGCAAACAAATTAGTGCAGGCGTTTCACCAGGAACGCTTGCAGGCGGTTTCTTGGGCATTTAGCCCTTGCGGGGAGGGGACTCAGCCATTTTCACGACGGTTCCACCCTGTCTGGGGTGGGTTCCTAAACCTCTTGCGGTAGCTTAGAGGCATATGACCTGCCCTGTGCAGAATATTCACAGCCAAGGGTCCAGTGGGGGCCGGGGAGCAAATTCGAGGGCGCATTCGAGGGCAAATTCGAGGGCAAATTCGAGGGCGCATGTGAGGGAAAACCTGGTGAGAGTGAAAGGTATCAATACCCGGGTCAAGAACTTGCAAGCCTTCCCGGAAGACCCGAGGTGCCGTGCCTGTTCCGCCCCTCTCTCAGGGGTATTCTCGCAGTACCACGGCGGTATTCGCAGTACCCTGCGGCGGTGGTATTCGCAGCAACTGCGGCGGTATTCTTTCGCAGTACCCTGCGGCGGTACCCGCAGTACCCTGCGGCGGCCGCAGCACGGCGTACTCGCAGCACTCTGCGGCGGTATTCGCAGTACCCTGCGGCGGTATCAGCACCGGCGGTATTCGCAGCCCTGCGGCGGTATTCGCAGCAATTTCAAGGCGTAAGCCCGCAGTACTCTGCGGCGGTATTCGCAGCATCACTCTTATATTCGCAGCGTACTCCTGCGGCGGCCCGCAGTACCTGTGGCGGTATTCGCAGGGACACTGCGGTAGCCCGTACTCTGCGGCGGTATTCGCAGTATTTGGTGGCGGTATTCGCAGTACCCTGCGGCGGTATTCGCAGTACCCCTGCGGCGGTACTTCCAAAAATCCGGCAGCAGACCAGCAAGTAAGCGAGTCGCCCCCGGCGAAGCTACCCACGATCCCGGCACTGTTGGAAATGGAACCAACAAGTTGGTTCCATCCCTCCCTCTTCTCCGCTTGTTTTGGGAATGGAAAGAAAGCCCAGCAAAATTGTTGGTAGTTTTAAGAAAGGAGAAAAGAGACCGGGCATCATTCTTTCGAGAGTTTTAACCCGGACTCCAACTACAAGGATAATTTGCTTAAGAACCACATTCAGCCGGCATGGGAGGTACTGGAAATAGTACTACCGCCTGGTCATCGGCATCCTCCGCATTCGCGGTAAAGTCTGCAAGCCTGCTGCGCCTGCTCAATGATCAGCTGCATCCCGGACTGTTCAAAGGCTTTTACCTCTGTCACCCTTGCGTCTGGGTGTTGGAATTCTACCCCCATCTCTACATCCAGCTCTACATCCATTTCTGTGACGCCTTTGGCCTTGGGCCCAAAGGAGGAAATTAGATTTCCCAAGAAGAAGGAGGAAATCGGATTTCTTTAGAAATCCAATTTCCTCCGCTTCTGAGCGCCCGCCGGGCGCTTAAGGCAGCCTCACTTTACACATGTCGCACGAGTAGGAATTTGCACCTGGAAAACCCGCCCAGTGACCTGCCTCCAAGCCTGCTAAGGTCGGCTCAATATACACGTGAGTCAATAACGAGCAGCGGCCGATCCTATGATGCTTCCTCGATCAGCTGGTTTACCGTGTATAAACGTGTGTTTCGCACTGTTCAAGATATAGTTTATTCGCCCCTGTCCCTTGCAAATTCCGCCCTCCTCGTGCGACACGTGTTTATTGTGGCTTGCTCGTGACCCTCTCAGCAGGCCTGCCCTGCAAAACCTTATTAATTCCCGCTACTGCAAAGTGACATGTGTAGGAGTTGAGCCGGACCCTAAACCGATTTCCACCATGCTTGCCCTCTTTTTCAATCATAGCCTCCTATGCAACCCTGACAACCCATGCAATCCTGCCCTCCTTTGCACTCATGATAGTCATGATAGTCATGATAGGCATGACAGTTCTTCGTTTACGGAAATATCTCAAAATAAGATAAAGAAGGAGGAGATTTCCGGATTTCCCAAAAACAGGGAGGGAGATCGATTTAGGAACTGGGGGATTTTTGAACTAATCACTCCTGCTTCTGAGCGCCCGCTTTTAAGGCAGCCTGAGGGCTGTTTTCGTGTGCTCTGGCATCGACGTGTATGCCCGTAGCACGTCGTTCGGTAAAATATGTTGGCAATGATTACCTTCAAATGCCGCATTTTGAATTAAGCCTGAATGACATCGCTTCTGCTTTTGCAAGAGCCTTAAATGAAAGGTACGGGTCAAGAACTTGACCTTAGGCATTCCCGAAGGGAATGGACCTCGAGGTCTCGTACCGGGTTCCGCTCTGCGCGGGCAACTGCAGTACTCTGCGGCGGTATTCGCAGTAATTGCGGCGGCATTCGCACTTGCGGCGGTGGTATTCGCAGTACCTCATGGCGGTATTCGCAGTACCCTGCGGGCATGGCCTGCAGTACCCTGCGGCGGTATTCGCAGCACCCTGCGGCGGTATCTCAAAGGGCAAGCGAAGCCGGCCCCCGAAGGCGGAGCGTCCTGCAGACCGTTGGAACCATCGCGATAACTGCCTTCTCGTTTATCGGGGAATAAAAAGTGGATACTACCGCGGATTTGGCAAATCCAGAAGGATTTCAGTTTGAAATATTGTGTATTTCTGTCACCACTGGTGGCTCTTGGCTAGGAGACCCGCCGAAACCCCTCCTGACCAACTGTATATTTTCATGCGGTTGAACCTTTTCGTTATGAAAGGCGCTGGCACACCTGGTATGTTTGCTCAGCATGGCTCACAACTGTGCGCTGCCTGGCTCAGCCTGTAATCGGATAAAACCGCCACCCTGCAGCAACCTGTAGGATAACGGTTTTCTTAGTAAAGCGGTGTTCTCCAGCCTTTTCATCAGCCTTAGACGATTCAAGTCAATCGGATGTAGTCTTTTACCCGGTCAAGAATGTAGAGTACCTCTTCCTGACTTGAGGGTTTTCTGTCATCAGGATCCACGAAAAACTCAAATGGTTTTACTTCGAGGATCTGGGAAAACTTCTCCAAAGTTTTGACTGAAGGGAAGCTCCTACCCACTTCAATCTCCCCTACAAAACCCGCAGAAATACTGCAGAGCTCAGCGAGTTTTGCTTGTGACAGTCCTTTCGACTTTCTGAACCGTTTCAGATTACTGATAAAAACTTTCTGTAAATCTGGAACATATTTACTCATTAATTCACTATACTACTAAATCAGGTAAAAGTGTAGTGGTAATTGCATATTTTTTTCTGCCGCACTCTGTAATAGAATTTTCCAGACCTAGGGTTTTCATGCTCAAATAGCAGTTTTGCAGTTTAATCAAAAGTGCAAGGACTACAAATACAGAGTCTAACTGGCATATGTCCATAACCCGCTCAACCGTCTTCCCCTGTCCGGACGGAGGCTGTTTCCTGCATTGCCTTTCTGCCCGCGTTGTGGTATATCAAGGGAACAGCTTTCCCTGCAGGAACCGCTAGGAGCCTGCCGTAAAGCGGAAGCTGGTTACGGAGAAACTGCAAACTGATGATCCAGAAAACGCTCACAAAAACCAGAGAAACCTACCTGAAGACCCTGCAGCCCGACAGAATTGACCGGTTCCTGCTGAAAGACGGCACTATTCGCGGCTCACTGCTGCACGGTACCCGAATGCTGGAATCGATGCGGGCCAACCATGAAACGGGAATCCTTGAAACCTACATACTCGGGCATGCCTATATGGCAGCCGGACTGCTTACGGCCATGCTCAAAGGACGGGACAAGATCGGCTTCTCCATCGAATGCGCCGGTCCGGTGAAAGGACTCACGGTAGAAGCATCAGCCAGCGGCGATGTGCGCGGATTTCTCTACCAGAACCCCGTACCGATCGAGGCTCCGCTGGAAAGCTTCGATATGTCGCCCTTCTTCGGTCCCGGCTTCCTGACAGTAACCCGTACGCTTGAAGGCGCCCGGCAGCCGGTTACCGGACAGACCATGATGAAAAACGGGAGCATTGCCAAGGACCTGGCCAACCATTTTCTGGAATCAGAACAGATGCCCACCCTCTTTTTTCTCAGCGTCCAGTTTGACCGACAGGGAGAACTCGCAGGCGCCGGGGGGCTCTTCCTCCAGGTGATGCCGGGAGCAGACGACAATCTGCTTGCAGAAGTGGAGGCAGCAGCCTGTTCCATGCCCTCAATAGGACAGTGGTTTGCCGACCACAAGGATGCAGACGACAGCCCGGCCGATCTTATCCGCACCACCTTCTCAGACTTTTCCCCCAGAATGATCGGCACCGATGATATCGGGTTCTTCTGCCCCTGCGAGCGTTCACGGTTTCTTGATTTTATCAGCTCGATGAAGGGCGAGACCCGGGAATCGATCCTGAACGAAGGTCCCTTCCCCCTGGAAGTTGTCTGCCACAACTGTGCAACCGTGTACGCCTTCAGCGAGGATGAGCTTCGCAAGGTGCTGGCCTGATCACGACGATCACGATAATCTGATGCAGCAGCGAACCATGCTGCCTGGAAAAGGAATACTGACATGAAATTTTTTGCGGCTACCGCAGCCAATATTAACGACCTCGCCGCTGAGGAAGCCCGTCAGGCCGGGGCAGATCCCGAATCAATCAGCGTCGTGCCCGGCGGGGTCGAGTTTGAAGGCTCCCTCGAGACAGCCTATCGTTTTGCCCTCTGGTCCCGTACTGCCTCCCGCCTGCTCCTGCTTATCGGAACCGGAGAGGGAATAGAATCGGGCGACCAGCTCTACCACCGGGCAATGGCCGTTCCCTGGTTCGAGCACCTGACCCCGGACAAAAGCTTCGCCGTGTATGCCACGGTACGCGGTTCCCGCTGGCTGCGGGATTCCCGCTTCGGAGCCCTCAAGGTAAAGGATGCCATTGCCGATCAGATGCGCGAAATTCATGATGCGCGACCCTATGTTGATACCGAAACGCCGGATTTACGGGTACAGGTGCATATTGACGGACTGAACGGGTATTTTTACATTGATCTGACCGGCGAGAGCCTGCACCGGCGAGGCTATCGGCGCAGCGATTCCGCAGTCTCCATGAAGGAGCACACGGCATCGGCCCTGCTGCTGCGTGCCGGCTGGCCGGGGGCTGCCGCTGAGGGAAAACCCCTGATAGATCCCTTCTGCGGATCCGGGACGATTCCCATCGAGGCGGCACTTATGGCATCAGACTGTGCCCCCGGGCTCCTGCATCCCGACACCTATGCGTTTCTCATCTGGAAAGGGCATGATGCGCCGTTGTGGGAGCGCCTGCTCACTGAAGCCCGCGAGCGGAAGCTTGTCGGATCCGGCTCGGTACCCCCTATCTACGGCTGGGATATCGATCGGCGTTCGGTTCAGGCCGCCGAATCCCACGCGTTCAACGCCGGGGTGGAAGATCATATCTCGTTTGCTGTTCGCGATATTACCCGGCTGGGAAGGGAATCAGTTCCGGTACCGGCAGGGATTATCGTCAGCGATCCGCCCTATGGGATCCGCAGCAGCGGCGGCCTTCGCAGTGACGATGGTCCCACCAGCGAAGGCCTTCGCAACAGCGAAGGCCCACGAACCAGCAATGTCCCACGCCTCAAAGACGGCGGTGCTCACAGCGAAAGGCCCCGGAACGAGGGGGGCCAGGTAAGCTTCAGGACCCCCGATCTCGAAACCCTCTACCGGAAAACGGGAGAAACCCTGGCAGCCATATTCCCCGGCTGGCGCATCAGCCTGATCTGCGGCGAACCCGATCTGCTGCGCAATCTCCGGATGAAGCCTGACAGCACCAATTCGCTTTTCAACGGGGGCCTCAAATGCACGGTCGCCCACTATTCGATTTTTTCTCCCGAGGAGCGGGAGCGATGCGGACGAAAGCTGAAGAGCGTCACATCGAACGGGAGACTGCTGAGCTGTCCCCGGCGCCGAGATGTTCGCCAACCGTCTGCGCAAGAACCGCCGAATGCTCAAGGCGTTTTTCAAGCGTTCGGGGGCTACTCCTACCGGCTCTACGATGCCGATATGCCGGGTATTCAGCGGCTATAGATATCTACGAGGACCGCTGGGTCCATCTGCAGGAGTACGCTCCCGCTGACGGTAGATCCCGCCGCGGCCGAATCCGCCTGCAGGAGATGGTCGACGGGGTGAACCGGTTACCGGAATCCCGTATGAGCAGATTTTCGTCAAGCAGCGAAAGCGTCAGAAGGGCAGCAAGCAGTACACCAGAAGGGAAAATCGAGTCCGCTCTATATTATGCGGGAGCATGGGCTGATGTTCTATGTCAATTTTGTCGATTATATCGATACCGGCATCTTTCTCGATCATCGTCCCGTCCGCCAGATGATCAAGGATATGAGTGACGGCAAGCGTTTTCTCAACCTTTTCGGGTATACCGGTCGGCTACGGTGCATGCGGCTGCCGGAGGAGCGCTGAGCACAATGACCGTTGACGCCTCCCGGACCTATCTGGATGGGCTGAAAAGAATATGGAGCTGAACGGATTTACCGGGATGGCTCACCAGTTTCATCAGGCCGACTGTACGCAGTGGCTCGAGGAGCACCGTCATCGTTTCGATCTTATTTTTCTCGACCCGCCCACCTTTTCGAACTCCAAAGCCGGCCGGAAGTCCTGGATATTCAGCGCGACCATGAGAAACTGATCGCGACCATGCCGCCTCGAGCAGGACGGCACCTTGATATTCTCCAACAACTACAGGAATTTTGAGCTGAGTCCTGTTATCACCGACCGCTATGTGGTGGAAGAGATTACCGACCGGACGGTTCCGAGGACTTCACCCGCAACAAGCGCATTCACCGCTGCTGGATTATACGTCTGCGGCAGCGCGCGGTCCCCGAGGCTCATATAAACCTGAGGCCCGAAAGCCCGGAGTCATGGGAAGACTGATTCATTGAAGACCGATGCCGGGAAACCGGATGCAGCTGGCAGGCAGAAACCAGATGCAAAAGCAGCGGTCGTCAAGAAAAAGTGGTCAGACAGCTGCAGCCCCTGCCCCCTCGGAAAAAGTCAGTCCGGGCGGTCACCCCTGCTAAGGATGGGGCAGAGAAAAGCCCGCAGAAGAAAAGAAAAATGAGGCTCCCGATGACGATTCGCTGACCTGGATTTTTAGCGGCTGCCGGGTACTCCCGGACGAGCGCTGCGTCTTGCCGGGTTTATCGGCTCCGCAGGGCAAACAAAATAGCTGATCCCGAAGGATCAGCCATAGTAATAGCAAATAATATTAAGTTACTTTAGAGTGATATTGTTACGCCTGCAGTGATTTTGCCGAGATCAGTTTCACTATCACCTTCAGCTTTGGTAAGGTCGTCGCCGGCATAACCGAGGCTGACAGTTGCACCATTGATAATGGAGTCTGAAGAGATACCGGCATTGAGTGCAAGGACCTTGGCTGAATTATAGCTTCCGCCCAATGTCACAACAGCCTGATCAAGGGTGTATTCAACTGATGCGTTTACGTCCCAAGCTCCGCCGTCGATAACATATCCGAAACCTGCACTGATTGCAGCAGCATCAACAGTTGTTGAGGCAGAAACGTTAATGTCCTGAGTATTAATAATATCACGTACGTCAACGGTAAGAGAAATAGGATCGAGGTCTACAGCTGCTTTGGCAGCAAGCTCAGCACCATAGTATACATCAACAGCTACGATGTCGTAAACTGCAGAAGCAGATGCATCAAAGGCAACCATCGCTGAGATCGATATCGGCAGCTACTGCTACAGTAATATCGGAAACGAGCAGATCGGCGGCACCGGTAAGGAAAATACCGGCATCGTTGTCAAAAGCTAAGCCAGCTGATGCAGTTACGCCTTCGGCCAGTTCCAAGATCCTGCAACTGAAAGAGCCCATGCTTCTTCGGTATCAAAATCGGCACCAATGGTATAGTCCTGGTAGGAAACGGTTACGCCGTGGCCTGTGCCAAAACCGAGAACAAGGTCATCATCATCAACAGCGCCGTCAGCATCGTCATCGTAGTAAGATGCAGCTTTTGACCACTCAGCAGGGGATCCGAGGATGCCGATTGTCCAGTCGCCGGAAATAATGCGGGCATAGTCCACTGCGGCCCAAGCATTGAGTTCGTCCAGAGCTGATTCTTCTCCGTCATCGTCATCTCCAACAGTTCCGCTTCCATCAATATCATATCCATCTACATATGCATCAATACCGGCACTGATACCGATCTCTGCATAGATATCGCCTTCGCCGGCTGCTGAGCCGGATCCGGAAGCCAGATTCAGAGCAAACGAGATATCACCAGTATAGGTACTGTTAACAAGTCCGAAAGATGAATTGTCGAGGTCGGCTACTGCTTCTAGAGTTGCACTACCAGTTACAGCAATGTCAGCAGCAAATGCAAATCCGCCTGCCATTACAAGAACCATAAGTAAGATCGAAAGTTTTTTCATACTTCCTCCTAAGATTTTCGGGGCAGGCCTATGACCCGCATCGTCCCTTTTTTTTATTTAGCTATACTGCGACAAGTATAGCAACGGTCCAAATAGCTGTCAAGAAAATATAGGCGTTAAATGACGCCAAACCAGTTTTTTTTACTTTTTATATACATTTTTTATGCAAATTCCTGAATATCAAGGCTTTGCCGCACAGAAAACTTGTTTTGAACCGTTGCTAAAAATTTCGATCTATGGTTAAGTTTTCGTATGGAAACAGAAAGAACCCTGCAATACATACTTTTTGACTTGGATAATACCTTGTACCCCGCATCGAGCAAGGTTGAGCACGCCTTTAACCAGCGTATTATTGAATTTGTCGCCCGGTATCTCAGCCTGACCATGGAGGAGGCCGATGAGCTGCGGGCCAAAGGCTTTATCGCCCACGGCGCGACGATATCCTGGCTTATCGCCGAACACGGCCTTACCGATATCGAGGCTTACCTTGACTGGATTCACATGAAGGATATCGGCGACTACATTACCCTCAACCCCGAGCTCGCCGCGATGCTCAGGCGCCTGCCTTTCCGCCGCTCGATTCTTACCAACGCCGTGCGCGAACATGCCGAGCGGGTGCTGGAGGCTCTGGGAATACGTCAGGAATTCGAGCAGATTTTCGACATACGCGACTACAACTTTCAGAACAAGCCGGCTTTGCAGTCCTACCGGACCGCTCTCGATGCTATCAGGATTCCTGCGGAGCAGGTGCTTTTCATCGATGACAATATCAATTTCATGCAGCCGTTCATCGACCTCGGCGGCCAGGTGCTGCTTATCGACGAGGATGGGAAACATGCCGGTTCCCCCTACCCGACGATCCGCTATATTACCGAACTCGAGGGGTATCTGAAAGCGACCGGCCAGCTGGCGTAGTCCTGCACCCTGCTGCCGTGCAGCACGGGCGTACCTGTCAGCCTGCTGCTATGCAGCCATGGCGTACGTATCAGCCTGAACTTCCCAGCCCCCCGGCCATCCAGCACTCCAGCGCCCCAATGCCCCAGTCCCCCGGCCATCCTGCGGCCCCGGCAGCCTGACCGCTACAGCATCTCGTCGGCCCAGCTGCCCTGTTCGCGCCGCCACTTGGCCAGATCCAGGGCAAAGCGCTCGCTGAAGGGGGTAAACCCGCGATGTTCGAGGGCGGGAATCGTGACGGAGGATTTACCGCTCAGCTCAACTATCAGCCTGTCTGCTCCCGTCTCGGCCGCCCGACCGCAGAGGGCGTCGATGAGCATCTTGAAAATACCCAGGCCCCGGAAGCGCGGTTCCACATAGAGATGTCTTACCGAGTAAATCAGCCTGTCTCCGTCCATCTCGACGGGTTCGGCTCCGATAAATCCCGCAAACTCCTCCCCCGGGGTCTCGACGAAGACCATCAGCCAGGAATCGTCGAAGGTTCCCCAGCTCCGCTGATACTCCTCGACCAGCAGTTCGTTCAGCGGATAGTCCACTCCGGCATATTCGCTCTCCAGCCGGTTGCGTCCGATATCCTTTATATAGTCACTCCAGCGTTCGCTGTCAGTGGTTATTGAAAAGTCTGATAATATAAGATCGGCAACGTCCTGCTCCGGTTCCCCGATTGCCTCCAGATAGGAGACTTCGGTCAGCTGCTCATACCAGATATAGATGATGCGTTTTATTTCCCGCTCCTTGAAGTAGTACCAGAGGCGCTCGACGGCCGGCTCCTCCTTGATGGTGTTCTTGAAGTTGCGAAAGACCCCTTTGCCTTTGGCCAGGGCATCCTTGAGGCGTTCACGGAACAGGGGGTTTTTGAGGGATGATATAAACTTTTCCATGATGCGGAAGCCGTCTGCCGGTTTCCACGAGGGCAGGTCCCGATACCGCGCTTCCCGTTCTTCGCGCCCGCAGCGGATCAGCTCACCCTGTACCGGCACCCCCTCGCGCAGGTCGAAGAGATAGGTGGTCGCCTGGTCTTCCATGGAAAATATAATCTGGTACATCAGCTCATCGCTCATCGGCGGCGGGCTGTAGGGCTGGTTCCCGGTTTTGAATTCATCCATATACCTTGTATTGTACAGCGGATAGCGTATTTCATCAAACCTAAAAAACCGCCGCTCGGCCCCCCCTTGCTCACTTGACAGGCAGGCCTGTTACATACGATAGTCTGCAGTGTGAATACCTTCCGGTAATTGCTTTTACCGGATGAGCATAGTAACAGGAGTAAGTGTATGAGCATTATTGAATTCATTGAAGCAAGAGAGATTCTTGACTCTCGCGGAAATCCGACGGTTGAGGTCGATGTTATCCTTGAAGACGGATCGATGGGGCGGGCTGCCGTTCCTTCCGGCGCATCAACCGGTGTGCATGAGGCGGTTGAGCTTCGTGACGGTGACAAATCCCGCTATATGGGCAAAGGCGTCCTGAAGGCCGTTGATAACGTGAACAATGTCATTGCCGGTGAGCTGATCGGTCTCGATGCCCTCGACCAGGTCGATATTGACCGGGCGATGATCGAGCTGGACGGTACCGAGAACAAGGGCAAGCTGGGAGCCAACGCCATTCTCGGGGTATCGATGGCTGTTGCAAGGGCCGCGGCCGATTTTCTCGGTATTCCGCTGTTCAAGTACCTTGGCGCCTATCATTCCTGCGTGCTGCCCGTTCCGATGGCTAATATTATCAACGGCGGTTCGCATGCTGACAATTCTGTAGACTTTCAGGAGTTTATGGTTATGCCGGTCGGCGCGGGTTCTATCCGCGAGGCTGTCCGCATGACGGCTGAGGTGTTCCACAATCTGAAGAGTATTCTGAAGAGCAAGGGCTACAGCACGGCGGTTGGTGACGAGGGCGGTTTTGCCCCGAACCTGAAGTCTAACGAGGAAGCCTGCGAGCTGATTATCGAGGCGATTAAGAAGGCGGGTCTCGAGCCCGGCAAGGATATGATGATTGCCCTCGATCCTGCTATGTCCGAGCTGTACAATAAGGAGACCGGCAAGTACGAGCTGCGCTGGTCTACCGGGCAGACACTGACCAGTGCCGAGATGGTTGATTACTGGGCTGACTGGGTTGAACGGTATCCTATTATTTCCATCGAAGACGGTATGGACGAGGATGACTGGGACGGCTGGAAGCTGCTCACCGAGAAGATCGGCAGCAAGGTTCAGCTTGTCGGCGACGATCTGTTCGTCACCAACACCAAGCGGCTGGAGACGGGTATCGAGAGGGGCATTGCCAATTCGATTCTGATCAAGGTTAACCAGATCGGTACGCTCACCGAAACTTTCGAGGCGGTCGATATGGCAAAACGGGCCGGCTATACTGGCTATTGTGTCGACCGTTCGGGCGAGACCGAGGACAACTTTATTGCCGATCTGGTAGTGGCGCTGGAGACGGGACAGATCAAGACCGGTTCGATGAGCTGCCCGACCGTCTGGCTAGCGTCAACCAGCTGATGCGCATCGAGGATTACCTGGAGGGGACCGCTTCCTATCCCGGTATGAAGACCTTCAATATCAAGAAATAATTTTTTCCTGCCCGCCCGGGTCTGCCCGGGCTTGCAGATCTACCCGAGCTTGCGGGCAGCCGACTTTGCATAAACTTGCAGAAAAACTGCATATTGCCGGAAGCCCTTCCCAGGCGTTCCGCGGATTTCTTGCTTTGCCGGGGTCACGTATCAGAAGTCGTCAGGATTATACGCTTCCTGCCCGTGCTCGGGAGATGCCTGAAGCCGGGCAGCAGCGGCGTCAGAAACATCGCTGTAGCGGAAGCCCTTGCGCATGAGCGAACGCATCAGCTTCTCCCGGGTCATACCCTTCCGGCGAAGGAGCTTATCGGCTGCGGCATCCAGCGCCTGCTGCAGCGTCTCTTCATCGAGCTGCGCATCTATCGCCCGGTGGGCCGTTTCGCGGTCAACGCCCTTCATGGCCAGACCGGATGCCAGCAGGGCCCTTCCGCAGGGATTTTTCCGCAGCCGCATCCGTATCCAGCTCTCGGCAAAGCGTCGGTCGTCCAGCAAGCCTGCCCCCTCGAGAGAGGTCAGTACCGCATCAATATACTGTTCGGAAAATTCGCGCTGAAGGAGCTTGAGCCGCAGCTCGGCGGCAGAGTGTTCGCGCATGGCAAGCAGGTCGAGAGCCTTTACCCTGACCTGCAGCAGCTCGGTGCGCCTTTTTATTTCATCATACTCGGTTTTATCAAGTTCCTGATCCGGATAGAGCTGCAGCTGATGCCCCAGCGATGCGGGGACAAAAAAAGAGGAGCCATCTGCGGCAGCGACGGTAAAACCGCTGCCGGAAACTCCTCTCTCCCTGGCTCTCTCGATCCGCCCAAATACGATGTTATCGTTTTGAGAACTGGAACTTGCGTCGAGCGCCTTTCTGTCCATACTTCTTACGTTCCACCATTCTCGGGTCACGGGTAAGAAATCCGTTAGTCCTCAGGGTTTTGGTGTTGGTTTCATCAAAAACCTGAAGAGCTCGGGCTATTCCGTGCCGGCATGCGCCTGCCTGACCCGAAGGACCGCCGCCGCGAACGTTGATCACTACATCGTATTTGGTCAGTGTGTCGGTAGCATCCATGGGCTGCTTAACGACATAGACAAAACTGGGATTGCCGAAGTATTCATTGACATCCCGTCCGTTGACTTTGATAGCGCCGGTGCCTTCCCGCAGGTAAACACGTGCAACTGAGGTTTTTCTTCTTCCGGTGCCTAATGCCAGATTTACATTTTTATCCACTTATCTGCTCCTGACCTTAAATTTGAACCTGTTCGGGTTTCTGCGCAGCATGCGGGTGCGCTGATCCGGCATAGACTTTCAGATTGGTAAACAGTTTCCTGCCCAGTCTGCCTTTCGGGAGCATGCCGCGAACAGCATGTTCCATGGGAAGGGTCGGTTTTCTCACGATCATATCTGAGTAGACTTCTCCCCTCAGTCCGCCGGGATACCCGGAGTGTCGGTAATAGATTTTTTTATGTTCTTTACCACCGGTAAGTGCGGCTTTTTCCGCATTCACGATGATAACAAAATCTCCCAGATCCTGATGGGGTACGAATTCCGGTTTGTTTTTTCCACGGAGGATTTTAGCCGCCTCGACGGCGATCCGGCCGAGCCGTTTTCCCTCTGCATCAATTACATACCACTTCTTGACCATGTTTTTCGGTTTTACATACAATGTATTCATATCTTCTACCCTGTAATAGAATTATAGTTTTACCTACAGCAAGCGGTGTATAATTTCATATTTGCCTTGTCTTGTCAAGCCGTTGGATATGAATTGCCACGAGGTAAAATCCTTCGGACACTCTATCGTTTTTTCCGGGTTCTGAATACCCCAAATGCCATGACCTGGCGTTATTTTTTCCGATAAAAAAAGGGATTAATCTGCACACGTCATGGGACCCCCGCGCAAGCATCAACCTGGATGCGTCATAAGGCCATCGCGCAGGCATCAACCTGCACACGTCGTCAGGCTGTCTTCCTGCCGGGGATCCCCGTGAATATCAGTCTATCTCCAGCGTCCCGAATAGCGCTCTTCGGCTTCCGGAAAGCCTTTCAGCTGCGCCAGGTTGCCTTCTATTACTTCCTGCTCAAGCTCGTGCACGGCAAGTTCTCCCGCCATGTATGCCTGGTAGCCTTTCAGGTCCATAAGGCCGTGTCCGCTGAGTCCAAAAACGATGGTTTTCTCCTTGCCTTCCTCTTTTGCCTTCCGGGCTTCCCGAACGGCAGCCGCTACCGCATGGCTTGTCTCGGGAGCAACTATGAGTCCCTCGGTCCGGGCAAAGAGCATGGTCGCCCGTAGCACTCTATCTGGATCGATGGCCATGGGATCCGCCAGCCCTTCGACAACCGACTGGGAGACCAGCGGCGACATGCCGTGATATCGCGTACCCGCCGGCATGAATCGGTTCGGGATAAAGTTATGCCCCAGCGAGCATTGCCATGAGCGGGGTCATGCCCGACGGTCGCCCAGGTCGTAGAGGAATTTGCCTTTGGTCAGGCTGGGACAGGATGCCGGCTCAACGGTGGGATAGATGTCGATATCGGCCCATTGATCTTATCCCGCATAAACGGAAAGGCCAGCCCGGTAAAGTTGCTTCCGCCGCCGGAACAGCCGATTACAACGTCAGGTTTGCTGATGCCGAACATTTCCAGCTGCTTTTTGGTTTCCTGCCCGATAATCGTCTGGTGGAGCATGACATGGTTGAGCACGCTTTCCCAGCGCATAGCGGGTTTCACCTCTTGGGGTCCGAGACGGCCTGTTCTACTGCCTCGCTGATGGCGATGGCCAGACTGCCGGGTGTGTCGGGGGTTGCCGCGAGCACCACGCCCGATGCGCGTTTCCTGCTTGGGCTTGGTACGCAGTTGGCGCCCCAGGTCTGCATCATCACTTTGCGGTAGGGTTTCGGTCAAAGCTGATCCGCACCATGAAGACTTTGCACTCGATTCCCATCTGGCTGGAGGCGAAGGCCAGGGCGCTTCCCCACTGGCCGGCTCCGGTTTCGGGTGGTCAGCCGCTTTACTCCGGCTTCTTTGTTGTAGTAGGCCTGAGGCAACGGCGGTGTTGGGTTTGTGGTCATTGGTCAGGAGACTGATTCGTTCTTGTAGAAGATTTTTGCCGGGGTGCCGAGAGCTTTTTCCAGGGCACCTGCCCGGTGGAGGGGCGCGACGGGCGCCAGCGGGTCAGCACTTCCCTGAAACCTCTTGGGGTATCTCTATTTCGGCCTGGTGGTCATTTCCTGTTCGATCGCGGACATGGGAAAAATGGCGGACATCATTTCGGGGTTACCGGCCGCGTCGGGACCTAACAGGAAGCGGGGGATCGTGAGATCCGATGCCAGGTTATACCATTTTTTTGGCATATCTGCTCGGTTCAGGATTGCTTTTGTCATACATACCTCCTGGGTTACCGGTACGGGTTTCTGTGCGGTGCCCCTTGCCGAGCCGTTTCCGCAGGGTGCCGTGGGTGCTCTTTGCGGTGCCGCTTTCGCAGGGTGCCGTGGCCCTTGCGGTGCTGCTTTCGCAGGGTGCCGGACTCGACAACGAACACCAAAACGTTTCTACCCGCAGTAACGTTTCTGTTTACAGTAACATACAAGACAAAAGGAATCTGTCAAGCAGATTTGCCTCGTTATTAAGACAATTTCAAAAGGTATCAGCAAGGATCTGATAATTATTTCTACTAAGTCAATTTGACAATAGCTGACATTTTAAAGTTTTCTCTATATAATTGAGCCAATTTCAAAATGCTGCGCATTTTTGAAAATTGGCTAATCAATACGTCGCTCTTGCTTTTTGCAAGAGCCACAATTAATGTAAAGATTCAGAAGGAGGACGTATGCAGCCGCAAGTAAAAAATATGATTGAAAAATTAGATCATATGTCTCCCCGATCGGCTAACAGAAATCAATGATTTTATTGATTTTATTAGATTAAAGGATCGGGAAAGTCGATTGCATAAAGAATTTACTAAGGCTTCGGAACCATCATTTACAAAGTCTGGGACAACGATGATGACACCTGTCTATGACTCATTATAATTCTCGGCGATATCGTCTTGGTGAGATTCCCTTCACCAATCTTCAAACAACAAAACAGCGTCCCGCTGTTATCATAAGCAAACTTCAGCTGTATAACGAGAATAAGCCTGACATCATCCTTATGGCTATTACCAGCCGTATTCGTACTCCGTTGGCTATCGGTGAAGCGATAGTTGAAAATTGGGAAGAAGCCGGCTTAGTCAAACCCTCTGTTTTCAAGCCTCTTATTGCATCAATAGAGAAAAACACATTATAAAGATTCTCGGTTGTACCACATCTAAAGATCAATCTAAATTGGCTTCTATGATTCCCGTCAAGCCCCTTGAAGGTTAAACTTCAAAACTCCTAACTCATTACTATAAATGTGTTGGTAATTTCAATCATCCCTGAAATATCCTTACAGGATTCGCGAAATTTGTAATATTTTCCTACACGTTGTATATGCTTATGTTTATGGTACTCTTCTGTAACCCGTTTCACGGTCCTCTCTTTCTTTTCAACCATGTACAGAGTCCCATTTTTCAGCATTGAGAACATCATGACCACCAGCCTGCAACGGCTATAGCCGCTTCTCCTTGGCTTCATCCGCTGACGAAGTTCCAGGTACTTTCCTTAAGAGGAAAATTGAATTTAGTCCGCATCATTGCAAATACTGCTTCAACTAGATATTCCCGTAAAAAGTCGCTTCGTCCCTCCTTCGTTATTTTTCGTGTTTCGCATCCTTTGTCCCGATTGGTATACCCTCGGGACCAGCCCACAATAGGCGGAGAGTCATTTCCTGAGAAACCTGTTTATGTCCCCTACAAAGGCTATAAATGCCGCTAGGGTTTTCAGCCCTCACCCTAGGAATAGATCCAAGTATCGCACCTATTCTGTCGTTCTGTTTCACAATCCGAGCCATCTGCTTTTCTCCTTCTTGCCTGTCGCTTCTTCAAGCAGAGTTAACTCCTCGACAGATCCCTGGCTATCCGTTTCGTAAAGGAATAGGCTCTTTCTGTTCCAAAACACTTCTCAATGGCACCATAGCGGCCTGCCTGGTATGCTGGTTGTTCATCTGCCGGTAGTGGGAAATGACATCACGGTTTTCCATCTCCTGGTCACTGGAATGCTTTCTACTAGCCGCATTCTACCGGGGTCCGCAATATGAGTTTTGCGAGAAACAGGCAGTCTTCCTTGTCCGTTTTCTTCGTTTCATTAATCCGGGTCGAATGGGGATTTACTACGCAAGCGAGTACTCCCGGCAACTTATTCATTGCTCTTGCAATATTGAAGGTTCCCGTTGAGGCCTCCATCAGTACCAGGTCTCCTCCTGCAATTTCTCATACAGCTCACTCCGTTTGTCTGACCGCAAAGGAGAACTTTCCATGCAGTTCAATCTGTCCATCCCGGTTTATGATGCAGATATAACAGCTTTGTTTGCTCAAATCCAATCCGATAAACCGTTTGGTTCCACTCAGATACGAAGTACTTTTCGTATCCTCCCGACGCTCACTCCTACTGGTGTACAGTACTGGGAGGAAATTCACTCACATGTGGTAAAATTTCTTCCCGTTTCTCTCTTCCATAACCCTCCTGGTATAGTACTATTGGGGTCAGACGGCAGTTATCGATGAGCTGCTCGCGAATCGGGGATGACGTCAGCAAGTTCCTCATAGACTGGCGCCGTCTCCCACTTTGATGTTCGACGGCCGGTGTGTGGTTCGATAAACTCAAACAAGGATATGGAAAATGTTCCATTCCTAGCCAATTTGCACCGTAACCGCCGGCCCTCTGTCCCCGTCAGAACAGAGTACATCAAATAACTACTATCTGGTAGCCTTGATGGGAATCATATCAGCTCAGATGACTTCAACTTGAAATTTCGACGATTTGGAGCCAATTTCCAAAAAATGCGAAGAATGAAAGGTATCAAAACCCGGGTCAAGAACTTGACCTTGGGCAAGCGGCTTACCGCAGGTAAGCTTGGGACCCAGGAGGCTTCGCCTCCTTTGCCGCCCCTAAGGGTGCCGCAGATTACTGCGGGGGGTATGTTACCTAGGGTTAGCGAAGCTTACCCCACGATCCCGGCACTCGCTCGGCAATGGAACCATCAAGATGGTTCCGCTCCTCTCGCTCCGTTTGGGAATCAGGCACCGGATTTTCCTTATACCGAAAAAGAGGTTTTCCGTATCACACTTTTCGGTGTCAGACTCAACCAATACCTGCTATACTAGCTTCATGAAAAGCGAAAACCACCCTGTACCGCCTTCCGTCAGCCGCGCTCCCGGTTCCTCACCAGCATCCTGATGCTTACCGGTATCCTGCTTCTCACCGGCATCCTGTCGTGCCCGGCTGGTAATAGCATACTCGCCCTGATCCCTGAGCATCCGCAATCTCTCCGACCTGTACACCGCGGCATCAACTGTGATTGTCCACACGATAACCGACAACTTCGATCCCGCATCACTCCCCGAAACTGCGGGAAAACCACCGCCGCGACTGGCAGGTTGATGGGGCAAACCTTTCTTGCAGTCCACCATTACCCCGGGCCATCGACGAACTCCCCGAAAACATCATCCAGCACCAATCCGTATCCCGTCAACGTACAGTACTGACCTACCTGGTGCTCGATTCAGCCCCGGAAACCGGCAAACCTACACCGTAACCGGGTCCCTACGGGACGGACACCTCAAATTTGACGACTCGAAGGTTTTCTGCGAATCAATCAAGGTAAACCAGGTCGGCTACCATCCAGATACACCCGTCCGCTACGCCAATCTCGGCGTTCACCTGCGCTGGCGGTCGAGCGGTTTGATGAGCCCATCGAGTTTGTCGTCCGGAACCCTCGAAAACGATGCCGACACCGCACTCATCAATGCTCCCGACACGCCCCCGGCGGCGCCCCGAACGCTGATGCTGATATAAACGCGATGCTGATATAAACGCTGATGCTGGATATAAACGCTGATGCTGATGCGAACGGCGCCTGAACATCGACGAAAGCGACGCCCCGAAAGCCGGTGCAGTCGTCTACGAAGGTATTGCCGAATACCGTGGGGACGATACGCTCGTTGCTAAAGAAACGGTGACCTCGGGAGAGCACGTTCATCGGCTTGACCTGAGCCAGGTACCGCCCGGCGGCCCCTACATCATCCAGGTAAAAGGATTCGGCATCTCCTATCCCTTCGAGATCAGCCGCTCGGCCGTAGATACCATTGCCGCCGTATACGCCCGGGGCCTCTACCACCAGCGGTGCGGCATAGCCTCGAAGAACCCTATACCCGGTACACCCGGCCTGTCTGCCACACAGAAGTGGCTGACACGCGGAAAGCGTGTGGTCAGCATCCGGCAAAATCACCCCGCCGAAGGGACTCCCTTTCTTTGAAATAGCCGGCGGCTACCACGATGCCGGCGACTTTGACCGGCGCCCCCAGCACACGATCATCCCTATTCTTCGCTTAACTATTACGAAGCCTTCCCCTCGCACTTCACCGACGGACAGTATCACATACCCGAATCGGGCAACGGACTGCCCGATTTTCTCGATGAGGCGCTCTGGGGCGTTCGCTCCTGGGTAAATCTACAGGATTACCGACCCCGCCGATCCCGATTACGGGGGCATAATGGCCGGTACGGAAACCAATGCCCATCCCGAATATGGCGAGCGTGTAAGCGCGCCTTCAGATCCGCTGGTTTACGGAACCTGGGCTGTTTCTGATAGGGTCACCGCCTACGGAGCCGGCATGATGGCCCAGTCGGCCCGCCTGCCGCTGATTTTCCTGGCAGGAAGTCGCCAGCAAATACTCTCTCTGGGAGCGCGCCTTACAGCACTCTGGGACTACCTTGAGACCCATTCCGACGAAGATGGTGAAAATCTTCACTGCCGCCCAGATACCTCCCACCTGCTCTATGCCAGCCTCCAGCTCTCTATCTGACCTCCCGGATGCCGCTACGGCCCCGCCGGGGAGATAGAGGCGGCAGGTGCAGGTGCAGGTGCAGGTGCGGACACAGGTGCGGTATCGGGGGTGCGGGAGGGGAAACCTTTTTGCCGCTTTTGCCCGACTGGCTGAAGCGATGCTGGTTAAGGAGGGCAAATGGGCCGCACCAGTATCGCCCGGGGAAACAATTTGCCACCCCGCAGATTTGGTACAATTTTATCAGCTTTCTTCTTGCCGCCGAGACAAAGATTCCAGCGCTGGCTGACGCCGAGGTCGGAACACGGCGGAACCGGATTCATCCCAGAACAGAACATCCAGAAACAGAAGGTTGATGCCGCGAACCAGAAGGCTGACCCAAATCAGAATGATGCCGCGAACCAGAAGTCTGATGCCGACATCGATTCCCACGCGCCCGAACATCGCCGATGCCGCCCGGGCACGCATCCTGAGAGAGGCGGCAAAGGGCGGCTACATGGGATTCGACGTAACAGAAGCGTTCTATCCGCACGGGGTAACCAAGGGTTACGGGTGGGGGTCGCAACCGCGCAGGACGTTATGCCGATGTCTACGCCTTCGCCTACCGGATCACCGACGACCCGCAAATTTCAAATCGACCTATTTCGGCATTCTCTCTCAGTTCGGGGACTACGCGCTCGGACTCAATCCCTCGGCGTCTCCGCATGTGACGGGGCTTGAGCCGTCCAGCCGAACAGCCCGCTTCATCTGGACTCCTACTTTACGAAGAGGATCTGACTGATGAGATTCCGACGATCACGCAGGCCGTCCGATCGGCAATGTTCCGGGAATCCTGATATTCGGGCCGACGGAAGGGCGAAGCATACCGTATCAGCTGGTTGTATCGGACAGGTACCCGGTCTGGGAGGAGCCGCCACGCGAGAGGCGCTGGGCAGACGGCTGGTCACTGATTAACAGTAACGAATTTTCAACTTGGGAGACGACATGATATGAACATGCTCGCATGGAGTTTCAGCGGAACATGGAGCTGCAATAGAACGAAACGCGGTCGCCAACCAGCCGTTGGTCTGCCAACCTGCTGGGGGCTTACGGGCCATGGACCGGATGAGCGGAGAAGGCCCGCATCCGGGTTCTTTCACTCACCGCAGTGGGACCGATATTGATGTGACTGGAAGGAGTCGCCCGGGAAAAGTTTAGCCGAACTTTACGCCCTGCCCTCCCAGCTCGAAAAATCTGCCTCAGCCCGAGGCCGACTTCGATCCCCGTGCACTGACATCCCCGACAACCGGACAAACTCTCAGCACCATTGGTGTGGACATCAACCCATATATCAGCCTACATGGACTGGAAATCATGAGCTCACCTGCAGACACCTTTCGGCCCGCCCACGAAGGCGTTCTACCCGAAGCCCGGGTTGGGAAGGTCGGAGAAAAATCCCGCATTCTGGCATTTCACGATCACGGAGGATTCAAATATTTCGGCGGTGAAAAGATTACCCGACTGCCGATACGCTCCCGCCCCTGATCGAAGAACACCAGCGGATCTTATTACGGGGCGCCGCCTGGGCAAATGAACTTGCCCGGTGATTCGGGGTGCTGGTGTTGATGGATTCCTTTGAAGCCGCAGGGTAGATCCGGCATGATATTCCCGAGCTGCTGTCCGGCAGATGCTCAGCGGTTAATGAACGGCGTGAACTGACCGGAAGATCAAAAACAAACGTTAATGTGAACAGCTGTCGAGACCGCAGGGATATCGGGAAGGCTGATGCTGATGCTGATGCTTACGCTGCTCCGTCACACGTTTCCGCATTCTCAACCGACACACTGATGCCGATTTCCCCGATGCCGATCAAATTGCCGCATACAATCAATTTTGCCGCCGCATACGAAGATACCGTCGCCAATCCCTTGCCCTGCGCTGGGCTCACACGGCCGGGAATTTCCCTGTACGAAATGACAGGCTCGCCCTCGATATTCTCTCGTCCTCGCCGGAAATTGATTCCGAACGAATCGGATGCGGCGGGCTTTCCGGCGGAGGTCTGCGCACCAACTGTCTTTGCCGGATATGACGAGCGAATCCGCCGCTTTCGGTGACTCAGGTTCATGACCACCTGAAAGATTTCATCCTACACCAGCTTCACCCATACCTGGATGATCTATATTCCGCTCTTGTCACAGTTTATGGGGTATCCCGACATTCTTCCATGCGAGCTCCCTCCCCTGCCCTGGTCCAGGCCGCCTGATGACCCTCACCTGGCTGGGAGACCCGGCGGCATTTCATCAGCTTGCCCGTGTATGCTAAAGCCGGTCATCCTGAGGCCCCGAAAACTCCTCACATGCCGGGGGCACACCGCTTCGACCGTGATACATGCAGAAAGAAGTTTTTCCCTGGTTCCGTCAATGGCTGGGTCTTGGATAGAATATCAGGAAGCTGCCATCATATCATGATCAAAGGAGCGGGAGAAGATCTATACCAATTCTATCTACGGTAAAAAAAAATATTCCAATAGGGTTAGTTACCAGAATTATGAAACAAGTTGGAATAGAAAGGAGCTGATATGTATTAATATGCATTGATTGGATAAAGAAGGAGATGACTTCATTGCTGAATTTCCCCAGTTTGAACACATTACAAGCACCTATAAAGGAACCAGGAAGAAGCAATAAAAATGCTGAAGAAGCCTTGAACGGAAGCATCGAATCCGACTGAAAGGGGTTTTTTGAAATACAGGATCCACATGAATATACAGGTAAGAATTACCATAAGATAGCTATTTATCCCCATATTGAAATAGCATTGCGGCTGAGAAAAATGAAAGGTATCAAAACCCGGGTCAAGAACTTGACCTTAGGCAAGCGGCTTACCTACGGTAAGCGGCATTCTGGGCCGGAATGCTAACCCGAGGCACTTTTCGTGCCTCCGTTCCGCCTTCACGGGTAACTGCAGTACTCTGCGGCGGTATCTCAAAGGGCAAGCGAAGCTTGCCCCCGGGTTAGCGAAGCTTACCCCACGATCCCGGCACTCGCTCGGGAATGGAACCAACAAGTTGCTTCCGCTCCTCTCGCTTCGTTTGGGAATAAGAGATAAAAAGAGTCACAAATGTAATGAGAAATAGTTCTAAAATGATCAGGCGTTTGCAGGGTCAACTTACACAAGGAGCCTGTCGGAATTATCACTACAACTAATTGGTGTGCTCACTCAGGTCTCAAAGGATTTCAGTCGAGCTTACCTTACACGAGTCTTTACGGGCGGCGGCCGCCAGCAGACAGCGGTCGGGAGCAGGATTCCGATCTCACTGCAGTCCAAACACCATGACACAGATTATTTACACCCTTTTACAGCAAGGCTTTTCCGCCCATCGGGCGCTCAGAAGCGGTGGAAACTGGATTTCTAAAGAAACTGGATTTCCGGTGGAAATCGGATTTCCCCTGGGAAATCTTCGATTTCCCAGAAATAAGGAGGAAATTTGCAATTTCCACCGCTTCTTAGCGCCCGGCGGGCGCTAAGGTCGGCTCACTTTACACATGTCGCACGAGTAGAAATTTTTCAGTCAGTAAGTCCTTGCTTCATAGAAATCTGCATCAGGGCCTGAAAAACTGCTAAGGTCGGCTCAATATACACACGTCACACGAGCAAAATGCCAAATGGTCTCCCGATAAGCCGCCTCAATCAGCAGGCCTGCTGTGTATAGAAGGGCGTAAGCACGTTAAAATACATGTTTTTTCGGTCGCTGGCCCCTGCAAAATCACACCCCTTTCTACTCGTGCGACACGTGTGTTTTAAGCCAGGCTTAAGGTTTTCGAACCCCTCATAGCAGCTCTTTGCCCTGAAAGAACATATTTGCTTCGTTCCAGCTACTCGTGCGCCATGTGTGAAGTGAGGCTGCCTTAAGCGCCCGCCGGGCGCCAGAAATCGGTGGGAATCCGATTTCCCTCTCTCTTTTTGGAATCTGATACACTTCCGGACGAAACTGATCCGACGGAAACGTTCGACGGAAATCGTATTTCTGTTGGCATTGGTCGGACATGCAGTACACTGTCTGCATGAAGATATTGATCATTTCCAATCTCTATCCGCCTCATATCCTTGGCGGTTACGAAATTCTCTGCGCCCAGGTAGTCGGTTATCTGAAGAAAGAGGGCATGAGGTGAGAATCCTCACATCTAACCATGAGAGCTCGGAAAACACTCCGCAAATCACCCGGACCCTGCAGGTCTACCATCCGTTCAGCGAACCAGCCCGGTTCAGCGCCGGGGGTTTCGGGTACAGACTGCCAGGCAATAACCATCGGGAAACCGTCAGGGCCATCGGGCAGACAGCCCCGGAGTGTAATCTTCATCTGGAGCCTGCCGCGGCTCACCCGGCCCCCGCCCGGACGGCAGAGGCTTCCGGGTCGTGCTGGTTACTACACCTTCAACGATGAAAACATCGCCGGCTTTCTGCCCGCCCCCTTTTCCCTCAAGCCCAAGACAGCCGTCCGCTGGATTCGATACCTTCATAACTCCTGACATCACCTTGTGGGCATCAGGTTCTCCTGTACCACCTGCATCAGCAAACTTGCTCAAACGGAACCTTACGGCAAAAAGGACTGGCCATACCAGATTCACGGGTAATCTATCAGAATCCCGCTTGAACAGTTCCTCCCAGCGGGAAACGCTCGACCATGGGCAAGCGGTCCGCATTCTCTATGCCGCGCCTATCCCTACAAAGGTTCACACCCTGATAAAAGCCTCGGACTGCCTTTGTGGTGCCAGCCCGGCTTTCCCAAATCTGCGGGTCTTCCAGAATCTGCCGGCCTTCCTGAATCTGATGTCGCCACGAATCCAAAGTCGCATCTTCGTAATCATCGACCTTCCTGAATTCAATCGTTACCATCGCCGGCAAAGGACCGGAAAGAGACACGGCAAGCTCTGCACGAAAGCTCAGTCAAATTCGGGGTTGACACCAATTTTGCCGGACTTGTCCCGCACAGCGAAATGGGGGCTGTCTATCGATCATGATATTTTTGTCTTTCCTTCGATCTGGGAAGAGCCCTTCGGACTCACCCATATTGAGGCGATGGCTTCCGGGCTTGCCGTTGTCAGCACAGGCTAACGGGGGGGCCAGGGTGAGTTTCTGCGGCATCGAGAGAATGCCCTGATATTTCCGCCTGACGACAAGAACGCCCTCGCCGCCTCTTTACGGGAGCTTATGACCGACCCCGAGCTGTACGTAAACTGGCAAAGGCGGGCGAGCCACGGCAGTAGAGGAATTCTCCTTTTCCCCGCTATGTAGACGAGTTGGAGAAGCCGTTAGCTGACCAAGCGAGTATGTGAGGAGTGTGAGGAGTTTTCTCTACGATGACCACGGGCTCATGCAAGTCAGCTGGTGGGTGAGATAGAGAACTCCAGCTGGTACTGGTTGGGACATTGGTGACGAACAGTTGCTGATCTGGAATGAGCTGATGGAGCCCCACCCCCGGATGCAGACTCGTAATAATTTTCTTTATCATGAAAGAAACCTGAATAAGCTGTTAGCTTTGATGAGTTGAATCTGAATCCATAACCTTCTACCTTCAGATGTGTTTCGATATCACATGGGTACACTACTATTGAATTAAACAAAAGTTTTCTCATTCCAAAACTTATCACAGGCTTCTTACGCGTTTGACGCCTGCCGATACTACATCGCCAAGGCAAACCAAGAGTTTCCGATAGAGTCGTCAGAAGTCGCCGACCCTTAATCGAAAAAATTGGTGCAGATGCGCTGTTTCCAACCTCCTGACTTCTACCGCCACACCCACAACCATGCCTCTTCTTTATTCTCGGCGCTATCCTTCTCGAACAGTAGCCCGCGGTAGGAGCAAAACACCGTGATGCAAGATTCTCGGATTTCCTCTGGGATGGAAACACAACACGATTGAAAAAACCTAGGAGTCTATCGCAATCTATCATATGGAGGGATCTTGCATTGTTTGAAGATATTACTACCTCTCCGATAGAGAGTGGATGGATTGACCGTATAATAACTATACCACAGAAATGTTGCTCAGGCCACCCATTTTCCCTATTTATCTCCATGATTCTGTCAGCCCTATTGATTGCTGTGCATACATCATCCAATGTCAGTTTTGACAGCAATCTCTGAAGTTATTTTCTTTCTTATACTCATCCATATCCGAGAAGTGTTCCTGATATGCCCTGTTTATTGGATCCAGATACTGGTGGCGATAACTCAAGGACCTATTGCAATCAGCTTTATGGAGCACCATCCATAGGTCGAAAGCAAAATTGCTGTAACCGAGCGTATACTTGATGGCCTTTCCTACCTTGTGCTTCCTTCTATTCGCCTCGTCGTCTCGAATTGTCGACATGAACTCCATTCTCGCTTTCACGATCGAATATGTGGAAGATCTCAGTTCTCCCCAAGACGCTTATGCTTGGCCCGGGAGAGAGGATCTTTCTATCTTGCAGTCGAACGAAGACTTGAATTTAGCCTGTGGTAAAGCATTGATGCTTTTGCTCAACCATTGCAGATACCAATCTTCTGTTTCACCCTCGACCGAGAAGTAGAAAGGTTTTGATAGTTTCATCTTCATCTACTCCTCCTTATTCTTGTCGAGAAGGCTCCGTATGACCGGCGCGAGATCGATGCTTTTTATCGCCCCGTATCGATCGACGAAATAGTTCTTCATGTAGTCTTCGGTCTTCCGTACTCCGTTCACTCCTGCAGTACCGAAATCAGATAATGAACAGTGTGCCGTGAATGCGTCCTTCATCATCACGATCCACGAACTTGATCTCGTCCCTTCTGAACAAATTGGAATTGTGAAAGATCGGATTGTGCGTATTGAACACCAACTGTGCTCTGTGGGTGTTCAGCTCATCGTTGTGAAACAGCGTTAAGGATATTCATCAACGCAATAGGATGGATGGATGCATCAAATTGCTATCGACGACCAAGATGCCCCTTGTTGCAAGACTTGCAGGACAAGAGGGAACAGGTTGATGAAACGGATTGTTCCGTACGACTCGAAGCCACAATAGCTCCACTGAATTGCGCGCATGTTTGATTCCCTTTTGAAAATGGAGCAAAGCTGTGCTTCCTCATGTTCCCCGTCCAATACGCCGTACCCAAGGTATTCGAATTGACACCGAACATGGTCGGCACTGTTTAGTGTCTTTTCGATGAAGATCGACCGTTTTTTCTGCTCGGAGAACTTACGGACCAGATGCATTGAATCCGACCGATAGATGACGATGAAGCTCTTTGTCCATCCACTTGGAAATCATCGAGACCAGCTTTGCGCTGAACATGATCTTGAATCCATTGGCAAGAGAAACAGCTCCTCATTATGGAGGTCGCTTGGGCCAAGGCCGCCGCACTATTCTGGTTCTGCTCATACGCAGGAACTAAGTAGATTGAACACCCCCATGTCCCCAATCTGGAAGAGAGTTGAATTACCACGGAAAATACGAGGCAAGATTGACATGAAGAGTCTCCATGAGCACCTTCCGTTCATAATCCCGCTCCAAGAATCGCCCAAGATCAGCGGAAATTGCATAATTGAAGAGGAACCCTGATCTATGAACTCAATGGAAAATCCACTGACTCGGCGGTATCAAGCGTATTGTTCGGTATCAGCTCAAGTGTTGGATGCAAGATTGGGAGAATCCTTTACCTCAACATTTCGAATATTACCGCGAAGCACTATCTGCTTGAAGGTCTCCATCGCCCCGATGATGTTGGTCTTGCCCGAGGCATTGGGGCCATAGATGACCGCCGAGCTCAAAGCTTTATGAACGTTACGCCCGGATCTTCTCTGAGAGGATACTGTAGTCCAGCCCTTTCTGCTTCGGGCGACTTTCATAGAGAACACACATTCATCCTTGGAAGGATTTGTGCTCCTTTATCTTGAATTTCAACAACATATAACACCTCCATTTTGCATAAATATTGCAAAATTATATTCTACATGTACTGCTATTTAAATTATTTGTCAAATAGTATTTTACCATTTTGCCGTTATCTAACAAAATAACATCTTAAATATCATCAAACCTCAAGTACACATCCATCATCCATTCGCCACCTGTTGATCCAGTGAAAACTTCCTTGACATTCACAAGTGTATTGATTCGTTCGGCATGATCCTCAACGGTTGCGCGAAGGAAGTCTATATCCATTTCCTCTATAGCCCTCCAACCTCTCATATCTTCCGATTACAGCTTGACAATTATTTTTTTCCTTTCTATTACGGAGAAAGATTGTGGTATTGTATTGCATTCTATCTCCATGAAAAGTAAGCATATAAAAATCATTGAATGCCTTTTTAAACAAGTAGGAGCAGACTATGTCAAGAAATGATAGTACTTTTAGCAGCTATGAAGGATCTTTAAAAGAAAAGACCAGTAAGGTGTGGCTCTTGTAAAAAGCAAGAGCGACGTATTGATTCCCAAACGAAGCGAGAGGAGCGGAAGCAACTTGTTGGTTCCATTCCCGAGCGAGTGCCGGGATCGTGGGGTAAGCTTCGCTAACCCGGGGGCAAGCTTTCGCTTGCCCTTGTTGAGATACCCCCCGCAGTAATCTGCGGCACCCTTAGGGGCGGAACGGAGGCACGAAGTGCCTCGGGTCCCAAGCATTCCCTTCGGGAATGCCGCTTGCCCAAGGTCAAGTTCTTGACCCGGGTTTTGATACCTTTCATTAGCCAATTTCAAAATGCTTCACATTTTGAAATTGGCTCAGGTAAATGGAAATATCGGAGGTCCCCCCGAAGATACGAATCCATGTCTACGGGTCTGTGAAATCCCGCTCCTCGTTTATCGCGATCGTGAAGCTGGTCTCGTTTATCTGGTTGCAGCGGCGGCGAGAATGATCTTCAGTTACCGAATAGATCATCTGCATACCGCGGCCTGAATGGGATTTCTCCTGGTTGAGGGAATCAAAAAAGAGTGAAAAGGAATCCTCTTTCGGGGGCATTTCCCAGAAGCAGGCCCGGTCCCGGAAGGTGACGGTCAGACTGTCTGTAATGTCAACCTGAATCAGCACGACATCCTTGGATTTTTCCCGATACCCGTGTTTGATTATATTGGAGAGAAATTCCGAAATGACCATCTTGGCCTTGATTATGGTCATCTCCGAGAACCCGCTTTCATGCAGATACAATTCACAGGCTTCGGCAGCCGGGGAAACCTGGGAAAATACCGTCTCGGCGATATGGAAAAACTGTCCGCCCATACCGTCCCCGCGACCGGCACTACCGGCTCCGCGACTCACTCCGCTGTCCCCACCACTCATACCGTCCCCGCGACCCGCACCGTCGTCCCCGACAGTCACGCCGTCCCTGGACTGCAAAGGTTTCCGGACATCCGGGCTCACGCTGATTGCGGCAAAGGTATAATCATCGCTCCGCTCATGATACCCCATCTCCGACAGTATCTCATAACAGGTAAAGGGCACCATTATACTGCTTACATCAAGCAGTTTCTGTACGGTAGATTGATAAAACTGCTCGACCCCCAGCATGGTGCCCTCGTCATTGGAACTGTCAAAAACCCCATCGGTAAGCAGACAGATTACATCGTCCGGCTCGAGAGAAACCGTCTCGACCCCCTTATCCTGATAGGTGTAGTCGGGCAGCCATCCAAGGGGAATATCGCCCCGCCCTTCGAGCACCTTGACGGTCTGCTTCGCGGAGTTCAGCAGCACCATCGGCGGGTGACCGGCATTGAGCGCCTTCAGGGTCATTGTCTCGAGGTCGATATAACAGAAACAGAGGGTCATGTAATTCTCGTGAAACAGATCGGCGCTGAGAAGACTGTTGAGCTTGGTCAGCACCCGGCCCGGCTGCAGGTCCTGCCGTTCTCCACTTACCACCATCTGGATGACGGATTTCACCGCTGTCATAATAAGGGCCGCCTGCACGCCATGCCCGGAAATATCGGCCATGTAGACGACATAGTGATTCTTTGTCAGCTCTATGCAATCAAACAGGTCTCCTCCGATCTTTTCCGTCGGCAGATAGTTGGCCGAAATCATCAGGGAGGATTTGCGCGTTACCCAGGAGGGAAGAATATAGTTCTGGATAGTCTGTGCCGTATCGAGATCGTCAAGAATCCCTTCATAGAGGGATCTGATCTGCTCTTCGGCTTCCTTCCGTTCGATGGTTTCAGCCAGGGAGACGGCAAAAAGCTCCAGCAGGCCCTGTTCGATATCAGACCAGAGCCGTTCCTGCCGGCAGTCGTCAAATCCGATAAAACCCCAGAAGCGTTCCTTGATATGGACGGGAAGGACCAGCAGCGACTGAATATCCTGTTCGTCAAGAAGTTCTTTGGTCATACTCGGCGGAAGCTCCCTCACTATTGCCAGGAAGGGTTCCTTCTTCCGCAGCGGCAAGAGAAACAGTTCAACCGCCTCTGCAGGAATGTTCTGGAGGTTCGGATTGTCTATCTGCGGTTCGGCCGTATCGGCGCTCCATTCGGCCGACTGACTGACGGTAACTACCCGTCCTTGCTTATCCAGGGTGTTTACAAAGCAGTAGACGCGATCCATGGCGGTAGCCGTCCCGATAATTCCCAGCGCATTGGCAAGGGGGCCCGAAAAATCGGATGACCGCATAAGCTCCTGGGTGGCCAGGGTTACGGCATGCAGAATCCGGTCCCGGGCTATCAGGTCCTGCTCGAGCTTCACCCGGTTGGTGATGTCGATAGCGATTCCCCGGAATCCCGATATCTCATTCCGAAAGCTGACCGGCGATATCAGCAGGTTAACCTTGAACTGCTCATTCCGGCTGTTCTGCATCCAGAGGTCCTGGTTACCATCGGCTCCCCTCTTCATACGCTGCAGGGAGATCCTACATCTTCCTCCTCACTTTTCGGAAAAAGTCGAAGATGGTATCGGGGCGGAATTCGTTCGAATCGACCTGCTTGAAGATTTCCGCGTTCTCCGGTTAAAGAAGGTTATCCGGTAGGATCGATCGAATTCCATTATGATTCCCGGGAGCATGTTGGCCATTTCCATGAAGCGGCGACTGCTTTTCTCTGAAGGCCTCGTTATGGCGGCAGGTGCGCAGGCAGCGAGTTTGCGGTTTACCGGCTGAAGGGGCTTTCAGGAGGGCTTCGTCGATATCACCCTGGGCCTTGAAAAGCACCAGTAGTCCTATATCGCCTATCCCCATAACGTAGTAGACTCCGTCACCGGTTTTACGGACGATCTCATCTTTCACAATGTGGGTGGTATGGATTATTTCTTCATAGAGAGTATTGAAGGACGCATGGCGTTCTATCTTTGCGGGGTAGGAAAATGCCAGCGCCAGGCGAAAGTTCTGTTCGGCTTTCTCCGGTACCAGCAGACTGCCCCTCGTGTGCACCTGAGCTCCCGGATATACGATGACAGACTCATGCTAAGCATTGTTTTGAGTTCGAGTGAATCTCCAATCGACAGCAGGATGCGATAGCAAATCTGTTCATGCAGTGAATTGTTCATATCGACAGTATTCCTTCTTTCCTGGTCTGTTTCCCTGGTCTCTGTGTCCTGTTTCCCTGGTCTCTCTGTTTCCCTGGTCTCTCTGTTTCCCTATTCTCTACGTTTCGCCCGGCCAGCCAGCACGGGCCGGCCCGTCTCGCCCGGTTATCAATCTATCAATCTATCAATCAAGCTGTCAAGTTAAGAATGCGGGAAGCACCTGGTCAGGATGATTCCTCGAGTGGACATTCGGCATTTTCCAGCCGCTTTATTGCCCGGCGGATTTTTTCCGGTTCAGCATGCCGCAGGCGGTGACCAGAATAAGGTGTCGCTGTAGTAGGACAGTATTTCTGTATCAACACTCTCCACTACCGGCGGCCCCTCGATAATGATAAACGTGTACCGCGCCTGAGGGAATCCATCAGTTCCCTGCATCCGGGCTGACTGGAGCAGGTCCGGCACCACGGCGATATCGAGCCCGACAATCATATCGACTCCCGGGAGCTGGGTCTGGGTTACTATTTCGTCGTAATCGAAAACCTGGTAAGAGAGGTACTCTCCGAGGCCTTTCAGCGGTTTGTCAAATTCCCCCTCCCCCGGGGGTATCAGCAGGGTGCGCAGCAGCGAATCTTCCTGTGTCTGGCGGATCTGGGCGTCTATAAGCAGTACCCGTTCATCCTGCCGTCCGTAGACAGCTGCCAGGTTGATGGCGGTGGTGCTTTTCCCTTCTCCTGCGGCAGCGCTGGTTACCAGATAGACTACGCTCCGGTCAGTGAATGCTTTCCGCAGCGGCCGGGCCAATATGCGGTAGCGTTCGATCTGGGACGATTCTGCCTGGCCGACCGGCAGCAGTTTTCTGGCAGGCCGTTCGTAGGGGAATTCACCCAGGACTCTCTTCTGCAGCTTCTGAACGGCATCCCCGCTCGATTTCAGCCGTGTATCGAGCACGATTCCCAGCAGCAGAAAGCTGAAACCGATCAGAAATGAAAGTACTGCACCGGCAGCCGCGATCAGCTTCCGGTTCGACGCCTGGGGATAGAGCGGGATTTCCGCATCCGATACGATAAAAAAATCGGAATATTCGGTTTTCGTGAGTATTTCAAACTGGCTCAGCACTTTTTCCAGGCCGCGGGTCTCTGCCTCAAGCGAGGACAGCAGGCCCGACAAGGTAGTATATTGCTGGCTGATTTCAGGTAGATTTTTGTATTTCTCGACCAGGTACTCATACTGTTCTTTATTGATGCTGTAGGCAGATTCTGCAGCTATCAAATCCAGCTCTTTTTCCAGCAGTTTGACGGTTGTCAGTTTGATATAATCGGAGAGTGCGGAATATTCACTTTGATATTCGGTTATTTGACCTATCTGGCTCGACCGGGCAGCCGTCGGCTGGAGCAAGTCGCCGGAGGGGGCTGCCGGGGCTGTCCGGTCTGCCGGCAGACCGGCCTCTGCATCTTCTGCCATCTGCTGCGCCAGCTCCAAGGCTGCCTGCTGTGCTGCTGCCAGCTGTTCCAGTTCCAAAGCCGCCTGCTCCGCTTCGGCTGCCTGCTGCTGCCGGTACTCCTCTTCGGTATCCGTCGCAACACTGATAGCCAGATTAATCTTTTCTATCTGCTTTTTCATGGTCTCTATCTGCTGTTTGCCTTGAGGCAGCGACAACTCCAGATTTATTATTTCGTTAACTGCCTTCTGGTTTTCCACCCCGACATCGCGAATATTGTATTTCGTCGAAAACTCTCTGAACTCTTTTCTGGCTCCTTCAAGGGCAGTTTTTGCCGCCTCATACTGCATCTGCAGATTCCTCATACGCGTCTGCAGATCCTGCGACACCATCCGGTTGGAGCTCTCGAGAAAAATATCACACATGGTGTTGGCCATCAGCATAGCCCCGATAGCCGATTCCGACTCCCCGCTGATAAACATCAGGTTGGAATCATTGGAATAATCCACATTGATGCCGGATCCTATCTGACTCAGGCTGCGGTTTAGTTCGAGTTCCTGGCGCAGTCTCTCCAGATTGGGCAGGGTCTTCACCAGACTCACCTGACTGTAGAGCGACTTGCTCCGGCTGTCGGTTTTTACCAGTCCCGCCCCATGCTCATAGGAGAGATCGGTTCCCTCCCCCATCCCCTGGTAAATCCTGAATGTATCGGTAACAAACGACTCAATCGGCTGGTACATCAGAACGGTGGCGGTTTTGTAGTTCTGGGTACCAAAAAACAGGGCTGCAGCAACACCGATCCCTACCGAAAGGATTGCCAGGGCAAACAGCCAGAGAAATTTAAGCTTCACCGCCTTCAGAACCGTTTTCAGCTCTATGGGCAAGTGAAATTCCTGCGGTTTTTTCTCGATTTCCTGTTCCATAATCCTATTCCTTGCCGGCGTGCCGGCATTTTAGCTTACCGGGGTTACCTGGTTTTCCAGGCTTACCGGGGTTACCTGGTTTTCCGGCGCCTGAACTTTCCGGTTATCTGCAGCTTGATTTTCCGGTCGACAAAAAAAGCCCAGAAAAGCGCCATATAGGCGAGTGTCCCGGGAACCGCCTTACCTATCACATCCCAAAGAGAGACAACGGGAAAGAAGTGCGCAATACCCCACCCGACCCCCATCAGCACCGGCAGGGGCAGCAGCACCGGAACATAGACCCGGGTAAGATACCGGTAAAAGGGAAACTCATATAATCGGGCAGCTTTCCAGAGGGTTCCGGCTATCGTAGTAAAAACCGACGAGGCAAGCGTCCCCAGGGCAATACCGACCAGCCCCAGCGACTTAACGAGCAGCAGACTGACCAGCAGATTGCTTATTATAGATACCACAGAGACTTTAGCCGTAAATTTATGATGACCGGTCATCGTAAGCACGCTGGAGGCGATCAGCTGGGGTACAGCAAGCATGAGGGCTGTCATCAGGATAACCAGCGGCAGACCTGCCGCAGTAAAATCCTCACCCACCCAGTAACGAAGCAGATCATTGCCGAACACATACACGGTCCCGGCAAGCATTACCCCGACCGGCATAATGTAGCGGGAAAGATCGAGCAGGAGAAAGCGGATCGAGCTATCCTCCTTATTCACCTTCAGTTCTGAAATGAGCGGGGTCAGCACATTGACCACTTGCTTGCTCAATGCAAGCGTATACCCGGCTATTTTCAGGGCTACTCCGTAGAGCCCTACCGAGGAAATACCCAGAAACAACTGTATTATCATAGCATCGGTATTGAACAGTACCAGCCCGGAGACAGCGGTAATAAAGGAATAAAAGCTGAAGGATACCGCCTCTTTCATATACCGCTTTCTCACCTTTCCAGGCGAGAGGGTCAACTCGCTCACCTTTGCAAAAGCCATAACGAGATAGAGGATATTTTCGAGCAGAAATGCAGAACAGTTTATCACGGCAAGACCGACAATACCCACTCCCTGGGAAAGAAAAAGCCAGGCTGATCCCGCATAGGTGAGGGTTCCGAACACCTGGATAATGTTAGTCAGCGCGATCTTCTGCTCCCCGAAGAGAATACCCTTGAACAGACTCATGGGAATCTGGATAGCCAGGGAGCGGATGCCGAGGATGATGAGCACGAGAACGGCCGCATTCTGCAGATGACTGGGAATAACAAACAGGCGGGAATAGAAAAAAGAGAATCCAACCAGCAGAGCCATGCCCACAGCAGCAATTCCCAGGTAAATAAAGAAGACGGTGCTGAGCATATAGTTGCGGTGCTCAAAATCTTTGGAAACCCGCGCCTCACCGGTCCACTTAACGACGCCGAGACCGAAACCAAAATCCAGCAGCGAGAAAAAACCGATTACCGAGAAACTCAGCGTCCACAAACCATATATTTCCTGCCCCAGATTACGGATGATAAAGGGAATCAGCATGAAGGTAATTATCATGTTGATAAAAAACCGACTGAAATTGGTTACTGCATTTATCGAAACCCGACGGACCCGTGATATTTCCTTCAAGCTTTTCCTACCTTTTGCTGCGATTTGTTTTGCTTGGCCAGCCCCTGCACAACTGCTCCTGCTCCTGCTCCTGCTCCTGCTCCTGCTCCTGCTCCTGCTCCTGCTCCTGTAGATAAACCTGAAGATAATCGGGAGCGCTGGGTTTTCACCCGAGAAACAAGCGCCTGTCCCAACCCTGCAGCGATGGTAAATTGGTACAACACGGGTGACTGGCGTAGAACCCACTCATACAGTCCGATGGCAAACAAAACAAAGAAACCAACGGCAAGGGCCAGCAGCAGTCGCTGTTCGAGCGTCCTCATAGAAAACCCGCTGATGATCATGGTAAATGTAAGCAAGCCGATAATTGCAATAAAAATACATCCCGAACCAGCCCATCTCAGCGGCGGTCAGCAGATAAATATGATGAGCAACCCTCCCTCTTCCCTCATACTTCATCGCCGAAAAATGGTCCCGGTACTTATCCTGCATCGTCAGCACTTCTGAATACTGATTCAGTCCCACCCCGATCGAATAATCATCGGCCATCATGATCGCTGCCACCTCAAACTCATTTCGGGCCTGCTCGCTTGACTCAGGGGCATTGAGAAACCGATATATCACGGTATCAATCACAAACAGCGTACCCACCAGCATAGCAATAATCAGGAATATTGTCGCCAGCCTAATCCTGCTGGTACGAACAATTCTCCCCGACCGCCGTAGGTTAACCAGCACCAGCACTACGACCACTGACCCTCCGGCAGTCACCATTCCCGTTCGTGAACTGGTCCCGAGCACGGCAAAGACCAGCCCGAGGGCAGCCGCCAGAGCAGCATAGTGCTTAATAAAACTGAGCCGGTTTTCCAGAAGACTCCAGGTGAGCAGGACCGCGAGAACTATCAGAACAAAGGAGGGGACCGTATTGGAGTGGTCAAAATAAACCTTTGTCCGGTAAATCCCCTCCATATATTTCTGCTTGAACGTTATCACCATCATAATGATCCCGGTGATGACATATCCCCACATGACGGCATCCAGCGCCCCTTTCCCGTCATCGTCGGTAGCAAAAAAATTCATCGTACACCAGTAGAGCAGCCCCATCCTGAAAAGCTGCCAGACAACAAACCAGCCATATATGGTATAGTCAGAACTGGCGACATTGACAACCGTAAAGAGAAAAAAGAGCAGGAATATCCAGAAAAAGCGGGGAAAAAAGACAATCTTGCTGCCCGAGCGCAGCAGCATCCCGATAACCAGCCCCAGAGCGATAAGATCGGCAAAAGTTATCTCATACCCGCGCACCGGACCCCGGTAGTATTCCATCGACATGATATTAATGCTGAACTTCGTGCCGAACATAAGCGAGACAATGAGCAGAGTAAACAATAGACGCTTCATCTTGACAGACATCGATGAGATACCAGCCATAACCGGAACCCCGACTGCCAAAGCTACCGTAAACAGGACATACTTCATAGGTGAATCGATACTACCATGTTTTTCCGGATATTGATAGTTCCGTCGTGAAATGGCGCCGGCAGCAGCTGCAGGTGCAGAGGGTGCCTGCAGCGGCAATAGAAGGTGTCAGGCACCCCTGCAGCCAGCCCTGATTACGGCAAAGCCGCCGGTTCCGTGCCCGTCCCGGGCAGGCTGGACAGACTGAATTTCATCAAGCTTACCGAACACGGTCTGCCTGACAGCTTCCAGAACAAAGCTGTGCCGATGAAGAGCCTCCAGGACCTCTGTGACAGAACGGAAAGTAGCCGGCCGGTAAAAGAGACTTTCATCCTTGTGTTCGCTGTAGAATTTGCCGAGGGGGGAATCACTGTCCACAAAGCCGAAGATGGCCTTGCCGCCGGGCCGCAGAACACGTCGGATCTCTTCCAGCGACTGATCCAGATCATCAATGTAACAGATAGCGGTTACCATGAGGGTAAGGACAAAGCTGCTGTCCTGATACGGCAGCTTTTCGGCAATACCATCAGTTACCCGAATGCCGCGCTCCCTGGCAAGCTCCAGCATCGGGAGAGAAGGATCGACTCCATGAGTAATCCCGAGGGGGCCGGCGAAGAGTCCGCTTCCGACACCGATTTCAAGGCTGCATTCTTCAAGGCTGCAGTCTCCAATGCTGTATTCTTGAAAACTGCCCCCTCGTGACGTACCGGATTTCACAGTACCCTCTGCAGCTGCGGCGTGTATGCTCGACGGCAGAACCTCGCGCAGGGCGGCAAGCTCCGTCTTGTAGACAAACGGGTAGCGGTCAAACCACTGCTCGTACTTATCTGAATTGTTATCGAATGGTTCGTTTCGTGCCATGAGAACAGTATACCACCAGAGACGGGTATCAAAAAGGTGTCGGACACCCTTTTCCCTGACACCCTTTTCCCTGACACCCTTTTCCCTGACACCCTTTTCCGGGCCTGGCACCCTTTTCCGCGCAACCCTTTTACAGGAAGCATAAAGCATACCAGACGGCAGCTCGTACCGGGTACTCCTCCCCGTATTCTGACAATATTTCTCTTCAGCAGTTTACTGTTCGTCAATTTATCAGTAATCTCTAAGAACAATGCCGAACAATACTGAGCAATACTGCACAATAGAGTAACTGGAGTAAGAACAAATGAGCAATGACCATAATTTTCAAGAAAAGAGCTTCGCTGAACTGCTGGAAAGCAGCATAACAGAACCGCAATACCTGGTTCCGGGACAGCAGATAAAGGCTGAAATTATCTCTATCTCCGGCGGCTGCATCTTCCTGCAGCTTGGCGGCAAGAGCGAAGGACAGATAGATGCAGAGGAGCTGACCGACAAAGAGGGCAATATCACGGTCAAGACAGGAGATATGATTACAGCCTACTTCCATGCTGCCAGGGACGGGGAGATGATTTTTACCACAAAGATAGGCGGCGATAAGGCCGACAATGCTGCCCTTAAAACCGCCTTCACCAAAAAGATTCCGGTGGAAGGAGTAATTGCCAGAGAGATCAAGGGTGGTTATGAGATCACGATCGGTGAGATCAGGGCCTTCTGCCCCTACTCTCAGATTGCCCTGAGACGAGTCGATAATCCCGAGGAGCTGATCGGAACGAAACAGAACTTCAGGATCATTGAATTCAAGGAGAACGGCCGCAACATTCTGGTATCAAGAAAAATCATCCAGCAAGAGGAACGGGATGCCGAAATTGCAATCCTCAAAGGCAGACTGCATGAGCAGATGAAGATCAGCGGAACCATTGCTTCAATCCAGTCATTCGGAGCCTTTGTCGACCTGGGCGTTGTTCAGGGCTTGATACCGATATCTGAGATCAGCCGGGAACGTATAGATGATATTCAAGCAGTGCTCTCGGTCGGAGAGGAAGTCGAGGCTGAGATCATCAGCCTCGACTGGAGCAATGAGCGCATAACCCTGAGTATGAAGGCACTGCTTGCCGACCCCTGGGACAGCATCCTTGAAACATACAAACCGGGTCATAAGTATAGTGGTGAAGTAGCCAGGGTTACCGACTTCGGTGCCTTTGTGACCCTTGAACCGGGTCTGGACGGACTGATCCACATATCAGACCTGAACAGTGATCCCATGAATAAGAACCGTGAGCATTCGGTGAAACAGGGTGAGAAGATTACCGTTGTGATCAACAGCATCGATGTCGAGAAACGAAGAATTTCGCTGAAACCGGCATCCTCGCTGGAAGAGGACACTGCATACCAGCAGTACATTAAACCTGAGTCTGATTCCTACAACCCCTTTGCCGATTTCTTCAACAAGAAAAAATCTGATAAGAGGTAATCTTTGGCAAGCTTAGAGTTGATATGATTCCCGTAAAGGCTGCCAGATAGCGTGGAAAGGTGTCTGACACTTATATGGACACTTATATGGACTCTTATATGTGGATGGCAGACACTCATATGCACTCATATGCACGCTTATACACCGATACGCCGCCGTATACCCGCTAAATGACAGCGTTACAACATTTTCTTTTGGAAAACGGTTTATTTTATCCCGTTCAACGGCTATACTTGAAGCGATTATAACAATCAATCGATATTTTCTTTCTGATACTTTAGAGGAGCAGAAACATGAATGTAATCAGGGAACAGCAGGCAACCGTAATCGAAATGACCGTTACCACGCTGAACGTAAATAATGTCAAGGAGTTTAAATCTGATGTGGAACCGTATCTGGAATCAGAGACCCATATAATCCTGGATCTGGCAAAGCTGACATTTGTTGACAGCTCGGGTCTGGGCTCTTTCCTTTTCTGCCTTAAACGCCTGAATCAGAAGGGGGGCGAATTAAAACTCTGCAATGTGTCCAAACCTGTCCGGATTCTCTTCGAGATGGTCCGGCTGCACCAGATTATCGAGATATTCAATTCCCGGGAAGAAGCCCTGGCTTCTTTTGACGACTGATGTGACGACTGATGCCGACCACTGATCTTACGACTGATGCCGGTCTCTTGCAGGAACGGCAGGAGCATGGGTGTGAATGACAAAAAGAAAGATACCATCAGTATCGCAGTCTTTATCGATGCCCTCGGCTGGGAACTGCTGAAGACGGTCCCCTTCCTTGATGATGTTCTCACGCACAAGCAGCCGCTCGAGACGATTTTCGGCTACAGTGCCACCTGCGACCCGACGATTCTTACCGGCCTGCTGCCCCGCGACCACGGTCATTTCTCCTTCTTCGCCTATGATCCTGAGCAATCACCCTTCAGGCGCTCGCTGTTTCTTCAGCTGATGCGGCTGGTGCCGCCGGCCCTTGCAAGCCGCAACCGGGTTCGCTCCATCGTCAGCAGAATACTCAGGCGCAAACTGCGCTATACCGGCTATTTCAACATCTACAACATGCCCTTCAACCTGCTCAAATACTATGACTACACCGAAAAGCGCGACTTATACCAGCCGGGAGGCATAAACAGCGGCAGCCCGACCATCATGGACTATGCCCGGGAGAATGGCGTAGATTTTTTCCTCTCCGACTGGCGGGCCGCAGAAACTGATAATCTGGCCGGCCTCCAGGCTGCCCTTACCGACCCCCGACGCAGCTGCAGTTTTGCCTATCTCTATATGGCCTCCATGGATGCAATACTGCACCAGTACGGAAAACCCCATGCGGCGGTGGACGGAAAAATGGCCTGGTACGAACAGCAGCTGCGCAGCCTGCTCAATACGGCCGAAGCTGAATACAAAGAGGTGCGGCTGTTCATTTTTTCCGATCACGGGATGACCAATGTGCACGAAACCTGCAACCTGAAAAAGCGAATCGACAGCACTGGACTCACCTTCGGCAAGGATTACGCAGTGGTGTACGATTCCACCATGGCGAGATTCTGGTTCCTCCGGGACGGAGCTGAGGCAGCGATCCGGAAGGTGCTCGATCAGGAAACCAAAGGGCGCATCCTCACCGAAGCCGAGCGCACCCAGGTTAAGAGCCTGGTGCTCTAACCAAACTGAGCTACGAGGC
>JAGYPA010000209.1 GCA_018399255.1 Spirochaetales bacterium | reverse complement strand
GATTTTTTGGTTTATAATACCTGCATCTATGCACAACCTTCGGGAAATTTCCAGAACCTCCAATAGAACATTGCATCCAGCCGTCTTTAGATTTTGCATTCTCCACACCATATTCGCAATTCAAGCAGCATGTTTTACTCTGCTTGCTTAATCTGCTCCTGTTTTCTGCTGGATTACCCGTTTGTGCTAATGCCTTAAAACATTTCCGTGTAAACTCAATTTTATCTTCCTCAGAACAAAGGAGCGCAAGCCTCCTCTCAAATTCCTGAAATGCCTTATCAGTAAGTTTTGTTTTCATTCGCTCCACCATAACCGGAAGTAATGAAATAATATTATTCATTTCCAACCCTCTCCAACCAAGACATATCATCTTCCAGCATTGAAACATTCTGAAGTTCTGCTTCTTGTGCTCCTTTCCTTTGCCTGGGAGTCTCAGTCTTGATTATTGTCAATGTCCTTTGGCTTTTTGTTCTGCTGTGTTCAATAGATATATGAAGACGGTCAAGCATTGGCTGGATACGTCTCAGACGACCTGTCAGCCCCTGCACATTTCTCGGCCAGTCTTTCCGTAATGACCCGTTTTTCTCTCTATAATCTGTCATACTATTCAGCAGCTCTGAAGCAGATCCTTCCCAAGGATTTCTTTGCTCAAGCTGTATCAGAATAAACTGCACCACCGAGTCATTTTCTGATTCATCATCAATAACT
The DNA here is from genome assembly GCA_018399255.1 of Spirochaetales bacterium. Taxonomy (GTDB): domain Bacteria; phylum Spirochaetota; class Spirochaetia; order JABMQR01; family JABMQR01; genus M55B182. The sequence continues at coordinate 1,276 of JAGYPA010000209.1, read as the reverse complement.
TCATATCGATTGCCGACATAATAATTAAAAAAAGTATCTTCTTTGAGTTTTAAATGGTCTTCACCTGCAGTTACCCATTGGCAGAAGTCGGCCATCCGAGGATGCTGAGGCAGCTCTGTCTGGGGTAGGTTTTTCAGCACTGAGGCGAGTGCAGTATAAATGGCACCGAGAATCCGCGGAGACTGTTGTTCAAACAATTCTTCCATTACTGCTGCAGTCATACGGGAATTCTCATTAATGGGTTTCAAATCAATAATAATAGAACGATCCAGCAGATCCATGCGATTAGATAGGTTATCGATACCATTTACCATCCAAGGCCGGCAGAAACTCACAATAGTTTCTTCTAGGTTTGTATAGAGCTTTCTTGTCGCAAATCCGCCGCCGGTAGATAGGGTGCATAAACAATCTGCCAATGAATGCTTCATACTTGAAAGATTATCATAGCCAAGCAGCCAGCTGCTGTTTGCAGCGATGGCAAGATCTTGTTCTGAGGAAGGGGGACTTCTCAGCGGAGCTTTATTTGGATCGACAAGTGCTCGCAGGAACCTGCACATAGTCGATTTTGCACTTCCTTGAGGTCCCCTTACAATAAGACCGGGGAATGGACCACTAGGAAGGTAACAACCGAGAAGCCATCCAGCCGCCAAAGCCCAGGTTGATTCATCATGAATGTTCAGGAACTGCTGCAGATCAGTCAATCCTCCACCAGATTGGGGGACAGGCAGTGCGAGCATTCCTCCACTGCGGTAAAATCTGAAAGGTATTTCAAATGCACTTTTTAAACTCCAACCGGAAGCAGTAATTTCCACTACTTTCCATGACTCATCACCAAGATCCACATAGACCCTTTCCCTGTCTCCGGCAAGCCGAATGGCAGTAGTGTACTTTTTTCCAGAAAACTGTGCTTGGGCATCCAGCCATTCAAATGTCGTGTTCAAAGCTTCGCCGTTCAGCGCCTTTTTAGGGAAGTGCTGGTGCCATAATCTGCGAATCAATCTTTTTGCTTCCCCGCTTCCCAAGCGGAAAGTTCCTCGTGCAGCTTCTCCTGAAGAAGTAATATACGGCTCATGATCCTGATCATGCCATAATTCTATTGTAGAGGTCTCAATAATTAAATCCTGCAGAATATCTGCCTGACTTTGCGGTCTTTTTGGTTTCTGGTCTTCATCAGTGTCTTCTTGATCTGAATTGCTGCTGCTCGGGAATTGAGCAGTAGGCAATATCATCTTCTTCAGTTCTTCCATGGGATCTACGGATGTACCCCGAATTTCCT
>JAGYPA010000208.1 GCA_018399255.1 Spirochaetales bacterium | reverse complement strand
CTACCGGACAAGCCCCAACAAAAAACTTTTCGGCTCAAACATAGAAGATATCTACTTCCAGACGCCGGCATTCATCCTGAGGAAGATCTATTTCTACCTCGCCCTCGGCCTGACAGCCCTGCTGCTGCTCTCGTTTCTCGCCCGCATCGACCCTGGCTTCAACATAAAGACCATTAACCATGAGCGGGTGACCAATTTTTCCTGGTACCTCACCCTGAAGGAGATTCTGCTCTCTCTGCAAAACCTCTTTCAGGCAGCCCCTGTTCAGAACGCCGGCTCCAGACCCTCGTTCAGCATTATCTTCTCCGCCGCATACCGCAGCCTGATCCTGCTGACCTCCGGGATACTCCTCTCCACCCTGATCGGCGTCGCTTCAGGAATTCTGGAGGGATACAAACTGAAAAGAACCCATCTGAGATCGCTGGGCACCCTTATCATCTTTTCCATTCCCGATGTCCTGGTAGTCCTTACCGGCCTCCTGATCTACATCTTCATAGCGAGAAACTTTCCTGCCGTCAAGGAAGCCCTTCCCCTGAACACCTTCATCCTGCCGCTTATCACCGTATCCATTATCCCGACCATCTATATATCGCGCATTACCTTTATCACCATCCAGAGCGAACTGCAGAAGGACTATATCCGGAACGCCCGCGCCAAGGGAATGAGCAGGCGCACCCTGTTCACCAGCGAAATGCTTCCTGCCGTACTCTACAAAACAGCAGACTCGCTCCCGGCAATCATGACCATTCTTCTATCCAACCTGATAATCGTTGAATATCTTTTCAATTATCTCGGAATCGTCTATTATCTCCTCTATTTTTATACCAGACATGAGGCTGAACTCTTTATTGCCCTTGCAGTAACCCTGGGACTTATCTACCTGCTTTTCACCTGGGGAATTCAGCAGATCACCCGGTACAGCAACCCCCTCAAGCGGGAGGCAGGCAAATGAAGCGGATACCGCCTGCCCTGATCATCGGCATAGCAATCCTCACCCTCATCGCTCTGATGATGGCCTTCCCGCGGCTTTTCACCGACAAGAACCCCTACGACCGGCAGCGGGTAACCTCTTCCATAATTGATGGAAGACTCATCTTCAAAGCGGCACCCCATTCGCCCTCAAAAGACTTCCTTCTGGGCAGCGACGATATGGGAAGAGACATATACAGCTATATGGTGTACGGCACGCGGCTGTCCATCATCCTGGGAACCCTAATCGCACTGGGAAGGTTCCTGCTCGCCGCGCCTGTCGCCATGGCCGCCGGATCGGGAAACACCTTTGCCCGGGCAGCCCTCAAGCAGTTCAACATCCTCTTTTCCGCCATTCCGGCCCTCCTTATCGGTGTAATTATCCTGCGGCTCGATTTCTTCCTGAGCCTTGACAAATCGGCATCCCTGCTGGCATTCGTCCTTACGCTCTCAGCCGTCGGCTGGCCCAAGCTCGGCGGACTGCTGGCAGAGCGGGTCGAGGATATCTATCATCAGCCCTTCATTACCAGCGAAATCGCCATCGGCAAACGGCGATCGAAAATTCTGCGGGAAAATATCCTGCCGCATCTGGCTCCCGAAATGGTCGTCCTCTTTTTCATGGAGATTGCCCGGGCCCTGACAATCCTCATGCAGCTCGGCATCTTCAGTGTATTTCTCGGGAACCTGAAGCTGATCGCTGATACCGAAGGCGGCGTCTCCTTCTTCAATATCAGCTTTGAACCCGAATGGGCGAGCATGCTGTCAACCTCCCGGTCCCTTATAACCATAGCCCCCTGGGCGGTCATCTTCCCGGCTCTGGCATTTTTCCTCAGCGTGCTCGGCTTCAACCTGTTCGGCGAGGGACTGCGGAGCATCATGCAGCAGAAAAATACGCAGATTATACCGGCCTTCCGAAAGCTCATAACAGGGGCGTGGGCAGAACTCTGGAAAGAGTCGAGCCTCCCGGCAAAGCTGAGGACGACAGGAATTGCCGCTGCTCTCACCCTGCTGATAATCATCCCCCCGG
>JAGYPA010000207.1 GCA_018399255.1 Spirochaetales bacterium | reverse complement strand
ATTAACCAGAGCATATCCCTCCGACGGCTCATCATCGGCAGAGTACTCATCAAACATTCGTCCTTCACTGCGTATACCAATACGTCCAGTCCGGCTGAGAAAGCTGGGACTTTCAAATCCATAAGAGAGATCCACAGTCCATTGTGCTGGATAAGTAATATTAAACTGCCGATACCACGTTTCCGGGCCCCAGGAACTCAAATCTAGCTGAGTATCCAGCATTAGCTTTTCATACCTTCCACTCAGTCCTAATCCGGCATAATTGACTACTCGGTCATCTTCACCAGCTGACTGCTGATGACCGATATGTCCTTCCGCTGTAAGCCTGAATTTACTTAGAGGATTCATGACCAAACGCCCACTCAGGGACCACAAGCCCTTTTCTTCTGGGAGGCCGTCGGCAAACGCCGCCCATTCCCCTTCAGCATCTTTAAATACCGCTGCATCCGTTGGGCCAGCATAAGCTGTATAGAGAAAGGAGAGCGACGCTGCAAGATCAGCATTTTCTCTGTCCTCATTGTTCCAGTCATGAAAGTACGTTGCCCCTTCGGGATCATATGTCAGCACTAGCTCTCCTTCGAGAATCTCCCTGTTCCAGAACACTGAAAAGGGATCATTAAGAGGAGATCTGACAGAGTATTCACCAATATTCATCATCGGGTCTACCAAAGGGACTCGGTAGCGAAGTTCTGTTTCTGCAGTGATATCTCCTACAATAATCCGAGCACCAGCATCTATCTGCTGATTATTACCGCTTCCCGGATCAGCTTTCTGGAAACCTGAACGGGGAATCATCGGCTCAGCCTCTGCTGCGAGTCCAGCATATGTATAGCGTAAATACACACGGCTGAAACGCAGTATTTCTGTTCCAATAAGCCCTTTAAATGCGAAAGTATCCATCAAATCAACAGAATCTGTTAATACATCCACATCAGAACCATCTATTCCCTCGCCGGGAGAAGTGCTGATTATCTGATTGTAATTTTCCCCAATCTTTTCCCCGCCTGCATGGAGTAGTGCCATTTCAGCAAATGCATAAGGGGCTAATTCCAGACTTCCGGAAAAACTGATCTTCCTTCCTGGAGCTTTAGCAGGATATGCAGTATCATCCGAAACAAATATTTCTTTATAGGTTAATCCGAACTCACCATTGAATTCGCCCTTTGTATAAGGACGTGAATAATTTATTACTCCCTGAGGAAGTGCTCCCCAGTACAATTCTGGTCCGAAAGCAAGCCAGAGCCCATCGAGAGAGTTTTTCCCTTCCAGTTCTAAACCATAAGGGGCATCGGAACCATCAAGATCCATATTATAGCGATCCCAGGCTTCCGGCATCAGATAAAAAGGGTCTCCATGCAGATACCAGTCTCCATGCCCCGTTCTATAATATCCATGCAAGTCAAAAAGAGATTCTGAGAGCGTAAATTCTCCAGCATACAGCGCAAAATTGAATTCCGTGCTTTCCTCAGTTTCATCATAAGCCAAATAAGCAGGCTCTGTTGTAAATGCCGGAAGAACGGGATCCCCCCAAAAACGGATTTCAGCACTACCGTTTAAATTCTCCAGCGGATGAAGTCCGAATGTAAAAGAAGCCTCCTGACTTGTCCTGAATTCCGCTGATTCTCTCCAATCACTTTCCATATCATCGCTATCTGCCTGCATTACCCCTTCAAAAAGAAATGAAAAGGCGTTGATACTCACCGGCTGCTGGTTCATTTCACTTCGAATTGACTGTCCGTCACCTAAGCCGACAAAATCACGGGGTTCCACTGCGGAAAAATGCTGCTGAACATCTTCTGGTTCAGAATCATAGAGAGACAGCTCCCAAATGTGCTTCAGCATGTAGTAAGCCGCCCGAGGGACACGGATTGGTACACCGTTAATCTTTTCCCTACTCTGAGCAATAATTCCAAACCACTCCTCATTCATATTATTCTTTCCGAAACCGGCATCAAAAGAATTCCCTCCGTTCGTCCACGTGCCCTCGGTATCATGAATATCCAGTCTGTCTTCCTGTCCATGCT
>JAGYPA010000206.1 GCA_018399255.1 Spirochaetales bacterium | reverse complement strand
GTTTCAATCCACGCTCCCGCAAGGGGAGCGACCAGACGAAGTCTACGAGGAGATGACAGCGATAGTGTTTCAATCCACGCTCCCGCAAGGGGAGCGACCAGCATGCCGTAAACACGACCAAGTGCAGCATCACGTTTCAATCCACGCTCCCGCAAGGGGAGCGACCAGACGAAGTTTACGAGGAAATGACAGCGATAGTGTTTCAATCCACGCTCCCGCAAGGGGAGCGACACCGAGGGAAAAGGAGGTAACGATTCATGCGGGAGTTTCAATCCACGCTCCCGCAAGGGGAGCGACATAATGGCTGTAGACTCGGGATCGATATATAGTGTTTCAATCCACGCTCCCGCAAGGGGAGCGACCCGCGATAAATACGATGCCCTGCTGACTATGCTCGTTTCAATCCACGCTCCCGCAAGGGGAGCGACCAACGGCTACAATATCAGACGGCGAACAGGTGATAGTTTCAATCCACGCTCCCGCAAGGGGAGCGACTCGGCAACGCCGGTGGCATTTGGAACTACACGTCGTTTCAATCCACGCTCCCGCAAGGGGAGCGACATCACGACAAATGGGGATACGCTGGATGTGGAGTATGTTTCAATCCACGCTCCCGCAAGGGGAGCGACAAGAGCAGATAGCTGAAGCATCGATGGGCAAGAATGTTTCAATCCACGCTCCCGCAAGGGGAGCGACCCTTTGTTCCTTATACTGATGCGCATTATGATGTGTTTCAATCCACGCTCCCGCAAGGGGAGCGACACTTCGTGTCTACTCCTTCTGATGGCGGAGATTTTGTTTCAATCCACGCTCCCGCAAGGGGAGCGACGTGTGCATAGGCAGTATCTCACACCACGCAAGAGGTTTCAATCCACGCTCCCGCAAGGGGAGCGACCTGAATGGGCTTTTCTGTCTCTCTTGGCTATCCGTGTTTCAATCCACGCTCCCGCAAGGGGAGCGACTGGAATATATATGTTTAGGCCAGGAAGTATATACTTGTTTCAATCCACGCTCCCGCAAGGGGAGCGACTACCTGTTTATATTTCATTTTTTCACCTACCAAGAGTTTCAATCCACGCTCCCGCAAGGGGAGCGACCAAAGTACCTGCAAAGCACGGAGACGAGTTTACTTGTTTCAATCCACGCTCCCGCAAGGGGAGCGACATCTGGATGGATGAACACTATGTACAGCACACAGCAGTTTCAATCCACGCTCCCGCAAGGGGAGCGACGAAGCGGAGGAACTCTATCAATCATGGCTTAATCGTTTCAATCCACGCTCCCGCAAGGGGAGCGACGACTACTGCTCCAGTTTCACCATTAACAGAAAGGACAGTTTCAATCCACGCTCCCGCAAGGGGAGCGACAGTATCTACATTAGACATAGCTTCATCCTTAACAGTTTCAATCCACGCTCCCGCAAGGGGAGCGACATAGACTTGCAGGACTCGCTGAACGCTACAGAAAGTTTCAATCCACGCTCCCGCAAGGGGAGCGACATAGCTTACGTGGTGGAGCTCAAATTGGTTATGTGGTTTCAATCCACGCTCCCGCAAGGGGAGCGACATTTTAGCTTCAAACTTCTTCTTAACCTTCATAGGTTTCAATCCACGCTCCCGCAAGGGGAGCGACCTAAGCATTTTGCCGGTGATCAGCAGAAGTTTCTTGTTTCAATCCACGCTCCCGCAAGGGGAGCGACACTTCCATGTCTCTCCAAAGCACCCCCCCAGAAAGTTTCAATCCACGCTCCCGCAAGGGGAGCGACATGAGTTTTAGGATAGAGGATAAATTTACTACAGAGTTTCAATCCACGCTCCCGCAAGGGGAGCGACATAAACTTGATGGGAACACATTAGATAGTAGTGGGTTTCAATCCACGCTCCCGCAAGGGGAGCGACAAGAGAAACAAGTAAATAAAGATAAACAAATACAAGTTTCAATCCACGCTCCCGCAAGGGGAGCGACTTGAAGCTCCAAGCGTTGCAACAATCTGAATATATGTTTCAATCCACGCTCCCGCAAGGGGAGCGACATGACA
>JAGYPA010000205.1 GCA_018399255.1 Spirochaetales bacterium | reverse complement strand
TGGTTCCGTTCTCGGATATCGCCTGTGCCAGCAAAATCCGAACCTGAAAAAAGTGCATTTAATCGCCCATTCAGCGGGTTCCTGGGGTATCTATGCCGCATTGCGCTATTTAAGTGTTCGTGCTCCTAATGCAGAAGTGCAGGTTACTTATTTGGATCCTTTCATTCCAGGAAATACAGATGGTTCCATTCCTTTTCCGGGACTTGACAAGTTCCCGGTGCCGGGATCTGAAATTTTAACGGAGGGGGAAATTTTTTCTTCTGTTAATTATGCACTTGCGAGTGATGAAAATGTTAATTTTTCTGAGTTGATCTATTCATACGATGTTTTGGATAAGCTTGCTAAACTGGCAAACTATGTTGACATTGGCGGTGATATTGGCAACATTGTTCTTGGCATTCTCGGCAAAGACCTGCTGAGTCTTGGAGAAAGTGTTTCAAGTATCATAAATGTGGACGTGGATATGTATCCGACCGCAGTAAGCTTTAACTGGAATCAATATGCTCAAGCAGATGTTTTTCGTGTAACTGACACGAAATACGGAGCGGAGCATTGGTGTAGTCACTCAGGGCCAATCAGCTTCTATGCGGGGTCTGTTGCCAAGCCCGATGACCCTAACTATTCAGGACGTGGCTGGGTTAAATCAATGGCTTATAATCAGCCGCAAGGAAAAGTGTCTTTGACTGTTTCGCCTAATGACGGGGTAAAGAATTCGCCTGTTTCTGTCTCAGTGGAAGCTGTTCCGAATGATGCCATCGTGCGTTACACGAAGGCTGTGAACAATGTGCCTGCTAACCCAACAGATAATTCGTCGGTTTGGAGTAATCAATCATTTATCGCTAATCCCCTGGACAAGATTGTTCTCAAGTTTAAAGGCTTTAAGCCTGGTTGGACAGATAGTGCGATTGTAACCCGTACATATACGATTGTTTCCGGCGAGCTGGTAGAAACCCCGTCCGTAAGTCCCGCATCCGGTGAATACAGCAGTCCCCTGAGTGTCTCGACAAACTGTCCAACGGCTGGCGCGACGATTCACTACACGACAAACGGCAGTGAACCGACAAGCTCTTCTCCAGTTTGGTCAAATCATGCGGTACCATTGCCGATTACCTTGAAATTCAAGGCATTCAAGAGTGGATGGATGGCGAGCACGACCGTTACCCGGAATTATACAAAGCCTGGTCCAACTTACACCCTAACGGTGAACAGCGGTTCCGGCAATGGCCCCTATGAAGAGGGAACGTCTGTGAGGATTACGGCAGATGCATCGCCGAGTGGGCAGATGTTTGATTGTTGGACGGTGAGTCCTTCGCGGTATGCGAATAGGCTTGGAAGCACGATTTCTTCCAGTACCACCTTCACCATGCCCGCGGAGAACGTGACGATCACTGCCAACTTTGCTCCAGCCACCCACACCATCACCGCCAGTGCCTGTGCTGGAGGAAATATTGCACCCTCAGGCTCTGTGAAGGTGGGTCATGGGCAAGACCAGGTATTCACCATTACCCCTGCTGATAGCGGCTACTACATAGATGATGTGATAGTGGATGGCTCATCAATGGGTGCAGTAGCCACCTATAAATTCACCGCTGTGACCACCGACCATAGCATTGAGGCGCACTTTATACAGTGTGGATCTTGCCTCAGGTTGTCCATGATGGGCAAGGGATCGGTGCGGGTCAATGGTACTGGGTCGTCATACTTTCTATCAGAATCAGAGTTGCCATGGTTACATAGATTCGACCTTTATGAAAAGGTACAATTAGAGGCAGTAGATAAAGGCGAATGGAGTTACTCTCATTGGTCTGGTGATTTATCCGGCAACACCAATCCTACCACCATCACCATGAACGTCAGCAAGGATATTACAGTGAACTTCAAAAGCATCCAAAGTCAAATCTCCCTTGACATGGACCTATCTACCAGGACATATGATGATACTATTTCATCCAAGGACATCGAATTAACCATGGCAGTCCCTGAGAATGGTGAGGTATGGATTGCAGTGGTAGCACAAGGAGTTACTGATCTTGATACCTACC
>JAGYPA010000204.1 GCA_018399255.1 Spirochaetales bacterium | reverse complement strand
CTTCATGCAAGCCAAAGGAAACATTCATGTTCTCAAATAACATACGGTATTTATTTTCACTTTTTCTTAAATCTTCTTCTTTCTGTTTATGTGCTAATTTTGCATCAAACAATTTAAACGCCATCTTGATAGACGTATCGAGAACAAAAATGCCGGAGTTTTTCACTACATAACCATACGAAGTAATCTTCTCCGTCTTCTCGACTGTCTCCGGTTCCGTATGTGATGATAAAAAGACAACAGGAATATCTCTATGATTAAGTATCTGTTCAGCAGCCTTGGTCCCATCAATGCCGGGACCAAGGTCGATATCCATAAGAATCAAATCAACGGGAAGCTCATTGTCAACAATAGCTTGTACTGCTTTTTCCCCGGTAGTTACATGATGAATTACGTAATCATGTTTCTCCAGCTCCATTTTTTCAGACATAGCAATAATAGCTTCATCTTCAACTAACAGAATTTTTTTTGCCATAGGTAAATAGTCCTATATAGAATCTATTGGGAAAATATCAGAGGCGTGATCTTAGTGAAGTACTCTATAATTACCATTACCTCTAAGCTATAGTTTCAAGAAGGATATTAGGAATGTCAAGTTCATTCTGTTTTTTAGCGAAGAAGCTTTTAAGAAGCTTTAGTCTGCCCGAATCAACTGCTGCTCAGGTCAATGCGTGCCAGCCAGGGGGCGGCCTTTCTTATCTCGGGTCCTTCGGGGAAGCTTTTTTCTTTTTCAATATCCCTGACCAGCTGGATTTGTTTCACCCCCGGAAAATGAGGGCCGAAGGTTCTGAACCCGGCGGAAAGTGATGACTGCCCCCACTTCACTTCAATAAGGTGACGTATCTGCCCATCAATATTGACGGCAAAATCCAGTTCTTTTCCGTCCTTCGAACGCAGGTAATGAAGCGACGTATCATAGCCCAGACAATCACGGATCCGGTGGAGTTCTTTCAGCAGCACACAAGCCGTGCAGTTTTCCAGTTTTGCTCCGTCTCCCGAAGAGACCTGGGCGGTATCATAGAAATAGTATTTCGGTTCCTTCAGGATGGAACGGCCAAGGTTTCGGTGAAAAGGCCTCACGGGAAAAATGATATAGAGGTTTTCGAGGTAGCCGAGCCATTTTTTGACGGTTTTCGGGTCCCGCTCCAGGTCCCGTGCCAGGCTTGCGTAAGAAACGGGACTGCCTACTCTCCTCCGCAACAGCTCAATCATGGTCTCGATACCACCGATGTCCCTGATCGATTCAAGATCAAGCATGTCCTGCCTGAGGATAGTATCGGTATGGGTTTTTTTCCAACGACGATAATACTCTTCGCTGTCCGCCAGAAAAGGTTCGGGAAAACCACTGACCCTGAGGATCCTGTCCAGGGCTTCTTCCGGCGATACGGTGTCGCTCAGCTCTTTCATGTCAAAAGGGTGCAAATTGTAGAGAAAGTACCTTCCGGCCATGGAATCCCCGGCCTTTCGGTTAATGTCCAGCCGGGCACTTCCGGTGACGATATAGCCGGGGGGAATTCCTTCGACATCGTACATACCTTTTAACCAGCTCTTCCAGTTTTTTTTCTTGTGCAGTTCATCAAAGATAATGAGATCTTTGGAGCGGTCCCAGGTCCTTTTCTGGAGGTCTACCCGATGTTCCGAATAATCCCAGTTAAAATAGTCATAGCTGTCCGTGATCATTTTCGCGAGGGTTGTTTTACCGCACTGCCGGGGACCCGTTATCAGTACGATTTTCCTGTCAAGATCCGACTTTATCGATTTTGTGAGACCACGCTCCATGCGACTATTATGCCACATATTCCCGAAAAGTCAAGACTATTCAGGACTAATATCCCGAATAGTCGCAAAAACAGCATATTGAAATCACAAGGAATTTTAGACCACTCAGCAAAACAGACCCATCCGACTAAAGGTGGTGTTTTTTTATTTTAAAAATACCAAGCTTGACTTCAAAACGGACACCCGGGATAATGGACCTGAAGATTAATGAGGTTCGAATGAAATATATTTCAGTTTTTCTGTTGTGTAGTGTACTGTTGGCTC
>JAGYPA010000203.1 GCA_018399255.1 Spirochaetales bacterium | reverse complement strand
TGGGCGCAGCACAACATCAATGTGAATGCAATTGCCCCGGGATATATGGAAACAGATGCGGCCCTGCCCCTTCTCAGGGACCCGGTCCGAAGCAAGAGCCTTATGGCGCGAATTCCGGCAGGCAGATGGGGTCAACCGGAGGACCTGCAGGGACTCGCGGTCCTCCTGGCTTCAGACGCTGGTGACTATTTGAACGGTTTTACCATCGCCGTCGACGGCGGATGGTTAGGCCGTTAAGGAGACACAGGGCAGGACGACAGGTCCTGCGCCCGCTCCAATGTGAGGATAGCCCGCTCCGGTGAAACGGGCGGGCTATTTCTCACTTCCTTCCTAAGTAGTTTCTATTTAGAAATTACAATTCTTATATAAAAACTTTTTGTTGACAGATAGAAAAAGTCGGGGTAATGTTTCGTAATAGAAATCTTAATTTTGTATTAGAAACTGTTTTGTATGAACCGGCTCTCTGATGCAAGATGCAAAGACATTTTTAGAGGAGGAAATATTATGAAAAAAATTGGATGTATGATGATGTGCCTGCTTGTCATCGTCTCGTTTGCCGCCTTTGCGGGTGGACAGCAGGAAGAAGCAGCGACCTCAGCCGAGAAGCCTGTTGTAATGAAGGTCGCTCATGCGCAGCCCGAGCACACTCCGCGGCACAAGTCGTACGTTATGTTCAAGGAAATCGTCGAGGAGAAGTCAAACGGCATGATCACCGTGGAGATCTTTCCTCAGGGACAGCTCGGTGTGGAACACGACGTTACCGAACAGGTCAAACTGGGAACGATCCAGTCAACCAGATGTGGAAGTTTGGAGATGATTACTCCGGAACTTCTGATCTACACGATGCCGTTCCTCTTCGATACGATCGAGGGACTGCACAGTATTACCCGTGGACCTCTTGGAGAAAAGATTGCACAGTCCGCCGAGGTGAACGGCTACAAGCTACTTGCAACCGGTGACGCCGGCTACTTCAGACAGATAACCAACAATGCCAAACCGATCACCAGCCCGGCCGATATGAAGGGACTCAAGATCAGAACTCCACCCATCGAAACGATTATCAAGACAATGGAAGCCCTCGGTGCCAATCCCGTCTCCATCCCCTACGCCGAAGTCTACATGGCGCTGAAAACCGGTGTCGCAGATGGCCAGGAGAATCCTTTTATCAACATCGAGGCGATGAAGTTCAACGAGGTCCAGAAATATCTGACTATCGTGAACTACCAGTGGCACCCCGATCCCTTCGTAGTGAATCTGGACTGGTACAACAATCTCAGTCCTAAGTATCAGAAGATCATCAGCGATGCAGCCTGGGAAGCCATGGAGTATAATGACAGCCTGATGAAGGAAGCCGATGAGGTTGCTTTCGGCAAGATCAAGGACAGCTTCGCAGAGATCGTTGAACTGACGCCGGAACAGCGGCAGGTCTTCATCGACGCGGTACAGCCAGTGTATGAGTACTATGTCCAGAAAGGGCTATTCACTATGGATGAAATTGAAGAGATTCGCACTGCCGCGAACAGCAAATAGACCAAAAAGACATTTACAGGAGGAATAGACTATGAACAAGCTGTTCGAGAAAATGGATAAAGGGCTGATCTTATTCTGTATGTTTCTTACAGGAATACTTGCCCTCACCATTATCTTCACAGTTTTTCTTCGCTACGTGTTTGGAATAACCTTTGTGTGGGCGGAAGAAGTAATTACATATTTGTTTATCGGTACTACCTTTTTCGGGGCTGCTCTCGTTACAAAGGAGAATGAACACATCTCGATTCCGGCACTGCTCGAAGCACTCCCGCGTACTCCGCGGAAGATACTCTCCGTCTTCGGACTGATCGTATCTATAGTCGTAGTTCTATTCCTCCTTTCCAAAAGCCTGATCTGGATCGAAAAAGCAGGCAACCTGGTAACGCCGGGTCTCAGGGTTCCTGAACGTTTCTTCTATTACATGGTTCCCATTAGCTGTGTACTCATCATTTTTTACAGTCTACGGCAGATCTTCGCCGTCATTTGCAACTCTCAGGATGTGGAGAAGGAATAA
>JAGYPA010000202.1 GCA_018399255.1 Spirochaetales bacterium | reverse complement strand
GCCCTCAACTCCCTCACATCCTCCACCCCTACAAAACTGCAACCCCTTTACCTCTTTCGGCCCGGAGCCGTTTTCGGTAATTTGACGGTTGCCCGGCTATGTGATCATCGCTCATTTCTCTTGATCGGCCGTTGGGGTCGGTATTATAATCTGTTCATGACGGGGATTCAGTGTCCACACGACAAGATGTTCAAGCGGGTGATGTCCGACCGGGATAATGCGGTAAGCCTGCTCGGCAATATTCTTCCCGAATCCATCCGGAAGCATCTGGTTCTGGAAGAGATTTTTTACGAGAAGGATAGTTTTATTCCGGCGCATTTAAGGGACTACTACTCAGATCTTCTGACAAGCGTTCCGGTGAAGGGTGGGGGTGTTTCTGCGAGGATCTATTTCCTGTTCGAGCACAAGAGCTTCGGTGGTCACAACACCCCTATTCAGATGCTACGCTACATGCTTGAAATCTGGGATCAATATGATAAGGTGTCCAGAGAGCGTGGCGATAAGCTTCCAACGATCATCCCGGTGATCATTGCCCATGCCAGGGATGGATGGGAGTACAGGAAGGTATCTGATTATATTGATTATCCTTCGGAGGATTTCAAAGCTTATATTCCGGACTTTGAATTTGTTCTTTATGATGCGGTAACGGAAAACCCTGATGATTACGAGTTTGTGGAGACGCTCAAGTCGCTGTTTATTATCTGGCGACATTTTTACAGTCCTGACTTCCTGGATCATCTGGTAAGGGTTTTCAGGGTGATCAACAGTTATTTTCCGGAGGTGAAGTTCAGGGACTTTGTGATATCCCTGATGGAATACCTGAGTGCTGTCAGGGGAGAAGAGGAATACATTGATATAAAGGAGACAGCGAGAAGGGAATTGTTGGGAGGTGATGAACTTATGGGAAGCATAGCAGATATGTTTCGAAGGGAAGGGCAGGAACAAGGGATGCTCCTTGGCAGGCAAGAGGGCAGGCAGGAGGGCAGGCAAGAGGGCAGGCAGGAAATGCTCATCAAGTCGTTAATGTTGAAGTATGACCTTGTAAAGCCTCATATCATAGAGAAGATCAAAAGCATTCAATCAGTTGACATATTGGATAAGCTGTTTGAGTTGACATATAAATGTTCTACGATTGATGAATTTACTAGATATTTAAACGAATATACAGACAACTAGCTTCAATTATCGTCCCGATTTGTTACAAGCCACTTTGGCCTTTACAGTCTGGAGTGGCTTTTTTGATGACAAGAATCCTGTCATCCAAAGGTTTCGTTCTCCAGACCCCGATCCGAAATCCAGTTTTTCTCGCACCATCCCATAGATGCCCGTAGGGTGGATACCACCCTCCACCGCCGGCAATCGGCTTACAGCTCTGCAAAAGGCCATAGGCCGGGATTCCATTTTCGACACCGTGGCCCCCACAATGCCAACCCGGTACCGGACATGCCGGGTAATGAAATAATATCCCGTAGGTCGGGTTTCCATCCCCGACACATGGTCCGCAGGTTGTTCCAGTTACGCACCGCCCGTAGGTTTACCGCTTTCGGCCCGTAGCCGTTTTCGGTAACGAAATTACATTTTTGTAGAAAAATTTGCTCTGGCCTTCATGAAAACGCCCATAGGGCGTAAACGCCTCCCTCTGCACCGCCGGCAATTGGCTTACAGCTCTGCAAAACCCCGTAGGTCGGGATTCCATTCCCGACACGTGGTCCGCACGATGCCCCTCGTCCCACCGCCCATAGTAAAGTCACGCCCCCTCCCGCCGTTACAAAACCGTCCCCCCATTACCGCTTTCGGCCCGTAGCCGTTTTCGGTAATACAACTACATTTTTGTAGAAAAGGAGTCTCCTTCCCCCTTTATCACATCGTCCGCACGGCGCCCCTCGTCCCACCGCCCATAGTAAAATCATGCCTCCCTCCCGCCGCTACAAAACCGTCCCCCCATTACCGATTTCGGCCCGGAGCCGTTTTCGGTAACACAACTACATTTTTGTAGAAAAAGCATTCTCCCTCGCCTTACCGCTTTCGGCCCGGAGCCGTTTTCGGCAACAGAATTAC
>JAGYPA010000201.1 GCA_018399255.1 Spirochaetales bacterium | reverse complement strand
AAAAAGAATTGAACCAGGCACCGCAACCACATAACCCACAAAACTCAAAGGGTACACGGAGTGTACCCCAATGAGGTGTAGTAATTAATTGCAAGGTAAATACTTGTAAATCTTTCGAGTTGGGAAGGGTTCGCAGTGGAGCCTGGCACTTGAAACACATAACCCACATAACTTTTGACAGGATCAGTAGCGAGCAGGCGCTGCAGGCAGTGGATATTACTGTGTCAATGGCAAAAAACGGAGATTACGGTGTAACTACTCCTCATTATACCGGGGCTAGGCACCAAATATACAGAGTCCACAGGATTTCTGAAAAATCGGCATTTTAGGTATCTAAATTGATGGTAGTTTGTTGGCTTGGCCCCAAAGAGCCTGGCTCTCTTTGCTCATAATACACAGATTTTTATTCGATCTAGGCAGGGGAATTTAAACGATTCAAAGCTATCCTAACAGCCTGAAGAAGAATTACCAGTTATCATGAAAACTCATATTTTCTTGTTTAACCTCTATAAATCCCGGAACAATGAAGACCGGAAATAGGCATGGGCCTAATAAAAAATCACTCATTCACATCTCAACAGATTATGTGTTTGATGGAAAAAAAAAGCGGTTACCTCGAAACTGATACAGTAAACCCTATCTCAGCCTATGGCAGAGCAAAATCAGTCGGTGAGCAGTTTATACAGGAACTTAAAAACTGTGCATAAATAATATAAGCAATATTGATAAATTTAGGACTCCGTGATAGAATGGGACATGCTTGATGAAAAAACAACAAAACGAATACAAACAATAGTTCCCATACTTAATGAGAACCAAAAGCGTAAATATCTGGCAGCAGAGGCTGAGAGCCTCGGTCGGGGGGGTATAACCCAAATCAGTCAGGTACTAGGTGTTTCCCGCAATACCATTGCTGCCGGGATCAAGGAAATAGGGGAATCTAAGCGGGGAACCACCTCTGACAGAATTCGCAAAGAAGGTGGAGGACGCAAATCCATCGAGGAAACACAACCGGGGATAACGAAAGCATTGGAAAGCCTGGTTTCGGAAAGCAGCTTCGGGAATCCTGAAACTCCACTCCTATGGACGACCAAAAGTTTGAGGAATCTGAGTGGTGCACTTGAAGAAAAGGGCTTTAGCATATCATTCTCCAAGGTCCGGCAGATGCTTTCCGACCTTGGATACAGCCTGCAATTGAACCAGAAGATGCTCCAAGTCGGTAAGCCCCATCCTGACAGGGATGGCCAATTCAGGCATATAAACGAGCTGGCTAAAGGATTTATGGCCGAGGGGATTCCTGTGATCTCTATTGACTGTAAAAAGAAAGAGCTGGTGGGTAATTTCAAGAACCAGGGTTCTGAGTATGCCAAATCCGGGCAACCGGTACAAGTCCTTGACCATGATTTTCCTCTTCCCGAACTTGGGAAGGTCGCAC
Source organism: Spirochaetales bacterium (assembly GCA_018399255.1). Classification (GTDB taxonomy): domain Bacteria; phylum Spirochaetota; class Spirochaetia; order JABMQR01; family JABMQR01; genus M55B182. The sequence goes on along the minus strand of JAGYPA010000201.1, from coordinate 640 downwards.
CGTATGGGGTATATGACCTGGCTAGGAATGAAGGGTTCATCAATCTTGGAATCAGCTCCGACACTGCAAGGTTTGCAGTAAATTCCATCAGGGAATGGTGGGGGGAAATGGGACTGTCCCGATATCCATCGGCATCAACGCTGTACATCACCGCAGATGGTGGAGGGAGTAACGGGAGCAGGAACAGGCTCTGGAAGACTGAGCTTCAAGAACTGGCGAATGAAACGGGTCTGCAGATCTATGTTTCCCATTTCCCTCCGGGGACTTCCAAGTGGAATAAAATCGAACATCGGTTGTTCAGCTACATCTCTAAGAATTGGAGAGGAAGGCCTCTTGAAACCCTATTGGTGATAATAAGTCTGATTGAATCAACAACAACTGAATCAGGGTTGAAGGTGAAATGCGGTCTTGATAAGAACATCTATGAAACAGGGATAAAGGTTTCAGTGGATGAACTTGAAAGGATTAATATTGTAAGAAATGATTTTCACGGAGAATGGAATTACTGTATTTCTCCTTCAGAGACATTCGCATAGTTTATTTATGCACAATTCCTTAGCGGGCTTGGAAACAGCTTAAAAGTTTTTCTGGTTCCTACCTTTGAGATAGACCGTATACTCAAAATCTTCTGCTCTGATAA
>JAGYPA010000200.1 GCA_018399255.1 Spirochaetales bacterium | reverse complement strand
TTTTGTTCAGGGATCTATCCGTTGAAAAAACCGCCGCTGGAATAACCAGAGGAATAGAATCAGGCAAGGGAAAAATCTATGTTTCCGATGAAGATGGTCTGGTTAAGGGCTTCTCGATTCTGGCCGACTGTCGCGATGAAGATAAAAAGGGGGTCCTTGAAATCGCCCTTCTCTATGTCGATCCAGCTTTTATGTATCAAGGCATTGGCACGAAGCTTAACACCCATGCTGAATCAATCGCAAAAGCCCGAGAGAGTGACGGAACAAACATCCCTGAGATGGTGCTTTGGGTATTGGAAAAGAATGCCTCAGGAATTTCCTTTTATCTAAAGAATGGATATTGTGAAGATGGATCAAGGAAATACATGGATAAATTTCAAGCTTGGGCAATCCGGATGACCAAATTGATCCACCAATAAGCTGCTTTGCACAATTTGATCAAAAATTGCCGCCTGATCACTGCCCCCTGCCCCCTAAGAGCCGATAATATCTTTTACATAACTAAAGAGGGTCTCTACGCGGGCACTGTAAGTGTTTTCCTTGCTGAATTCAATAATCCGCTCTTTGAAGGTATCATAATTTGCTGCGACCTTGTCGATGGCACCGGAAAAATCACCATCATCCACCAGAAAAGCATAAGACCGACTATGTTCCACAGCGGGAAGGGTTGTGGAAATGGTCGGGAGATCGGCAGCCGCATATTCATAGAGCTTCAGCGGGCCGCAGGAGAGATTGAATGGGGTCAGGGCATAGGGGATTATACCGATATCGCAGACAGAGAAAATTTCTGCAACTTCCTGTCGGTTTTTGAACCCGGTAAAAAAGGTATTTTCTGCCTCTTGTATGCTTAGATAAGTATCGTAAAAATCATCCCCCGGTTTAATTCTTTCTTCACCGATAAATATGAAGGAAAAATCAGGATGTTCCCGGATCGCTTTTTCGAAGGCTGGATAATCAATTCTCTGGTTGATCATTCCGATATATACTATTCGCTTTCTCTTGATTCCTTGTCCCAGCGGGTCTTTACCCGACTTGGCCATGGCCATCTTTACTCTCTGAAAGAATTTCCTGTCGGCTGCATTTCTCAGCAGAAGAGTGGGCAGCAGCGGCTGGTATAATTTTTCAAGTGTAGGCGAAACTGTGCAAATTGCGTCAGCAGTCTGGCCAATCTCTTCAATAGCTTTGCGTATGGTTGCAGCCCGTTCGGGATCTCCTTCAGGAAAATTGTCGCTGCTGAACCAGATTACCGGGAATGTCCTGCTGCTCAGCTGTTCACCCCGCGTAGATGCTTGCAGCAAAAACTTCTCCTTTAGATATTGTACCAGGGGGAGGGTAGTCGGTTCGGCGAAGATCAGCAGAGGATCCGTGAAATCAGCCTTATGGACAGCCCGGAGGATTTTCTTCAAAACGCGCTTGACTGGCTGGTTCTTTCCAGTATGGGCGGCATCTCTCCAGTCCGGACCCCAGTCGTTAATCAACGTTAACGGAAAATCTTTTGCCGCATAGGTGCCGGGAGGGAAGCCTTTTGCAATTGACAAATTGCCTGACAGCATGTGATAGGAAATCAGGTTGACAAAGAAGACCGGTTTGTGCAGGTTGAAAGCCATTTCATGGGCAAGATAGTGGATACTGTGCCCTTGGTCCTTGCTTTTTCCGTTCCATAAATAGTTTGAAATAATGATGCAGCAGTCAAAATCAGTTTTATTCATAAACTTCAGGTAATCCTTTTTTAAAATGATCAGCAATATACAGCAGTATACAGCAATATACGAACAGAGCAGCAGTATCTCCTGCAGCAAAATATTCGGGAAAAAATCGCTGACACAAATGTTCTTATAGCAGATTTTTGCGCCTGAAGGACTCCTGAATTATCTCCAGGTTGGCACATGAAAAGAAGACCATAACCAGGAGTTCAGAGGTCTCTTCGAAGCAGGGCATCAGGAAAAGCAGAAACAGCGTATGGTCTTGCTGATTTGTAAATACCATGCCCTCGAAAACGTTCAGGATAATCCCCGCTGCTATGCTGATGAAAGCGGCAAGATAGAGCAAGGCGATCTTATTTCTCTTTTCCGCCTG
>JAGYPA010000020.1 GCA_018399255.1 Spirochaetales bacterium | reverse complement strand
GGACCAGCCTTAGAAAATATTTTTCCACAAAGGAGTTATCTAATGAAAAAGAGAACACTACTGCTGCTGACCGCTGCACTGGCAGTTTTCGCCATCGCATTTACCGCCTGCAGCCAGTCTGGGAGCACCGAAGCCCCGCAGGCAGCCGCTGCCGCACCCGTAGAAAAGATCGTCTGGAAATCATCAGGCCACGGACCGGCATCAGACCCTTCCCAGATCTATCACGACATGGTGTGTCGTGCCATAACCGAAGCCACCGGCGGAAGACTTGAAGTAAAGCCGTTTGTCGGCGGATCCATCGTCCCCGCCTATAAGGAACTCGATGCAATCCATGAAAACGTCCTGCAGATGGGCTACACCTGCCCGATGTACAATCTGGACAAATGGCCGGCAGCCGGACTCATCAGCTCACGTCCAGGAGCGCTCCCCGGAGAAGCCCTGCGCTCATGGTTCGATTTTGGCGGCGGAGCCGACCTCATGAACAAGATGATGGAAGGCTACAACGTCATGACCTTTCCCGGCGCCCTGTCCCCCCTTCCCGAAGAGGTGTTCTTTCACTCAAAAGTCGAGCTGAACTCGATGGATGACATCCAGGGACTGAAGGCCAGATGTATGGGAGACGGCGGAGAGATCCTCAAAAGGCTTGGAGCGGCAACAGTTATTATTCCCGGAGGCGAAGTATACGAGGCTATGCAGAGAGGAACCATCGATGCATTCGAGTATTCCACCCTGGCATCCAACTGGGATATGCACTTCAATGAAGTTGCCCATTATGTCTATCTTTCCCCTTCCAGAGCACCCAGCGATCCCCAGGTCTTTTTTGTTAACAAAGAAGCCTTCAATGCGCTGCCGGCAGACCTTCAGGCAATTGTCAAAAATGTTATCTCCAACTACACCCAGCTCCAGCACGAAGACCTGATAGTAAAGTCAATTACCGCCCTCGAGAACTTCAAGAAAGCCGGAAACGAAGTACGCAAAGTACCTGCCGATATCGATGCTGCAATCACAGCTGAAGCAGACAAGTTCTACTCGGAAAAATCGGCATCGGAAGATCCGATATTCGGCGAAATCTACAATTCCATGAGGGAATTCGGAATTTCCTATAATTCCATGAAATAACAGCTGAAAACAGGAGAAAAGCATGGCCGTCGTACGGAAACTGTTAAAAGGCATTGACACATTGAGTGAGTTTTCCGGCTCAATAGGTAAATGGTTTGCCCTTGCCCTGGTTTTTATAGGAACATTTGAAACGATCTCCAGACACCTGTTCGGAGCTCCGACCATCTGGTCCTACGATTCACTGAGTATGGCGGGAGGTGCCCTCTATATGCTGGGGGCATCTTATGACTACCTCCATAATGCCCACACCCGGGTTGACCTGATATACAGCAGACTGAAGCCGAGAGCTCAGGCAAGCATCAATGCAGTCGCCTCACTTATCCTGTTCTTCCCCCTTGTAACGGTCATGCTCTGGTTTTCCGCAAAATGGGCCATCAAGGCCTGGAAAATTAATGAAGTCATGTTCACCAGCTTCTGGTACCCTCCCGCGGGACCGTACCGGACCCTGGTGACCCTGGGCTTTTTTCTCCTGCTCCTGCAGGGCCTGGCACAGCTGGTCAGGGATATCTACTTTATCGTGAGAGGTGCCGCAATTGATGAACATTAATCCTGAACTCATAGCCTTCCTCATGCTGGGAGGCGTCTTCGGGCTGGTATTGACTGGCTTTCCCATAGCCTTTGTTATCGGCAGTGTTGCCTTGATTGTCGGGACTATGGTATTCGGCCCTAACACAACATTTCACATTCTCTTCACAAGGTTTTATGATCTTTCGCTGAACTACCCCTACCTGGCGGTCCCGCTGTTCACCTTTATGGGGGTAATCCTGCAGCAATCCGGAATAACCAACGATCTGTACGACAGTCTCTACGATGCGTTGGGCAGAGTGCGGGGCGGGCTGGCCATTGTTACCGTAATCTTCGGAACTATTCTTGCTGCCTGCCTCGGGGTCATTGCGGCTTCGGTAACCATACTCACCTTGATGGCTCTCGGGCCGATGCTTAACCGCGGTTATGACAAGGGAATTGCCTCGGGTGTTATTGTCGCTTCGGGTACCCTGGGTATTCTGATACCGCCGAGCATTATGCTGATAGTCTATGCACCCCAGGCGGGATTATCGATCGGGCAGATGTTTCTGGGGGCTGTGTTCCCCGGGCTGCTTCTATCAACACTCTATATTCTCTATATAATCGTGAGGACCATGATAAACCCCAAGCTCGGTCCCCCTATTCCCAGCGATCAGATGACCCCCTTTACCCTGGCAAAGCTTGGGCGCCTGCTCAAGGCAATGCTGCCGCCGGTACTCCTCATTGCTGCCGTTATCGGGACTATTTTTGCCGGTATAGCACCTCCCACAGAGGCAGCGGCAGTAGGCTGCAGCGCTGCTATTCTGCTGGCGATTGTCTACCGGAAGTTCAATTTCAAGATGCTTCGGACGGCGGCACTGGAGACCCTGAAAGTCAGTGCCTTTGTGGTGATGATTGCCGCCATGTCGTATGCCTTCGTCGGTATTTTTATGAATGCCGGGGCAGGTGATGTGGTAGCCAATATGATTCTTTCGGTTCCCGGGGGCCGGTGGGCATCGTTTGCCGTGGTAATGGTTACCGTCTTTGCTCTGGGCATGTTTATCGAGTGGATCGGAATTGTCTTCATTGTGGTTCCCATTTTCTCAATTATCTTCGCCAAGCTGGGATTCGATCCCCTGTGGGCCGGCATGATGGTGGTTGTGAACCTGCAGATGGCATTTATGACCCCGCCTATGGCGATGTCGATTTTCGTGCTCAAGGGGGCTGCCCCGAAGGAGCTCGGACTGACTATGGGGGATATTATCCGCGGGGTTCTTCCCTTTGTGGGTATTGTCGCGGTAGTTCTGGTACTGCTGGTGCTCTTTCCGCAGATTGTCACCTGGCTTCCCGAGAAAATGATAACCAGTTTCCGATAGCCAGGTTGGGTTTGCCCGCCGAGTTCAGGTTCACGCCCGCCGAGTTCAGGTTCGCCGCCGAGTTCCGGGTTCGCCCACGCCGGGTTCGGGTTCACCGCCCGCCGAGTTCGGGTTCGCCCGCCGGAGGTTCAGGTTCGCCCCGCCGGGTTCAGGTTCGCCCGCCGAGTTCAGGTTCGCCCGCCAGGTTCAGGTTCGCCCGCCGAGTTCAGGTTCGCCCGCCGAGGTTCAGGTTCGCCCGCCGAGTTCAGGTTCGCCCGCCGGGTTCAGGTTCGCCCGCCGGAGTTCAGGTTCGCCCGCCGGGTTCAGGTTCGCCCGCCGAGTTCGGGTTATGGAAGTTGTGGGACAGCCGCATGAAACAACCATAAATAATTTCATACGAAGAAAATGAGCTTTCAAACCCTGACTGAACGTTGAAAAAATAGCATTCAGGGGACTTTTATCGAGGGACTTTTGCAAAGTCAGCCTGACGTAAACGCCCAGCAAGCGTCCAAAAAGCTGCGGATCGGACGAAATATCGGCTGTCTCTCGGATGACTTTAGGATTCCACGATAGCAGGAGGGCAAATTAGTCATTACCAGGTAGGGAACTGCTGAGAGGGGCACGAAGCCCCCTGTAGAATCCCGCAAAAAAAGGACTTGAAATGAGAGAAATGCCCGTATTAAAATTCTTGGTAGTTTTAAGAAAGGAGAAAAGAGACCGGGCATAATTCTTTTGACAGTTTTGGCCAGTCTCCAAATAAAACGATAATTTGCTTAAGAACCACAAAGAAAATTACTGCTTTGAATCACGCTACCCCTGACTGCAAGGTTTTTGTCAGGGTTGATCTGTCGCTCTTTAACAAAACTGAAGGAACATTCAGCCGGCATGGGAAGAACTGGAAATATTACCGCCCTGATCATCAGCATCTTCCGCATTCATAAAGTCTTTGACGCTATGCCTACTCAATGATCAGGTACGCATCCCGAGACTGTTGTCCAAAGGCTGTTACCTCTATCACCCTTCCCGTCTGGGTGTTGGAATTCTACACCCAGCTCTATGATGCCTTTGCCTTGAGCCCAAAGGGAGGAAATCAGTTTCAATGAAATCGGATTTCCACATTCCACTAAGCGTATCCACTTAGGCTGTCTTAAGCTTCTAACTGCCACATATCACACACGAGTAAATTTTACAGTCAGTAAGTCCTTGCTCAATAGTAATCTGCATCCAGGCCTGAAAAATCGCTGAGTCGGCTCCAACGTGTCACCTGGCTGACCGATCCCATGATGCACTCTCCCTCGATCAGCGCTAGTTTACCGTGTATGACGTGTTCGCGTTCTAAGATATAGTTTATTTGCCCCTGTCCCTTGCAAAATTCCGCCCCCTCCTACTCGTGTGACTCGTGTGTTTTGAGCCAGGCTTAAGGTTTTCGTGACCCTCTCAGCAGCTCCTTACCCTGCAAAACCTTATTTGCTTCCTTCCGGCTACTCGTGCGACATGTGTATATTGAGCCGGACTTAACCGGATTTCCACCGCTTCTGAGCGCCCGCCGGGTAGCAAGGCGACCTGACAGGTTTGCTGTTTTTTTGTCTTTGCTCATCAGAGTGTATACCCATAACTCTTATCGTTTGGTAAGAATTATTCAGGCACAGAGAAGTTGATAATACCTCAAGGAATTTCTCGCAGCATTACATAAAAGTAAAAAGCGACTAATAAGTGATTACAGAAGGTTTCAGTTCAGGTATTTTTAATAACCAAAAGTATATGAGTATTAAGGTATCATATATTTGTGAAGGAAGGCAACTCATGGGAAGGTTTCCGGAATGGGCCGAGCGCCAGAAGAAAAGGACTGTCATCAAGACCGACAGGAAAGGCAACTACTCGCTGTACACGAGATTCACTCGAAGCGGGTCCCGGGAAAGAAAAACCCGCAGCCTGTCAGACCTACATCAGGGGCCATCACCGCAAGGGTAGTGGAGCAGTCACCATGAACAGAAAGTCCAGCGGTATCAGGATATGGGGAGTATGGTTTCTCCTATGCCCTGCAGTCGCTTACTCCGCCCTCGTTCATGAAGGACCTCGGTCCGGAGGACAGGCGATCACCGTCGCCGGGTGCCTCATCTCGTCGATGAATCGGATGAATCATACCTCTACCGGAGCCGGGACTCATGGTGCGAAGGTTTGATGGCTTTACCATCTCTGCGGAAAAAAGCTGGAAGAAGGCTTATGGGGTTTCATTCGAGCATCTTGCGCCGCTGAAGGATACGGCTTGTCGAAATCGACGGTCGGCTGGTCATGACGGAGATCGGAGAGAGTGCGAAGCAAATCTTGAAGAAGGCAGGGAGTGGAACTGCTGCTGGGAAGTTCAGTGAAGAAGCAACGGAAAGAAGTAAAAAAGCGGGACTTTGAGGAGATGGGGATCAGCCGAGGCAGGCCTTCTCACGCATTCCCGACCACGTGATAAGCGGGGCAAGCGATACGGCTTACGATGACATACTCATTCTGGCGACCTGGACCCTGAGGATTCACCGATTTCGTGAATATGTATACCTGGAACTGGAATACCACCTGCTATCTTTCGAAGAGCTGCTCTGCATTGGAGAAGATACCGTCGCACGACTGTTTCTCACAACCTTCGCGACTATAGACTGAGCACTTCACTTAATTGCCTTGTGGAATGGCTGACCCAGTCACGAGCTCGCAAGGCAAGCACGTATCGATAGACAACCAGCCATCAGGAGGAGCCGCCTGCGAGGCGCACTCTCATAATGCAATGCCCTACATCCTGAATGCTTCCTCATGGAGAAGGAAGCGTGCTATTGACCAGATGAAGATTGATGCGAAGAATAACGGATATCGACAGTCCGGAGTTTCTCAAATGGCTCGATCTCAATGATTCGATAGTCACCATAGATGCCATAGGAGCTCAGTACGAGATCGCCGATAAGATCGTTTCAAAAGGCGGGGTGTACGTCCTTCCCGTGAAGCTGAACCAGCCGTCACTCTGACGGGATATCAAGGGAATGCCTGGAGAATTACGGGGACCCGAATTTCGATGACAGCCTATCTCTGAGGACCTTTGGCGGGGACCACGGAAGGGTCAGAAACAAGGAAAGGCTACTGCTCGGAGGATGTATCGCCTCCAAGTTCCATAAATCAGAATAGTCAAGACAATCGGCATGCGGGTGAGGCGGATCGTAGCAAGGATGTGACCGACAAGGAAACCGGAGAGATCATGAGCATGATGAAGTATCACGGGAGCTTATGTTATATCTTGGGCGCACAATCGATCCTACAGATCTCAATTCATGCAAATCGCACGCGGCCATTGGAAGGTCGAGCTGTTCCATTTCTCCTTGATACCGCTTACATGGAGGACCGGTGCACTGCCAGAAAGGAATGCCATGCAGAACCGCTCCCTTCTGAGAAGCTCGTGATGAATCTTGCCAAGCGGTGGCGACCCAAAATGGTAGAAAGAAAGCTCAGAAGAAGGATGAAGCAGTTATTGCAAATCACAGCTATGAATCCTGTGGAAGATGATTTTCGGGAGTCCTTCCGAGGAAGGTACGAGACTCATGCTAGAGTTCTGGCCTTCCCGGCTGGCTATAATTCATAGAGTGCGAACAGATCCGGTTCTGCAATGGTGCAGTTCTAGTTTTCTACGTCCTTTCATTTCCGGTCCGATCCGTGGACTCAGGGCAAATTGCTGAGATTTGTAAGAAACCACTAAAAAACAACTCATACACGGCGTTTTTGTCAATCCCCACGCGAAATCCTTTTAAGCGCTGAGTGCCCTGTGATTTTAACAACTAGAAAGGACGCTGTTTATAATAGTAGCAGGTGGCCAGGGTCAAATTAATTCAGGCACTTACAGCCCCTATCCGGGTTAAAAACACAAGAGTCCCACGAGCAGGAGCGGGCTGAATTTTGCCGGGGACAGCGATTGCGTTGTTATGGTTTTAACGAGCGTGCACATTCTAACACACACAGCAGGTTGGCTGATTGCGAATCATCAGAATAAATCGATACTCTATTAGGTTTCTTAAAGTCGTCCTTGATAAAGCGCCCGGCGGGCGCTCGAAGCGGTAGGTGGATTTCGGTAAATCCGAGAATTTCCCTCTGCGCTGGAAATCGAAATTTCCTCTTTCTTATCTTGAGATTCAGAGAAATTTCGAAACAAAGGACTGCCAGGGATGCCTGCCCGAAGCCCGTCCTGACCAAATAAAAAGCTTTCATACGGTTGTCATAATGGAATAATAGAAGTTAGCTTTTTCTTGAATTCTGCACAAAATTTGTGTCACTGGATTCGTGGAGAAGTCAATGAAAAAATATAACCTTCAGTGTGGATGATGTATCTTCTCTGTAGGGAAAGGTGAGGAAAAGAGCAGTAAAGGAGCATCGGAGTCTCAATGAGCTGTTCAGATTCTGGCTGGAAGCCTGGCTCGAGCAGGATAGAGAGGGTGATGAATACGAAATGCTGATGGATGATCTTTCTTCAGTCTGCGAAGCCGGTGGTCATTACTCCTGAGAGGAACTTAATGAACGCTAGTATAATGTAACATTTATATTTTCGGATAAAGCCTTTTCAGCTTTGTCGCCCGCATCCCCAGTTTTGAACTGCCGGGAAATATGCTTGGCAGTATTATTTCTATCAAATTCCCACATGACCAAGTTCTTTTCTGAAGCAACTCCATTGTAGAATTCTTCTATTCAAGCACTGTCCCTTAAGGGCGCTGAATTCAATTTCAGCTATATTTAACTTAAGGCCATGCTTTGGTGGCAGAAAACAAGCTCTAACCGATTTGCCAGACGATGAGCTTCTTCAGGTTCAAAGGCTTCATAAAATGATGAAATAGTATGCGTGGCCAAAGTTATCTAATACCAAACGAACTTTTTTCGCATTAGGATAATCATTATCCAGCATATTTTCATCTGTTGGAGCCAATCCTGTTTTGTTCTGCGTTCTGTTGCAACGATCCTTTATGGAACCCGTAATGGTTCAGCGCTGACAAAAAGCGAAGCCCGCCATTTCTCACATGACTAAATCGATCAATCCGTCTTGTTTCTCCCCAGTTCAGGTATAGGTTCTCTGGCTTCCTGTAAGTTGGACCAGTGACTCGTCCGCCCTGAATAACGGATAATCAGAGCATGGGAAGTTCATGCATCAGAACCTGTTCCATTGCGGCTACGAACTGTGCACTTCCCTCAGGTATTTTCCAGTACCTACTCAAGTGAGGCTTAAGTTGTTTTTTAGAATTCTTTGCACGCTCATATGCGAAACAGTTGGAGCATATTCTAACTCAACCGCTTTGTCTGCTGGCAAATCGGACTGTCCATCTTACTCTTCCCTCAGAGGATCAGAACAGGCAAGCGATATGATATCGCTTCAAACACTCCCGTCAAATTTTATTTCTCTCAGTGGTGTTTCGCTCCTTTCTTTCAGACTAACAGCAGTCCGCAATTACAATCGTTCTTTCAAGTGCTCTATCGTCCGTGATGTTATCCAAGGTGTGCCGCAACATGAATAACTTCCATGGTTTTCTCTCACCGCTTTCATCAAAGAATCAATATCTGCAAATTTGTATTTCCTTGCCGTTGTATTCCCTTTTTCCAATGATAGATTCCAGCTCTTACGTTCTTCTTGATTAGTGGCATGATAATATCGTAGCACCACCTGCCCCCTTTGCTAGATCTATTTAGTATAACATATTTTTCCTTTAATGCGAATTTTATGTATTTATGATACTAGTTTCTTTCTATGGATACCAATCTAGTATACATTTGCAACTCCTTTGGCACCAGAAAAGCCAGGCTGTAGTGTTAACTCGATGATGATTATAGGAGCTTGCTGCTGATAAAACAGACCAGGTATTCGCTATGGTACGACGAAGCCTTATCACAGCATCAGGCTGCGCAGTGGTCTTTGCCATTCTATATTCTGGAGACCTGCAGAATGGCGGGGAGCGTGCGGGGATGAAAATAGCAGTCCTTTTCACCTGCGTTCTGCAATGCGGCGCTCAGCTAAAATAAGCGGCGTTCTGCAATGCGGCCTCAGCTAAAATAAATGACGTTCTGCAAAGCTGACGTTCTGCAAAGCGGCGTTCTGCAAGCGGCGTTCTGCCGTCAATTTGCTAAAGTCAGAGCCTTATCGAGCCAAGGCTCTGAAAGCGGTTGAAAGCCCTTCCCATTTGCGGAAATTTCTCTATAGTTTTGGTCATGGATATATATCAGCAAATTCTTGATGACACCTTTGAATCAGTCTTCAGCACATCTCAAAAAATTGCATGCTCTTCATGGACACATTTTCCCTCAAGGACGGTCAAGAACAGGCAGCGGTCTCTGCATGAATGAGAAGGGCTCGACTGGGTCGGGCGGGGAGAGGTCAAGAGGGCGGAGATTGAGGGAACAATTCTAGCCTACCAGGTGTTCATTAACGAACAGGTGAAAGAGACATAATGTGAGAAAAGTTTTTTAAACAATGCATAAAAAGTAAGGGAGGGTTCTATGCAGGTACAGGAAGCGATCCGGTTGAGGAAGAGCGTTCGTTCTTTTCGGGAAACTGCGGTGGAGCAGGATAAGATTGATCGGATTCTGGAGGCTGCCCGACTTGCGCCTTCGGCACGCAATGTTCAGGAATGGCGGTTTGTTGTGGTTACCGATCGAGCTATGATTCGGAAAATTACCGAACAGTCAACCAATGGGTACGGCTTTGTCGCTGAGGCCCCGCTGCTCTTTGTGGTCTGTGCGGTTACTGACAAGGCGGTTATGAGCTGCGGACATGCCCGGTATGCGGTTGACTGTGCAATTGCGATCGACCATATGACTCTGGCTGCGGTAGAGGAGGGGCTGGGAACCTGCTGGATCGGCGGATTCCGTCAGGCGCCGGTGAAGGAGCTTCTGGGAATTCCCGATGATGTTGAAGTATTCGAGCTGCTGCCGACCGGTTATCCGACCGATCCTTCACCAGTGGAAAAGCGGCGAAAACCGTTGAGCGAACTGGTCTGCTACGACTCCTGGAAGTTGTAGCAGACTGCTGCCCGGGCGCACCATCGAACCCGGGCGTATTCAGCAGTTGGTGCACCAATGACCCGGGCGCACCATCGAACCAGGGTGCATCGATGAACCCGGGCGTATTCAGCGACCCGGGCGTGCCCATCAATAGATAACTTTCTCCGGTTTGCCGCTCAGCAGTGATGCCAGGGCGGCTTTTGCGATCTGAACTGGCCGCAGAGCGTCAGTGAGGCCGGCCGGGGTATCGGTATCGTTACGGACGGCATCGATAAACTCGACCATCTCCCGGGAATAGGCAGCCATGTACCGTTCCAGAAAAAAGTGGAGCGGTTTTTCTGCCGTTACGCCCTCGGCGGAGCTGATGACTGCCGTAGACGGCAGGTCGTTGCCGGTTTCAATCGAACCCTTGCTTCCGAAGACCTCGATCCGCTGGTCGTATCCATACACCGCCTGCCGTGAGTTGTCGATAACCGCGATGGCTTTTGAGGCCAGCTTCAGCGTTATGACCGCCGTATCGACATCGCCTGCCAGACCGATTTCGGGATTTACAAGGGAAGTTCCCACCGCATACACCTCTTCGACCTCGCTGCCCGATACAAACCGCAGCATATCGAAGTCGTGAATCGTCATATCTATGAACATTCCGCCGGATACCTTGATATAGTCAATACCCGGAGGGGAAGGGTCGCGGGAGGTGATTCTGATAATATGCTGTTCGCCTATCCTTCCTGCCGCGACAGCATCACGAACCGACCGGAAGTTATGGTCGAAGCGGCGGTTGAAGCCGATCTGGAATTTGACTCCGCTCTGCTCGACAACTTCGATCGTCTCCTTGATCTTTTCGATATCGGTATCGATGGGTTTTTCACAGAAGATGTGTTTTCCAGCCCGGGCGGCCTCCTGAATATAGTCCGAGTGGGTCTCGGTAGGAGAGCAGATCAGGACCGCCTCGATTTCCGGATCCCTGATGATATCCTGATAATTCGTCGAAGCCGTTTCGATCCCCATCGAAATCGCCCATTCCCGTAATCCGTCATTCATGAACGGATCAGCAATACCCTTGATTCTCACGTTGCTCACATATTTCGTGAGACTCTCCGCATGCACTTTGCCGATTCTGCCGGCCCCGATTATTCCTACCGTAAACTCTTTCACGCTATGCTCCTCACTTCAGCTTCCTTACTTCAAATTCCTGTCTGCTCACGGATATACTTCCGGGCTTTAAGCGCATATACAAAAGGATTGGCCTTGGCCGGATCCTGCTCTGCCTCAACTACCATCCAGCCGGTATACGATCCCTGCTCGAGAATGGTAAAAATCGAGGGAAAATCAATATACCCGTCGCCCGGCACGGTGAAGACTCCCATCCTCACGGCATCGAGGAACGGCAGGTCCTGCCCGGTAACCACCGCATAAACATCTTTCCGGATATCCTTGAGGTGCACATGGCCCACCCGGGGAAGGTACCGTTTGAGCGCGGCTGCCGGATCCTCGCCGGCAAACTGGAAATGGCCGGAATCGTAGAGCAGGTGGACATAATCCGGATCAGTTGCATCGAGAAACCGGTCGGTCTCTTCCATGGTCTGTACGCCCGTTCCCATATGATGATGGTAGCAGAGCTTCAGCCCCTCATCGGCGGCAATCCGCCCCAGATGGTTCATTCCGCCGGTCAGGAGCTTGAACTCCTCCCGGCTGAAGACCGCCTTGCCGGAAAAAACCGGAACATCGGCCCCCTGGCTGGAGCGCGTCTGTTCTGATGGGCCGATAACATCGGCTCCGAGAGCCTTGAGAAACGCCAGCTGAGCCCTGAATTCAGCCTCCACTTCACGTAGGGGCTTTGAGACCAGAAAGGAACTGAACCACTGATTGCAGATGGTCAGCCCCCTGACAGCGAGATACTCCTTAAGCACCGCGGGGTCTTTCGGATATTTGTTGCCGACCTCCGAGCCGGTAAACCCTGCCAGGGCCATCTCGCTGATGCACTGCTCAAATGTGTTCTCTTTGCCTAGATCCGGCAGATCATCGTTGGTCCACCCGATTGGGGCTATTCCCAATCGCACCTGATTGCTGTTCATATGTTTCTCCGTAGTAAATTGATCCAATTTCAAAATGCTTCGCATTTTTGAATAGCTTGAGTTTGCCTATATATTCAAATAATTAATTATATAATAATTAATTATTTGAAATGCAAACTTTTAATCAATACGTCGCTCTTGCTTTTTGCAAGAGCCTCAATTTGTAAAAAATTCTGGAAATCGCCGACAGTTTTTTAGAACTGTCGGGCTTTTTAGAACTGTCTGGCTTTTGACGACTCTCTGGCCATCTCCTGCTTGCCGGACAACTTCGGGTTTTTCCGATACCTCGGGGTTCGACGCGCCACCAGCTCTCATAGCCGTCGGACATCGAATCAAGCCCACCTTGATGTCGATCAGGGTCGATACCGGACTTTTGCGGGCTTCCCGCACAGCCGTCCTCAGCTCATCGGCGTTGGTAACCGTCCAGGTCCGGCATCCGTAGCCTTCGGCAATTTTTGCATAGCTTACCGGTACCTTGGCGCCGCCGCCGTCGAGCCGGCCCGTTTCGGGATTCCGGTAGCGCAGCTCGCAGCCGAATTTCGGTATGCCCTGGCTGCGCTGCAGATTGTCAATGCAGCCGAAGCCGTTATTGTCGAACAGGAGCACAGTGATTTTTGTCCCTTCCTGAATGGAGGTGAGCAGTTCGGAATGGAGCATGACAAAGCTCCCGTCACCGGCCATTACGTATACTTCACGCTCCGGACTGGCAAGCTTGGCGCCGAAAGCTCCGGAAACTTCATAGCCCATGCAGGAGAAGCCGTATTCCATATGATAGGTGAGCTCGGCTCTTGCCCTCCACAACCGCTGCAGGTCTCCCGGCAGGCTGCCGGAGGCCCCCACGATGATATCGGTCGGTTCAAGCAGCTCTTCGTTCAGCATTCCCAGCACTCCCAGCTGCGAATACCCGGAGGCATCCTGTTCGAGGGCATACAGGCGGTCTGCCTCGGCAATCCACTCGCTGCGAACGGCCGCGACCTTCTCGCCCCAGCCGGAGGCATAGTCAGCCTGTTCGAGAGCCTCGGCGAGCTGCCGGAGGCCGATCTTCGCATCGCAGAGAAACGGTTCCGCATCCATTTTACGGGCATCGAAGCTGTTGACATTCAGGGTGATGATTTGGGCATCCTCCCGCTTGAAGGCCCATTTGCTGCTGGTGGTGAAATCGGAGAGCCGGGTGCCGACGGCAATCACGAGGTCAGCTTCGGCAGCGATTCTGTTGGCGGCAAGGCCTCCGGTAACGCCGAGCCCGCCCAGGTTCATGGGATGGTCCCAGGTAACCGCACTTTTTCCAGCCTGGGTTTCACCGAAGGGAATGGAAAACTTTTCGCAGAAAGCTGCCAGTTCTTTGCCGGCTTCCGAGTACTTTACGCCGCCTCCGCAAATCACCATCGGCTGTTTCTTTCCGGAGAACAGTGTCGCGGCCCGCTCGACTGCGGCAGGCGACAACTGGCGGCGTTCGCTGTGGTGAATCCGTTTCCTGAAAAAACTGAGCGGATAGTCCCAGGCTTCGGCCTGCACGTCCTGCGGGAGGGCGAGGCAGACGGCTCCAGTTTCGGCAGGGTCGACCAGGACGCGGATTGCGTTCATGGCCGCGGTCATCAGCTGTTCCGGCCGGGTTATTCTGTCCCAGTAGCGGCAGACGGCCTTGAAGGCGTCGTTGCTGGTTATGGTGTAGTCGTTGAACTGTTCCATCTGCTGGAGGACAGGGTCCGGCTGGCGGCAGGCGAAGACATCGCCGGGAAGCAGCAGAACCGGGATTCTGTTGACCGATGCCAGGCCGGCCGCGGTAACCATATTCAGCGCACCGGGACCGATGGAGGAGGTGACGGCCATGATCTTACGTCGGTTGTGCTGCTTGGCAAAACCTATCGCCGCATGCGCCATCCCCTGCTCGTTATGGCCCTGGAAGAATTTCAGCGAATGATTGTTCTCCTGCAGGGCTTCTCCGATCCCGACAACGCATCCGTGGCCGAAAATGCCGAAAACTCCCTCGACAAATTTCTCTTCGTTTCCATCAACCTCGATATACTGGTTGTCGAGGAATCTTACCAGGGCTTGTCCCATAGTTAATCGTACGGTATCCATGTTCGTATCCTTTTTCTGTGGTATAAGAGCGCCGGGGGATCAGGTGATATCCTCTGAGAAAGGGCGCTCCGGCCAGATCTTAACATCCTTTTCCAGCAGCCAGGCATGATCCTGCACATAATATCGGGTGGTCGGCAGCCAGCGGTCGTCCGGCAAATGCGGGATCATCCAGATATAGTACATGGCATAGCCGGGAGCCGCGGCCTGGGAGTGGGTGGTATCGGGCGCTATCATTGAGGAGTACCGGTTCTTTACTATGCGTGGATTTTCTCCCAGGAGTGAGATGCCGAATCCCTGTTCCGGAAAGAACCGGTAATGATAGATTTCCGGCTGCGGATGATCATGCGGCGGATAGCTTGACCATTTTCCCGGGTGGTTGATGACTTCTCCGAGCACCATGTTTGAATCGGGAGCAATTTCTCCGTCGAATACGGTTCTCACGGTCCTGATCGAGGTTTCTCCCAGCGTCCCTTTGCCGAAGACGTCGCTGCGGATATCGCTCTGGCTGTAGAATGCCGGGGCAAAGGCTTTCGGGTTTATCGTTTTTTCCACGGCCAGCTCGCATTCTGATTCGGCGGTGATGGCTGCGGCAGTGCCGGCTGGAACGTGGAGGACCACGGGATTTTCGTCAAAGCAGGATACCCGGCTGCCGTAGGCTCGTTTGTCGTCCCAGGAAAACTGTACGGTGCCGCTTATCAGCAGGAAGGCCCGTTCCTTTTCATCGCTGTTTTCCCAGCGTTCGCCCTCTCTGAGGCGGAGGATGCCGAAATCGAGCAGCATTTCCCGGTACTTTCCGTCCAGTTCGGTAATTGCGGTATAGCCGTAGGGGAATTGTTCTTGCTGTGCCTGTATCATGGGTTGTCTCCTGAATGGGTGGATTGAGGTGGCCTGCCAGGCGGGGAGCCAGACCGGGAGCCAGGCGGGGAGTCAGACCGGAAATTGGATTGGGTGCCAGATCGGGGTGGATGAGTGGAGGATTCACGAATTTCCAGGTCCGGCTGGATGCTGATTTTTTTGCGGGAGACTGGGATTCCCTTCTTTACCTTCTCTATCTGATAAAAAAGACGCTCGCAGGCGAGTACCGCCAGTTCTTCCTTCGGCTGGTGAATTGACGAGAGGGTCGGACTGACATAGTGAGAGAATTCACTGTCGTCATACCCGACGAGCAGCACATCTTCGGGTATACGGGTGCCGTGAAGCTGCAGGGTCTTCATGATACCTATCGCCATCAGGTCGTTCAGGGCGAATATGCCCTCGCATTGCTTCAGCTGGGCGATATGCTTCTCCGCCATTAGCCTGGCAGATTCAAAACTGGAATCGCTGCAGAAGCGGACTACCTCACAGCCGGCCTCTTCCGCAGCTTCCCGGAAACCCTGCTCACGGAGCTTGAATTCGAGATGAGTTCCCGTTACGGCGATCATGCCCAGCTTGCGGCATCCGCGTTCGATCAGGTGTTCCGCGGCCAGCCTGCCGCCGGCGATATGGTCGGTGTAGATTACATCTGCGTTGGCCAGGTGCTTCTCGGGCGGGAAATGGAGACAGACATAGGGGACCTGTCTGGCATTGAGAAATTCCAGCGACTGCAGGTTCGGGTTCTCGACGAGCAGAATGAGGCCGTCAACCTTGTTCCGGCTGACCAGCTGAAATATGTTGTTCTTGCCGGTAAAATGGTTTTCCTCGTAGGTTACGATTAAATCGACGCCGGCCTTTTCCAGGCTGGTGCGCAGGTTGTTCATCAGCATGCCGTGGTAGACGTTGACATTCACCACGGTAAAGTTTTCGGGAAGGATAATGCCGATGGTGCCGGATTGGCTGGTGATGAGACTGCGGGCGCTGGAATTGAATTCGAACCCGATTTCATCCGCGATGCCCTGGATCCGCTTCCGGGTCGATTCTGCCACCAGCGGGCTGTCGTTGAGACAGCGGGATACCGTGGAGAAGCTCACTCCGGCTATTCTGGCAATGTCTTTAATCGTAACCTGTTTATTCTGCATGTTATAGTTTTATCAGCTCTCCTGTTTCAAAGGCTTCTTTGCAGGTATAGGCGATTTCTGAAACTTTCGTTCCGTCATACACGGTAACCTCGGGTTTTCTGCCCGTACGGATGCAGTCGACAAACTCTTCCATCTCGTTCACGTAGGACTCTGAAAACCGTTCGAGGAAATTTTCGCTGCACTCCTTTCTGACCCCGCCCGAATCGAGTATTTCCACCAGATTCTTCTGCGGTACCGAGGCTATGCGCAGAATCCCTTTCGTCCCGATAATCTCGGTTTCCACGTTGTAGCCGTGAGGGGCGGTCCGGCCGGCAAAGAGGAACACCATGGCCTCGTTCCTGAATTTCATCAGGCAGGAAACATTGTCGCCGTCCTGCGATTCGGCAAATTCCGGATGGGCATAGCATCCGCCGACAGCATAGACCGATTCGGGTTCAGAATCAAGAAACCACCGGGCCAGATCGATGTCATGAACGGCCATATCCAGGAACTGGCCGCCGCTGTGGGGAGCGAAGGCGATTGCCCCGTCGATGAATTTTTCCGGGTCCTGGCTGTAGGATCGGAAGAGCACGGGCCGGCCGATCTCTCCAGCCTTTACCTTGTCATGGGCATAGCGGTAGGATTCGTCGAAGCGGCGCATAAAGCCCAGCATGAAGACCTTGTCAGGATGGGCTTCAACCGCCCGCTCGGCCTGCCGGCATTCATCCAGGGTAACCCCCAGCGGCTTTTCCGAAAATACATGCTTCCCGGCCTGCAGAGCGGCCTCAATCTGCCCGGTATGGAGGGCCGAGGGAGATACGATAACGACGGCGTTCAGATCGTCATCGGCGATCAGGTCCTCGAAGCGGGTGTACCGGCGGGGAACGTTCAGCCTGTCTGCCGTGGCGTTGAGCAGGCTCTCGTTGATATCGCACAGGGCGGTTAGTTCCGCATGCTGCAGCTTTACGGCGATGTTTTCGGCATGGCGGATTCCCAGGCGTCCCAGCCCGACCGACCCTATCTTCAGTTTATTCATGCGGCTCCTGCCTTAGTCTTTTTTCGCGTTTTTACGCATGTCGATGATAACGGCGACGACGATGATTACTCCTTCGGTGACCTGCTGCCAGTAGGCGTCTACGCCGAGCAGGGTAAGGCCGTTTCGCATGACGGCTAGGACCAGAGCCCCTACGAAGGCGCCCCAGATGGTGCCGATTCCTCCGGAATGGCTTGTTCCTCCGATCGTGGTGGCGGCGATTGCTGTCAATTCGTAGCCGGTGGCAGCTCCCGGGTGGACACTGCCGACGCGTCCGGCAAAGACAACTGCGGCGAGGCCGGCCAGCA
Organism: Spirochaetales bacterium; assembly: GCA_018399255.1. Taxonomy (GTDB): domain Bacteria; phylum Spirochaetota; class Spirochaetia; order JABMQR01; family JABMQR01; genus M55B182. Next base: position 42,397 of record JAGYPA010000020.1, on the reverse strand, counting down.
GTCCGCTGTAGGCATAGATAAGGATAAGGTTCCTTGAAACGTGTACTCCGGAGACTTCTGCCGCGGTAATGTTTCCGCCAATGGCGTAGACACTCTTTCCGAACCGGGTATTGTTAAGCAGGATCGTGCTTATGACAATCATGATAAAGTAGATGATTACCGGGACCGGGATGACGCCGAAGAGCTTGCCCCCGATTGCCGTGAGGGAGGGGATCAGGGTGCTGACCGGTTTCCCGCTGGAATAGATGAGGGCCATGCCCCGGGCAACGGTCATCATTCCGAGGGTTGCTATGAATGCCGGGATTCTTGTCTTGGCGATCAGGGTTCCGCTTATGGCTCCGGCGAGGGCTCCGACGGCCAGGGCTACCAGGATCGGTACTATAACCGGCATCTCTCCCAGGTTGGGGAAATACTTTGCCGTGGCTTCGGATGACTGACCGAAGCTTGCGGCAACCACCCCTGCCATGGCCAGAATAGAGCCTACGGAGAGGTCGATGCCTTTGGATATGATGACAAACGTCAGGCCCAGGGCCATGATTCCGAAGATTGCACTCTGCGTGAGCACGTTGAATATGTTTGCCCTGCTCAGAAAGGCCGGTTCGGCAATGCTGAGGCCCGCTATCATCAGGATAAGTACAAATACAATGCCGTATTTCTGTAATATCTGCTTTACGTCCACCTGCCTTCCGGCGGTATTCTCTGTACTTGCCATGGTACAATCTCCTTAACTTGTTTTCTTTTCGACGGTATTTGTGGCGTACGCCATCAGCTGTTCCTGGGTAAGGCTTTTGGTGTTCTCGAGGATTCCGGTAACCTTTCCTTCGTGCATAACCATGATTCTATCGCTCATTCCCATGATCTCCGGCAGTTCTGGCGGGACCTGATGATGAGTTCTTGCCTTCGCCGGCGGCAGTTACGAGGCGTGGATTTCCGCATTTGCTGCTGACGTCAAATTCCCGGGTGGGGTTCATCGGGAAGAGGATTTCCGGTCTGGTCATCAGCCAGCGGGCTACGAGAACTTTCTGCTGATTGCCGCCGCTGAGGTTTTCCACTTTCTGCAGCAGGTTTGGGGTTTTGATTGCTACTTTCTGGACGAAATCTTCGCATTCGACGGGCTCCTTTGTTGTCGAGCAGCCCGAGTCTGTTCAGGTATGACCCGATATTGGCGATGGCCATATTGAGCCTGACGGTGAGCATGGGAAAGACGCCGGAGAGGCGGCGGTCTTCGGTGAGCAGGGCCATTTCTTTTTATAGCATCCCGGGGTGTATTTACGGTAACTTCTTTCCCGTCTATCAGGATAGATCCGGAGACGCTTTTGCGGATGCCGAAGATTGTCTCGATAACCTCGGTCCTGCCTGCTCCGACGAGCCCGGCGATGCCGAATATTTCACCTCTGCGTACCGAGAACGATACGTCGCGGAAAAATCTTCGGTGGGTGAGGCTGCGGACTTCCAGTTTGACTTCCCCGATTTCGCAGGGGATTTTCGGGAACATCGTCGACGTCACGTCCAACCATCATATTGATGAGCTTTTCTACCGGGAGGTCGGCGGTTTTCTCCGGATCCGATGTACATGCCGTCCCGGTGAGCCGGTGATCCGATCCGATATTTTGTGGAGCTTCTTCCGGCGTTTGTGCGATATATAGACAATTAACTTTCCCTGCGCTTTGAGCTTTCGCATGATGATAAAGAGCTGGGTAATTTCCTTGTCTGTGAGGCGGATGTCGGTTCGTCCATGATGATCAGTCTGGCATCGTAGAGGATATGGCCTTGGCGATTTCGATCATCTGCATTTTTGCCACGGTCAGTTCCGCCATCAGGGTTTTCGGGCTTATGTCGAGGTCGATCTCTTTCAGGACGTCTTTTGCTCTGTTCGAACATTTTATTGTGGTCGACCAGGCCGAATTTGTTCAGACGGTTCGCGTCAAGCCAGATGTTTTCCGCAATGGATCGGTGTATGACCGGGCTCCGGTTCGCAGTTGGATCATCCCGATATGCCGATTTTCAGGGCCTGGGCGGTTGTGTAGCGCTCGCGTTTTCCCGTCATACCAGATTTCGCCGGAAGTCGGGTTGATTACCCCGGCAAGGCAGTTCATCAGGGTCGATTTGCCGGCTCCGTTTTCGCCGAGCGGGGCATGAACACCATGCCGCACATTCAGGTTGACGTCTCTCAGGGCTTTGACGCCGGGAAACGTTTTTACAATGTGCTTCATTTGTAATAGATATTCTTGTTCCTTCTCCATTTTCATTCCCCTCCGCGCGCTCTGTCACATCTGGCAACATGTCACCAGCACCCTCTATCACCAGCTCCTAGCACGTGCTGTACGCTCTATGCGCTGCGCTGCGCTGTGCCTTGTGCGTTATGTGCCTTGTGCGTTATGTGCCTTGTGCGTTATGTGAAGGGCGGGTATGAACCGCCCCTTCCAGGTTTCTCTTAAAGTCTCTGAGCGAAGGACTTATTCAGAAGTCGGCCAGGTTTCGGTGTTGATCGGTACAAACGGTACGCCCATCAGATGGTTCCGGGAGCCGCCGTTGAACTTTGCCAGCCGATTACTTCTGCACCGCCGGCGCCCTGTCCACTGCGTCCTGGAGGACTGTTGCGGTGAGGATCCGTCGCCCTGACGGCTGTTTTGGCATCGAGGAATTGCATCGACGCCCATGACAAAGATATCCTGGCGGCCTGCTGCCTTTAGGGCTTCCGGCACCGAGGGCCATTTCGTCGTTGTTGGCGAGAATTCCGTTAAGACGGGTTCCGTAGGCGGTCAGCCAGTTTTCGGTAAGGGACATGCCCTGGTCTCTCTGCCAGTTTCCGGTCTCTTTAGCCAGTACTTCGATGGCCGGAAATTTGTCCGCAGTGACTTTCGTTGCCGGCGGTTCTCATCAGGGCGCCTTCGTTGTCGAGTTTTTCCCATCAGGATTGCGACTCCGCCCTTTCCGCAAACAGTTCGCCCATTTCATTCATCTGCAGTTCACCGGCTACAATTTCCTGAGAGCCGACGTAGAAGACGTTTCGGGCAGGTCTTTATTTGCGTAGGGGTTTCCGGTTTTACGTAGCAGATGGGGATGCCGGCTTCTTTGGCCGCATCGGTGATGGGTCCCATGGCGCTGGTAGTGTCGACGGGAACGACGATAAGGGCATCGACTCCCTGGGCTATGGTGTTTACGGGTCCTGCTGGCGGATTACATCTTCCTGGGCATCCTGCAGGGTGAGGGTGACATCGTCTTTGTCGGCAAAAGTAGTCTTCAGCGGCAGCCATGACATAGGTCTGGAATGTGTCCGTTTGAAGTTGTTGCAGACATATCCGACTTTGTAGCCGTCACTGTCGGCTTCACCTTGTGCGCCGGCAAACAGCATGCCGGTTGTCAGAGCGATCATTACTACAAGAATAAGTAGTTTCTTCATCCTTTTCACTCCGTAGATTTCTGATGATTTTTGCAAGTGTCTTTTGCAAACGTTTCCAATGAAATGATTATTGCATCGGTTTTTTTGTTTGTCAAGAAATTTTTTCAATTAATTTTAAAGTGTTGTTATATAGATAATAAATTATTTATATAATGGGTTGAGGGTTCGGTGCTGGCTTTGACCGGGAGATGTGGGGGTTTCGAGAGAGCAGTTTTGTAGGTAAATACTGCAAACGTTGCCATTAGCGATAGAAAAAGCAAGGTGTTGTGCTGGTGGGAAAAGGCGCCGTGCATGGTTTGCGCGTGCTTGGGGAGATGGGGTGAGGGTGAGTTTCAGGTTAAGCCAGGCTCAAAACACACGAGTCGCATGAGTAGGGGAGGGCAGGATTGCATGGGTTGTCAGGGTTGCATAGGAGGCTATGATTGAAAAAAGAGGGCAGAAAAAGCGGCTGATGGGAAGAGAAACCCGGTTAAGTCCGGCTCAATATACACATGTCGCACGAGTAGCCGGAAGGAAGCAAATAAGGTTTTGCAGGGTAAGGAGCTGCTGAGAGGGTCACGAAAACCTTAAGCCTGGCTCAAAACACACGAGTCCCACGAGTAGGAGGGGGCGGAATTTTGCAAGGGACAGGGGCGAATAAATCACATCTAAGAACGTGCGTACACTCGATTATACACGGTAAACCAGCTGATCGAGTGTCAGCATCATAGGATCGGCCGCTACTCGTGTGACTCGTGTATATTGAGCCGACCTTAGCGATTTTTCAGGCTTGGATGCAGGTCACTATGAAGCAAGGACTTACTGAGTGCAAAATTTCTACTCGTGCGACATGTGTATAGTGAGGCTGCCTTAAGCGCGGCGGGCGCTCAAGCGGTGAAGTGGATTTCTAAAGAAATTGGATTTCTAAAGAAATTTAGTTTCTAAAGAAATTGGATTTCTAAAAAAGAAATCATACAGATTTCCTCAACTTCTTTTGGGAAATCTGAATTCCTGTATGAATAGCGGTGAAAGTCATTGAAAATTCAAAACACAAGTTTACCGGGCATATGCGGTGCTCTAGGCTTTCAGATCTGAGCCGATATTCAGGGGATTTGGGGAGGCGTTCCTTGTCGAGGTGTAATGATTTTGATGTCATCCTCGGCCCATTTCCAGATGGGAAAGCATGGCTGCGCGGGCCTTTTTCTGATCGTTCTGCTTCAGTGCGTTGGTTATGCTGCTAGGCCCCGCAGTACCAGCTCAACTCCGGTCAGTTTCAGCATTAACGAGACGGGATTTGAGGTAAGATGGGTGCCGACAGATCGAGCATGATTTTGAAGACCGGGTTCATGCTGTAGTCGACCAGGATGTCTATGAAAGAAAAAGCAAGGTCTATCAGGAAAGCGCAGTATTTGATATCCTCACGATGGGTTTCCATTTCGCCGTTTCTTTCGAGCTTTTTGATAAGCTCTTCGTCAGCCCGCCTGGCAACGATGCTTACAATATCGCGCTCCAGACTGAGTCCGGGCTATGGTGAGATCAAAAGGGAGATGTTGGACCGTTTGATGGTAATCCCGAAAATTTCGTTCGGTGCCTCCGGAGGAGGGTTTGACCTTCGGGCGCTTTGCCCCGGTTCAGCTCGATGAGCCGTGAGCCTGAGCGGCCCTGAGCGCTCACGCAGGCTGTAGCGGCTTACATTGAGCATGGCAGCCAGATCACGTTCCGGTGGGAGAGTTCTGACCGGGTTTCCAGTTTTCCTTCGATGATCAGATCTTTAAAGGGTCAACAGCTCCACTTTCAATCTTTGTCGCCGGTTTCTATCGGCAAAGGATGTAAAGATTCATGCAACGAGTATACAGCAACTTATTATAATAAATCAACAAGAAATTAAAATCCGTTTACTGCGCAAATCTCTGGCGGTGTCGTTTAAACCCTCATGAATAGTTGTTTTTAATTCACTGATTGACAACGTAAAAATATATGGTAACATATCAGTATATCTTACCAAAACGAAACAGGAGAACGTATGAGCAGTGGTGAGGCATAGCCTTAGTAACCGGGACCAACAGCGGAATCGGCTACGCAGTGACAGAGCTGCTTATACAGGCAGGGTATCTGGTAATTGGAGCTGATCTTTCAAATAGCAGCCGTGAAGACTGTAAAGATGTGCAATACAGGTTTATAATGACCAATGTGGCCCTTGAGGCTGATATACAGCGACTTTCTTCGCGGGTGAACAGCGTTGGGGGCGGCTGGATCTGCTTTGCAATTGTGCCGGGATGCCAGCCTGGAAAGATTTTCTTCGATCACGTCACTTGATTGGGATATGATGATGAATGTCAACTTGAAAGCGGTATTCCTGACTGCTCAGCATGCGCTCAAGCTCGAAAAAACACCAAATCTGGTATAGATAGTGAATGTTGCCTCAAATGCCGGTAAGGAGGGCGGACAGTTTGGGGGCCCACTATGCCGCATCTAAAGCCGGTGTTATTACGCTTACCCGATCTTTGGCACTCTATTGGCGGATCTCAATATCAATGTAAAGCTGTGTTGCTCGGGTCCTGCAGAACCGATGACCGACTCCTGGGACAATACAATTCAGCAGTCCCTCATCGACAAAATCCCTCTGCATCGATTTGCCGAAGCAAAGGGAATGCTGAGGCAATACTGACACTCACCACAGGCCAGACTATATAACCGGTGAAACGCTTAATGTTAACGGCGGTCTGATAATGGATTGAAAAGGATTGAGAAAGCATGAGAGATCCGTATCCAGCCATAACATTTGAAAAATTCAGGTGAAAAATTCAGGTGAAAGATTCAGGTGGGAGATTCAGGTGGGGAGTTCAAGGAGTAGTGAAACAATCAGGAAGTAACGCAATGAAGGTGATGTCTGTATGGTAGAAAAAACCCTATTATTCTCAAAAACGAAAATATATCAAATGGTACCCCGGCGTTGTTGCTCTCAAAGATGCATCAATTGATCTGCAGGCGGGAGGTCCATGCAGTTATCGGAGAAGGGCAGGCTGGTAAAATCGACTTTGGTGAAAATCATGACCGGGGTCATCCAGCCGGCAAGGAGGATATCTATCTTGATGAGAACACTTTGTCTGGAAAGGTACCTATGACGCCTTGAAGCGAGGAATTATTGCCATATATCAGGAACCTACGACATTTCCTGATATGAATGTTCGCAAAATATTTTTACGGCATCGTAATCCATCGTTTTACCAGGAAGATCAATTGGAAAAGTATGCGGGGACGCAGTGAACTGCTGCAGGAGCTTGATGCATCGATAAGGCCGACCACGACAAGGATTCAGGGCCTGAGTTTTGGAACGGCAGCTGGTGGAGATCTTGAGCGCTCACTCCGTCAATGCGAGGATTATCATGGACGAACCGACGGCTGCCTGACATGATGGAATCTGATAAGCGACTTTCTATTGTCAACCGTCTGAAAGCTGACGGCAAGTCGATATTATTCATTTCTCATCGCCTTGATGATATTTTCAAGGTTGCAGACAGAGTTACCACCTTCGTGACGGTCAGGTTATTGCAACAAAAGATGCAAGGCGGTCGAGCAGGCCAGAGCTGATACACGCATGATGGTCGGCAGAGGTTTTCCAGTCTGTTTCCCAAGACCCCCCCTGCTCTCTGGGTGAGGAAGTATTGCGAGTGGAATCACTATCGAAAAGGGTCGAATTCAGGATGTGTCATTTTCAATCAGAAAGGAAATCCTGGGGGTCTACGGTCTTATCCGGAATGGATGAACTGAGATGAAGGCCGTGTTCGGGCTCAATCCTCCGGATTCCGGGAAGATTTTCCTCCATGCACAGGAGGTGAAGATTGATAATCCCGCAAAAGCTCTTGAACACGGGATTGCCTACCTGTCAGAGGAGCGAGATGCTGAGGGATTGATACTGGACTTTCCCATAGCTGGAAATATAACCCTGGCAAACTTGAAAAAATACAGCCGCCGGAGTCTGGTTCGATACACGCGAAGAACAATTGGAGGGATAAAACAGATTGATCAGCTGCAGATTAAGGCTGTTTCAGCAGCTCACCATGAGCCTGTCGGGGAACAAGCAGAAAGTATCCCTGGCCAAGTGTCTGGTGACAGATGCAAAAATCATCATCCTCGATGAGGCAGCGAAGGGGATTGATGTTGCCTTAAGGCAGCTGTACACCATTATGGATGGTCTCGCAAATGACGGCCTGGCGGTTATCATGATATCGTCGGAACTTCCGGGAAATTCTCATTATGTCCGACGGGATTCCTCGTTATGCACCCGCGGAAAAGTTAAAGGCTTTTTCAATGCTGATGAAGCCGGGAGGAAAAAATACTTACCTTGGCATTAGCTTCAAGTGATCAGGGAGCGAGCTGATATGAAAAAATGAACTGCTGCGTAAATTAGGAAGATCCAGAGAGCTGAGCATCTTCATGGTACTGCTGGTCACGGTAGTAATAATCAGCTTTCGGGCTCCGTATTTCTTTCCATGGATAATTTGCATGACATAGCCGTTGATGTCCCATTCTGGCAATAATGGCAATTGGCATGATGGTAATTGTAACAGAAGGAATCGATATTTCGGTGGAAACCAACTTTGGCCTTTACCGGCATGGTTGTTGCGATAATTATTTAATAATTGGAGCATATCGCCTTTTGCGACGTTCTGATGGGCATTGCTTTTGGCAGTTTCCTGGGGCCTGAACGGTTTCCTGATTGTGGGAATCGGTATCAATGCCATAATTTTAGCCACAGAAGAATTATGAATATTTTCAGGGGCCTGACATTCATTGTCGGTATCATTCTCAGAAGGGGACCTGGATCAGTGCCGACAAGTTTTCTGAAGCCTACAAAAATTTTACCAGAGATACTACGATAAGCATTCCCAACCTGATTCTCATTGCGGTAATTGTGTGTCGTGTTTTATTACGTGCTTAACTATACCTGCGAATTCGGACGAAATATCTTTTGCGGTTGGCAGCAACGTGCAAGGTGCGGAATATGTTGGCATCAATGTCAAAAAGGTCACCTTTTTAGTCTATGTCCTGAATGGGCCACCTGGCCGGCCTGGGGAGTATTGTGGGTCTCCCGCTACCTCGGCACGGGCGGACTCGGCAACAGGGTTTGAGTTTGTCGTAATAACCGCTGCGATTCTCGGGGGCAAAGTACCGGAGGATCCGGCAGTGCTGTAGAGCGTCCTGATCGGGGCTGTTATCATAGGAGTGACAATAACGCCCTGAATCTTGCCCATATCCCTTCTGGAAAGCGGCCTAAACAGATTGCCATTGTTTTAATTGCTATTATTCTCGATAAAGTCAGCGTTGACAAAAGCTACAAGAAAGCAATTGAAAGGGGGCCAGTATGAAAAGTAAGTTTAGGCTGAAATGGGAAACTTTTCTGATCTTTTTTGTTTCTGCTGATTCTCTTGACGTTCGGCATAACGACGAACGCTGCTACCTACCGGAATATATTCGATGCATGACATTCATTTTGTCGAGAAGGCAATTGTCGCCCTGATAATGACCTACGGTATTATGACGGGAAATATCGACCTGTCCGTGGCTTCGGTAATGGCCTTTTCCTCCTCGGTGATGGGAGTCGCCATGCAGGCGGGACCCCGTCTGGATCTCGTTCAATATCGCGCTGCTGGTAGGAAGCGCCTGCGGGCTTTGCTGAATGGCCTGGTGATAACAAAATTCAATCTTCCTGCGATGATCGTGACCGCCCGACATTTACCTTCTATCGGGGGACTTGCTTACGTTATTCTTGGTGATCAGGCTGTTTCGGGGCTTTCAAACAGTTCCAGTTATCGATTAAGGGGCTATATCCCGGGAACCCCTATTCATTTTCCCTGCTCTTCTTTATCCTGCTGTCTGAATTATTGCGGGAATTATCCTGCACAAAACACGGTTGGGGCGGATGATCCATGCGATGGGACTGAATTCCAGAGCAGCTGTGTTGCCTCAGGACTTCCTGTGTGGCAAAAATAACACTTTATCACACCTTCTTAATCTCAGGTCTGGTATCAGCTTGTAGCCGGGGGTGTTCCTCTCCTCTAGGATCCGGCACGATACGGCTAACCTTGCAACAGGTTTTGAGATAGAAATTATTACTATTGTAATTCTGGGAGGCGTCGTGATGACCGGCGGGAAGGGAAATGTGGGCGGTGGTTCTGACAACGTTTTTTTATCCAGGACCTTGCGCTACGGATTGGGATTAAACAATGTGCCGGGGCAGTACATGCTTGTCATAACTGGCAGCCTGCTGATTATTTCCATAATCACTTAACAATATAATTTCTGATTACAAAAAGAAGGAAGCAATTGTCGCAAATGTAGGTCAAAAAGAAGCTTTCTTCGTTAGAGAAAAATACAGATGAAATCTGTTAAAAGGAGTTGAATATGTTCAAGCGAATTATTTTCTCTGATTATAGGTGATCCTGATGGCTTCCGGGATTCCGCAATGGCAGCTGCTGCCCAGGAAGATGAAACCCCGATAGCGTTGCTGGTGAAAAATCTGGAAATCCATTTTCGATGCAATCAAAGAAGAGTGGGATGAGGCATAGCTGAACTGGATGTTGAATCGGTCTATCGTGGTCCCGAACAGCCGACGGCAGGGCGAATCGAGATAATGGAACAGCTGATAGCCCAGCAGATTTGATGCAATAACCTATGTAGCAAATGATCCGCAGGCTCTGCAGCCGGTTGCAAAAAGCTGGATGCAGGAATTATGGTAAACGGCTGGGAGTCGGGAACCGTACCGGACAGCAGGCACATATCAGTTCTGCCGGCATCCTCGAATCTATTGGTGCTGACCAGGAATTGAAAATGATCAGCGATCTCATTGGCGGAAGGGGCAAATTGCTATTCTCAGTGCTGCGTCTACCATGGCTAACCAGAACTCACCTGGATTTCTTTCATGAAAGAAAGCTCTCGAGAATGATCCGGCCCTACAAGGACATCGAGCTGGCTGCCGTTGTCTATGGTGATGATCAGAAGAAAAAAGCTACAAATGAGGCGTTGGGACTGTTCAGATCCTATCCCGATCTGAAAAGGTATCTCTGGCCCGACAACGGTTGGTGTTTGCGGCAACAGCAAGAGCTGTGCCGATGAAGGCAAGATTGATAAAATTGAGTTACCGGTCTCGGACTTCCCAGTGAAATGTCAGACTATGTGAAAAATGGTTCCTGTAAGGCGTTTGGACTGTGGAACCCCACGTGATCTCGGATATATCAACGCCTACATAAGCTATCATATGGCAACAGGAGCAATAACCGGTGCGCCCGGCGGGGACGATGCCGGCAGACTAGGATCCCTATACGATTGAAGAAGAGGAAGAAGGGTGTAAGTAACGGACTTATCTATCTTGGCGGTGTATATCAGTTTGATATGGATAATATCGACGATTTCAAAGAAGTATTCTAAACTGAGCCAATTTCAAAATGCTTCGCATTTTTGAAATTGGCTCCAAAACGTCGCTCTTGCTTTTTGCAAGAGCCTCAACTGATAATTTAGACTGGCGGCCTGATCTTCCGGTATCCGGCATAGCGGAGGGATCAGGATTTTTTCTCACGAAAAGGGTAATGCGAGCGGGGAAAGCGGTATGGAAAGAATAATGTTTCGGGATGAAATGTAAAGCAGGCAAGAACAGGAATACGCACGAAAGCATCAGCTTTTGATGTACAGTTTCAGCAATGTCGATATCGATCCGCCGCCCACCGAAGGGCGGATGCTGTGTGATGCGACGCAGGCTTGGCATAAGCAGGCGGGGAATAAAGGTGTGCTGATATTCATGAAGGGTACCGATCTCTATGCCTATTTTGAATCGGAAGACTGCAGCCGCTCTCTCGACCTGGCTACAGTTGGAGAGAAATCGGCCGGAAATGGCAGGATTACATGAGCGGCATTCTGGAACAGGAAAACAATAAGCCGGTATTTGATATATTGATTCCTGAAGTATTTCATATGGATTGAAGTTTTCACAGGGATGGAGAATACTCTATCGAGGAGGATGCCTAAATATTGTGAAGCATTTTTCAAATCGGCTCGGGAAGTGGGGAATATGGCAAAAGATTGTAAAGTTGAGGCGTTGACGTATCAGATGGCGGAATCTGGCTGACGAAAACTGAAGTAGCCTGCCAGATGTCCTGTTATCAAAATATAAGAAAACCAGAGATACCTGGATGTATCCCATGACGACGGATGAAACGCGTACCGCGGATACCGGGCAGTACGGGTATGGCGCAGGCCGGCGAGGCAAGGCTGCTGCTGCGGTTATCATAAATGAGGTCTACATTGTTTTGCTGCTTCATAGAGACCCTTTTAATGTGGAATATTTGTGGGATATCATCTGTGCCGGGCTTCTCTCCCCTTCGGCAGAAAAGGCATTGCTGTTGAAGCGCTGAGTGCGGTGGATACTGCCCTCTACGATCTTGTCGGTAAAAATTGCTGAACTGCCGGTCTACAAGCTTATCGGAAGGAGTTCGCGACAAAATCAAAGTCTACGCTACTGGAAATGCCATCAGAAGCATGTCGAGCGTTCATTCAAGGATGTCAACTGGCTATGCCTATGGTCTCAAGATGGTCGGGAAGGAATTGATCGAGAATGAAAAGCTTTGTCAGGAAGGCAAGAGATCTTATGGGCTATGAAGGGATGTAATGCTCGACTGTTATATGTCCTGGGATGAAGAGTATACGATCCTCATGGCGCACAAGCTTAAAGATTATGCTATACGATGGATTGAAGAGCCGCTGATGCCCGAGTTCTACGATGGTTATCGGAGACTGAAGGATATTCTCAACCCCATGGGCATTCTTGTTACCGGGGGTGAACATGAGTTTACCCACTATGGGTTCAGGGAGCTGATAGAAAAGAATTGTGTTAACATCCTTCAGCCCGATATCGGCAGAACCGGTGGAATTACCGCCTTCAAAAAAATCTGTGCGATGGCATCAGCCTATAATATCCCGGTTATTCCGCATGGCTCCGGCTGCGTGCCGTATCACGCGGTTATCAGCAGTACGGTTTCGCCAATTGCAGAGTATATCGATGTTTATGCAGATGGCGGATCACCCCATTTTATTCATGAGCCGATTCCGATAAACGGATTTGTGGAAGTTGCGGATACGCCCGGGTTCGGTTATGAACTGAATCCTGAGTTGTCGACTGGTGTGAAGCCGGTGCCGATCTGGTAGGACTTGGCAGGCCTCTGGCATGACTTGGCAGGACTCTGTCAGGCCTCTGTCAGGAGAGGGAGAAGAAAAGGGAGAGGGAGAAGGAGCAGATATGAGTTTTTCAGTTGATGTATTGCGGTTAGGCCGATTCAATGTACCGGCCTGGGAAGTGTTCTGGATGGAAAAATTTGATGCGGTTTCCAATGACGGTCTGCTGCCGCTGACGCTTAATATGGTGGTGGCCCGGGATGATAATTCGATTGTCGTTATTAATACCGGACCGGCCCCGGGAAAGCGTAAGTTTCTCTCTGATACATGGATTAAGCTGTTTGGTAAAGATGCAGGGCTTTTTATCGATGAGGATGAATATGTGGAAAATGCTTTAGCGTCTCTCGGTATTGCGCCGGCAGATGTTGATTATGTTGTGGTAACTCCCTTTCAAACATATTCTATCGGGAATGTGAATATGTTTCCCAATGCCAGATTCTGTCTGTCAAGGAAGGGGTGGACTGAGCTGCTGTCCCCCAGGTATAAAAATCATCCCCATGACACCAGGGAAATGTGCATTCCAAAGGAAAATCTGGACTATCTGCTTCACGAGGCGTGGGATAGAGTTGTTCTGCTTGAAGATGAGGATACGGTTGTCGAAGGGATCGACACTTTCTGGACCGGGGTGCATCATCGGGCTTCAGTGGCGGTGAAGATTGATTCTTCCAAGGGGAAGGTTATAGCCAGTGACAGCTTTTTCTATTACGAGAATATTACAGAGCGTTGGCCGATAGGCATCAATGAAAGTATGTATGAAGCTCTCGATGCATACGAGCGTATTGCAGCGGAAGCGGATATTATTATCCCTTTGTATGATCCAAGGGTTTTCGAAAATCATCCGAACGGCAAGGTTGCCGAATAGATTGCGGGACTACGCGTTTGCGGCGTAATATGTGCAGCAGCAATAAACATAAGGATTACGTTTGCAAGATTACATTTTAAGGAGAATGGAAATGAGGCTGAAGGATAAGTGGGCTCTGGTAACAGGCGGAAGCAGGGGTATTGGAAAAGGTATCTGCATCGGATTGGCAAAAGAGGGATGCAATGTAGTGCTTAACTATGTCGGTAACAGAGCCGCGGCTGAAGAGACGGTCGGAATCCTGCAGGACCTCGGGGTCGCCGCTGAGGCAATTCAGGCGAATGTCGGGATACGGGCTGATGTCGAACGTATGATAGCCGAAGCGACTGCCTCCCATCAGCTGGATATTCTTGTCGGGAACGCCGGGGTTGTCGATATGCAGCCGTTTCTGGAGATTACCCCTGAAGCCTGGAGCTATCAGATGGATACCAATCTGCTGGGATCTTTTAATATAGGCCAGGTGATGGGGCGATATTTCGTAGACAACAATATATCCGGAAAAATTGTTTTTGTTACCTCCTTCAATCAGGAAGTGCCGAATGCTACTCAGGGTGTGTACAGTATTTCTAAGAGCGGTATAAAAATGCTTGCCAAGGTGATGGCGCTGGAATTGGCAGAATACGGTATAAACGTCAATACCATTGCTGCCGGAGCGGTAATAACGGATATTAATAAGAAGCAGGTTGAGATGTTTCCGGGTCTGGTGGATCGACTGAACAAGATTATCCCGCTTCACCGGTGGGGAACCGTCGAGGATATGGCCCATGCAGCGGTGTATCTGGCCTCTTCAGAATCTGACTATGTTACCGGGTCAACCATATTTGTTGAAGGCGGAATTATGATAAACAACGGCATGATGATCAATGTTGTTGAAGAATAGGAGTTTTCGTGTATAAGGTTGTTGTGTTAGATCATACCTTCGGGAATATCGCTGTTGCACGGAGCATTCTAGAACCTGTCGGGGCTGAGGTTCTTGAGTATCAGTGCATGGATCCCGATGAGGCTGTCCCGCTGGTTGAAGATGCCGACGCGGTTCTTGTCACCAACGGTAAAACCATGACCCGGAGTACTATCGGCAAATTGAGGAAGTGCAAAATTATTGTCAAGCATGGCATCGGTCCTGATATTATTGATGTGGATGCAGCAAGTGAGCAGGGGATCATGGTTGCCAATGTTCCTGACTACTGTCTCAGCGAAGTCTCCCATCATGCGCTGTCACTTCTATTTGCCTGCTCCCGAAAGTTGTTTCAGTCTGATTATCAGGTAAGAACTGAGCTGATTCATAATGCCCCGGCGCTGCGGCCGATAAAACCCTTGCAGAGTTCGGTGTTTGGCATTATTGGATTTGGCAGAATCGGTCGGCTGACTGCAAGAACGCTCTCTACCATAGCTCCTGAGCCGGGATCGATTGTTTTCTATGATCCATTCGTTCTGGACGATGTTCAGCTCTATGCACGGAATGATGATTGGACTGATGCCCGGGCTGATGCGGCAGCGGCGGGCGCTACGGCACAGAAGCGGTCGCTGCAGCAGCTGTATGCTGAAAGTGACTTTATCATTATTCATGCTCCCTATACGAAAGACAATTACCATATGATTGACAGAAGTGCTTTCAGGGCGATGAAAAAGCAGCCCTATATTATTAATGTCGGTCGGGGCGAACTGATAGATAACGAAGCCCTTGTCGAAGCGTTGGCTTCCGGGATGATCAGCGGAGCCGGGCTCGATATTGTCGACGGGATGCCGCCGATACGAGCCGATGATCCGCTGCTGCAGATGCCGAACGTGATTTTTACCCCGCATTGTGCATGGTATTCTGAGGGGTCTTTTTCTGAGCTGCAGGCTAAGGCGGCTATGGAAGTAAAAAGGGTCCTGACTGGGGAAAAGCCCGTTTCGTGGATTAACAGGGACGCCCTGACAATCTCCTGATCACAGTCCCCTGATCACAATCTCTTGGTCACAGTCTTCTGATCACAGTCTTCTGATCACAGTCTATTGATCACAGTCTCCTGATCCAGTAAATTTGCACTGGGAGTCTGACAGGATTCAGGGAGGAGATGTATGAAAAACACGGCATTCAGTCTGGAAGGTAAGACAGCAATTGTTACTGGCGGCAGCAAAGGGCTGACGATGCTTATGTGCAATGAATGGGCAAAGTACCACATTCAAGTTAATGCTATTGCTCCCGGGTATATGGTTACGGAGAACACTGAAGCACTTCGTAATGATCAGGCTCGGTATAACGCTATCCTCGATCGGATTCCTGCCGGCCGATGGGGGGATCCTGAAGACCTCACCGGTGCCGCAGTATTTCTCGCAAGCAGCGCTTCGGACTATGTGAACGGGTTCACCCTGGCTGTGGACGGCGGGTGGCTTGCCCGCTGATCAGCCTAAGAAATTTGCTTACTGCTTTTAAATCATATTTTCTTTTCATGTTTTTTGGGATATGATTAGCAAATAAGGAGGAGAACTTGCCTTTACTCTGTGAATTCTTTGGAATCAGAATTTATATGTTCTGGGATGAGCATATTCCTCCTCATTTCCATGCGGAGTATAATGAATTCAAAGCGTTGGTATCTATACCTGATGCAGTTGTTTTAAAAGGATATTTACCTTCTAGACAGTTGAAATTAGTGTTAGCCTGGTGTGAACTTCATGAAGGCGAATTAATGAGAAACTGGGAATCTGCCCAAATGCATGGAAAAATTCACAGTATTAAACCATTATCATAGGAGAATTTTATGCCTGAGGCCGTTCAAGTAATACCGCAATCTGATTTCTCAGTATATGTTTATTTTTCAGATGGCATAATTAAAAAATATAATGTAGCTCCGTTGCTTAACAAAGGTGTTTTTAAAAAAATCTCCAATGCTGAGACTTTTATTGAAACCTGTACCGTAATGAATGGAACTCTCGCATGGGATGTAAGTGGTTCTTACGACCCCTATAGTTGCATAGATATTGACCCTGAAACTATCTACGAACAGGCAGAAACAGTCACAGACCCATTTATGGAACTGAAACCCACATCCTCACTCTAAAGAAATTACTCGCTATCCTCACACCGAATGGGTAAAAAATGAAGTATTTAGCCCTATTTGACAACAGAGATAGAGAAAAACCTCTGATTGAGCCGCCGAAACTTCAAAAAGGAATAATTTTATATTTCCCTTGTCACTTTGACAGCGGGGTGTGCCGCGCACTGGTGAGATCAGCTTAACAAAAGGCAGAATCATGCGGATGGTTAGGGGTAATCGGCCCGCGATGCATGGGCAGTCAGGTAAGCCAGGTTTTGTTGACCTGATACATGGAGTGCTTCTTTGAAATATGACAATCCTGCAGACACGCTGCTGCAAGTTTTCGGCTATAAACATTTCAGATCGCCTCAGGAGGAGATTATTACCAGGGTAATCCAGGGGCGGGATGCGTTTGTCATTATGCCTACCGGTGGAGGCAAATCTCTCTGCTTCCAGATACCCGCACTGCATCGGCCAGGTGTCGGCATTGTCGTCTCCCCGCTCATCTCACTCATGAAGGACCAGGTTGATGCGCTGCAGGCTAATGGAGTGGAGGCTGCCTTCTATAATTCATCCTTGGGGGAGGCGGAGGCCCGCAGTGTGCTGGCCCGCCTGCATAATAAACAGTTGGATCTCCTCTATGCCGCTCCGGAACGGCTGATGTCCGAAGGTTTCCTTGAACGCCTGAAAGAAATTCCCGTAGCCCTGTTTGCTATTGATGAGGCCCATTGCGTCTCCCAGTGGGGTCATGACTTTCGTCCCGAGTATGTGCAGCTGGGCAGGCTGCGCCGTCTCTTTCCGCAGGTGCCCATGATCGCCCTGACCGCTACCGCAGACAAGCAGACGCGGGAAGATGTGGTGCATCGGCTGGGCCTCGATGAGGCCGGGATCTTTGTCTCCGGATTTGATCGGCCAAATATCCGGTACACCGTCCTGGAAAAGCGGAAGCCGTTTGATCAGCTGATAGAATATCTGGCGGGAAGGCCGCAGGGAGATGCGGGAATTGTCTATGCCCTGAGCCGAAGGAGGGTGGAGGAGATAGCCGGGAAGCTGGCAGCCCGCGGGATATCGGCTGCCGCCTACCATGCCGGTGTCGGGGATAAGGAGCGGAGCAGGGTGCAGGAAGCTTTTCTCCGGGACGAACTGCAGGTGGTCGTAGCCACGGTGGCTTTCGGGATGGGAATTGATAAACCGAATGTGCGGTATGTCGTTCATTACGATCTGCCTAAAAATCTTGAAAGTTACTATCAGGAGACCGGGCGAGCCGGGAGGGACGGACTCCCCTCGGAAGCCCTGCTGCTTTTCGGTTATGGTGATATCGCCATAATCCGCAGTTTTATAGACGGAATGGAAAATCCCGATCAGCAGCGCATCGAGTCCCACAAGCTTCAGGCGATGGTCTCTTTTGCCGAGGCTCAGACATGCCGCCGCCGGGTGCTGCTCGGATACTTCGGGGAATTGTTGGAAAAGGAGTGCGGCAACTGCGATATCTGTCTCAATCCGCCGGAAAGGTTTGACGCCACGGAGGATGCCCGCAAGGCGCTCTCCTGTGTGTACCGGGTCGGGCAGCGTTTCGGGATGGGCTATGTGATCGAGGTGCTGCGCGGGTCGCGTAATCAGCGGGTGCTCTCCCTGGGGCATGACAAGCTGTCAACCTATGGAATCGGCAAGAATCTGGCAGCGGATGAATGGTCGGCAATATTCAATCAGCTGATTCATCTGGGATATCTGGAAAAGGATATCGCCAACTATTCCGTCCTGAAGCTTACCGCAAGAGCCAGACCCCTGCTGAAGGGGGAGGAGTCTTTGTTTCTGGCAAGACCCCGGACAAAGACTGCCGCGAAAAAGGTCCGCCGGGTTACAGCCTCCGGCCTGAAGTATGACGAGGGGCTCTATGAAGCGCTGCGTGAGGTGCGGAGGCAGTTGGCTAAAGCCGCCGGGGTGCCGCCTTTTGTTATTTTCGGGGATGCATCACTGGCTGAGATGGCCGCCTTCAAGCCTACCGACCGCTCCGCTTTTCTGGAAGTCTCCGGGGTGGGAGCCTACAAGCTGGAGAAGTATGGTGAAGAGTTCCTGGCCGTGATCAGGAAATACGTGTAGGTTTTTTGCCCCTTCACGTTTACCGCTATCTGTATTTACGATAATATATATGTATGAAAATGACGCTGAATTTTCCTGATGAGATTATCAGGGAAGCGAAAATCCGGGCAGCAGCTGAAAATACAACGCTTACCCGACTGATTCTCGAGGGCCTTGATATGCGGTTGAAGCGGGGAGCTTCTGATTATCAGCTGGAACTGCCGATTTCGGCTGCTGAGGGCGGGCTGCGATCAGGGTACTCATGGGAGAGTATCGCAAAATCAGGTGAGGAGAATAGTGACTACCGATAATTTTCCAGAATCCATCAACCCTGCAGGAGGCATGGTCTTTTATAGATATGCTGGCAAATCATCCTAATGCGGCGGAAGTGTCTCTGGGGAGAGCTGAGTTCGGTATTTTTAAGCATCTTTCGCTGCTGTATAGCACGCGGGGGAATCTGGTGCCCGATATTCTGCTGGCAGCGGCAGCACTGCAGCACAATGCCCTCCTGGTGACCTCCGATACCGATTTTACCCGGTTCCGGGAGCTGCGGGTGCAGATTGTTTAGCGGGAATGGGTTCCATCAGCCCCCTCCCATAAAGAGCACCATTGTCAGGACATCGCCATCTTGCAAAGCTGCCTGTTCATGGTCCTTTTCCGTTATGAACGTTCCGTTCAGCTTGACCATCAGCGGTATGTTAGTTTTCCCGATCCTTCTGCGGTATTCTGCAATTGTGCATGGGGCGGTGATATCTATCGTATTGCCGTTGAGGGTTATGGTCATGGTGCAATAGTAGCATATACCGGCTGCCCTTGTTAATCCGGGTTCTCAGAGAGTTTTTGGGTTGCGAATACCTGATCTTAGCAGCCTTACTTTACACAAGTCCCACGAGTAGGGATGTCCTCTCTACAAAAAGATAATCGGAAAAAGCCAGTCAAAAAAAAGGGTCAATAAATACTCAATAGTTCTGGTAGAAAAATTTGGTTTTACAGGTACTTATAAAGAGTGTTTGTAAAAATTTTACCCTGTTAAAATGTTGATTTAGCCATGATGATGTACTATCATGCAGATACGCTGTCGTGTTCTTTTTTTTCTGCATCCGTATTGCTTTGCGTGATAGCATCCACACTGTTTTATAGGGGGTAGGTATGGGAAACTTTCGGATTATTGTTATTTCGGTCATTATTATTGCTTTTCTGGCAGCAGGATGTGTAACTCAGCCCATCTCAGAAGAACCGGTTTACCAGCCAATCGTTGGAGCTGAAGGACAGCCGCAGCCTGACTGGGTGAATACGATACCACGTGCAGCTGATGTTCATTTCCAGACCGGCTATGCAAAACTCTCCAATAAGGCCAATTCGATTCAGCGTGCAAATGCTGATGCCAAAGAGAAAATATCGCAATGGATCAGTACAACGGTGCAGAGTGTGATTGTCAACTATACCAGTGATTTCGGGTCTGGGGATAATCGGCAATCGTTGGAAGCGTTTGAGTCCATCTCCCGTCAGGTGGCAAACAATGCGCTGGTTGGAGTCACACAGGAAGCTCTCTGGGTAGATCAGGATAACGGAATCTGGATTCTTGCCTCAATACCTATCGAAAATACACTGAAGGCTTTTGAGGCAGCTGAGGAATCCTTCAAGACCAACGAAGCTGCCGCTTATGCAGAGTTCAAGATGGAAGAGGCGCTCAAGATGCTGGAGGCGGGACTTGCAGAATAGAAGATACGATACCTCGAAGTGCCAGTCGGTTTCTCGGTCATGTTCATTCAGAAATGCAGTTAGAAATGCCGCAGCAGTTTTTCTTCTTCTGCTTATTATTCCCATCGCAGCCAGCTGTGCTTTCGGCCATGCCTGGTTCGGATCTTCGGCGGCTGACACAGAGGAAATGCAGAAGCTCTGGAAGATTGATAATTATCCTGCTAACGTGTTTACAGGAATATCTGCTCCCCTTATCAGCCGGGAAAAGATGATACAGGAAGCCCTTTATCAGTGTGCTCGCTCTATAGCTATTTCGCAGAGGATGCAAGTTTCTGCAAAACTGGTTTCAGAGTCTTCCAGTGTGAAGGGGTTGATTTCTTATGCAGCAGAGGGCAATGCCGTTTACTGGGAAAGTGAGATTGGATCCATACTTTCACGCCTTGAGCTTCTGGAGGTACGAGGCAATGAAAAGATCGGTATAGTTGTTGTTGCTGCTGATCCGGAGATACCTGCTTCTGCCAGGCCGTATAAGCAGACTCTTGCAGAAGACGGCAAGCCTGATTGGATCAGCCGTCTTCCTGTAGTACCCGGGTATATCTTTGCTGTTGGGGAAACTATGGAGTACCGTTTTATCCGGGATTCCATTGAGGCGGCAGATTTTGCAGCTGCAAAAGCACTGATAGAGATCAGCCCTGCAGCGGTTACCGAAGCCCGTTCCTATTCAGTTAGTAAAAAGCTGTCAACTGCTGCATCCGAGAACGATATGATCGAGGGAGGAATTCTGCAAGTAACTGATGGAATTCTGGAAAATTTTCTTGTGACGGCCAGATGGTATGATCCTGATTTAAAACGATTTTATTCGCTTGCTTCAGTTAAACTGGAGTAGTGATTCATTCTTGAACTTCTGGCACCAGGGCTTCTGCTGCTTGTAGGACTGTTTCATCTGCCTCATGGCCGACATATGGGACTTGCAGTATTCTGATCGACAGCGCCGCTGTTCTGATCAATTTCTGGTCATCTGAGCAGGGAATCCTCTGCTCGTATATTCTCGCCCTCATTCCTTATTTTTTTCATGGTATAGTGGCTCTTGCAAAAAGCAAGAGCCATGTTTTGGAGCCAATTTTCAAAAATGCGAAGCATTTTGAAATTGGCTTCTATAACTGGTTAAAATCTTTGCAGCATAGGTTTTTTTCCCGGCAGGCGGCAGGTGGTGCGGTATGGACAGGATGGTTCACAAACTGATTGTGTTTGTTTCTACGTTGGTCGTGCTTAATGCAGGGGCGGTGGTGTTTGAAGATGAGATAAGCCGGTTTATTGTCAGTCGGCTGTATGCCGCTGATGCTGGAGACAGTTTGACTGAATGGGCTGGGGAAGCGCAGGCAGCTTCTGGTGAAGGGGAACCGGCGGTGGATGCGATGGAGCAGTTTGTTCAGTCTATCGTGCTGGAGAATATCGATCTGAAATACGGGAGGAAAGGATATCTGTATGAGACCCCCTGGTCATTCTCTGAGGTTGGCAGAGATCTGGTGAATCTGCGTCTCAGGGTGGTTTCCCGGGATGAATCGGTGGTGCGGGCAGAACCGTATGGCGGTGTACGCGCTGTGGGTGAGGGGACAACGGTTGTGGAGCTGTACGACACGGTGAGTTCCGTATGCTGCGGTTAGTTACTGGCTCCTGTTCGGTTACTCGTTGAGGGGGGACCCACCTGTGGCTGTCGGGGCGGTGTATGCTGGGGATGTCGGCCCATGGCGGGTTTGTCTTTATGATGCGGGGGATTATGCTCTCGCGGCTGGAGGTATTCCTGAGGTTGCCCCGACCATTGGACGGAGCGGGGTATGATCAGCCGATATTCTGGGCGGATCTGGCCGTTCACTGATGAGACGCTGGAAACATGCACGAAGGTACCATGAGGATACGTCTCCGCTGCTGGGAGCGAAGGGAGAATACGCGAAGCACAGGAGCTACTCGGGGCGGTATCCGCATGGCTGTGCAGTGAATCTGGTGCTGAACGGGAAGGATGACTGGTTTCTGCCGTCATGGAGGAATTGGGTAAGCTGATGGAGTTTCAGGCGATGCGAAATGAGTTCCGGGAGATCTTCCGGTGCGGCTCTCGCTTCCGGGGAGTACTGGAGTTCTTCACTGGAAGATGTGTTTGTTGCTCATGGGAACGGCAGGAAGCTGGTCGGTGGATACGCTTGCGATTGTGAACGAGGGATTTTTTCCGGCCGGTGCGGGCGTTTTAGCTGCTGCGATCACTTTGCGTACGGGGTCCGCACTCACTGGGGTCAGAGATATTTTTACAATTGCGCGAGGATTTATTCAAAGTTTTATTCAAGGTTTTTTTAAAAGGTTTTTTTAAAAGGTTTTTAAAAAAAGAGTGGGCTCCAGGCTGGGTATCGTTCCCGTTCAGCTGCACTATATTCCCTTCAGCGCGGATATTTCCTGTCCGGAGGATTTTTCTTGCAGGTTGGCAATAGCCGGCTAGAATCAGGGCATTCTATTTCACTACATTCATAAAAGGAGAACGGTATGAAACGAACAATTATGTTTTTCACCATGATTGCCCTGATTGCGCTGCTTGCTTTCCCCATCATGGCTCAGGGTCAGCAGGAAGCAGAAGATGCAGGTCCGGAAGTCGTCGGATTTGACTGGCAAAGCCGCAGCGGCGAGACCATAAAAATCATGGCCAACAAGCACCCCTGGGTGGATATCATTGAGCCGAAAATTGGCGAGTTCGAGGCGATGACTGGCATTAAAGTGGAGCTGGCTGTCTATCCCGAGGACCAGTTCAGGACAAAACGTACGGTGGAGATGGTTTCCGGTGCCTCTGACGTCGATGTCTTTATGCTGATGCCTGGCAACTCGCTGGCTCAGTACTACCAGGCAGGCTGGGTAGCCCCGCTCGATGATTTGATGGCCTCCGAGTCTTTTCTCTGGCCGGAATATGACCTGGATGATATCTTTTCCTCAGCCCTAGATGCCGGGGTGAAGGAAGACAAGCATTATACTATTCCGATCCTGCTGGAAACCTCACTGCTTTCCTACAATAAGGAGATATTCGAAAAATATGACGTAGCTGTTCCAACTACCATGGAAGAACTGGAAGCAGCCGCAAAGAAAATCTACGAAGGGTCCAATGGGCAGATTTACGGCATAACCCTCAGAGGGAAAAAAGCAGCCGCTACCTCCCAGTGGGTCGATTTTCTCCACTCCTTTGGCGGAGAATGGCTGGAGGGCGACAAATCCGGACTTGGAACCGAAGCTGCCATAGCGGCTACCGATTATTACGGCAGGCTGCTGCGGCTCTACGGCCCCAAAAGCGCACCAAGCAACAGCTGGTATGAAGCAATATCTATCTTCATGCAGGGCAAGGCTGCCATGGTCTACGATGCAAGTGTGTTCAAGCCAAACTATGAAGATCCTACTAAATCTGAGGTTGCTGGCAAGGTCGGTTATGCCGTCATCCCCGCTGGACCGGCAGGATCAATCCCCCATATTTCAAACTGGGCACTCTCTCTCTACTCAAAATCCGATAACAAGGAAGCAGCCTGGCTTTTCGTTCAGTGGGCTACAAGCAAGGATATCGCTCTGGAAGGTCTGCTGGCAGGAATTCCATCCGCCCGTAACTCTGCATGGGACAGCAGTGAGTTCAAGGATAACGATACAACCCCGGAATGGACTGCGGCATCGATTGCCAGCTACGAAGTTGCTTCGCCCATCTGGAATCCGCCGGTAATCCCCGTTGGAGAATGCCGAGATGCAGCCGGCAGCGCCATTGTCGCATCTATCCTTGGAGAAGATGTCAGAGCCGCAAGTCTTGCAGCAGAAAAGACGATGAACGATATTCTCGCGAATCAATAGTCACCAATAATTCTCTGCAAAGCATGGCACTGCACAGTACTGCAAAGCAAAGCAAAGCACTGCACAGCATGGGTGCGAGCAAGCAGGTATTCAGTGGAGAAAGGAAAAGGCAGGATCTATGATTGAGGCGGTGGGGATCGGGATCAGCAGGCTTTTTGACCTGAAAGGAAAAACAGCAGTGGTAACCGGAGGCTCAGGAGCTATCTGCGGGAGTCTCGCAGAACATCTGGCTCTGAACGGGGTGAAGGTTGCCGTGCTTGACATCAATCCGGAAAAAGCTGAAGCTGTCGCCTCGGCAGTGCGGAAGGCTGGAGGGGTGATCAAGGTATTTGCCTGCAGCGTGCTCGACGAACAGCGGCTGCGGGAAGTGTCAAGGCAGATTCTTGATGCATTTGGTCCCCCTCACTTTCTGTTGAACGGAGCCGGGGGAAATCATCCCTCCGGTTCCACCGTGCAGAAGTATGCCAAGGTCCCCGACGCTGCCTCCGACGCCAGCATACCTCACACTGCCTCCAGCAGCAGCACAACCGACGCTGCCTCCGACGCCAGCACAACCGACGATGCCTCCGGCAGCGACCCCTTCGAAGACTTTTTCACCCTGGATCCTGCCGGATTCCGGAGGGTCATGGACCTGAACTTCAACGGAACCCTGCTGCCTTCGAAAATCTTCGGAAAGCTTATGGCTGGTGAGGGGAGGGGGGTGATTGTCAATATCTCATCCATGAGCGGGATCGTTCCGCTTACCCGGGTGCCTGCTTACTCGGCTGCCAAAGCGGCAGTCATCAATCTGACCAAGTGGATGGCGGTTCATCTCTCACGGACGGGGATACGGGTGAACACCATCGCACCCGGTTTTATCATAACTGAACAGTCCCGTTTCCTTCAGTTTGATCCAGTAACGGGTGAACTGAATGAGAGGGGACGGGAGATTATCCGTCACACACCGTTTCAGCGATTCGGGGAACCGGAAGAGATCTTCGGAACCCTGGTATGGCTCCTTTCTGAGGCTTCCCGATTTGTTACCGGAGCCGTGATACCGGTGGACGGCGGATTTTCCGCCACAACAATTTGAAAGCGGCGGATTTTCCGTCTGAACAATCCAAAGACAGAGGAATGCACAGAAAAGATGAGAAGGAACGAAAAATACTGGTTTACCCTTCCCGCACTCACCGTGATCGGGATTATTGTGGTATTTCCTCTAACCTACAACATATATATGGGTTTGCATTCCTGGTTTGTTGCCGGTGGAGCATCCCCGAGATGGGTTGGGCTGAATAACTACGTAAAGATAATGAAGGACCCCCGTTTCTGGAACTCCATGCGGGTTACCTTCCTTTTCAGCATCGGGGCGCTTGTTCTGGAAACCTTACTTGGTACATCTCTTGCTCTTTTTCTTAATCGTGAATTCAGAGGAAAGAACCTGGTAAAACTCCTGTTTCTCTTTCCCATCGCCTCCACCCCCGTTGCCGTCTCCCTGATCTGGGGAATGATGTATAATTACGATCTGGGGATTATCAATATCGCCATACAGGCGCTGGGCTTTGAGCCGCAGCTCTGGCTGGCCTCTCCCAAAATGGTTATCCCCTCCCTTATTTTTGCCGATGCCTGGCAGTGGACCCCCCTTATACTGCTGATAGTGCTGGCAAGCCTGGAATCGCTTCCGACTGATCCTTTTGAGAGTGCAAAGGTAGACGGAGCGCATATTTTTCAGGTAATACGGTATATCACGCTGCCGATGATCCAGCCGGCTATTATCGCAGCCGCGATGATCCGCTCAATTGATGCCATTAAAACCTTTGACATGATCTATGTGATGACCCAGGGAGGCCCGGATATAGCATCAGAGAATCTGAATCTCTATATCTTTCAGACAGGATTTTCCTATTTCAGGATGGGAGCCGCTTCCTCGCTGGCAATAATCCTCTTTACCATCGTCCTGGCAGTGAATGTACTGCTGGCTATAACCAGAAAAAGTGGGGACCTGTCATGAAAAAAGTGCAAAAAGCTGCCTTTTACGGTGCTGTTTTCCTGCTGTGCATTATTCCCCTGTTTGTTTTCCTCTGGATGTTCATGACCGGATTAAAAACCCAGGCTGATAACCTTGCGATTCCTCCGAAAATCTTTTTTACCCCGACCATGCAGAATTTTAAAAGCGTCTTCGATCAGGGACATTTCTTCAAGTACCTCGGCAACAGCGCGATTGTCGCCCTTTTTTCCGTCGGCATCGCCCTGCTGCTGGGGCTGCCGGCTTCCTACGGAATTGCAAAATACCGGATGCGGAAAATCGGTCTGGTGCTGCTGGTTGCCCGCATGGTTCCCTTTATCTCCTACCTTATTCCCTGGTTCATAATTTTCCGTGCCCTGGGGCTGGTTGATACCTACATTTCCCTGATCACTACCCACCTGATCATTACCCTTCCCTTTGTGATCTGGATTATGGTCAATTTTTTTGAAGGAGTCCCTGCCTCGCTGGAAGAGGCTGCCCTGATCGACGGATGTTCCCCGCTGCAGGCTTTCGTGAGAATTCTTATCCCGGTTGTCCGGAACGGAATATTTACGGCATCGGTACTGAGTTTTATCTTTTCGTGGAATCAGTTTCTTTTTTCCCTCATCCTTTCGGGAAATCGAACTATGACCGTCCCCGTGGCGGTGTTCCAGTTTATCTCTTACGAGGAGATAAACTGGGGAGGGCTTGCAGCAGCTGCCACGGTAATTACCGTGCCGCCGCTGATCATGACGGTATTTGTCCAGAAATATATGATTAAGGGATTAACCTCGGGAGCGGTTAAGGGATAGTATAGCAGGCATGAATATTCGGAATCGACTCTTTCTCTCATATGTATTATTGGTTGTTCTGGTAATAATTTACGGGGGAATTCTCCTCACTTTCCGGAATATTCAGCACAGCATAGACCATGATATGGAGGATTTGTATGCTTCCAAGGATGTATGGAACGATATGCTCATCTCGCTTAATGAAATGCAGCTGAACTGGGCGGACGGTGAGACCTATGAGAACTTCAAGGGGAAGTACCAGAATCTGGACCAAAGGCTTCTCGAAATGAGCAGCGGCGGCCAGAGGCATCTCCTGGTAAATCTCCTGGGAAGCAGTGAGCACTTGCAGATGAGAAAATCTGATCTGTACCAGACCTGGCTGTTCGCCCGCGAAAGTGTCCTGCTGATCAGCGGTACCGTTGAGACCGATGAGTTCCGACAGGCCGTGAAGCCCTTGGAAAAGCAGCCCGGACTGCAGAGACTGAATCATCTCTGGTCGGAGCAGTACTACAGCGGGGAACCGGAAGCCAGGAAAGATGCCTACATTATTCGCCTTGTGCTTGACCAGATAGAATTTTTTCCCATCTACAGCGAAACGCTCAACCATCTCTTTTCTGTAATTATCGATGAGACCGAACAGATGATACGGAAAATTGAACAGTTTCAGGTTGTCGTCACTACCCTGTTCTTCCTCCTGTTCCTGCTTGTCTATATGGTTTTTGCCATACGCTTTTCCAAATCGCTTTCTCGCCCGATTATCACGCTCAGCATGAGACTTTCGTCCTTTATTGGAAGAACCTTGAAGATGGAACGTAACTCTCATGACGATGAGCTGAAACTTCTGGAGCAGTCGGTTATCAGTTTGATGGATCACTATACCTATCTTGCCGAACTGGCCGGGCGCCTGGCCGAGGGGGAGATAGATTCGCCCATTCTTGCGCTTCCCAAGCAGGGGGTGGTAGGAGATGCCCTGAAAGACATAAACCGGTATCTTTCGGAACTGGCCCAAACATCCCAATGGATCAGGGAGGGTAACTACGGAGCTGCTATCCGGGTGAAATCGGATAAGGATATCCTGGCAAAAAACTTCAATGTGATGTCTGAAGTGATACGGGATAAAATATCGACCCTGCGGAATATCTTTGAAGCGGTGGATGAAGGGATAGTTGCTGCTGATGAAAGCGGAAGGATAATCAAGGGGCAAACAGCAACTTTCTTCAGCTGGCAGAGGCTGGAGGCATCGGCTGAAACCCGCTTGAAAGCCTACCGGCTGCAGGCTTACTGTGAAGAAGCTGATCACGCGCATGAAATGCATAAAGAGGGCAGGCATAAGGTTGTCTACAGCGAGATTGTCGATCTGGAAGGTAAAGGTGTCCCCGGTGAAATACTATCCGGCGTAGTTCCGGAGGCCAGGAAGAATCAGCGGATGTATTTTACTCCACCAGTGAATCACTCAGGGTGAGGATGGAGCAGGAGCAGGAGAGCCTCAGGGCTCATGCGGTTGAGGCGGAGCTGCGGGCTCTGCGGGCACAGATCAATCCCCATTTTCTTTTCAACACGCTTAACAGCATTGCCCATCTGATTGAGAGCGGCGGGAAGGGCAGTTAAAATGATCGAGGAATTAGCAGATCTATTTCGCTATTCTCTATCTTCTACGAGGAGAAACCGGGTCGATCTCCGAGGGCCCCAGTGATGATCCGGCAGTACTTGAATGGCCAAGGAAAATGCGGATTTCGGGGAGAAGCTGCAGTCTCAGATTATCGCAGATGCTGCCGATACACGCACGTTTCTATTCACCATGCTTCAACTAGCCCATCGTAGAGAATGCCGTGAAGTACAGGGGCAGATCGGGAACGGCCACAGATAACCATTATTATTCGGGTTGAGCGTAAAAGGGCGGTAGGCGGTTGATTACCATACAGGACTTTGGTACGCAGGTAGTTGATTCCTCCTGCTTCTTTCGCAGAAAAGGGACCGGCATCGAAACGTGAATCAGCGTCTGCAGACAATATACACGATCAGGGTCTGAGTTTTCTCATAAGAATGAACCGCAGGATTTTATCCCAGTTTCAATGACCATTCGTGGGGAGGAGTAATCTGCAATGAACCCGATACAAGCAGTAATTATTGATGATAGGAGCACCAGCGAAGAGGCGAGTCCAGTTTGTCCTGAAGGCCGGGAGGATATTATTGCCGGGAGGCGGAAACGGTCTGGATGGGGATCGAGGCTGATTGAGAAGAAAGAAGCCTCAGCTGGTATTTCTCGATATCAGATGCCAAGCTTGATGGATTCAGTATGCTTGGCAGGTGCTCATATATTCCAGCAGTGGTTTTCATAAGCGCTTACGACGAGTGCGCTATTCAGGCTTTCCAGTATCAACGCGGTGGACTATCTCCTGAAGCCTATACAAAAGCGTTTTGATGCTGCCGTTTTTGAAGGTGCTCAGTTCCCTGCAGGCCGGAATCAGTGGGCCGGCTGGGAAGAAAATCAGCAGACTTATTGAAGCCTACAGACGGTGCCTGCATCCGATACCATATTTCTCGAACAGATCACGGTGAAGACCGACGACCACAGCAAGATTTTTTGGCACCGGTAAAATTGATTCCAAACGGAGCCGAGAGGAATGGAACCATCTTGATAGTTCCATTCCCCGAAGCAGTGCCAGATCCTGAGTAACATACCCCGCAGTAATCTGCGGCACCCTTAGGGGCCGCAAAGGAGGCGAAGCCTCCTGGGTCCCAAGCATTCCCTACGGGAATGCCGCTTTCCTGCGGTAAGCCGCTTGCCCTGGGGTATGATACCTTTCATTTCTTCAGGATCGATGATGGGCTGCTCTATCTCTACCATGCCGGAGCTCGGTATATAGGTAAGATGCGCCGCTCAATAGCACGGAGAGCGGGCTTTTTCCTCCTCACTTATTTCTTCATGTTCACCGCAATTCGCTGGTAAATATTAAGAGATCGAGGGTTATTCCAGGGGCAATGGCCAGCTGGTGCTCAATTTCGGAAAATCGGGAAAGGTGCATGTCAGCCGGGATAAAATCCGCCTGCTCAAGGAGCGGATCGGGATACGGCTCTGAATGTTATTCCCAAATTACTCTCAAACGGCGCGAGGGACTGCTGCCGGAAAATCCTTTCATTTCACCGCTTCTAAGCGCCCGGCGGGCGCTTAAGTCCGGCTCACTTTACAAAAGTTCCACGACTGGAAATTCGGTAGCCTGTTAGTGCTTTTCACGAAGGGACTTACCACCACTCCTGAAAAAGTGGTAAGGTCGGGTGATGCAAGGGATAGGTCTGCCCGAATCTCTACAAAGTGGGCAGTTAAGCCCGCATCCAGGTGCTTCTGATGATCTGCCGTTTTTTTTGGGGGCGGCTTCAGACTTTAGAGGAGGAACGGCCGTTGTTCTTTCTCCGAAATGATTTTTTTTACATGAGCCTCAGTTGTCTGCCGTTTTTCCTGCAGTAATTTCGTATGTGCTGCTGCATTCCGGTACGAGTCAAGTTCCTCGCTGGACAGGGGTTTGTCTGTCCATTCTCCTTTGTCAATTTCTGCCAATACATCCAGCTCTTCATTATCCAAAATAACCGGTTTATTTTTCATTGGAATTACATATACTACATTGCAGATGTATAAGCAAAACAGATGAGAGGAATATCAATGTGATGAATGGTTCAATAAAGATGGCGTTTAAAAGGCAAAGTCAACTAAATCAATATGAGAAGGACATCTTGAGATAGTTGCATACGGTGATAATTTCTCATGAACAAGGCTGTAGCGATATCCATTTCTGCCTTGCGAAACCATTCCTGAGAAAGTGAGTCAGCGTTCATATATGCGCAACCCTTCCTGTAATACGGTATGCTCTAGTGTGGGAGTGAATTTTGCACGTTCATAAAATGTTTGATACGGTGATATAAGAATATCGATCGGCAAAGAGCTAAAAGTTCCCAATGATCGATTTATGTCACGCAAATAGTCCATAGGGCGTTTTTTATCTTCACTTGTGAGAATGTACAAATCAAGATCACTGTTTGATTCTTGTGTACCGCGAGCATAGGAACCAAAAAGTATGATTTCCTGAGTTGGTACAGAGTTGACAACAGAATGAATTATATCATTCAGTCGATTCGATAAGACTTCTCTCATCTTTGCCCCCGGGAAATACTGTTATTATACAAGTACTATAGCATATATCCAGACATAAACGAAGTCCTCGTAAAAAGAGATACGAAGAGATACGTATCAGCCTGCCCGAAGCGTACGGCAGGCAAATAATCTACAGAACATACGGTTTTCAGCAGGATGAAATAAGCGGGAGAATATAGATAAAATTATCGCCGGAGCAAAAACAAAAAAGAGTAAGTCATAAGTCTGCGCGTAACAAGTATTGATCTGGAAAAAATTAAAGAAGCAGCAGCTATAGTAGGGGCAGCACGGCAATGGTCAGGTCTCTCGCTTGACCAGCTGCGGCCGGTAGATCACGTTTCGTTCCGGGGTCTCGCTGTTTTCCATGAGACCGATCAGTTCAATGCCGGCATCATAGCCAAGCCGGTATTTGGGAACCCTGATAGTTGAGAGGGCGGGGGTGTAGAATCGGGAGTTGTCGATATCGTCATGGCCGAGAAGAAGCATATCTTTTTTCGGAACGATGCCTTGTTCATGCATCGCCCTGAGCACACCCAGAGCCATTACGTCGTTGTAAACGAAGACGGCGTCCACCTCTCTGTCTGCAGTAAAAAGCGTTTTTGCTGCTTCATAGGCGTCCTTTGCGGTGGCCCCTGAGAGCAGTGTGCGCTCTTTTTTCAGGAGTATCCCGGCATCATTCAGGCTTTCCCGGAATCCTGACAGACGATCCCGATTGCAGGAAACCGGTTTGTCAAATCCGATATACGCCGGGCTGCGGCAGTCGCGACTCCGGAAATATCCCGCTGCCAGGCGCCCGCTCTCGTAGGAATCGGAGATGAAAAAGCTTCGGGTATTGCGGTTTCCCTTTCTGACGATGGTGATGTGGGGAACCCCGAGCTCATCATAGTCCATGGTATTGACCAGATCCTGAGATGGGACGATGATCATACCGGCCACCCGGTTGGCCACCAGTGTTTTCAGCAGCTTCTGTTCGTTCTCCAGCTCCTCCTGGCTGCTCAGGGTGAGAATGGTGTACCCTTTTTCGCTGAAGGCGGTATTGATGCCTTCGAGGATCCTGGCGTAGAAGTTATTGTCAAGATAGGTGAGGACTACCCCGATCATGCGGTTCTGCTTGGAACGAAGCCGGGAAGCGCTCACATTGGGGATATATCCCAGTTCATTAGCTATCTGCCGTATTTTTTCCTTGGTGGATTCACTGATGTCCGGGCGATCTTTCAAAGCCCGGCTCACGGTATTGATGGAAACACAGGCTCTTTCGGCGATTTCTTTCAAGCGTACATATCCCATCGGAGTCTCCTTTTTTTCACGTGAAGATTGCAATTTTGACCGCAGGGCTCAAGGTTTTCACGTAAATTCTCCCCACTTCTATACATTAACGTTATTGCACGGAAATGTCAAGGTTTTCCTTCCTTAAAGATGTGCACAATCCCTGAAGCCGTTCTAAAGGCGGTTTTTTCGCCATTTTAAAAACTTCGATACATTTCTCTTGACATTTTGATGAAACCGTTCCTATAATTGAACATTAACGTTAATGTTATATGGAGGTTAACATGAAACAAAAACATCGCATGCTGCTGATTACTGCAGTTCTTCTTCTCGTCACCGCTTTTGCCGTCTTTGGCGCGGCAGAAGGGGACCAGAAGGCCGACCAGCCCGAGAAAGTAACGTTCTTTCACTACTTTTCCGGGACTCTTTCCGGCGGTATGGATGATCTGGTAGACACATTCAACGAGAACAACCCCGACTACCTGCTCACCCATACGCCTGTGGACCACGAGGCATTCAAGACCAGTATCCTTGTCATGCTTTCCGGAGGAAACCCGCCAGATCTCTTCTCCTACTGGGCCGGAGCGCGTGTTCAGTTTATTGTCGATGCCGACCGGCTGGAACCGATTGACGATGTCTATGAGGAATACGGAGTGTCTGAACTCTTCTCCGAATCGGTGCAGAATGCCGCATCCTACAACGGGCATAAGTACTTTCTTCCGCTCACCCAGCACTTTGTGGCCTTTTTCTACAATAAGGAAGTATTTGATAAAGCGGGAATCGCAGCACCGCCGGAGACCTGGGGTGAGTTCCTGACCGCCTGTGAAAAGATCAAAAACATCGGCGTGGCTCCTATAGCCCTCGGTTCCCGTGAACGCTGGCCTGCTCAGTTCTGGTTCGACTATCCCCTGCTCAGGACCGCCGGACCTGAATACCGGGCTGAACTCATGGCTGGAGAGGCTTCCTATACCGATCCCGAAGTCGCTGAGGCTTTCGGCATGTGGAAGGAGCTGATTGACAAGGGGTATTTTTATCCCAATCCGAATGCCTACGATTATGCTGAAGCGACCGTGCTGGTCGGTACCGGGGAAGCCGGGATGACCCTGATGGGAAGCTGGCTGATGCAGCTCGACGACCAGATCGGCTGGGAACCGGGAGAGGATTACGACTTCTTTACCTTCCCGGCAGTGGATTCAGGAGTTGCCGATGCCGCCGTCGGACCTTTCGACGGAGTAGTGGTTGCCAAAGATGCCCGCAATAAAGAGGCTGCAAAGAAAGCTCTTGTTGCCATGGCCCAGACCGAACCGATGATCGCGTTCAATACCGGAACCGGAGCACTTGCCCCCAACATCAATGTTCCCGACTCCATGTACAACGTTCTTCAGATGAAAATCAAAGAGTACTGTGCGGTAGTTCCGAACTGGGCTTTCAACTATGACCTGGCAACACCCCCGCCGGTTGCGGATGTCGGACTCGATGCCTTTGCGGAATTTGTCGATAATCCCGCAGATTATATGAGGATTCTCGCCGAGACGGAATCGGGCGCCCGCGCAGCCTGGAGCAATCTCTGATTCTGCAGGAGTCTGTAGAATTCTGCAGGAGGCTGCAAGCTTTTGCAGAATTCTGTAATGCTGTTCCTGCCGGCTTCGGCCGGCAGGATGCTGCTTTTCCCAAAGGAAATCTTGTCGTGACCCAGTCCCGCAGGCTCCTATCACCAAGAAACCAAAACTTACGGATAAAGTGAGCGTATGATTCAGAAAAATACAGCCTGGCAGTTTCTTCTGGTGCCTCTTCTCGTGTATGGAGTCGTCATAGTCTATCCGTTCGTGCAGACGCTCTACCTGAGCCTGACAAACTGGGACGGAGTGTCCCAAGCATATGACTTTATCGGTCTGAGGAACTACCGGGGGGTATTTACCGATCCCAATTTCCGGGGCGCCATCTATCATAATATAATCTGGGTCATGATTTTCCTGCTGGTGCCCACGGTTCTCGGTCTGATTCTCGCAGTGCTCCTGGATCGCGGAGTGCCGGGAGCAGTGTTCTTCAAATCGGTCATCTACCTTCCCATGATCTTTTCCTATGTCATAATCGGGATGATCTGGAACTTTATTTATGAACCGCGAATCGGCATTCTCAATATGGTGATCAGGCTCTTCGGCAATCCCGAGTGGAACTATGCCTGGCTGGCACAGAAAGAGACCGCGCTTCTGGCCATTATTTTCGCCGCATCCTGGCAGCATACCGGGCTCTGCATGATTCTCTATCTTGCCGGGCTCAGCGGAGTCCGACAGGACCTGATAGAGGCTGCCCGCATTGACGGAGCTGGTGGAAGGCAGATCTTTTTCCGGGTAGTTCTTCCTCAATTGAAAAATTCTACCGTGGTGGTTGTCTCGCTTACCATCATCAATTCGCTGAAAAATTTTGACCTTGTCTATATAACGACCAAGGGCGGTCCCTACCGCAGTTCCGAGGTTCTCACCACCCTCATGTACCGGGAGTCCTTCTGGAACTACCGCATGGGGTACGGGAGTGCTGTCGCCAGCGTGCTCTTTATTATCGTGTTTATAGTGGTTTACTTCTATTTCAGGTCAGTAATGCGGGAGGATCACCGTGAATAGCAGGAATCGTTCGGGAAGGACGGCAGCTGTCTTCACGTTTGCGCTGGTCGTCCTCATCTGCCTTCTCTTTTTTATCCCGATTTATGGGGCATTTACGACCGCCTTCCGTCTTAACCGGGATATTATCCGGGAAGGGTTCTGGAATTTCCCCCTTCCGCCGACCTTCGAGAACTTTATTACCGTCTGGGAGGATGGAAAGATCAGGCTGTTTCTGCTCAATACCGTGATTGTGACCGTTTCTGCAACGGTTTTGTCGATATTTCTCGGCTCCCTGACCGGTTACGCATTCGGGAAAATGAGCTTCAAAGGGAGCAGGACGCTCTACATACTCATCGTTGCCGGCATGTTTTTTCCTCCGCAGATCGTGCTTATTCCGCTGTTCGGGCTCTTCAATAACCTCGATCTGCTCGATACCGTCCGTTCGCTCATCCTGGTCCATGTGGGCTTCGGGCTGCCGATCTGTACGCTTATGATGACCAACTTCTTCAAGGATATTCCCTCCTCGCTGCGGCAGTCGGCTATGCTCGATGGATGCAATGACTGGCAGGTGCTCTTCAGGATTATGCTGCCCCTTGCCCGTCCGTCCCTCACCGCCCTGCTGATTCTGCAGTTTACCTGGATCTGGAATGATTTTCTCTGGCCGCTGATTCTCATAAAGTCGGAATTCCGGATGACGATTCAGATGGGAATTCTTCAGCTGCGCGGTCAGTATGGTCTGGCCTGGGGAAATCAGGCTGCGGGGGCTCTGATTGCGACCATTCCCACGCTGCTGCTGTTCATCTTTATGCAGCGGCATTTTATTCACGGCCTCTCGATGGGCGCCGTAAAGGAGTAGGCTGATATGCCCGATAAGCTTGATAAACACGAGAAGCTTGATAAACACGATGAGCTTGATAAACACGATAAGCTTGATAAACACGATAAGCTTGATAAACACGATAAGCTTGATTCTGACGTCCAGGATGAACGGGGCGCCGGTACGGAAAGCTCAAGGGAATCGCTTGCACGCGCAGAAAGCCCCCGGGAAGCGAGAGCCCGCGCCGTAGCCGAAGAGGGAAGTCTCGAAGCATCCTTGGAAAAAAACCGGCTTGAGCAGTTCCAGGATATCAGCGTAAGTGAGGCGCTGGTGCTCGGCCTGCTGAACCAGGATGTCCGCACCTTTATCGGCATATTCGGGCATGGTTCCACCGACATAGCAGAGGTGCTCAGGGTGTATCAGGCTGCCGGGCTGCTGCGGATGTGCAATGTTCGCCATGAGACCGAGGCCTCTCATGCGGCCGCCCAGCTGCGCTGGCAGTACGGACAGCGGGCTGCGGTTATTACCTCGATCGGACCGGGGGCCCTCCACGCCTTTGCCGGCTCCCTCCTGGCGGCATCCAACGGCCTCGGCATCTACTATATCTTCGGAGACGAGACCACCCATAACGAAGGACCCAACATGCAGCAGGTGCCCAGACGCGAGCAGAACCTTTTTGCCCGCATCACCTCCGGCATGGGCGGGACCTATACCCTCACCGAACCCCGGTCCGTATTTACCGCCCTGAAATGGGGCTTCGCGGCAACCCGCAATCCCGCCCGCGAACAGCCCTTTTTCCTGCTGATGCCGATGAACAGCCAGCCGCGGGTCATAACCGGCTGCAATCTCGACGAACTGCCCCGACCTCGACCGATACCCCGCAGCAGAGGAATGGAAACGGCGCAGTATTCTCTGGCCGCCGAGCTCATCGCAGCCCACGAAAGAGTGGTAGTGAAGACCGGCGGCGGCGCCCGGGATATTTCTCCCGAAGTGCTGAAGCGTCTGCTGGACCTTACCCATGCCGTATATGTCCACGGCCCGAATGTTCCCGGACTGCTGCCGGACAGTGACCCGCGCAACATGACAGTCGGAGGCTCAAAGGGATCAATCTCCGCGGCAACTACGCCATGGAACATGCCGACCTGCTCATTACCGTAGGAGCGGGGAGTCTGCCAGTGGGACTCCTCGGGAACCGCCTGGAAAACGGTGAAGCAGGTAATCAGCATCAACAGCGATCTCTGCCGATGTTCTCGAGTACAACCGCACCCTGCCCGCTGCCCGGGGATGCCGAACTGGTAATTTCCCGGCTGAACGAGGAGCTGGAGAAAGCGCCATCCCTCCTGCTGATGCGAAAAAGGCCAATGAGAAAATAGCAAAATGCAGAAATGGCCAATGTAAAAATGGCCGATGCGAAAAAGTCCGATGCGAAAATGGCCTGGCTGACGGCTTGCAGGCAGCAGCGGCTCGCCTGGGATGCCTTCTGCCGGGAGCGCTGGGGCATCCGGTACTCACCGACCCGACCTCGGGGCAGGCCCTCCTGACCCAGCCGACGCGATTCGCGCTGTCATCGACTTTGCCGATACTTGCGGGGCAGTCAAGATCTTCGATGCCGGCGATGTGCGGGCAGACGGCTTCAGGCCCCTGCATGACCAGCGTCCCGGGCAGACGTACAGCGACACCGGCTCCTCCTACATGGGCTTTGCCGTATCGGCCCTGCTGGCATCGGCCCTAGTCAAACGCCCGAGTACCCCATAGCGTTTACCGGGGACGGGAGCTTCATGATGAATCCCCAGATTCTTATCGACGGAGTGGAGCACGGGCTCAGAGGGCATGATCGTGCTTTTTGACGCCGTCGGATGGCTGCGATTTCGGCGCTTCCAGAAAGCCCAGTACGGGGATGGGGCCGAATTTGCCACCAGTGATACGGTTGCCGTGAATTACCTGCAGCTGGCAAGTGCGGTTTCCGGCATCCATGCCGGTATCCGGGGGTCGACAATCGAAAGCCTCAGCAAATCGCGTTACTATCAGCCTATGCCCATCCCGGGCTCTCCCTGGTCCATGTGCCGGTCTACTATGGCGATGACCCGCTCGGAGGGCTGAGGGGTGTTCGGCAGCTGGAATGTCGGTAACCTGGTGCGATGCAGTAGAAGATGAAATAGCCTGGCAGGTGATTGAAGAATGGAAAAAATCAACATCGGAATCATCGGACTTGGCAGAATATCGGATCTTCATGTACTTGGCTATCTTGACAATCCCGAGGTGCGGCTCTATGCGGTTTCCACCCGGACAGAAGAGACCGGACGGCAGAAGCAGCGTGAGTGGAAGGCTGACAGATATTATCGGGACTACCGGGAACTTCTGGCGGACCCTCGCGTTGATGCGGTCGATATTCTTACACCGCAGAAGCTGCATGAGCAGATGGTGATCGAGGCGGCAGCGGCCGGCAAGCATATCATGATCCAGAAACCGATGACCATCGATCTGCCGAGCGCGGACCGGATGCTTTCTGCAGTCCGGGACCTGGATACGGTCTACAAGGTTATCGAGAACTATATTTTTTATCCGCCCCTGATGAAGGCGAAGGAGCTGATCGACAGCGGGGCGATCGGGGAGCCGATAAATATGCGGATCAAGTTTATCAGCGGTTCGAGCGGGGGCTGGGAGATAGATCCGCGCACCTGGGAGTGGCGGATGCAGGAGAATATCGAAGGGCGGGGGATGCAGACCTTTGATCACGGGCATCATATGTGGTGCATTGCCTGGTATCTGCTCGGGGAAATTGACAAGGTGTTTGCCTGGATCGATTCGGCTGACGGGGTGGTGGACTGTCCGGCAAATATTGTCTGGAAGTACAAGGAAGGGACGCGCTACGGGATTTGCGATTATACCCATGCCTGGGATATGCACATGCCCTCAAAATATTATGCCAATGATGAGTGGTTCGAGATTACCGGGTCCAAGGGGATGATCCTGGTCAATCGGGCGACCGGGAATCTACGTTCCGGCCCGCCGCTGAGCTGGTTCGACGGGACCCGTTCTCAGTGGATCCATTTTGAGGACCTGGATGCCGACTGGGGAAGCAGTTTCCGCAATGCCGTGCACAACTATATCGGGGCTATCAAGGGTCGTGAGGCTCCTCTGCTGACCGGGGAGCAGGCCCGCAAGATTCTGGTCATCGCCCTGGCCATTATCCAGTCCTCCCGTGAGTGCCGTGAGGTCTATATTGATGAGTTTGACCAGGAGGATCCTGCCGGATATGCGGTTCGACGACATGCCGAGGAGGTAAAGGCGGTGACCTCGCGAAGAGGGCTGACGCTGGAGGAGCTGAGACAGATGGGGAGGATTCTATAGGATGATGGATTCGTTGGCGAATTCCGGGAAAGGGGGCGTGCAGGGTGCACCGCCGGATGCTGAAAAACCGCTGGGTGCTGAAAAAGCATTGGATGCTGAAAAAGCATTGGATGCTGAAAAAGCATTGGATGCTGAAAAAGCATTGGATGCCAGACTGGATGCGATCTTCAGCCGCGGGCCGTTACCTGCGGTCACTTCCAAACTCTCGCTTGAGCAGCGCATTGAACAGCTGGAACGGATCGCTTTGGAACTGCGATACACCATTCTTGCCGTTACGGAAGCCGCCGGGGCCGGCCATACCGGCGGATCACTCTCGATGGCAGAGCTTATCACGGTGCTCTACTTTTATCTGCTGAATGTTGATCCAGCGGACCCGGCCAAGGTCGACCGGGATCGTTTTATCCTCTCCAAGGGGCATACGACACCCGGATATTACAGTGCTCTGGCTCTGCGCGGCTACTTTGCCGCTGACGTGCTGAGAACCTTCGACCAGATCGGCTCACCGCTGCAGGCCCACCCGGATATGCATAAATGTCCCGGAGTTGACTACTCCACCGGGTCGCTGGGCCAGGGACTCTCCATCGGGATAGGCATGGCCATGGGCGGGGCAGCTGCCGGGAGGAACTTTCGCACGGTGGTGCTGCTTGGCGACGGTGAACTGCAGGAGGGGCAGGTCTGGGAGGCCGCGATGTACGCGGGAAATCGTCCCGTTCGTCGGCTCATTGCCATATTGGACTATAACAAAGTGCAGCTGGCCGCCGCTACGGCCGAAACGCTCAATCTGGAACCGCTGGCAGATAAATGGAAGGCCTTCAACTGGCAGGTGCTTGAGTGTCAGGGCAACGATATCTCATCCTGTCTTCCGGTGATGGAGCAGGCGTTTGCTCTGGCAGAAAACGGTCCGGTTATTGTTGCTGCCCACACGGTTAAAGGGAAAGGGGTTTCCTTTATGGAGAATACCCATATATGGCACGGAAAGGCGCCAGACCGGCGGGAACTGCTTGCCGCCTTCGCCGAGCTCGATGCAGCCAAGAAATCCGGGCGGTCAGGGGCCGGCATCATGGTTGAGGACCAGGTTCGCGGAATAGGGGGTACAAGCCAGTGAGTACGGCTAATCGGAGAAGGCTTTCTATCGGGGAAGCGTTTGCTCCCCGGCTGATTTTCGGGGAGACCCTTGTGGAGCTTGGGGAAGCGTATCCCCGTCTGGTGGTTCTGGATGCCGATGTCGGTGCATCAACCCAGACAGCGCTGTTCAGGGATGCCTATCCCAACCGTTTCTATCAGATCGGAATAGCTGAGGCCAACATGGTCGGAATTGCTGCCGGTCTCTCGACTCAGGGCTGGATACCTTTTGTCTCCACGTTCGCGATATTTCTGACGAAACGGGCCGGGGATCAGGTCCGCAATACGATTGCCTATCCCCGGGCTAATGTTAAGCTCAACGGCGCCTACGGCGGACTGCCGACCGGCCGTGCCGGGGCAAGCCACTCGTCAATTGAGGATATTGCCGTTATGCGAGCGGTTCCCCATATGCCGGTAATCGTCCCCGCCGATCCGGTCGAGACGCGGGCGGCCGTCGAGGCGGTAATGAGGATCCCGGGGCCGGTCTATCTTCGGACTGTGCGCTGTCCCGTGCCGGTTATTTTCGGCGAGCATGAGCCCTTCGAGTTCGGTAAGGCAAAGCTGATTCATGATGGGGATGACGCGGTTATTATATCAACCGGGATGATGACCCCTAAGGCGCTGCAGGCTGCCGGGAAGCTGGGGAAGCAGTACGGTATCCGAACAGCGGTTATCCATATGGGAACAGTGAAGCCGCTGGATATTGAAGCGGTGATCGCGGCATCAGAGCGGTACGGACATATTCTGACGGTGGAGAATCACAGCGTGATTGGCGGGCTGGGCGATGCGGTAGCGGCTGCGGTATCCGAGCATGCACCCTGCCGTGTGACGAAGCTCGGGTTTCAGGATGTTTTTCTGGAATCGGGCGACGATGAGGCGCTTTTTTCCCGATACGGGATGAATGTGGACCAGATTGTCGAGCGGGTACGAGAAATTGCCCAGGGCAAAGGGAGGAGAGAGTGAGAATTGCAGTTATCAACGAGACAAGTGCTGCCGATAAGAACGGTGCGATTATCGCTGCCCTGGAGGGTCTGGGGCACGAAGTACTCAACTGCGGGATGCATGCGAAGGGGGAGCTGCCTGAGCTGCAGTATATTCATACCGGTTATATGACTGCCCTGCTGCTCAATCGGGGCACGGTGGATTTTGCTATCGGCGGCTGCGGGACGGGCCAGGGGTTCCTCAATTCGGTCATGCAGTATCCCGGGGTCTTCTGCGGGCTGCTGCGCGAGCCGCTTGACGGCTGGCTGTTTACGCAGATTAACGGGGGAAACTGCATCTCTCTGGCGCTCAATCAGGGATTCGGCTGGGCAGGTGAGCAGAATCTGCGCTTCATGTTCGAGCGGCTGTTCAGCGTGGAGTCGGGGTGCGGTTTTCCGGCTGAGCGGAAGGTGCCCCAGCAGGCGAGCCGGCAGCTGCTGGCAGATATCTCCCGGCTGACGCACTGCCCGTTTGATGAGATACGGCTGCGCCTGCCGGAGGAGGTGGTGCGGACGGTGGAGGAGTACCCGCGGCTGCCGAGGCAGCCTGAATAGCAGGTCGGTTATCGTGATGGATTGATCAGCTGCAGCCCTGAAGCGGTAAAATCGGTAAAATCACCAAGGTTCTCCGTAGCGAGTTCTGCATGTGTGAGTATCGCCGCTGAAGCAATCATGGCATCAACCCGGAGATTCCGCTTCCTGCCCGTTTCATTGAAAAGACGTGCTGCCTCGGCAGCCTGATCGCGGGTAAACGGTAGTATTCTATCTTCAATCAGCGAGGAGACGACGGCAATTCCTTCTTCATCTACCGGTCCGCAGATAAACTCGTACCAGGACACTGCAGAAGTGATCAGCTCCTCACCAGCGGTTACCCAGTCAACAATCCGCTGCATCTCTTCCGACTGCGGGACCAAAGCCCTGATAAGATAGTTGGTATCAAGAAGAATCATCTACTCTGTCCTCTTCCCCATTCTTTCTCTTCCCCATTCCGACCG
This sequence comes from Spirochaetales bacterium, assembly GCA_018399255.1. Lineage (GTDB taxonomy): Bacteria > Spirochaetota > Spirochaetia > JABMQR01 > JABMQR01 > M55B182. Next base: position 220 of record JAGYPA010000020.1, on the reverse strand, counting down.
GTTCTCTGCAACTTCGTTCAGATACGCTTCTGCAGTTTCTGTTTTCATTCCACGTTTTTCATGATACCGGTAGAGTTGCTTCAGTTTTTCCTGTTTCAGCTGCTCCATCTCTCTTTCCGCCATTTCAACAGCCTTCCTGACTACTTCAGCCTGTGAAACATGCCAGATATGCGCCAATTTTTTCAGACTGAGCATCGTTTTCTCGTCCAGGGCAAAGGTT
>JAGYPA010000002.1 GCA_018399255.1 Spirochaetales bacterium | reverse complement strand
GACCCAATGGCTGGTGGTCTTATCTGAAGCATGAAATTGTTGATATCAAGGATAACCGGTCACTGATCGGAGGGCTGGCAGCCTACAAGGTTCCCTCCTACTGGATGGTGATGCTGCGCATGTACCTGGGGGTTATGTGGCTTATCGAGGGGGTCTCAAAGATATCCAGCGGCTGGCTTGCTGATAAAACAGGAAGGCATGTCTACTGGGGGGCAGCGACAGCAGTCGATGGTACAACAGCTGCCAGCGAAGCCTGGGAGGCTGCCCCGGCAGCAGCAAGTGCCGCAGCCGATAATGTAGCAGGGGCAACAACATTGGCCTCAGCAGCAGCTCCGCAGTTTGCACCGCCCCTGATACAAGAACCCACAGCACTTTATCTCTGGATATCAGAGACTTTTGTTGCTGCCGCTCCCTATTTCTTCCAGGTAATGATCGTACTGGGTGAAGTTGCCCTCGGGCTGGCTTTCCTGGGCGGGCTTTTCACGTTTGTTGCTTCGGGAGCCTCAATTGTTCTCTCTATCATGCTTATCATGGGGGCTATGGCCAGCCGGGAAATAATCTGGTACATGATGGTTGCTCTCGTAATGATGGGAGGTGCCGGAAGGGCTTTCGGATTGGATTACTGGGTGATGCCGTGGGTAAAAAAAACCTGGAATAAAACCATACTGGCGAAAAAGAGCTATCTGTACCTTGGAGAACCTCAGTTTACGAAAAAACAGCACAAAGCCAGAAAATTACGAAACAAAAGGAAGTAGTCAGCCGTACCGGCTGATAGCTAAAGTATGAATAATTTCTGGAAAAATGAACCGTCAGTACAGGATTTCCTTGTCCGGACCAATGATGTGGTTCGGACAGCGGTATCCCCTGCCAGCAGATACATACGTTCAACCCTCATTGATCTGGCAGATAATCGCGGAAAGATGCTGCGGCCGGCGATGATATATATCGCATCACTGCTTGGAAATGAACAGGACAGGGATGAACCCCTGATTCTGAACCTCTCTGCGGCAATGGAAATGCTGCATATGGCATCTCTAGTGCATGACGATGTTATAGATGACTCATCAACCCGGAGAGGGAGGCCTACCATTCAGGCTCAGGCTGGAGTAAAAAAAGCCGTTATCGCTGGAGACTATCTTCTGGCCAGGGCCTTTTCTCAGCTGAATGCCGGGAATGATGAGATGAGTCCTGAAATAGTCAAGAATTCAATCTGTCGTCTTTGTGACAGTGAAATTGATCAGGATAGTGAATTATGGGATTTTTCAATAGGTGAATCACGGTATTTGCGTAGGATAGCCGGAAAAACAGCTTCACTCTTTTCTCTCAGTCTCTACCTCGGCGGAGCTGCGGTAAAGGCTTCTGAAAGAACCCGACAACTTTTACGGAGAATAGGCTACGGAATCGGGATGTTCTTTCAAATTCAGGACGATATATTGGACTATATAGGAGATGCTGCTGATCTAGGGAAACCGTCAGGAAATGATCTCAGGTGCGGATTAGCTACACTGCCCCTTATCTATGCCCTTCAGAACGATTCCAGCCGTAAGCTTGAAAAGCTTCTTGATAACAGACGCCGCATAAACCGTCGTACTTCAGATAAAATAATCAGGGAAGTAACGGAACTTGGCGGATTAACGCGTGCAGCCGGAAAAAGCCATTTTTACTGTGAACGTGCCTATGCGGATATTGCGAAGCTCGGAGTTAATGAAACATCCCGTCTTTTACTGACAATAATGGACCGCTTAGACAAAAGAAAAAGCTGAGAATCTCAGTAATTGCCTAGCTGCAGGTCAGTTGGCTTTTCTATGCAAAAATAGTATAGTTGCAGCATGAAATTTGAAGCATTTAATTTTGATGAAAAAGTACTGAGAGGAATACAGGCGGCTCAGTTCGTGGAATGTATGCCTGTACAGGAAAAAGTTTTTAGCAGTTCACTGACAGGCGGCGACGTACTTGTTCAGTCCCAGACGGGATCAGGAAAAACAGCAGCCTTTCTGCTGACAATTCTGGAAACATTTGCGAAACAGAAGGAAAATACCAAAACCCGGGCACTGGTTGTTGTGCCGACGCGAGAACTGGCTGTCCAGATAGAAGATGATGGCTTGCTGCTCCTTGAAGGCCTGCCTGGTATCAGAATTGGCAGTTTTTTTGGCGGAATCGGATACCAGGAACAGGAAAAACTTCTCAGGGACGGTGCTGATATCGTTATTGGAACCCCTGGTCGACTGATAGACTTCAGTAAATCAGGCAAGATTGATTTTACAACTTTTACCATTGTGGTTATTGATGAAGCCGACAGGCTGTTCGATATGGGGTTCTATCCTGACATTCGACTTATGCTGAATAAGATGCGGCCGCGGGAAGAGCGACAGACGATGTTGTTCAGTGCAACTCTCAGCACCAGAGTAAGGAACCTGGCCTGGGATTTTATGAACAATCCGGCTACTGTCGAGGTTGAGTCTGAACGAATTACGGTTGAAGAAATCCGCCAGGAACTCTATCACGTAAGTAAAAATGAAAAATTCGAACTGCTTCTCTATATTCTTGCCAAACATAATCTGGATAATGCCATTATATTTACCAATACAAAGCTGCGGGCGGTAGAAGTTGCCAAGCGATTAGAGATTAACGGGTATCATGTACAGTTTCTGATGGGGGACCTGCCGCAGCGGAAGCGGTTGAAAGTAATTGAGCAGATGAAATCTGGTGAGAACAAGTTTCTTGTAGCTACCGATGTTGCCGCCCGCGGACTGCATGTAGATGATCTGCAGCTGGTTGTAAATTACGATATACCTGAGGATTTTGAAAACTATGTCCACCGGATTGGCAGGACTGCAAGAGCCGGGAAGACAGGATTGGCCGTAACTCTGGCTTGTGAGGAATTTGTATATGGCCTTGAGGCAATCCAGGACTATATAGGCATGAAAATTCCTGTTAATTGGCTGGAAGACGGTGTCCTGAGCTCAGTAGAGGACAAAAGTGCAGGGATTCACTTCCGCACCCTGATAAAGGGGACTGAGGTGGACAGGGGGTACTCCAGGGAAGGACGTCGCAATGACCGCAGCGGCTCTATGGACAGCAGAAACAGAGGCAGTTCAAGAATGCCGACACAGTCTGGATCTCGAAGCGGCAGCAGAATCTCTCATGGGAAGCAGACAGCTGATTCCAGCAGGAAATCCTCAACATCAGCGGGTGTACCGGATAGCACCCTGAAAAAGTCTGCATCGACAAAATCATCAGGATCAGGAACGCCGCCAACCGGCAAGTCAGCTGGAAGTTTAGTAAACAAGCCGGCAGGTCAGTCAGCCGGCAGGACGGCAAGCAAGTCTGCAAGTCAGTCAGCCGGCAGGACGGCAAGCAAGCCTGCAAGTCAGTCAGCCGGCAGGACAGCAAACAAGCCGGCAGGTCAGTCAGCCGGCAGGACAGCAAACAAGCCGACAGGCAAGAATTCTGATAGGACAAACCGGAATTATAGCAAACGTCCTGCTGCTGATAACCGCAAAGATGTAGATTATTCAGCAATCAGTGCCCTGCCGCTGGAAGAACGTCTTGCTTACTATAAAAAAAATATTGGCAGTTCAGTATCAGATTCCGATAAAAATTCAACCCTGAAAGCACGTCCCGGAGAACAAAAAAGTACCGGTTATTCCGGGGCCAGCGGCTCCTCTGCTGGAAATACCAGTAAAATGGATGCTGCACGTAAACAAACAGAAGAAAAAGGGATTAATAAGCCAAAGCAGAAAAAACCTGGCTTTCTGAAGAAGTTGTTTGGAAAAGAACGCATCACCAACTCCGACAACAGAGAGTAAAAACTGTTGATTGTTTTTTAAGGAGATATGACACCTGAGCAGGGTGTTCTCTGCTCAGGAGGTCCTGAAGTAATGATCCGGAAATTTATCAGTTACTATCGCCCGCATATGGGACTTTTCCTGCTGGATATGGGAGCAGCCTCTGTATCAGCTCTTTTGGCTGTATTATTTCCTATGCTTACCCGGGAACTCCTTAAAACAGCTATCCCCGATCAGAATATCCGTTTTATTCTTACTATCTTTGCACTCATGGCTGCAGTGTATATACTAAAGACCATAACAACATATATTCGCATTCGGTGGGGTCATAATCTGGGCGTGCGTATTGAAACGGATATGCGCAGTGATATTTTTTCTCATCTGCAGAAGCTTTCTTTTACCTATTATGACAGCGTCAAAACCGGTCATATAATGTCAAGAATTACCAATGATTTGAACTTGATTGCTGAAATCGCGCACCATGCCCCCGAGGACCTGCTCATTTCCGTCGTTGTCCTTATAGCCGCCTACATATTCATGTGCTTTTTCAGTATACCCCTGGCCATGATATCGCTGATTCCACTGCCTTTTATGCTGTTCTGGGGCTTACGGCTCGGACCTGAAATGAAGCAGGGATTTCGACATGTCAGGGAAAAGATTGCAGATATTAATTCGTCAGTAGAAAACTCAGTCCAGGGTATCAGGGAAGTACAGTCTTTCGGAAATGAGGCGGTTGAAGCAAGAAAATTCGAAAAGGCCAATAATCGATTTAAAACCGCTAAAGAGACCGCCTATGCGGTGATGGCGCGCTACCACTCGGGAATGCAGTTTTTTCGTGACTTTTACTATTTGACTATCGTAGCAGGAGGCGCCTGGCTTATTTTTCTAGGTACTATCCAGGTATACGATCTTCTGGCTTTTATCCTCTATGTAGGAATTGTACTGCCTCCCATCGACCGCCTGATTAACTTTACCGAACAGCTTCAGCAAGGCATGGCATCTTTCGAACGATTCATCGAAATCATGGATGTAGTTCCCGATATTCAGGATCGACCTGGGGCAGCCCCGCTCAAGGTACGCCAGGGTCGGATTAATTTTGAGGAAGTTGTTTTCAGTTATAATGATACGAGTGGAGAGGTGCTGAAAAATATTTCCATGACGATCGAACCGGGGCAGAAGACTGCTCTTGTAGGTGAATCAGGAGCTGGCAAATCTACCCTGGTATCGCTGATTCCCCGTTTTTACGAACCCCGGCAGGGGAGGATTCTTATCGACGGTCAGGATATTCTGCTTGTGCAGCAGCGCTCACTGCGTCGATCCATTGGAATTGTGCAGCAGAATGTTTTTTTATTTGATGCATCGATCAAGGATAATATCTTATACGGTTCTTCAGGTGCATCTGATACCGAAGTGGTAAAGGCAGCAAAAGCAGCCAACATCTATGATTTCATTATGTCTTTGCCAAAGGGATTCGATACAGAAGTAGGGGAGCGTGGAGTGAAGCTTTCGGGAGGCCAGAAACAGCGTATTTCCATAGCCCGGGTATTTCTGAAGAATCCAGCTATTATAATATTTGATGAAGCTACATCATCACTTGATACTGAATCAGAAATTCTCATCCAGGAGGCCTTTGATCGGCTGGCTAAAGATCGAACGTCCATTATTATTGCTCATCGGCTCTCTACAGTGCTCAATGCCGATTCTATTTGTGTCATCAAAGAGGGCAGAGTTGTTGAAGCAGGAACACATGCTTCGTTGATGAGGGAGGCAGGCTATTATAGTCGATTATATGCCGGGAGTAAGACGAAAATATAGCGCTGGTATGTTTAGGGGATTATTTATGAAGAAAATTCACCTGCTTATTGTTCTGGTATATGTCTTGATACACTTTTTTCTATCCCTTGTTCTGGTTTTGATTCCCGGAAGCCTGTTCAAGCTTCTCGGTGCCCGCAACCTGAGTGACCGGTATCTTCGTTTTAACGGGATTCTTATTGCTCGAGGTATTATTACAACTCTGGGAGGTAGGGTTTCAGTTTCCGGCTTGGAGAACCTTCCGAACGAAAAACGGCTCTGCTTTGTTTCGAACCATCGCAGTCTGACGGATATTCCCCTGATTGTTGGATATCTTCCTGTTTTAGTGGGATTTATTGCCAAGGCAGAGTTGAAGAAGATACCAATCCTCAATACCTGGATGGATGTGCTCGGTTGTGTGTATATTGACCGGAAAAATCCCCGCTCACAGGTAAAAGCCATTCTTGACGGTGCCAAGGCAATTGCGAATGGACATCCTCAGTTGATTTTTCCTGAAGGTACGCGAAGCCGCTCCGAAAAGTTTGGTGATTTCAAGCATGGCAGCATTAAACTGGCAACCAGATCCAAAGCTGTTATCATTCCTCTTACAATATTGAATTCTTCTTTGCTGTTCGAGGCTAAGTCGGGGGTAAGAAGGAAGATAGTAGAACTGATAATTCATGAACCTATACCAACGGCAGATCTTAATGATCAGGAGATCAAAGATCTTCCAGATCGTGTATTCTCCGTAATCAAAACCTGTCAAAAAGATAAGCTTTCTGCTACAATACAAAACGGCTAGATTTTTATATTCAAGGAGCTGGAAATGGATCTTAAGAAACTGCGTGTTAATGGAAAACGACTTCAGGAAACAATAGAAGCATCTGCTGAGATTGGAAAAACCGCAAATGGAGGTCTGGAGCGCTGCACTGCCACTGATGAGGACAAACAAGGCCGGGACCTGCTGATGAAGTGGTACAAGGAAAGCGGCTGTGAAGTAGTAATTGATGAAATGGGTAATATGTTCGCCATAAGACCCGGTAAAAATAGAGAGCTTGGTGCTGTAATGACCGGTTCCCATTTTGATACCCAGAAACCCGGAGGAAGATTCGATGGAATCCTTGGAGTTTTAGGGGCTTTGGAGGTTATGCGGGTTGTCAATGAAAATGCTATCCAACTGGAAAGAGATCTCATTATAACAAACTGGACCAATGAGGAGGGCGGATGGTTTGCCCCTGCTTGTATGGGTTCCGGGGTCTGGGCAGGAAATATTACAAAAGAGTGGGCTTACGATCGAATGGATCGTGACGGGAAAACACGCTTTGGCAATGAGCTGGAAAGAATAGGATATAGAGGTGAGTTTCCTGCAGATCACAAAAAATGGAACATCTATGGTGCTTATGAGCTGCATATTGAACAGGGACCGGAACTGTACAAAGAAAAACTGCAAATTGGAGCACCTAAAGGGATTTTATGCCTCCATTGGTATGATGTATATCTTGAAGGTACTGCAAATCAGGTAGGTCCAACTCCCATGGTTGGAAGAAATGATGCCCTTCTGGCATTTTCCGAAATGAACATAATCGTAAATAAAATTGCTCATCAGATGGGAAATATGGTCGCTACCGTAGGGGAGATTCAGAATCATCCCAACTCAAGAAACATAATTTCTGACGGAGTGCACTTTACCGTGGATATCCGTTCCTGGGACGATGACCATGCAATAGAAGCATGGAATATGATGAAGCGCGAGTTTGAAGTAATTGCCCAAAGGCGGGGCTGTCCCATAAGAACCGAAGAAACCTGGAAAGTGGAACATGCTCCCTTTGATAAAGAGCTCTGGGATCGCGTAGTCGAAACCTCCGAAGAGTTGGGTTACAGTTGCAAAAGAATGATCTCCGGTGCCGGACATGACATGAGTGAAGTCAATAAGGTTACCCGGGGAGCCATGATTTTTGTTCCCAGCATAAACGGAAGAAGCCATGTTGAAGTGGAAGATACGCCATGGGACGACTGTGAACGAGGGGTTAATGTACTGCTTCAGTGCATTCTGAAAACAGCAAACGAAATATGATATAGACAGAGCCGGAAGAGTGAAATGATCCAGGGAGTTCCGGAACTCCCTGGACTCCGGAGTCTCTGGAGATAGATCGTCAGAAAGGATCGATTTTCCCTGGAGTTCCAGTATTATAGACATTAACAGGCTTCTAGACAAAATGTGCAATACAGTTTACTGTTTTGCTACAATATGAATACAGCAGTATCAGTCAAAGACTTACAATTTACCTATCCCAGTTACAGTTCTGCAAATAGCAAACCTCTCTTTATCGATCTGGAGGGAGTCTTCCATCAGGGAATTATCCACGTCGTATTCGGCCGGCCCGAATCGGGGAAAACCACTTTCGGACGACTGCTTGCCGGTCTGGTACCTGCCTTTACCGGCGGGAGTGTTTCAGGTTCAGTTCTGGTTGATACAATTCAGGTTCTTGAAACCCGGGGGTGTCATCTTCTGGAACATGTAGGGTTAGTGTTCCAGGATCCGGATGAACAAATTCTTATGGCGCAAGTTGAAGATGAAATAGTTTTTCCTCTGGAGTCAATGAGCTTGAATCGTCCTCAAATGCACGAGCGGCTTGAGGCCGAAATTTCATTCTGGGATCTTGACGACCTGCGGACTGCTAATCCGGGGAATCTGTCGGGAGGCGAAAAAAAACGTCTACTGCTTGCTGTCTTATGCGCCATAAATCCTGCTGTCTGGATTCTTGATGAAACCTTTGAGGAACTCGATGAGCAGTGGCGCGATGTCCTGATCAAAAGAGCCGTGGAATCGGGCCGAACCGTAATTATTCTTGCGTCTAAGCATATTTCCCTCTATGACCTCTATGTTTCAACATGGAGTATCATAGACAACAATCAGCTCTTTCAGTGCTCACGGGATGAAACTCTGCAGAAACTCGGCGACAATTGGGAGTACAAGAAAATCCACCCATCCCTGCCTTACATCTCAGGCGATTCCCAATATCAGCGCGAACCGGTCTTATCTATCCGTCACCTTTCCTTCAGCTACCCCGGCAGTAAATCAGGATCTGATTTTACCCTATACGTCGACAATCTGGATATTTACAGCGGCCAGATAACAGCATTCTATGGACCTAACGGTTCAGGAAAGAGCACCCTCAGCAAGCTCCTCTGCGGTCTGATATCACCAGAGCGCGGAGAAATCCTTATTCCCGGCAAAGGAGGCCGACTGCGGCATGCCGCTCCCGGGGCACTCCAGAAATATACCGGATATCTTTTTCAGAACCCGGACTACCAGATTTTTCTGCCAACCGTAAAAGATGAGCTCATGTACAGCCTTCTCCAGGCTGGAATCGAAAAATCCGATGCCAGGGCTCAGGCGGCAACCTGCGGTGAGCTCTTTGGACTCTACAATCTGAAAGACACCCCTGCCACCATGAGCTACGGATCAAGAAAACGGCTTCAGGCAGCCGTATGCTACCAGCTTGACAGAATCTGCACAATCTTTGACGAAGCCGATTCCGGCATACTCCTTGCGGAGTACATCAGAATAATTGATCTATTTGTCAAGCGGGAATCGAGTCTTATCATCATAACCCATGACCTGAGGCTGGCAGAAAAACTTGCTGATACTGTAGTGCAGTTTCAGGACGGACGAGCCCGGAAGGTGGAAGGCAGGAGAAAATCATGATTGAATCCTCCTACCATGAGGGAGACAGCTTTGTTCATGCATTCGACCCGCGAGCTAAACTGCTTCTGCTTATTACCGGCATAACGACTCTGTTTCTACCTTTCGGTGTGGAGTTTTCTGCTGCATATACCGGAGTTTTTATCCTGCTGGCCATTCCGGCAGCCGGTTTCAGACATGCCTTTAGTCCATTCAAGCTGCTCCTGCCCCTGATTATCCTCATTATTCTGCTAACTCCGCCGTTTTTCAGGGAAGGTGAAGTGCTGATAACCTACCGTAACTGGATTCTGCTCACAGAAGCCGGTCTTATGCGGACTATTGTTCTGATTGTCAGATTTACCGGGATAACCTATGCATTTTTCCTCTTTTTTGCATCAACTCCGCTCAATCAGGTGGTCCTTACGTTGCGTTGGTATGGACTTCCGCTGAATGCTGCCTTGATTGTCAGCATGTCGTTTCGTTTTATACCCTATATTACAACAACCTATCATCACGTTTCTGATGCTCACAAACTCCGCGGCAGTTACCAGACCGGCATGTGGGGGTGGTCGCATATTCGCGGTCTGCTTCCCGTTCTCACCTCAGTTCTTATAAAATCGGTCAAAACTATCCCGGTAATGGCAATGAGCCTGGAAAGTAGGGGTTTTGGATCAAACAGCAAAAGAACTTCTTATCAACGACTCAGAGGCGGGCGAATCCTCTTTACCCATTTTATATTTTCCGTTATGATATCGCTCATAATAATTGCACTGCCCTATGTTGTTGCATAAGTGAGTACAGATCAGCCGACCTTCACCTCTTACAGCTTGATTATAGTGGCCCAATGACAAGAATTACCATGTTATGCCTGAATACTATATTGTTTCACAGGGGGAAACAGATATGACCAGCAGCAGCAAGAACATCTCCACCTCACCTGCCTATCGGATCGTATCTATCTCTGTACTTACCGCGGTTACTGCGGTATTTACTCTTCTCATACGAATTCCGATCGCACCGACCAGGGGGTACATAAATCTCGGAGATGTTGCCATTTTCTTTACCGCCTTTACCTTCGGGCCCATAACAGCCCTGATCTCAGGCGGCCTCGGTACTGCCATAGCCGACCTGCTGTCAGGGTACGCCCAGTGGGCTCCGATTTCTCTCGTCATCCATGGGCTTCAAGGGCTGGCAGCAGGGCTGATCGTAAGAAAGCATATTATAAAATTTCGGCAGAATGCTGACAATACTGCAGAATCCGATGAACATCGGGAAAAAGGCGGTAGAAAAATTCTCATAAGCCTGGCAGCTGGGCTGGTTGGAACTATAATCATGGTTGGATTATACTTCCTTTCCGGGGCAGCCTTATACGGAATCGGACCGGCAGCTTTTGAAATCCCGGGAAATATTGTCCAGTGCGTTGTAGGTTTTGTCGGCGGATATATGCTTACTCGGGCGGTAGTTAAAGCTTACCCGCCCGTACGGGATCTGTTTTTATAAGTATACAGGCGTCCTCTGATCGGGGGCGCTTTTTTTTACATTAACTCAGGAGATGACCAATGAAAGAGATTCGGAAAGGACTGTCATTTGATGATGTACTGCTGGTACCGGCAGAATCCCGTATTGTGCCGCGTGATACAAACCTTCAAACGCTCATCACAAAGCATATACCCCTGAATATTCCTCTCATCAGTGCAGCCATGGATACGGTTACTGAATCCAGACTTGCTGTTGCTCTGGCACGGGAAGGCGGTATTGGCATAATCCACAAGAATCTGTCAATACAGGAGCAGGCAGGGGAAGTTGAGAAGGTGAAACGATCTCAGTCAGGGGTCATAATTACGCCCATCTCTCTCAAGCCGGAAGATACCGTCAAAGATGCGGTCCTGCTAATGGAACGCTATCATATCTCAGGAATACCGGTAACAGATAATTCCGGGCGCCTGGTCGGCATCCTGACCAATCGCGACCTCAGGTTTCAGACTGACTTCAGCATCCCGCTGGCCAAGGCTATGACTAGAGACAACCTGGTAACGGCAGCACCCGGTACCAGTCTCGAAGAAGCCAGTAAGCTTCTTCACACTTACAGGATTGAAAAATTGCCTATAGTCAATGCAAAAGGTATTCTGGTGGGCCTGATAACCTTCAAGGATATAATAAAAGCCAGGGATTATCCGAACAGCTGTAAGGATGATTCGGGACGACTGAGAGTCGGGGCAGCCCTGAGTGCCGGGGGTGAGCAGGAGCTTGAGCGGGCCCAGGCTTTGATTGATGCTGAGGTGGACCTGCTTGTTGTCGACAGCGCCCACGGGCATAACCATATGATCGCCGAGACCGTCCGGATTCTGAAAAGCCATTTTCCCCGGATTGATATTGCAGCAGGCAATATCGTAACCGCAGCTGCAGCCGATGCTCTGATAAAGGCTGGAGTTGACGGCTTGAAAGTAGGAGTTGGACCGGGGTCAATATGCACCACCCGGGTAGTTGCCGGGGTCGGGGTACCGCAGCTGACGGCAGTCATGGATACAGTTGCCCGGGCAGCACAGTCAGGAATCCCCGTAATCGCCGACGGCGGGATAAAATACAGCGGTGATATTGTAAAAGCCATAGCCGCCGGGGCCCATTCGGTAATGATAGGCAATCTTTTTGCCGGAACAGCAGAAAGTCCGGGTTTGATAATAACCCACATGGGGCGAAACTATAAGGTTCATCGGGGTATGGGATCTGTTAAAGCCATGGAGAAAGGAAGCAAGACCCGGTATATGCAGGATGATATAGATGCCGCAAAACTGGTGCCTGAGGGGATCGAGGGCAGAGTGCCGTATCGCGGAGCATTAGCAGATTACGTATATCAGCTTACCGGCGGCCTCAGATCAGGGATGGGGTACTGCGGCTGCCGTACCATCAGGGAAATGCACGAGAATACGGAATTCATCCAGGTTACTCAGGCTGGTATCATCGAAAGCCATCCTCATGATATAACAATAACGGAAGAACCGCTCAACTACCAGATTTCAAGATAGCATTAGGGAGTATCAAACCATATGAAGCATACCCAGACCATTATAGTGCTGGATTTTGGAGCCCAGTACAGCCAGCTTATAGCTCGCAGGGTCCGTGAAGCAAAAGTTTACAGCCGCATCCTGCCGTTCACCGCATCAGTCGAAGATATCCGGAAACTTAATCCGAGCGGCATCATATTCAGCGGGGGCCCTGCCAGCGTCAATACGGCAGAATCGCCCCGTCCTGACCCGGAGTTGTTCACCCTTGGCATTCCTATACTCGGAATTTGCTACGGACTGCAGGTGATGACCGTCATGCAGGGGGGAAGTGTAGCCCGACCAGATCGGAGAGAGTACGGGTTTGCTAAACTCAGACACACGGATGCTTCGGATCTGCTGACAGGAATGCATGAAAATCGGCAGGTCTGGATGAGCCACGGAGATTCTGTCGATGGACTTCCGGATGGCTTCAAGGTAACGGCTTCCAGTGAAAACTGTCCGGCAGCAGCCATAGAGCATAAGGATAGGCAGCTGTACGGCGTTCAGTTTCATCCGGAAGTTGCCCATACGGAAGAGGGGCAGACACTGATCCGCAACTTTGTCCTGACTATCTGCAGATGTGTGCCGGACTGGGATATGGGATCATTTGTTGATCAGGCTGCAGCTGAAATCAGGGCAAAAGTAGGCAGCCGGACGGTTCTCTGCGGTCTCTCCGGGGGCGTTGATTCCAGTGTTGCCGCTGCCCTGATCCATAAGGCGGTCGGGGATCAGCTGGTATGCGTTTTCGTCAACAACGGCCTGCTGAGAAAAGGTGAAGCCGATCTCGTTCTGCAGGTTTTTCGGGAAAACTTTCATATCCGGCTCCAGTATGCTGAAGCAGAAGATCTCTTCCTGCAGAATCTCAAAGGGATAACTGAACCTGAAGCCAAGAGGAAAATTATCGGCAAGATTTTTATCGATATATTTGAGAAGGAAGCCCGTTCGCTGGGGCAGGTTGATTTTCTGGCTCAAGGCACCCTCTATCCGGATGTTATTGAGAGCATATCGCCCTCCGGCGGTCCCTCTGCCACCATAAAAAGTCACCATAATGTTGGCGGGCTCCCCGAAGATCTCCGCTTTGAACTGATAGAACCCCTCAAAGAGCTCTTTAAAGATGAAGTCCGTCTTCTGGGCAGGGAGCTGGGGCTTCCGGATGAGATCATCAATCGGCATCCCTTTCCCGGTCCCGGACTCGGAATCCGCTGTATTGGAGAAGTGACGCGCGAACGTCTCGATACCCTACGGGATGTCGATGCAATCTTTATTGAGGAGATTCGCAAAGCAGGACTCTATGGAGAAATCTGGCAGGCTCTCGCCTGTCTTCTTCCGGTTAAAAGTGTTGGTGTGCAGGGTGATGAGCGTACTTATGAAGAGGTCTGTTCGTTGCGGGCGGTGACCAGTGAGGATGCAATGACTGCCGACTGGTATCGATTTCCGCCTGAAGTGCTCCAATCGGCAGCCAACCGGATCTGCAACGAGGTGGAACGGGTTAACCGGGTTCTCTACGATATCACCTCAAAACCGCCGGGAACGGTGGAGTGGGAATAGCTTCAATCGATCGATGCTTATGTGACGTTATGCACCAATAGCCATCATCACTGCAGCATAGACTATAAGGGTGATGATGGTATAGAGAACAAGCAGGTTGTTGTAGAATTCCGACTCTTTCTGCAGTTTTTTACCCAGAAATACCGGTATGATAAAGGGTGGGGGGAGGAGGAGAAAGGTGATAAACGCGTAGGTCATCATCCGGTCAAGCTCCATGATCAGCAGATCTGTCAGGAAATAGAGTACAAGACTGCCGACGGCAACCAGCCCGAGGCGCCATGCAAGAAGCCTGATCGATTCCCGCCAGTTCATGGCAGTCAATGTAAGCTGAAATCCGATAGCCAGCAGGATAAGGGGGGTCGTGATCCGGCCGACGGTATCAAGGGCTGAAATAACCCCCGATACCACAAAAAAATCCTGAGTTCGGGCATAAACGCCTGTCAAGTTCAGTATCAGGGCTGAGATAATTGCCAGAATAATCGGAGAAGAGAGAAATGAACGGAAAACCCGTCCGAGATGAATCTGGCCGTGATTCTCGGCTTCAAGCAGGGGTGCATAGACAAACCAGATAAATATTTCATGTCCGAGACCAAGCAGCAGGATATAGTGCAGATTTTCCAATCCGAAAAGGCTGGAAAAGAGAGCGACTCCCACCATGCCGAATTCAAAACCGGTAAAGAAAAATGGAGCCAGCGGAACTGTGACTAAAGAGAGCTTTCTGAGTCCTTTACCGGCCAGAAAAAGGAGCAGGCAAAGCAGGAAAACCGCAGCAAACAGCAGGAGATACCGGCTTTTCAGTTCCATGGTCAGAAAGGAAAGGAAAAGGACTGCCGGGAGGCCGAGATTGATGATAAGCTTTTTAAGCCCCTCGACAATGGGACCTGAGAGGATGCCTTTAGACCGAAAGAATGAACCGATTGCAATGATAAGAAAAACCGGGATAAAACGAGCTGCTATCTCTGTCATACGTTCCGCCTTGTCATAACCCTCAGGACATTACCTCAAGCATCGAATAATACTTCCTCTTTATACTGCGCAAGCATCTCACGTCCTTTTTCCTCGTTGACTTTGGAAAGCAGCAGTCCGCCTGCAATAAAAAGAACGAGAATCGATAAAATACCAATCCGATTGCTTCCTGTCAACAGGGTTACAATGCCCATAAGGCCGGGTCCTATTACTGCGGCAAATTTTCCCAGCATGTTGAAGAACCCGAAAAACTCAGCTGCCTGTTTTTCAGGAATAAGACGGGAATAGAAGCTTCGGCTGAGAGCCTGTATCCCGCCCTGGAAAAGGCCGATGAAAATAGCCAGAAGATAGAAATGGGCCGTCGTTTTCATGAAATAACCCAGGATAGTCAGCAGGGCATAGGCGCCGATAGCCGTAAGCAGGGCTTTCTTTACGCCGATACGCTGTCCAAAGAAATTGTAGAACAGGGTTGCCGGAAAGGCGACAAACTGAACTATGAGCAGGGCGACAATAAGGGATTCCGCAGGAAATCCGAGAGAAGATCCATAATCGACGGCCATCCTGATTATCGTATCGACACCGTCAATATAAAACCAGTAAGCAAGCAGAAAGAGACTCACGACTTTCAGGTAGCGGATTTTGCGGAAGGTTTCTGCCAGCTGCCGGAATCCGGCTCCGACAGCTTTGGAAGGGGCTACATTGTGAGCAAACCGGGGTTCCTTGACAAACAGCATTATGGGAATAGAAAAGAGAGCCCACCAGAGAGCAACCGTGAGAAAAGAAATCCTGATCGCGGTTGCATCATCAGGAATACCGAACATTGCCGGTTTCAGATACATGACAACATTAACGAGAAACAGCAGTCCGCCGCCTATATAGCCTAGTCCAAAGCCCAGAGAGGATGCATAATCAATTTTCTTCTCCGAGGCTACGCTTGGCAGCAGCGAATCGTAAAAGATATTGGCACCCGAAAAGCCGACGGTTGCGGTTATGTAGAAGATAACAGCCAGCTGCCACATACCGGCACTGACAAACCAGAGACCGCCGGTCATTATGCAGCCGATAAAGGCAAAGAAGATAAGCAGTTTTTTCTTGATGCTGCCCCGGTCGGCTATAGCTCCCAAAATGGGAGCCAGAGCGGCAACGATAATTGATGCGAAGGAATTGGCCATGCCCAGATAGAAGGTGCTCTGCTGTACCGAAGCTCCCGCCGACCAGTATGCCTTGAAGAAAACCGGAAAAAAACCAGCCATGACCGTGGTGGCAAAGGCACTGTTTGCCCAGTCATAGAAAGACCATGCCCAGATTGCTTTTTTTGTATCTTTCATACAAAATCCTTCATTTGAATGCGATTTAATGCTGCATACGCGGCAGTGAGTGAAAGGGAGCCTGTCAAACTTTTTTTCTTCTTTTATCTTACTATAGTAACCCATAACCGGTCAGTTGTCATGAGGTATGTTGATTGCCGTCGTGCCCGTTTCTTCAATGCGCCGTTCATGCAGTTCCGGATTCCGTACACTGTTCGTCAGCCATTTGAGGAGAAGCTGCTGCTCCTCCCCTTCATTGAGATGCCAGGAGAGTTCAGATTGATGGAGGACAGCTGCCAGTTGATGGAGCGTAAGGGCACAGCTTACTGAAATATTGAAGCTTTCAACAAATCCGAACATCGGAATCCGTACATATTCATCGGCCAGTTCCATAGCTTCGCTTGTCAGACCATCAAGCTCAGTTCCAAACATGAATGCTGTTTTACCCGGGCTGAGGTCAAAATCCTCAAGCAGGACATCATCAGCATGGGGGCTGGTTGCCGCTATCCGATACCCGCGCTCCTTTAAGGAAAGGATAGCAGATCGGGTGTTGTTATCGGTTTTTCGATAACGATGCAGAGAAAGCCATTGACTGGTGCCCATATCAACTGCGGAATTTGTGGTAAAGGTGTTGCTGTTTTCAATAATATGCACATCCTGAATCCCGAACGCATCGCAGCTTCGCAGGACTGCGCTGGCATTGTGCGGTTGGTATATGTTTTCCAGAACAATAGTTATATAGCGGGTTCGATACTTCAGAACCCGCTGCATAGCAGCAAGGCGATGGTCTGTCACCAGATTGGCAAAGTAGGCTATCCGTAGCTCGAGTTCATCTTTGCTCATTTCGTGTTTCCCGGTTTTTTCCATATGCCTCATGCCGGAAAGCATAACCCGATAGCCGATGGAAGTGCAAGAGGATTCTCAGCCGATGTTTTTCATAGCGTGCCCTTTATAATCCTGTGACCCGGTGCTACAATGGGTGAAAGTTTTCCGGCTTTTTCAAGATTGCCGGTATCAGGTTCGGCCTCTGAAAAGGGACGACAGAATTATTAGCTGCAGCAGGGGGGCTTATGGGACTGTATGAAATCTATCATCCCTGGATATTTCAGGGCAGAAAAAAAAACCATTCCTATTTTGAGGGATGGTACTTCAAGATGGCTGCCCGGCATAGTGGTGAGCAGGATACCGATGTCATTGCCCTGATACCCGGCGTAGCCATGTCTGATAATAAAGAGCGTCATGCATTTATCCAGGTTATCAGCAGCAGGGAGGGCAGAAGCTGGTATGTGCCCTTTGCCTATGAGGAGTTTCAGGCGGAAAGGAAGAATCTGAATGTGCACATCGCGGGAAATGCATTCTCCTATAACCGGATAACGGTTGATATCGATTTTGAGGATCTGAAAATAAAAGGGGAAGTAGTTCACAGCGGTCAGCATCCGTTTCCGGTTACTCTGCGGTCTCCGGGCATCATGGGGTGGTATGCCTATGTACCCTTTATGGAATGTTTTCATGGAGTCGTCTCCATGATGCATAACCTTGAAGGTTCTCTTAATCTGAACGGCAGAGAAACGAGTTTTTCAGATGGAACCGGATACATTGAAAAGGACTGGGGAACCTCATTTCCTGAAGCCTGGATATGGATGCAGTCCAGTGCATTTCCGTCGGGAAACGCTTCATGTATGCTGTCGATTGCCAGAATACCATTTCTGGGACGGGTGTTCACCGGATTTCTGGGTTTTGTTATTTTTGGCGATGAGCTTATCCGTTTTGGAACCTATACCGGAGCAAAGATTGTCTCATTGGAAACAACTAACGAGTTTGCCCATGTCATTATCAGCCATAAGAAGCGGTTCCTGGAATTTCGCGCAGTTCTTGGAACAGCTTCCCACCTGACAGCACCAAGGCAAGGGAACATGGACCGCATAATTCTGGAAAGCATTCAGGGCAGCATTACTGTCACTGTGAGGGAAAAAGAAGACGGGGTGATATTTTCCGAAACAGGTTATATGGCCGGGATTGAGCTGTCAGAGGCTGCTTCACTTCAAAAACCGGGGTTATGAATGGGTTGGCACTCGGAGATAAAAATCTATTGCACAATACCGGCTAACCTTTTAGAATATCTGACAAGTGTCATTCACGGCGCCTTGCCTTGAATGAAGCCGTGCCCTTCAAGGCGCTTATGACAAGTGACAGGGAGTATCATATGATAGTAAGCAAATTTGGCGGGAGCTCTCTTGCAGCCTCAGCCCAGATCAAAAAAGTAACGAAAATTATAGCCTCCGATGAGCGGCGGAAAATAGTCGTGGTCTCTGCTCCCGGGAAACGAAATAATGATGACATTAAAATAACCGATATGCTCTATACCTGTCACACCGAAGCGGCCGCTGGAAAATCAATTGATGCTTCCTTTGGAAGTATCAGGGAACGGTATCTGACGATTGCAAAAGATCTCGGACTGAATTTGGATCATATAGGAGGCGAGCTTGACCTGATCGAAGCAAATATACTGCAAGGGTGCTCATCGACAGCTGATTATGCTGCTTCGAGGGGGGAGTATCTATGTGCGATACTGCTTGCTGATTATATGGGGTGGGATTTTATCGATACCGAAGGGCTGATAGTAATCGCTGATGACGGCAGCGTAGATCCCGTTACGTTTGAACTGCTTGGAGAAAAACTTGCCGCATCAGAAAAAGGCTGCGTGGTGCCCGGTTTTTACGGATCAACAAAGGAGGGGGTCATTAAGACCTTTACCCGCGGCGGATCTGACATAACCGGAGCCATTGCTTCCCGGGCTTCCGGAGCAGAACTTTATGAAAACTGGACCGATGTATCCGGGATTCTGATGGCAGATCCGCGAATTGTTACCGATCCGAAGCCGATTCGGGAACTCACCTACGAGGAGGTAAGAGAGCTTGCCTCCATCGGGGCTGCGGTGTTCCATGAAGAAGCAATTGCTCCGGTGCGCGAATCAGGAATTCCTATCCAGATAAAAAATACCAACCGGCCGCAGGATGAGGGAACCAGAATACTATCCCATCGTGACGACAGGCTGCAGCCGATGATCGGGGTCTCCGGGAAAAAAGGGTATACCAGATTATATGTAAAAAAACTCTTTCTGCAAAAGGATCCGAATTTTATTATAAAAATTAGTACCATCCTGCGGGTATATGGTATTAATCCGGAATTTTCATCAATCGGGTTTGACTCGATTTCCCTCTTTTTCAAAGCGGGTGAAAACTTTCGGCAGGAGGAAATTCTTACAAGGATACTCACAGAGCTTAAGCCGGACGAGATGTCGTCCGATACCCGGATAGCCATGATCGGGATAGTCGGGGAAGGTTTGTATGATACCAAAGGAATCATTGCCAGAGTGAGTACGGCAATATCGGAGTCAGGTATTTCAGCCCGGTATCTCAATTACGGCGGATCCCTGATAACCTGCATAATCGGCGTTGATGATGCCGATTACCTGAAAGCGCTGGAAGCAATTTATTCAGCAATTTCCTGAAAAAAACGCTCAACCATTCCGGCATCAGCAGCCTCTGACGGAACTTCGGTAATCCCGGGCAGCCCTTTGCGGCGGGTCAGGAGGCGTTTTTTCTTTCTGCAGGCAGAGGCAAGTTCCGGATCGTTTTCGGGATACTTTAGTAAATTAGCCGTTCTTGCCAGTCTGAAAGCGGTTGCCAGCTGAATGACAGTGAGTGACTGGTTCCACGGATAGAGGGAAGATCCCTTGCAGACTGATGCTTTCAGGCTGGAAAACCGGTCGCTGTCAGTGAATCCCGGCAGTCCCGGGACGGCATAGAATGGCGAAATACCGATATCAGCAGGCAGCTGCATCATGGCGAGAAGGGTGTCAACAATCGATTCCGGGGTATCTTCCGGAAGACCGCAGATTGTATAAAGAATAGTTTTAATCCCATGACCGGCAATCAAATCGAGAACCCGTTGGAGGTGTTTCAGGCTGAATGGCCGCTGCTGAGCGGTGAGAGCCTCCGGACTGAAGGAACCTGCGGAGAGGTTGAACTGGGTAAATCCATACAAAGCCAGACGGCCGATTGTCGCAGCATTGAGCAGCAGATAGTCGAGACCGTTTTCGGCAGAGAATGTTATGCCGGGAAACTGAGCAGAAAGCATTTCGAGCACCGAAAAAAAGTAGTCAGCATCAAGCAGAATATTATCATCCTCGAATGCTGCATGCACCTGAGAACCGGGAGGCAGCGCCAGCTGTTCAATCTCTTCCCTGACAGCCTCCAAGGGGATTTTTCTGAACTTCCTTCCGTGGGTAAGAAAATTTGAGCAAAATGCGCACCTTCTCGGGCAGCCGCGAGTGACAGCCAATGCAATGCGAAAGTTTCCTGTGCGGGATTGGCTGACCGTAATAATCGGGATTATGGGTGACGAAGCGATTTCCGGATCTGGAGAAATAACTTCAGAATGCGGCGGGTAATACCTCGCAAGCCGTTCCAGCAGCGTGTCAATAATACTTTCTACTTCACCCGTACAGGCAAAGTCTATGCTTGCATCTTTAAGAAAATAGCACGGGTTTGCTGAGGGACCTCCGCCCCCGACGGCAATGGGGAGATGCGGGGCAGCTTTGCGTACCGCTCGGGCCAGGGCAATCGTGTCATCGCTGTAGGCGAAGGCAAAGCAGGATATCAGCACCGCATCGGGGTTAGTCGCGAGTAATTGCTCAGCACATGTATCCGGGGATGGACCAAGCCGCTTGTATGTCGAAAAGAAGGATGTCTGCCCGTACTCTTCAGGCACCAGAATCTGCTTCAGATAGTTCAGCTCAGCAGGCAGGGGCACGGCAGGTGTTTTTCGGATTTCGGCTGTGAAATCCTTGTATATTGGAGTATGTCCGTGAAGCAGTACTGCCCGGGCGACTGCCGCGGCACCCAGTCCCGACATTCTCCGAGGTGAAAAGTAGAAATCGGTTATCGAGGGGACTGCAACGGCAATTCTCATAGCAGGATTATATCAGGCGAAAGAAAGCTGTACCAGCATTCCAGCAGGGTTACTTAGAGCATTTAAGTCAGTTTTATTTGACTTGTCTTTCGATTCACGGTAGTATGAAATTCTGCGGTGAAGACCAGAACTTCCATTGTTTTGATCTTCAGTGCTATTTGCGAGAGGTTATGCAGTTTCCCTCAAGTGCCTGGTACATTTACATCATCAGATTATCCGTTCACTACTGTAAGCAGCGGAGAGTCGAGGAGGAAAATACACGTGAATCAAATTGATGTCAGCAGCAAGATTGCAGTTAAGCAGGGAGTCAGTCTCAAGCCTTCACAAGGCTATCTTGAAGAGACCGTGCCCCCGTTAACCCCGTTCACGGCAATGGAAGAAGCTTCACGCTGCCTGCTTTGCCTTGATGCCCCATGCAGTACAGCCTGTCCTGCGGGAACCGACCCTGGAAGCTTTATCAGAGCTATCCGTTTCAGAAATTTTAAAGGTGCCGCAGAAATTATCAGAAAAAATAATATTCTTGGCGGCGTATGCGCGCGGGTGTGTCCCTTTGAGAAAACTTGCGAAGGAGCCTGCGTTAAAACCGGGATTGACAAACCGATCCAGATCGGACGGCTTCAGCGATTTGCAACCGATTACGAGAAGGCAACTGGTTTTCAGGTTCTCGAACCGGTGAAGCCTGAGAAAGACAAGGTTGCAATGATCGGCAGCGGTCCGGCTTCACTTGCTGCTGCAGCGGCGATGGCGTTGGAAGGGTATGCAGTAACGGTTTTTGAAAAACGTGAAAAACCGGGCGGAGTGCTCGCTTACGGAATTGTTCCTGCGCGGCTGCCGCTCTATGTAACCGAGGAAGAGATAGATTATGTAAGACAGCTCGGGGTTGAATTTGTCTGCAGCACTGAAGTGGGCAAAGATATAACTCTTGATGATCTTCGTAAGCAAGGTTTCAAAGCTTTTCTCGTCGGAACCGGAATGCAGCGACCGATCAGACTGGATGTTCCCGGAAACGAGCTTGAAGGGGTAACCACCGCAATGGAGTATTTATCCCGGGCCAGAAACGCTCAGGGGGCCGTCAGCCCGGGCAGCCATGTTGTCGTGATCGGATGCGGCGACGTTGCCATGGACTGTGCCATAACAGCACGCCTGCTTAAAGCGGACAAGGTTACCGTCCTCTATCGTCGTACCAGAGAAGAAGCCCCGGCCAACCGGGCGGAGATATCCTATTGCGAGTCACTGGGTATTAACTTTCTTTTCACCTTTACCCCGGAAGAGTTTATCGGAGAAAAGGGGAAAGTTGCAGCGGTTAAAGGAGCCGGTACTCGGGATGCTTCTTTTGTTCAGCTTCAGGCAGATACCGTTGTCTATGCCATTGGACATCGGCCTGAGAATCTCAGTGCGCTTCTGCCGGGAGTTGCTATGGATGACAAATATTACATTCTCAGTAAGGGGGACGGCAGAACCAGCGTTGATGACATATTTACCGCCGGTGATATTGATCTGAACACAAACAAGACAGTTGTTGATGCGGTAGCAGCAGGTAAAGCCGCTGCAGTGAGTATGCAAGCCTATCTGGAAGGGAAGGAGAAAGGAGGACAAAAATAGTATGGCAAAACACGCAGACCTTTCAATCGATTTTCTGGGGATTACATGTGAAAATCGCTTTTTCTCTCTTCCTCACCAGTAAGCAGCGGGTATGATCAATGTGTAAGAATTCTCCGAAGCCGGCGGCGGGGAATCGTTTTCAAGACAATAACCACCGATCTTCCCGACAGTGTTCACCGCGTTTGATGCCACCAGAAAGAGGGGACCCCGTTTGTCGGGTTCAAGAATATGGAGCAGACATCGGATAAGCCTCTGGGAGGAAAATCTCGATGCCCTGCAGAAGGCTGAAGAAAAACTATCCGGACAAGGTGCTGATAGCCTCGATTATGGGCATGGATGAAGACAGCGACTGGACCCTTCTGGCCAAAGAGGTAACAGCCTGCGGTGTCGACATGATAGAGTGTAATTTTTCCCTGTCCGCAGATGACTTCGGAGGGGATGGGGTCAGACGTAGGGGGCGAAGCCCTGAACTGATTGACAGCTTTACCCGGGCAGTTCTTCCCGAGGAACTCATCTGCCTGTGCTGGCCAAGATGACGCCGAACATCGAGAAGATGGAAGTCCCGGCCAAGGCAGCCGTCAATGCGGGTGCGCATGAGACTAACTGACCCATAAATACCATCAAATCGGTAACCGGTCTCGATTTTAACAATTTCACTGGTCTGCCGGTGGTAAATGGGAGAATCATCAATTTCCGGCTATTCGGGGAAAGCCGTCAAGCCGATCGCCCTTCCTTTGTCGCCCAGATGAAGCAGGATCCGGAGCTTGCCGATATTCCCGTAAATTGCAATGGGCGGTATAGAAACATGGGAGGATGCGGCAGAATTTCTCATGCTTGGAGCGGAAAACCTGCAGTTCACCACATCGGTTATACAGTACGGCTACCGTATTGTCGAAGAACAGATCAGCGGACTTTCCTCTTTCTCGCTGAAAAAGTTTGACTCTCTCAAAGTTTGTGGAACTGCATGGATGCGCTTATTCCTGCCGAGATTAGGCAGGACTTCAAGGTCAGCCGAAAATAAATTATGATACATGCATCGGCTGCGGCCGCTGCTATATTTCATGCTACGACGGTGCCCATCAGGCGATCAGCTGGGATGAAACCAGACGCCCGACTATTCTTGAGGATAAGTGCGTCGTTGTCCAGCATCTTCTGGTGTCAGGTGGCTTAGGACTGCATAACACCGGGAAGGTACTGTTCAGGACAAGTGATCCAATTTGGAAAAGGCAGCAAATCTGTTTTCCGAAACGCTGCTCCCAATACCCGCAAGTTAGTTGTCGGTCAGTATGACCGTCCATAGCAGACGGAATTGCGCAGTTGAATAAAGAAACCGGCTTAGCCGGAAGGAGTTAATACTATGTCTTCATTACTGATAAAAAACGGTTTGATTGTGACTTCGACCGGATCCTCCGTTGGTGATGTTTTGTTCAGGATGAAACCATCAGGCCATTGGCACCAATCTGCAAATGGATGCCATTGAGGTGGTTGATGCGACCGGAAAGTATATTCTTCCGGGCGCTGTTGATCCGCATACCCATATTGCCATGCCGATTTATGGGCAGTACATGCCACCGATGACTATGAAACCGGTACCGCGGCAGCAGCATGCCGGAGGGTAACCTCGCTTATCGATTTTGCCATACAGGCCAAGGGCGAATCTATCCGTGAGCTGCTCGATCGGGCTGAGGCTGACGGCAAAGCTGCCATCATATTCCATCATCCAGGATTACCGATCCAACGCCCGAGGTTATCGCTGAGGTTGAGAAGGCTGTAAAGAGTATGGGACCCCCGGTTTTAAAGTCTTTATGGTTTACGATTTCCGCGTGGATGACGGGATTATGGTCAAGATGCTTGAGTGAACGAAGAACATGGTGGCCTGGTTCGGGTCCATGCGGAGAATTTTATGTTATCCAGCATATGAATGAGGTTTTGCAAGAAGATTCCTCGATATCTATCACCATGCGCTGAGCAGACAAAGATCTGGCCGGAGGAGGAAGCTGTGCGGGCTGGCAAATGGTGAACTTACCGGCTCGAGTCTTTATGTCGTTCACCTCTCATCGAAAGAAGGGACTCCGTCGGATCCAGGCTGCAAAGGCACGGTGCATCTCTATGCGGAAACCTGTCGCAGTATCTCCTGCTGACAGATGATAAATACAAGGAACCCGGTTTTGAAGGGGCCAAATATGTCATGTCTCCTCCTCTGAGAACAGCCGAAAGCAATGAGCTCTCTGATGTATAAAGCTTAGCGGTGATGTTCAGACACTGCTTCTGATCACTATCCGCTCTTCCCTTTGAGGCGCAAAGATAAATTCGGACGGATGATTACGTTCCCAACGGCGCCGGGCATAGAAACCCTGCCGATGATTATGCATTCGGAAGAGGTGGTTAAGGGCCGAATCAGTCTGGAGAAAATGGTAGATGTTCTGTCAACTGCAAGTGCAAGAATGTTCGGGATGGAGAAGAAAGGATCAATTACCATCGGAAAAGATGCTGATATAGTGGTGTTTTGATCCAGCAGAAGTTTACCATCACCATTGACAAACTCCACATGAATGTTGATTATACGCCTTTCGAAGGGTATGAAGTAACCGGAATGCCGAACCTGGTCTACTCACGCGGCAAACTCGCGGCAAAGTGGAACGGGGACAGAATGGAATTCACCGGTGAAAAGGGATGGGGAAAATTCGTAAAACGTGCTCCCTTCAAGCCCTTCTAGAGATCTTTTGACAGCTGCCTGCTTGATGCTGCAGCTGCCTGCTTGATGCTGCAGCTGCCGCTTACGTATAAAAAAACCTTCGGGGGAACTCCTCCGAAGGTTTTTTTCTGTAATACGCCCGGCAGGGGGTGCCGTGCGTGCTGGATTCAGTCTTACTTTCCGTACTTTTCCCAGTGGGTTCCGAACAGTTTGTCCTCATCCGGAATTACCGGTTCGATGGGCTGGGAGACCCAGGTGTTGTTCAGGAAGTGTTTCCAGGTGATGTTTTCCGAAGAGATGTTTCCGCCCCAGGTGCCGCAGCCGAGCGTCATGGAGAACGGCATGCCGTTATCGTAGTTTCCGCTGTTGCCGTAGCTCTGCGGCTGTCGAACCATTATGCGGCTGGCCTTGACTTTCATGGCCAGTTCCATCATCCGATCATCGCTGGTGGTGTGAATTCCGCAAGAGTGGCCGAAACCGCAGAATTCAGTAATTTTTTCTACATAATCAATGGCTTCTGAAAATTCACTGTACTTCCAGAGGGTGAGGACCGGTGAGAGCTTTTCGCAGGAGAACATATCCTCCTTCCCGATTGCCTGCCCGATTACCAGAAGCATTGTGGTGCTTTCGGGGACCTCGAGGCCGGCAAGTTCCGCAATTTTCAGGGCACTCTGAGCGACAATATCCTTATTCAGATGCAGTCCGTCGGGCCACATGGCAGTCCGCAGTTTCTCTTTCTCATCTGCGCTGCACAGGTAGCCGCCGTGAGATTCAAGATTTTTAATCATCTCATCCCAGACTGATTCATGAAAAACAGCCGAGTTTTCGGAAGAGCAAGATGTGGCATTGTCGAATGTCTTGCCAAGATAGATTTTGCGGGCAGCATCGGCTAGATCAGCAGTTTCATCAACAACCATAACCGCATTGCCGGCTCCGACTCCATAAGCAGGTTTTCCGGCGGAATAAGCCGCCTTAACCATAGCCGCCCCGCCAGTTGCAACAATCAGGTCTACCGACTGCATCAGCTGCTGGGTCAGTTCAACCGATGGTTCGGCTATGCATTGTATAAGATCGACCGGAGCGCCCACTTTGGCCAGTCCCCGACGCATAAATTCACAGGCCAGGCCGGTGGCACCTTTTGAACGGGGATGGGGAGCAAATATAACGGCATTACGGGTCTTTAATATCGGCAGCCCGTTACCAGGAGGGGTAGAGGTGGGGTTAGTTACGGGTGTAAGGGCTCCAATAACTCCGACAGGCTTGGCAATTCTTATCATGCCCCTGGCTTTGTCCTCTTCAATAACACCTACAGTTTTGACGCCGTCGAGGTCCCTCAGGGTCCCAAGAGTTTTTTTCTTGTGCTTCAGCAGCTTGTTCTCGTAAATACCCATGCCTGTCTCTTCAGCAGCCATCCTGGCACATGCAGCGGCATTTTCTTCTTTATAGACTTCCCAGCCTGCGGCAGCCACCATCTCATCAACCTGTTCCTGTGACCAGTATTCAATGACCTTCTGAGCTGCTCGAGCCTTCTTCAGCATTTCCTGTAAATTATCAGCCATTCTTATCTCCTCCCTGTAAAGTATTAAATTTTAGCATCTGTAATATTCAGAGCATCATCAATTTTTTCAATTGCTTCGTCAATCTGATCCTGTGTTATGATCAGCGGCGGAGCGATGAAGATGAAATCCCATTTTGCGAAGAGGGTCAATCCAAGTTCAGCGAGCCGCTTTGTCAGTGCACCGGAAACATTCTGAATCGAGTCGTTGAACCCGGCCAGCGGAGCATGGGTTTTCTTGTCCGAGGTCAGCTCAATGCATGCCCACAAGCCCTTGCAGCGGACATCGCCGACAGAAGGGTGTTTTTCCTTCAGTTCCAGAAGCTTTTTGTTGAGGTATTCACCATTGACAGCTGAATTCTCGATCAGGTTTTCTTCTCGATACACTTCAATATTGGCAATACCGGTTGCACAGGCGAGAGCATGTCCTCCGTAGGTCAGCCCGCCTACAAAAGGATGGTCGTAAAAATGGTCCCAAAGCTTTTTATTCCAGATCATTGCCCCGAGCTGAACATAGCCGGAAGTGAGACCTTTTGCGGTGGTCATGATATCCGGTACTACATCAAAGTGGTTTATGGAAAACCATTTACCCGAGCGTCCCCAGCCTCCCATGGTTTCATCAGCTACCAGCAGGATGCCGTTTTCGTCGCAAAGCTGACGTATGCCCTGTACATACTCCCTGGTCGGGATAATAATACCGTTGGTGCCGATAATCGGTTCAATAAAGATAGCGGCTATGGTATGAGGCCCGTCAAGCATAATCTGGGTTTTCAGCATTTCGAGGCTTTTCCGACTGCACTCTTCTTCCGAATCTGATTCGAATATATCGTGATAGGGATAGGGCCCGAAGAACTTGACTACACCGGGGATTCCGGGTTCACCAGCCCAGCGGCGCGGGTCGCCGGTCAGGGTTATAGCTCCTGCGGTAGCACCGTGGTAGCTTCTCCACATTGAGTAGATTTTGTGTCTGCCGGTAAGCAGACGAACGGCCTTTATGGCATTTTCTATGGATTCAGCCCCGCCGTTTGTAAAGAAGGTATAGTCCAGATCGCCCGGTGTCACTTCTGAGATCATCTTTGCCAGACGGGCTTTCGGTTCTGAACCGAACATGGTTCCGACATAGGTTATCTTATCCATCTGCTTTTTCATAGCATCAAGGACATGCTTGTTGCTGTGACCAATGTTTATATTCAGCAGTCCGGAACAAAAATCGATGTACTTGTTTCCATCGGTATCCCATTGATAGATACCTTCAGCTCTGTCCATGATGATGGGGTCGACAGACCTCTGGGCTTTCCACGAGTAGACGACATGCGAGCGATCCATCTTTTTCAATTCACCTGTTGTCATATAGGCCTCCTGCAAGAAAAACTATCCGGGTTTCGGCAGCCATCAGTCCTGCCCTGTTTCAGTCAGCTCCGGATAGATAGTTTGTTATTTTTCGCATAGGCGAAACAGCACGGAAAACTCAGTAGAGTCCCGTGAGCATTCATAGTAGCGTATCATCCTGATTCGGTCAAATGAATTGTCTGACAATTCATATATTTTTTCGATTATTTGCAAATTATGCTTTACGGGTGGTAAGGGTGCGGATTTCCGCAGCCATATAGAATGAACCGGTAACTAGAATCGGGGTGTCGGGAAGCGATGATGCCGCTGCTTCATCAATAGCCTTCTGAAGTGCCTGTCGTGAGTCTTTGATTAAAGTGATCTCACAGTCACTGGCAAGCTCCTCCTTTTTCCTGAGAAAGAGGGCATAGAGAGCGGCAGGGTCACTGGGCTTGAAGGTGCCCGGGGTTGATATGATAATTCTCCTGAATCGCTTGACCGAATGCTCAGCCATGAAATTATGGTTTTTATCAAGAACAGCTCCGAAGATGAGGATACCGTTATCGGCATACAGCTGATTAAATGAGTCATACAGTTTTGTAAGTGACTGCTGGGTGTGGGCTCCGTCAATGAATATTGGCGGGTGGTCCTGCAGCTTCTCGAGCCTCCCCGGAATAAAAACCTGCTGCAGTGCCTGCTGAGTCAGGTTTTCCTGAAAAACACCAAGGATCGTGAGGCAGAGGATGGCCAGGGCGGCATTCTCTGCCTGAAAGCTGCCGCGCAGATTCAGTAGAAGTTCCATCTGGGGGGCACTTCTCCATCCCAATACACAGGATTCTCCCTCATTCAGAGTACGGGTGGAAAAGGAAACCAGCTGTTCACCGAGAGAATAAACAGGCGAATTCCTGGATTCTGCTATACTGCGGATAACACTTTCAGCCTCCGGTTTGAGGAATCCAAAGGCTGTCGGTATGCTTTCCTTAATAATACCACCCTTTTCAGCGGCAATTTTGGCAATTGTGTCTCCGAGAATTGCCGTATGCTCCAATTCGATAGGCGTTATTACAGAAAGCTCAGGAACTACAACATTTGTAGCATCGAGCCTACCGCCCAGACCTGTCTCGATAACTGCCCAGTTACACAGATTGTCTCGGAAGACAAGGAACCCGAAGAGGGTGAGCAGTTCGAAGGTCGTGGGTTTTGAATATCCGGTCTCCTCAGGAAAAGAGAATTCTTCCAATTTCTCCAGCATGCTGTTCATAGTATTGAGAAGGGATTCTTCATCAACAAAGGATCCGTTGATGGTAAAGCGTTCCCGGTAGTTTGTTACATGTGGGGATACATACAGCCCGGTCCGATATCCTGCAGCTTTCAGGCCGGACATAATAAAAACTGCTGTAGAACCTTTGCCTTTGGAACCGGCAATATGAACAGTTTTGAAAGCCTGTTCAGGGTGGTCAAAAAGATCGAGAATCGCCTGCATGCGATCAAGCCTGTAGGTTCTTACAGTATAATGAGTAGTTCGTTCAAGGTTGGTAAATGACTCTATATGCGCGAGCGCAGAGTCGAGGTCGCTGAAAATCATTAGACGTAATGTAATATATTGGGGCTTCCTTCGTCAATCGGTGAGCAGTCAGACCTGTGCGTGAGGGGGATATGTTTAATCTCTTTAACGCCTTTTGATGCAAATTATTACTTGCGGTCTGTCATGAATTGCAGTAAAGTTATGATTATATCTTTATATTGGGTTATATTGGGTTATATTGAATCATATTGAGTTGAGGAGAGGTGGGAGAATGAAGGTTAAACATGACAGTAAGCCGTGGCTGCGTCTGGAGAAGTATAAGGGTGAATTTTTTCAGGGCGAATGGCCGACCCTGACGGAACTGTTTAACATAACAGTATCTGAATACCCCGACAATAAGTGCTTTACGGCATTTGCCCCGACCCGGCTGGGGTTTACCTACGCTGAGGCCCAGCAGGTAATTCTTGAAGTGTCAAACTACCTGGTTAAAAAAGGTATCAAACCAGGTGCTAAAGTTGCGGTAACCGGTAAGAACAGTCCGGAATGGGCAATAGCCTATCTGGCAATCCTCTATGCCGGGGCTACGGTAGTCCCGCTCGACTATCAGCTGAAAGTTGAGGAAATTGACGGTCTGATGAAGCATTCGGGCGTAAAGCTGCTCTTTGTTGACGAAGAGCGCTACGATCTGCAGGATGCAGAGGGCAAGGTGGGCCTGACTGATAAAATTTCCCTTTCTCCGGAGAAAGATAATTACATCCTGAACTTACGGGATCCCGAGTTTACCGACAGGAAGATGCCCTCTGAGGATGATATTGCGGTAATACTCTACACATCCGGCACTACAGGCAACCCGAAAGGTGTTATGCTTTCTCACCAGAATATGGTGGCGGACTGCTTTCTGGCTCAGGGAATAATGAATCTCTACCCCAGCGATGTATTTTACGCCCTGTTACCCATCCATCACTCCTATACCATGCTGGCAGTTTTTATTGAGGCAATATCGGTCGGAGCCGAGATAGTGTTCGGGAAAAAGCTGATAGTAAAGCAGATTCTTCTGGAACTGAAAGAAGCAAATGTTACGATGTTCCTTGGAGTTCCTATGTTGTTCAATAAACTTCTGAAAGGGCTGATGAACGGAATCCGGGAAAAGGGCATTATCATATATGGAATAATCCGCTTTCTGATGTCCATCAGCGGGCTCATCAAGAAGACTTTCGGCATTAATCCAGGTAAGAAAATGTTCAATGGGCTTCTGGCCAAGCTCTCTCTGGATACAAACAGGATTTGCATCAGCGGCGGCGACCGCTGCCTGCCTCGACCTTCAAGCTGTTCAACCAGCTGGGTATAGACTTTGTCCAGGGCTACGGGCTTACCGAAACTTCGCCGATAATAACACTTAATCCGGTATATGCCTACAAGGAAGCCTCTGTGGGTAAGATTCTTCCCCAGACGACCATGAAAATTCTGGATCCTGACGAGCGGGGCATCGGTGAAATCGCGGTTAAGGGACCCATGGTGATGCAGGGGTACTACAAAAACAAAAAGGCCACCGATGAGATTATGACTGCAGACGGCTGGCTGAAGACCGGTGATGCCGGATATATTGATAATGAGCAGTATGTCTATCTTACCGGGCGGAAGAAATCCCTGATCGTAACCGAAGGGGGAAAGAACGTATTCCCCGAAGAGATTGAAGACCAGTTTCAGCTTTTTGAAGAAATTGAGCAGATTCTCGTTGCCGGCTACCTGATAGACAAGAAGACGAAAGCCGAGGGAATCCGGACCTTTATCTTTCCAGCCGAAATATATGTGAAGAGTGTCAAGGAAAAGCACGGAGAGCAGGAAGCTGCGGCAGTTGTTCAGGCAAGACTGGAAGAGGTTGTTTCAGAAGTCAATAAGAAAAATGTCGGCTATAAGCATATCACCAAAGTAACAGTAGTAGATAAGGCCATGCCCATGACTTCCACGAAAAAAATCAAGCGTTTTGAAGTTATGGAGGAGTATAAAGATTAAATTAATGGACAGCAAAACTCGCAGCACTTTGAGAAAAATGGCCCATGGACTGAATCCCGTAGTTATGGTAGGTAAAAACGGACTTACCGACGGAGTCTGGCAGGCTGTAGATGAAGCTCTGGAAAATCATGAACTGATAAAAATTAAGTTTATTGATTTTAAGGATTCAAAACACGATATAGCAGCACAGCTGACCAAAACGCTTTCAGCGGAGCTTATTGGAATTATCGGTAATATTGCCATTCTCTATCGCCAGAATCCGGATAAGGAGAAAAGGGTTGTTTCTTTTGAGAATGTCC
The DNA here is from genome assembly GCA_018399255.1 of Spirochaetales bacterium. Lineage (GTDB taxonomy): Bacteria > Spirochaetota > Spirochaetia > JABMQR01 > JABMQR01 > M55B182. Next base: position 186,171 of record JAGYPA010000002.1, on the reverse strand, counting down.
GATAGTGAGGATTGAATATGATACCTGAATTTGAGACCATTCATTCCACAAGGCTTACGCCGTTTACTATTGCTGGCGTTCCCCAGGTCTACCAAGGTGCGGGCAGCCTGCAGAAACTTCCAGGCTGGCTGAAAGACCGCGGTTATTATGCAGTGGGGATCTGTACTGGAGGGAGCTCCTTTTCAGCTTCTCCATCATGGGAATGGTTACGCACCGATCTGGAGAAGCAGGGTATTTCCTTTACCCGGTATTCAATTCACGGGGAACCTTCCCCTGATACCGTTGATGTTATAGCCCGAAAGGTCGCTTCAGCCGGCATTCAATGCGTTGCAGGTATAGGCGGAGGAAGCGTCATGGATACAGCAAAGGCCGTCGCCGCCATGGCTCCCCTTGTGCGCAATGAAACCGAAAGCCATCCCTATGCGGGAGTACAGGCCTACCTTGAAGGGGTGGGGACCTTATCGCCTCCACCGGTTCGTCTTGGACTTGCGGCTGTGCCGACAACGGCGGGAACCGGTTCTGAAGCGACAAAAAATGCAGTAATCAGCAAAATAGGTAAGGGCGGATTCAAAAAATCTCTCCGCCATGACAATTATGTTCCAGACCTTGCCATTCTTGATGGCGAGCTGTTTCTGGGCTGTCCTCAGTCGATTACCGCCGCATCCGGTCTTGATGCCGTAACCCAGCTGCTGGAATCTTATGTTTCTACCGAGAGTACTATCTTTACCGACGCCCTGGCAGAGACCGGATTACGGCTGGCGGGAAAGGCTTTCCCGAGGGTTTGTGCTGACGGATCTGATCTTCAGGCACGCAGTGAAATGGCTTATGCGGCGTATATCTCAGGAATTACTCTTGCAAATGCCAATTTAGGAGTTGTGCATGGGGCAGCCGGGGTGTTGGGCGGTGTACGGGAAATACCGCACGGGATTGCCTGCGGAACTCTGCTGTATGCTGCGACACGAATGATAATTGAAAAACTGGAAACTGAAGCAGTCGCAGGTTCAGAAAATGCCGTGGCAGCCCTGGAAAAATACAGCAGAGCGGGTTGCCTTCTTAATTTTGACAAAAAATGTAAAAATGTAAAAGATGGTGTAACTTTACTGCTGGATACATTGATTAAGTGGCAGGAAGAGTATACCATATCCTCCTTAAGTACTTTCGGCTTTACAGTTGAGGAACTTATGGAGCTGGCCGAAAAGACAGATGGGAAAAAATCTCCAGTTGTTTTTTCTGTCGATGAAATCAGGAAAATTTTCACAGCTCGGCTGTAAGTCGACCGTGAAAAATTAGCTATACAAAGACGAGGAGCTGCATAAGAAGAAATTCTGTGCAGCTCCTTGCTTTATTCAGTCGTAATTCTGTATTTATTCAGTCTCGATGAAGATTCTTACCTGTTCTGTTGTTCCAGAGTCAGTGTTATCGTAGGCTGGTCACACACTTCGGCTGGTCCGTAATATTGGATAGCCCCCGGGAAGGTGTAGCAGGTATCTTTCGCCCACGTTTCACGGTTGGCAGCAAGGGCCTTGAATGGTTCGCCGTCAAGTTCCACGAGGGCTTTCTTTATTACCGGCTTTTTGCTGCCGTGACGCTGTTCAAGGTTCATCATCATGGTAACCGGTATTCCACCCGCTTTCCACTCTCCGGCTGGGGCCGCAAGATTGGCAATTGAAGAGATATATCCCGTTAAACCCGATCCCAGAAGGAGATACGCATTATAGCCGAGAGAATAGCAGTAGTCGGCATCAAAATTAGAGGGGAATGCACAGCGTCCCTCATAGCCAAAAAAGTGATTCTGGTAACTGAACGAACCGGAGAATCTGCCGTCGGCTTTCCATTCCTTCAACCGGTTATCCACCATTTCAATCAGCAGTTTTTCTGTTTCTATTCTGGAAACCTGCACATTACCGTGCGGATCCCGGTCCATTAAAAGCTGCCGCTGAATTGCTTCCGGCAGGGTTGTAAAAGCAGATTTTGATTCCGCTGTCAGGTGAGCACCTATCCAAGCTGCCTCCGCGGTAAAATCTTCAAGCTGGCTGAACTCTTCCGCATGTCCGGCCATCAGGTCATTCAGTTCTGAAATAAGGATTTTTATCTCCGGAATAAATTCTATCAGGCCTTCCGGAACAAGAACCAGACCGAAATTCGAGCCCCGGTTTCCCCTTTCTGCAATAATCGAGCAGATATAATCAACAATTTCATTGAGCGTAGTCTGGTTTTCCTCAACTTCTTCGGAAATAAGAGTTATGTTCGGCCGGGTCTGCAGAGCGCATTCAAGGGCAATGTGTGAGGCGCTTCGACCCATCAGTTTGATGAAGTGCCAGTATTTTTTGGCGGAATTTGCATCCCGTGCAATATTCCCGATAAGTTCAGCATAGGTCTTGGTTGCTGTGTCAAAACCGAATGAGACCTCGATAGCGGCATTTTTCAGGTCGCCGTCAATAGTTTTCGGGGCACCGATTACCGAAATACCGGAGTTATTGGCAGCGAAGTATTCTGCCAGAACTGCAGCATTTGTATTGGAATCATCCCCGCCTATGACCACAAGGGCTGTGATGTCCCGCTTCCTGCATACTTCAGCACAAACTTCAAACTGATCTTCACTCTCAAGCTTGGTTCGTCCTGACCCGATTATATCAAATCCGCCGGTGTTCCGGAAAGGATCAAGGTATGTTTCCGTAATCTCAACTGCATCATTGTTCAGGATGCCGGATGGACCGCCTTTGAATCCGAATAGTTTAGATTCGGGATTGGCGTGCTTCAGGGCATCAAACAGACCGGCGATTACATTATGTCCCCCCGGAGCCTGACCGCCGGAAAGGATAACGCCTACATTTCTTCTGCGACTGATTTCTTCGCTTTTTCCCGGGACAAAACTGATTGCAGGCATGCCGTAGGTATTAGGAAATAAGGCCTTAAGAGCCTCTCTGTCAACAGCAGGTTCTGCCGGCTCACCTGCTGCCGGTGCTATAGTGTGGATATCCTGCTGCAGGACAGCCGGCAATTTCGGGTTGTAGGCATAGCGTGCCTTTTGAAGGGCTGAAACTTTCATTTTTTTTACTCATCCTCCGCTCGGGTTTGCCGAGACTCAGAAATATTCCGGCTGTCTGGCTGCTTGAACATACAGCTGGTTTCCGATAACTGGCTATTGGTTACACCCTTTATAAACATATTTTTATAAAAAAACAAGTTTAACAGCTGGATGATAACCAGAAAGTTCAGCAGCTGGATGATAACCAGAAAGATGTTCACAATCAGGAATGGATCAATTTACAGGGCTTTCATCTCATTACATTGACCAGTATTTGCGCAAATAGTAGACTGCCCTCATGAAAGCGAAAAAAATGATACCATCTATTCAGCATTATGCATGGGGAAATTCGTACAGTATTCCTGAAATTCTGGGAACAGCCCCGGACGGTACTCCCTGGGCGGAGATGTGGCTTGGTACGCATCCCAAGGGTCCAGCCCTCATTGATGAGGGAGCGGGGCTGATCACCACCCTTCAGGAGTACATAGAAAGTGACCCGGTAGGGGTTTTAGGAACAAAATCCCCCGATGAGAGCAATTTGGATAAAGATAATGCATATGGGAGCGAAAAACCTGATCTTCCGTTTTTGCTTAAAATACTGGCGGTGGAAAAGCCGCTCTCCATCCAATGCCATCCGGACAAAGAGCAGGCCGAGCAAGGTTTTCGGCGTGAAGAGCAGGCTGGAATTGGACTTGGAGCTTTCAACCGCAGCTATAAGGACAACAACCATAAGCCGGAAATAATCTGCGCTTTGACGCCATTTACAGCTTTATGCGGATTCAGGCCCGTAACGCAAATAGACCGCCTCTTCAGTCTCATAGAAGGCGACTTCTACGAAAAGAATCTGCAGATATATCTCAGTGCTGCCAATGTAGGGGAAAATGTGCGCTATCAATCTTTTTTTTCGGCTTTACTGCAGCTGTCAAAAACCGATAAAGCCTTATTTCTTAAGGAGCTTGCTGAAACTGCCGGACAGCTGGCTCCTTTGAGCAGAGAGTTTTCCCTGGTAAAAAGACTTCTGGAATTTTATCCTGAGGATAGTTCAGCTGCGGCTCCGCTTTACCTCAATCTCATTGAACTCGCCCCGGGAGAGGCCTTGTACCAGCCTGCTGGAGAACTCCATGCGTATATGTACGGAACCGGGGTTGAGCTGATGGCAAATTCTGATAATGTACTGCGCGGCGGCCTGACTGAAAAATATATTGACCTTCCGGAGCTCCGGAAAATAGTACAGTTTGCTGGAGTGGAGAAAGAGAAGGTAGTTCCGGAAACACGGCAGCCTGGCGAATTTATCTACAGAACTCCTGCAAAAGAGTTTCAGCTTAAAAGAATAGCTTCCGGGGTTAAAATACAGTTTCGAAAGCGTATATCTGTAGAGCTGCTTCTCTGCACGTCGGGTCAGGCGACTATGGAATATATTGATGCCGAAGCAGGGCTGATCTCACAGTCAATTACGCTTGGAGACGCCCTGGTCCTGCCGGCGACCATCGGGGAATATACCCTGGAAACCGGCAGCTGCGGTGAGATATATATTGCAGGGCTGCCTGAAAAGGCAGGTTTGTAATGAGGATATTTGTCGATGCCGATTCCTGTCCAAGGCAGATTCGTTCCATAATCGTCAAAGCCTCCAGTCGAACCGGTGTGCTGACAACTTTTACCGCTGACCGTGTACTCACGGACTGCTCCGGCAGCACTATAACTATGGAGGTTGTTGAACCTGGTATGGACAGTGCGGATGCCTGGATAGAGGAGCATGTAGAGAGTGGAGATCTATGCATTACCCGCGACATTATTCTGGCCTCCAAGCTAGTCAGCCAAGGCTGCACAGTGCTGGATGATCGCGGCGGAAAGTATACCCTGGAAAATATGGCAGAGCGCCTGTCCATAAGAAATGCCATGACCGAGTTCCGCGAAGCCGGAGTATTTTCCGAGAAAACCCGTCCTCTCTCACCGAGGGATATCCAGCGCTTTGCCAACATGCTTGACCGGGAACTGACGGCATCCCTGAAGGCTGTAAAGTACTAGTACCTGATTTTCATTATGCTGATGGGGTTAGAAATACCTGCCCCGGGGAGGAAAAACTATGCGTAAAGTTGCCGTACGCCGGCAGGTGGAAGAGTATCTCCTTATAACAGCCGGATCGGTTATCACGGCTCTGGGGCTGGTTCTGTTCCTTACTCCGGCAAAGATCGCTGCCGGCGGAGTAAGCGGTCTTGCTGTTATCATTTTTCACCTGACAGGTTTTGACCCGGGTTATTCCATCATTTTGCTCAGCTTACCGATTTTCTTTGTCGGTATAAAAATATTCGGTCGGCAGTATGGACTGAAGTCCCTTTTCGGGACAATTGTCCTTTCCGCCGCAGTCACCCTGCTGGGGGCTGTGTCCGGCTACGAGGGGCTGCTGGACTATAGTGATAAAACCGACCTGCTGCTGTCCGCTCTTTTTGGCGGCGTTATTGTTGGCGCCGGTCTCGGAATTGTCATGAAGGGAGGATCAAATACCGGAGGAACAGATATCCTGGCTCAGATTCTGCACCACTACAGCAGCCTTCCGCTGGGAACCTCTCTGTTTATTGTCGACGGAGCCGTAATTGCAGCGGCAGCAGCCGTCTTTTCGATTGAGGCTGCTTTGTTTGCTGTAATAACGGTATTTTCCACCGGGCAGGTTATCAACCTGATAACGAGCGGGGCAAACTATGCCAAGCTTGCCTATATTATCAGTGACAGGTATGATGAGATACGGGATAAGCTGCTTAATGATATCGGACTGGGGGGGACGCAGGTTGATGCCAGCGGTATGTATACGCATGAAAAAAAGCGCCTGATTATGACCGTTGTCAGAAACCGGCGTATCAGTCAGGTAACCAGTATTGTTAAAAGCGTAGATCCGAATGCATTTATGATTATAACTAATGCCTCAGAGGTGTTGGGAGAAGGCTTTATGCCGATAGAATCGATTGGTAAAAAATTTTAAGGGGAGGAATATATGGAATTTATGAAAGTTGTGCAGAATCGTGTGAGCTGCAGAGCCTATGATCCGAATCGTGAAATATCGAAAGAACTGCTGGTGAAAATTGCCGAAGCGGGCAAGGCTGCACCATCGGCGGCAAACCTGCAGCCATGGAAGTTTTTATTTGTTTCGTCTCCTGAACTGCTGGAAAAAGTGCGGGAGTGCTACAGCCGACGCTGGATAGATAATGCTCCGCATATTCTTATTGTGAAAGGCAGTCGGTCCCGGGCGTGGGTAAGAAGAGACGGCTATAACTCTCTTGAAACAGATCTGACTATTGCGATGGATCATATGATCCTTGCTGCCGAAAATCTGGGAATTGCATCCTGCTGGATAGCTGCTTTTGATAACGAAAAACTGCGGGCAGTTCTTGGTATCAAGAGCGATGAAGAAATTTTTGCTATAACTCCGCTGGGTTATTCTGCCGACGGCAGTGAGCGGAAGCGTGAAAAAAAACGATATGATCTTGATCAGGCGGCAGAATTTATCTAATAAGAAGGTTTGTTAAAAAAAATTCCAAGAAAGTTTTCTCCAATTTGAATAATAAGGCAACTTTTTTTAGTTATGTAATATATGAAGAAAATTTGTATTGGAAGCAGCCCCGGTCTTCTGAGTGAAGGACTTGCCCTGCTCTGCAGGAATACCGGGTTTTTTACCGTTTGCAGTATTGGAGATACAGATGAGCAGGACCCGGATCCCCGGGGAGCTCCCTGCGATATCCTCATTATCGATCCTGCAACATTTCGCCGCACAACTTGCGATCTTCTAACTTCAGCAGTTGAAGACCCGACAGAGGCGGACTCTCTTCATCCTGATCATACCATCGCTTCACTTCGCAAGCGGTACAGATCAGCTGTAATCCTGGCTATAGTTGATTCTCAGGATATGCGAGCTCTGTATCCATTTCAGAATCACGGCTATGACGGGTTTATTTTCAGGGACCGCCCTTTCTCGGAGGCACTGCTGGTTATTGAGGCTGTCTATCAGGGAGCTGTCTATATTCCAACAGAAGTTGCGGAATCTTTGCCAGGATTCTTTGCCGAAGGTGATGTCCATCTTACATCGCGGGAGATCGATATTCTTAAACTGGTGACCAACGGGAGATCTTCAAAGCAGATAGCTTCGCTTTTACATATAGCGGTAAGCACAGTGGAAACGCATCGCAAGAATCTGTTCCGGAAACTCGGCGTCTCTTCCATGGCTGAACTGATCCGTTTCGCCATAAAAAGCGGGATAACACCCCTTTAAAACTCTGCGCTTCCAACAGTTCTCGGGAAGGGAATTACGTCCCTGATATTCTGCATGCCGGTAACATACTGGATTACCCGTTCAAAGCCGAGACCAAACCCGGCATGCGGAACGCTGCCGTACCTGCGCAGATCAAGGTACCACCAGTAATCCTTTTCGTTGAGCCCCATGGTACGGATACGATCCAGGAGCAGATCGTAGCGGTTTTCCCTCTCACTGCCGCCGATAATCTCACCCAGCCGCGGAACCAGAACATCCATTGCGCGTACCGTTTTTTCATCATCATTCAACTTCATATAGAAAGCTTTAATCTCACGGGGATAGTCGGTTACTATTACCGGGCCATTGCAGACCTGTTCGGTCAGGTATTTCTCGTGTTCCGACTGAAGGTCAACTCCCCAGCTTACCGGGTAGTCGAACGTTACAGGGGCCTTCTGCAGCTCTCTGACGGCATCGGTATATGGCATATGGACAAAAGGCTTCTCCACAATTGATTGGAGCGATTCTGCTATTCCTTTCTCAACCCATTTGCTGAAAAATTCCATATCCTCGGTACATACCCTTAGAACTTCAGCAAAGACCGATTTTAGAAAATCCTCAGCCACGCGCATATCACCTTCAAGCGTGCAGAATGCCATTTCAGGTTCGATCATCCAGAACTCTGCCAAATGCCGACTGGTGTTGGAGTTCTCAGCCCTGAATGTCGGACCGAAGGTATAGACATTTTTCAGGGCCAATGCATAGATTTCCGCCTCGAGCTGGCCGCTGACCGTCAGGTTGGCCTGCTTACCGAAGAAGTCTCTGGCATAATCCACTCTGCCGGCCTCATTTTTAGGAACCGCATCAAGGGGGAGGGTAGTTACCTGAAACATCTCACCGGCTCCTTCACAATCAGATGCTGAAATTATGGGAGTATGAATATACAGAAAGCCGCGTTCCTGAAAAAAGTTATGGATGGCCATGCTCATGGCGTTGCGAACCCTGGCAACAGCACCGAGCGTGTTGGTGCGCGGCCGCAGATGAGCTATTTCACGAAGGAATTCGAATGAATGCCGTTTTTTCTGGAGGGGGTAGCTTTCTGCTGGAGCCTCGCCAAGCACCTCGATGCTTTTTGCCTGAAGTTCTACCGACTGGTTTTTCCCCGGCGACTCTACCAGGATACCGGTAAAGACAACACTTGCCCCGGTTGAGACGCGGTCTATCTCCTCCGAAATATCTTCCGTGGTTTTATCGAGGACAATCTGAAGGTTTTTAAGCGAAGACCCGTCGTTCAACTCGAAAAAACAGAAATTCTTGGAATCACGCTTTGTCCTTACCCATCCTTCGACGGTAATGAGAGTATCGGAAGGATCTGCCTGCAGCAGATGAGAGATTCTTTGTGCCATGTCCAGCTCCTTGTTATAGGGCAATGCAAGCTTGCATCGCAGCTCTGAGTTCAGTATATGTGCCGTTTCCACGTGACGTGTTTTAGCATTATATCGATAAAAGCTCATTTTATAAAGATTTCATCAGGAGTGCAGCGTTCTAAATACAAAAAACTTTCAGCTTGTCTGCCGCAAGGCAAAGGGGACCGGCTCAGCGGGACCGGCTCAGCCGATCTCGCTGAGCCGGTCAGGCAATCAGAATAATACCCAAAGAACATTGCACAATGGCTTAAGCTCCTGTAGAGTACAAGTATCCGGAATTTTCAGGAATTGTCCGGCATCAGCCGGCAAACAGCCGGCAAACAGCCGGCAAACAGCCGCTTTTTCAGGGAGGCGTTTATGAGTGACAAAAACCTTGGCATCTGCAGAATAATCGGGACTAAAAAAGACAATGAAACAAAGAAAATTATACGGTATTGTCGTGAGCGTTCGATTCCCTATCAGTTTGCCGATCTCATGCAGTATCCCCTGACCGCTGGGGAACTGCAGAATATCTGCAGTGGACGCGATCCGCAGGATTTGATAGATACGCAGAGCAAGCTCTACAAAGAGAAGGGGTATGCCTATCTGGACTATGATCCGCTGGAAGAGTTGCTGGAAAAGCAGGATCTGCTCAAAGTGCCGATCGTAAGAAAAGCGGGAAAAGTGTTTATCAGACCGGATAAGGAGACTCTCGACACGCTGCTTATCAGTGACAAGCAGTAGAGAGCGTCTGGCGTATGCGATACTCGGTACTTGGAAGCGGCTCAACAGCAAATGCCTACATGTTTGAAGATGACACCACCGCCCTGCTGGTAGATAACGGCTTCTCAGTACGAGAACTGATCAGGAGGGCTGAAGCTGCCGGACACGACTGCACCAAGCTGGTAATGATTCTCCTCACCCATACTCATATCGACCATGTCCGTGGAGTCGGGGCAGCAGCAAGAAAGTTCAGGATACCGGTGGCCATGCACAAATACCAACCCGTGGATGCCGTTGTTCTGAATATGAAGCCCCGGATTGTTCCCGTTGAAACCGGGGTCAGCTATCAAGCCGGAACATTCAGCTTTACCCCTTTTGCCATCAGCCATGACTCACCCTGGTCTATCAGCTACAAAATATCCAACGGCAGCAGCACTTTTGTCCTTATAACCGATACCGGCGAAGTAACTCCCGAAATGCGTCTCGTCGCGGCAGATTCCGATGTGCTTTTTCTCGAGGCAAATTATGATAATGATCTGCTGCGTGACGGACCTTACCCCGGCTTTCTAAAAAAAAGGATTGCATCGATAAAAGGTCATCTTTCTAATGATCATGCAGCTGATTTTCTCGAAGACCTTTACCGGGAGAGCCTGCAGAAGCCGGAAAAAATCTACCTTTGTCACCTTTCCGGAACAAATAATACCATATTGCATGCAGCCGAAGCCTGCCGCCGTCTCGAAAAAATTGGCCTCAACATATCAGTTTGCGAAAAAAACGGCATGTACACCGGAATTCTTGGATGAACACTGACCTGGTAAAATTCCGTCGGTTGTTCCTTGTTCCGTGCAAATCTGTCTCATCAGTCTTTACAAATCCGCCGGAAATTGGATACTGTTTACCTGTCAGTTAAGATGGCATTCAGTCAGGAGAATACGTTTGTGAAAAATATACAAGATCTGCGAATTAAAGCTTTCGAACAGCTCATCAGTCCTCAAGAGCTTCTGGAAAGACATCCAGCCAGTGAAAAAGTGCTCAAGCAGGTTGAAAAGCAGCGGCAGACAATTACCAATATCCTGCAGGGAACTGATTCCAGGCTTTTAGCTATAGTCGGTCCCTGTTCAATCCATGATAAACAGGCCGCTTTAGAGTATGCCGGGCGTCTCCAGGAACTGGCCGGGAAAATCTCCGACCGGATTTTTGTCGTTATGCGGACCTATTTTGAGAAACCGCGGACCGTTCTCGGCTGGCGGGGACTTATACTGGATCCCTATCTGGACGGCTCATACCGCATAGCAGACGGATTGGAAATGGCCAGAAGCCTCCTGCTTTCGATAACTGAAACGGGACTACCGGTCGGCTGTGAGATGCTGGATCCCATTGTTCCTCAGTATATCGATGACCTCGTGGCATGGGCTGCCATTGGTGCCCGAACAACCGAAAGCCAGACACACAGAAACCTGGCCAGCGGACTCTCCGTTCCCGTCGGCTTCAAAAACAGCACAAGCGGGAACCTGACCATAGCTGTCGATGCCATAAAATCGGCATCCAACCCGGCAAGCTTCATCGGTATTGATAAATTTGGCCAAAGTTCAATCGTACGGACAACCGGAAACCCGACCGGCCACCTTATCCTCAGGGGCGGAACCAGCGGACCGAACTATTATGAGGAAGATGTTGAGAAAGCAGCCAGGCTGATGGAGAAATCAGGCATTTCCCCATCCATAATAATCGACTGCAGCCATGCTAATTCGAACAAGAAATATCACCGTCAGGCTCGCGTTCTGCGTTCGGTCATCGACCAGAAAGTGGATGGATATCAGTATATAAAGGGGATTATGCTAGAAAGTAACCTTGTCGAAGGGAGTCAGACGGTCGGCGCTGATATCAGTACTCTGATATATGGTGTTTCTATTACAGATGCCTGCATTGGATGGAAAGAGACCGAGCGAATTATGCTCAAAGCATATTCCGGACTTGAAGAAAAGGAGGAGTGGTAGAATGAGTAAAGCAGCAGTATTCCTGGCCGAAGGATTTGAGGAGATTGAAGCTATAGTTCCGATCGACCTGCTCCGGCGGGGCGGAGTTGATGTAACAATTGCCGGAATCGGCGGCACCAGCATTACCGGATCACACAGCATACTTATCGAAGCCGATACTCAGCTGACAAAGGTTGAGGATTTTTACGATGTTGATGCCGTAATCCTGCCCGGCGGGATGCCGGGAGCACGCAACCTTTCGGAATCCTGGGAATTGAACGAACTGATAATTAGAAAATTCAACGAAGGGGCCGTAATCGGCGCAATATGCGCTGCCCCGGCAGTTGTTCTCGGCAAGCTCGGCATTCTCGATGGACGCAAAGCAGTCTGCTATCCCGGAGCCGAAGCTTATGCACCGGACTGTACTTTCGGGGAAGAGCCGGTAATGAGGGATGGAAACCTTATAACAGCCCGCGGGCCTGGATTCGCTTCCAATTTCGGTCTTGAACTGCTGGCGGCGCTCGCAGGAAAAGACACCGCCGAAAAAGTTGGTTCAGCTTCACTGTTTCGCTGAAGGCAGCTTGTTCATCCCGGCGAAAAATAAGCGGACAATATTTTCCGCCCCCTGTTCTATCAACTCGAGAGAGTTCTCGATGGCATACTGCAGGGTCATTTCCCGGTTAGCTGTGCTGAAGAGCGCGGTAATACCGACCGGGTAGAGGTCCTCAATTTTTTTTCCAAGGGCACCGGAAAAACAGACAACCGGAATGTTCAGCCTTTTTGCCGCTGCTCCAACCCCGGCAGGAACCTTCCCGAAAGCGGTCTGGAAATCTGTTTTCCCTTCGCCTGTAATAACAAGATCAGCCCCTTCGAGGGCCTTTTCAAGACCGGTAGCCTCGATCAGCAGTTCAATCCCGGATTTCAGCTTTGCACCGAAAAAAGCAACAAGACCCCCTCCTAATCCTCCGGCTGCACCGGCTCCCGGTATGTTGGCAATTTCTATGCCCAGGGAATCACGTATCACGCCGGCAAGGTTCTTGAGACCCTTATCCAGCTTCTCAACCATTGCGCTGTCTGCACCTTTCTGTGGACCATAGACGTAAGCAGCCCCATCGGGACCATGGAATGGATTTTTCACATCACAGGCAGTCAGGATTTCGATTTTTGCAATTCTCGGGTCCATGCCGGAAATATCGATTGCTTTTATCTCCTGCAGAGAACTGCCTGTTATACCAGTTTCGCGGCCTTCAGCGTCAAAAAAACGGGCGCCGAAAACCGAAGCCGCACCCAGACCGCCATCATTAGTGGCACTGCCCCCGATACCAAGAATAATTTTTGTGCACCCGTTATTGACTGCATGCATCATGAGTTCCCCGGTTCCCCGGGTGGTGGTCTGTGATGGGTCCCGACGATTTTCTGGAACCAGCGGAAGCCCTGAAGCTGCTGCCATTTCGATTATTGCTGTCCGGCTCTCTTCGATGAACGCATACTCAGCCTCCACTGGATCCCCAAGAGGACCGCTGACTGTCAGTTTTACGAGTCTGCCTCCTGCCATGGAGGACGCTGCATCAACTGTTCCCTCTCCTCCGTCCGCCATCGGGATTTTAATTACCTCTATGGAGCTGTCAAAGCGATGTATTCCGCGTTCTATTGCTTCGGCAACAGCAAGAGCTGACTGGTTTCCTTTAAATGAATCAGGGGCAGCAACAATTTTCATACATTTCCTTCCTTTACACACATATATGACATATTTATACGATTATCTATGGGGAGACTCTGTTTTTTGGTTTGCCCGCAATACAAGCTGCTACATTATCAACAAGCATATCCAACAGTCTTGTCCGGGCTGATCTGGTTGCCCAGGCTATGTGCGGAGTAATAAAGCAGTTAGGGGCATGCAGCAGAGGATTGCCGGCTGACGGCGGCTCCTCGGCGAGTACATCAAGACCCGCTCCAGCTATAACCTGCTCTCTCAATGCCTCTGCCAGATCCTCCTCATGGATTAATCGACCCCGGGAAGTGTTTATGAGAAATGCGCTTTTTTTCATCTTTTTAAGATTCCTGCGGTTGATTATCCCTTCAGTTTCCGGTAACAGCGGGGTATGCAGGGAGATGAAATCAGATTCTGCAAAAATCCGGTCCAGGCTGGCCCACTCAAAGGACGGGCGGTGCGATTGATCGCCGGCAGCCGGATCACAGGCCAGAATATGCATACCGAAAGCCTGAGCCAGATCTGCTGTTTTTTGCCCAATGCGCCCGAATCCGATTATTCCGAGGGTGAGCCCCTCAAGCTCAATCAGCGGAGAATTCCAATAGCAGTAATCGGGACTTTTTGTCCAGTTGCCTGCTTTGACACTTTCGCTATGTTCCGTAAGATGATGGCAGAAATTAAGCATGTGGGTTATGGCCATCTGAGCAACAGACTGCGTACCGTAGGAAGGAATATTGCAGACAACGATTCCCTGTCTTTCAGCCGCCTCCAGATCTATGCCGTCATATCCGGTAGCCATAACTGCAATATAGCGAAGTTCAGGCAGCTTTTCAATGGTTTCGGCTCTCAGCGGAACACTGTCGGTCAGCAGAATATCAGCTTCTGCCGCACGCTGTACAATATCGTAAGGAGCAGTTCTGTCATACACCGTAAGACTGCCAAGCTGCTGCAATCTATCCCAGGTCAGGTCGCCGGGATTAAGCGTATGTCCATCCAGTACCACTATGTTCATGCTCGGTTCTCCATGCAATTCGCTACAGGCGTTTGCCCTCTATCAGATACTGCTGCCGTACCAGACATGATCACGGATAATCCTTTCTGCATCTTCGGCTGCTTCTGCGGCTGCCAGATTGCGTACCAGAGCAATATGATCATCCGGGAACTCTTCATATTTTCGGGAATAAACTGATTCATGCCGTAAAACATGCTGAGATGCAGGGTACGTTCATACGTCTCAATAAGCGGGCGGCAATTTGCCAGTTCAACCAGACGGTGATGAAAATTGATTTCCGTTTTCCAGTCCTGAAGGTGGTCATCCGGGGCATCATTAACTGACGGGCAAATCAAGCAGCGATACTTAAGACTGCTGCGAATGGGTTCACCTGTATACACATACGGGCGATCTTTGTCTCAACCGCATCCCGCAGGATAAGGTATCGAAATTGTCTACAACACTTTCCTTTGTTACCAGCCGTACTTGAGTTCCCTTGCGGGGTAGGGTTTCTAGAAAACCGTCATACTCCAGTCGGGAAAACGCCTCAGTAACCGGTGTAACGCTTACCTGGTACTCGGAAGCAAAATCACGCCGGTTAATAAGAGTGCCGGGCTGAAGGCTGCCGTCCAGCAGCAGTTCCAGCAGTTTGTCATACAGTGTTTCTGCGAGTGAGGGGGATGGCATTGCTCCAGTTGTCTCCGTCTGAAAAATTTCTTGTGATGCATCACAGATTTTGAAGATATACTTTTAACCGGATTTCGTCAACCGTGCTGCTGCCGCAGTCCGAATCAGTCTCGTCCGAATCAGCGGGCTGCGGTTTGCGGCGGATAGACCACTAAATCCTTCAGATAGGGTTTTCGTACCAGTTCTCGAGCCAAAGCCGCCTTTCTGGCTTTGTTTTCATAGTTTGGACTTTGAAAACTATATTTGAATTTGGTGTGAACGTCGTAGGATCCGTCCAGCAGGGCATGGGTATCTTCGGTCATAACCAACTCCTCATCAGTGGGAATGACAAATACCCGTACCGGGGAACCCTTCTCTGAAATTTCCAGTTCCGCATTACGGCAGAGAGCTTTTTCGTTTTTGTCCTCATCAAGATAGATCCCCAGATTCTCAAGATTTGACAGCGCCTTGAGCCGAATATGTGAAGCCATCTCGCCAACTCCGGCGGTCATGACAACCGCATCCACTTTTCCCAATGCAGCGGCATATGCCCCGATATACTTTTTCAGACGATAGCATTCCATATCGATGGCCAGCTGACTTCTCGTATTTCCCTCAGCGGCACTCTTTCGAATATCCCGGCGGTCAGTCATGCTTCCGGTAATGCCAAGAAGCCCGCTCTGCTTGTTGAGAGCGGTATCCATTTCCTTTGCCGTCATATCCGCAGCATCGATCATGAAGGGAATAATTGCCGGATCAATATCTCCGGAGCGAGTTCCCATAATCAGACCTTCCAAGGGAGTGAACCCCATCGAGGTGTCAATGCATACACCGTTTTTTACAGCGCAGATCGATGCGCCGTTCCCGATATGCGCTATAATAATATTGGTTTCCATCGGATCCAACCCCAGCAGGGCAGCGGCGCGCTTTGCTGTATATATATAGCTTGTTCCGTGAAATCCGTATCTACGAATATTGTACTCTTTGTACCACTCCATGGGAACAGCATACATAAAAGCTTCCTCGGGCATTGTCTGGTGCCAGGCCGTATCCATAATCGCGCAATGCGTGATGTCAGGAAGCACCTCTTTGGCAGCCTTGATTCCCAGAATATTGGCCGGCATATGCAGGGGTGCTAAATGAACCAGGGATGCAAAGGTGGCCAAGGCTGGATCGTCAATGATAACCGATTTCTTGAATACTTCAGCCCCGTGAACGACGCGATGCCCGATAGCCTTTATCTCGGCTATATCACCAAGAACGCCATGCTTTCTATCAGTTACCATGGCAAGAATCAATTGAATTGCCTCTTTATGACCAGGACATGAGAATTCCTTGACAATTTCTTCATTACTGTACTTATGTTCGATGGAAGAAACATCCTGTCCAATCCGTTCTATGACGCCTACCGCCAGAACATCACGATTCTTCCAGTCATAGACCTGGTACTTAACCGAAGAGCTGCCGCAATTCAAGGTCATGATCACCATGTTGAATACCTCCGCAAAAAATTCTATTAATTGAGGCTCACTTCTATAACCTCACTTTATAGTACAGGGTTCATTCAAAATAACGGATGATGAATGAATCTCACTATACTACGTATTTCGGAATCTGAACAAGCATTCTGCAGAATATCAGACAAAAAGTCTCATGCGAGTGGAACCAAACCTGATGACCTGCCTTTCGAATATTATTGTTACATTTACAAAAATAAATTTCAATAAATTTTCACCAAACCTGAATTTTTAGGCACTTTTTTTTAGTCTATACTAGTATGAGAAAAAAACAAAAACAACTTATCAGCCTTCTGATCATCGTCATGTCCGTTTTGACAGGGGCAAATGCCCAGGATTCGACAACCAGCGGACAATCGCCGCAAGTCAAACTCCGTACAGTTCTCAAACTGCCCAAAAACGGGGAGCAGCCGCAGCTATCTGCTGCTGTTGATGTAAAAAAAGATGAATGGAAAATCCTGGTCGGCAGGACCTGGCAAAAGCCTTCCAGCATAGAATTAGCAGTATCCTGCATATCCGACAGCATCAGCACCGGAATCGGGACGCTCTATGCGTCCGGTCTGCCCCGCCTGACTGAGAATCCCTTTTCCCTCTCGTATGTTGCCGGCAGCAGGAAGCTGCCTTCGTTCTCGGTGTCAAAGTTCCCATTTTCTCCTGATCTCACTGCCGGAATGTCCCCCGGAGGCTTTGTTTCTTTCAAGGTCGGGCAGGTTGGAGGGGAGGAAAAGATCAGCATAAACCTCTACGGAGTCCCTCCAGGGTATAACGATTTGACAAGCTTCAGAATTGGATTATTTGCAGGTGTGACGCGGGATGCGCGCAGTATAGACGGAAATTTACGCAATGGGGGAGCAGCGGCTGAGGAAACCTTTCAAATCGGGATTGTAAGGCATGGTCTGCTCGAACCAGCAAGGAATGATGGTGAATCTGGTTCAGTGTACCAGCAGAATACATTTGGACGTACAGCTTCTCAGGATGGCTTCACGACAGCCCTCGGGGTCTACCGGGAAACCCGGACGGGTGGAAGCGGCATAACCCTGCTTGCTTCATTTGACTCTGCCGGAGCTCCAGGAACGGCAATTTCCGGTCTGGTCCATGGAGCTCTGGGTTCAATTTCATTTGACTATATGCAGATCATCTATTCTGACGCCTACCCGATACTATTCGGTAAGACCAGTACAGCGGTGAGCGCCCAGCATGCTGGCAGTGCCGTACTAACCATTCCTAAACTCATGGAACTTTCTCTTGCAGTTGAGGAAGTGCTGTATCTCTTTAATCAGTATATAACTCCTGAAGAACTGGCATCGAGAACCTATACCGCATCCCTGCTTCTGACGCACTCGCCGATTGAGATATGTGTCAAAGACTCTCTTTCCTATCATTATTCAACAGAAGCATATTCCATCAGCGCAGCAAGGACGTTCGATGTTTCCGGAAAGCTCACGAAAGGCCCCCTGGAGCTTTCAGTTTATACCAACCATCAGACCGATAACTGGAAAACTGATTCGGCTCGCCATGGGGGTGCCGTGAAGATGACTGGAACCAGCACAGTCCTGAGATTCTGGATAGATGTTACCACATCCGATAGGGATGCCGGTGTTGAAATCGCTGTCAAGCTGCCTTCGGCAAAATTGACGGTCTCCGGAGACGTAGACGGCAATGTTAAAGCTGTTTTTCGGGCGACGCTATAGAACCGACAACCTCTAAACTGCGGCAGGTTACAGCTTAAGCAGCCACCGTGCTGTCTCGAAATAGATGGCATATCCGCAAATATCGATAAGGGTTGCCATGAGGGGGGCTGACATGACTGTCGGGTCGAATCCTGCCCGATGTATCAGCAGCGGAGCGGCTATACCCAGAATATTTGATATGAGGACAACAAATGCCAGGGCTATTCCTATTACTGCACCCTGAAAAATATCAACCTGGGGTGGAAGCAGTATGCTGCGGAAAATAATGACGAAACCGGTAGCCAGACCCAGAATAATGCCGATCAAACATTCTTTACCGATGATTTTCAAGATTTCCCGAAACTGAATTTCTCCGGTGGCCAGCCCGCGAATCATCAGGGTGGAAGACTGACTGCCGGTGTTGCCTCCCGTCTGGGTAATAACCGGCATGAAAATGATCAGAAAGGCCGCCCCGACCATCAGGGTCTCGTAACGCTCGAGAATATTGGCCGAAATGGTTCCCAGAAGGAGGAGGATGATAAGCCAGGGAATTCGCTTGCGCACCAGCGCCCAGATCGAGCTGTCCATATAGGATACTGAGGATCCTCCCATAGCACCCATCTTGTAGACATCCTCGGTCTGCTCTTCCCGTATTACATCAATAATATCATCAAACGTAACTATACCTATCAGCACATGGTCATGGCTGATTACCGGGATAGCAGCCAGATCGTTTTCTTCCATAACTCTGGCTACATCCTCCTGGTCGGTATCTTCATAGACGCTGACTGGCTTTTCCTTGATCAGCTCGGAAATTTTAGCTGCGTCAGATGAAGCCAGAAGCTCCTTCATCGTGATGCTGCCGATCAGACGTTCCAGATTGTCAATAATATAAATGCTGAAGAGATATTCTACCGAATCGCACTTTCCCCTGATAAACTGAATAGCCTGGGCAACCGTAATGCGAGACTGAACAGCAAGAAATCGCGGAGTCATCAAACCGGCGGCATCGTCCTCATCATATCGGAGGAGAAAGAGCATTTCCCGCTTGCTCTCATCGCTCAAGTTTTCCCAGACTGCGTCGCGAACCTCTTTTGAAGCACTCTGCATGATGTCAACGAGGTCATCAGGCTCCATCATCTTGAACAGCGTTTTTTTGCTTTGGATTGAAAGGTTGGAAAGAATAAATTCCTGCTCACTTTCGCTTAGTTCAGTAAATAAATCAGTTCTGATATCCAGCGGAAGATCGACAAATACCTTGAGGGCGTTTTCGGCATCCAGCTCTTCCCAGGCGTCGAGGAGATCGGAAAAAGCGATGTCATGCAAATACGATCGCTTTTCCTGGGGAGACATTTTTTCCTGATACTCGAGGTAATGTTCAAGAATATTGCTCATAATGTTTCTCCTTTTTTCTGATCCCTATCCCGATTCCGATTCCGATCCCGGGATCAGGCCCGTTTTTACGGAAGATCCAGGGGCTGCCCGTTTTCCTGAAGTATCCGCAGTTCACAGGTAAGAAGAATTCCAGTGTTTTCTTCAACCTTTCTGCGTGCCAGAGTTATCAGATCCAGAATATCGGCAAAATGAGCCTGGTAATCCGGGTTGATAATGAAGTTTGCATGGTAGTCAGCAATACATGCTCCATTCTGTGTTACTCCTTTCAGACCGGCCAGCTCTATCAGTTCACCAGCAGACATGCCGAAAAATCTGCTTTTCCGGTCTGTAACCGGTTTCTTGAATACTGATCCCGCTGAAGGATAGCGGTAATGTCCCGTAACCCGACGCCTCTCCTCATATTCCTGATGGGTTTTTCTGAGCAGTTCAGGATCAGCCTTTTCCGGCATGGAAAAACAGACCCGGGTAATCATCCTGGAAGTCCTTCCTATGTTCGAGCTGCGATAGGAAAATCCTGCCTTCTCCTTGCTTACCAGGCTGATCCTTCCATTTTCATGCAGTGTTTCAACCCAGACAATGGTATCAGATATTTCGCTGCCGAAACAGCCTGCATTTCCCAATACCGCACCTCCGACTGTTCCCGGAATGCCGTAAAGACGTTCAATACCTTTGAACCCTCTCGCGGCTGCTGTTCTGCAAAGATTGTAAACAGAGACCCCGCACTCGGCGGTAATCTCTTCCGATTCAACGGTAATCCGCTTCAGGGCGGTTGTCAGTACGACAACTCCCCGCAGCCCCCCGTCAGGTATCAGCACATTCGTTCCATTGCCTAACAAAGTTATCGGGAGCCCCAGAATTTGTCCCATCCTGAAAATTTCCGGAACTGATGCCATGTATTCAGGGCGAATAAGAATATCTGCCGGTCCTCCGCAGTGCAGCGATGTGAACGGAGCAAGAGGGATACGGGTTTCCACTACTTCATGAACACCATGTTTATCCAGAAATCTTTTTACAGTTTCAATCACTCTGATATTGTAGATTATTAATGATTTTTTCGCAAATATATAAAACTGTTCCCAATGGACGTGTTTTACCGTGCTGCCAGTTTTCCAGAGAGATTTTCAGTCGGACTATTGGTTTTCTTTGAAAAAAGAGGTAACTTGAAACAGCGTCAGGATAGTGATAGAATCCATTTTTTACAAATGTGCGGTATTCTGCCGTTAATAAACGCCATACATGGTATGTGGTCAGGTCTTGCATATAACCGGTTATAATTTTTTTAGCCGATCAGGTACTATTAAAGCAGTTTTGTTTCCGGCGGGTAACAGACGTAAGGCATCAGGCATCGGGCATCAGGTGTGTGGCTCGGGAAGGAGAATGGAGGGGAGAATCAATGCAAATTACGTTGTACAATACATTCGGTCGTACCCTTGAGGAATTTAAAACCCTTGAGGATCAGGTTGTTTCAATGTACGCCTGTGGTCCCACAGTCTACAACTTTGCTCATATCGGCAACCTCCGGACTTATCTCTTTGAGGACTTTCTGCGCCGGGTTCTGGAATATTCGGGCTGCCGGGTGAATCATGTTATGAATATTACCGATGTAGGGCACCTTACCGGCGACAATGATGAAGGCGAGGATAAAATGCTTAAGTCATCCCGGGAGAGCGGTAAAAGCGTCTGGGAGATTGCCCGGTTTTATACCGATGCATTTTTCAGGGATACAGAAAAACTGAATATTATCAGGCCGACTGTTGCCTGCAAGGCTACTGACCATATTCAGGATATGATAAAGTTGATTCAGAGACTCGAGGAGAAGGGGCATACCTATACAGCCGGGGGGAATGTTTATTTCAGTATTGACACATTCCCTGATTACGGCAGGATGGCGGGACTCAAGCTGGATGAACTCCAGTCCGGTGCCAGAATTGAGGTTGATGAGAACAAGCGCAATCCGAAGGATTTTGCCCTGTGGTTTACCAGATCCAAGTTTGAAAATCAGGCAATGGTGTGGGATTCGCCGTGGGGGAAAGGGTATCCTGGATGGCATATCGAGTGCAGTGCCATGAGTATGAAGTATCTTGGGGAGCAGTTTGATATTCACTGCGGCGGAACTGACCACGTTAATGTTCATCATACCAACGAAATAGCCCAGTCAGAAGCGGCTACGGGAAAACCGTGGGTGAAGTATTGGCTTCACGGTGAATTTCTTATAGATGACAGCGGGAAAATGTCCAAATCGAAGGGTGAGTTTCTTACCCTGTCTTTACTGGAGGAGAAGGGGTACGATCCTCTGGATTATCGATATTTCTGCTTGGGAGCTCATTATCGATCACAGCTGCAGTTTTCCTTTGAGGCGCTGGATTCCGCCCGCAACGCCAGGCTGAATCTCCTGGAGAGGATCAGCAGTTTTCTGATGCAGTCCGGAAATCTGAATAGTTTTCAGGGGCAGGATGCTCAGAGCAATATTTCTGAAAAAGGAAAAGCGCTGCTTTCTCGTTTCCAGGAGTATATAGGAAGAGATCTGAATATGCCCCGCGGCCTATCGGTTTTGTGGAACGTGATTAAGGATCAGGAGCTGCCGCCGGACGAAAAGTTATTAATAATCGGAGAAATGGACAGCGTGTTCGGACTTTCCCTGCTCGAACGGGCTGCTGAAGAACAGAACGGACTTGAACCGGAAACGGATGCAGAGGTGGAACGACTGCTGCATGAAAGGTCTGAAGCACGGGCTGCCAGAGACTATTCCCGTGCAGATCAAATACGTGATATACTCCAGGTAATGGGGATCGAAATTAAAGACACAGCTTCAGGTACAACCTGGAGAAAAATAGTGTAACTATCTCAGGCGGATAATTGTTGAGCTTATGGAAGTTAACAGCAGCGGATTAGAGTCATTCAAGCAGGTATATAAAGAAGTATTTCCTGTAATTATGAGAGTGGCTTACCATGTGACATATAATATGGATGCTTCCGAGGATATTTGCCAAGAGGCATTTATCCGCTTTTTCGATCGCGGTCTGATCTTTCCGTCGGTTGATGAGGCGAAGTACTGGCTGATCAGGGTCACGAAAAACCTGTCGATCAACTATGTGAAGCGGAAAGGGAGGGAGAAAGTAGCTGTAGATAAAATCAAAAAGCAGCCGCTTCCCTCTGTCAAGACCGGTGAAGAAACAGTTATTGGTAACGAGACCTGTGAATTGGTCAGAAATGCAATCCAGCAGCTTCCGGAAAAACTTCGTGCTGTATTGGTGTTAAAGGAGTACAGTGACTTGAATTATAAGGAGATTGCGAATATTCTGAATATTACTGAAAGCAATGTCAAAGTGCGGGTGCACCGCGCAAAGCAGCAATTGGAAAAGCTATTGGATCAGGAGGGAATTTATGTGCTTTGATGATCAGGTTCTTTCCACATATATAGACGGTGAACTTGCCGAACCTTGGAAAACTCAGGTTGAAGAACATTTACTTCATTGTGCAACCTGCAAATCTCGTTACGACCAGCTTCAGGACCTTGAGACAGATATCAAAGCGGCAAGACTTAGAGAAGATGAATTTTCAGTTCAGCGCGAAAGGGTGTGGCAGTATCTGGAAAAACATTGTGTTTCAGCTGTTAAAGAAAAAGTCATCGAAAAGCGGTTTACATTCAAGGCTCCGGTAGTATTTGCTGCAGCTGCAGCAGTTGTTATAATTTTTGCTGCAGGAATATTTTTTACAGCACGGGTCAAGAGCCCCGTTATTCCGGAGATTCCGGTAATAAGCAGCGAGAATAAAGGGACTGCCAGTAATACACTGATACCAGTAGTTGCAACCGACGCCTCCCCGACCGAACGCTCAATGCGTGACTTGACCATAGAAGAGATTCTGCAGCTGCTTGATGAGCGCGGATTTGAGGTCGATCTCAGACTGAAAAGTGTTGAGCCTCTGAAAGTTAACTCACCGGTTATAAGATCCAATTTAATGAATTCTGTTCCTGAAATTTCCGAAGACGCAGTCTTGAAAGGCGTTGACGCAATTCCGGTAATGACTCTTGAATCAGCGGATACCGTTGATGCAGAGTTGGAAGCTGATGCATCAGATGCTGCAGACAGCGATGCTGATGCTGAAGAAGTGACTGAAGAAGTGACTGAAGAAGTGACTGAAGAAGTGACTGAAGAAGAGAGTGTTTCTGAAGAAGAGGTTCCTGCAGTTGAAGACGAACCGGAAGCTCCGGTTTCTGAAGATTCTGAAGCCTTGTAAAATAGCTCTGCATATTTCGAAAAAATCAGTTGTCCTTTAAGGCAGCTGATTTTTTTTCGGCTCATCCCTGTCTATGATTGTATTCTCATGCTCTTTTTGATACTATTAGCCGCATTATCCTGCTTAGGTTATTACAGACCCGTATGGGTCTCAAAACAAGGAGTTCCCTATTTATGGAAGCCGTTAAACTTGCAAAGGTATACAGCCCGGCTGATTTTGAAGAAAGAATATACCGGGAGTGGAATGAGAAAGGTTTTTTTAAACCTCATGAAAGAAGCGATGAAAATGAGAAAAAAGATCCTTTTGTTATTGTTATACCACCTCCCAATGTTACGGGAGTTCTGCATATGGGGCATGGGTTGAATAACACACTCCAGGATGTCCTTATTCGCTACAATCGCATGCTTGGCCGTCCAACTCTCTGGGTTCCCGGATCAGATCACGCCGGAATAGCAACACAGCATGTTGTAGAACGAGAACTTAAAAGCAGGGGTACGAGCCGGCATGAGATCGGCAGGGAATCATTTGTTGAAGAAACCTGGCGCGTGAAAGATCGGCACCACAAGATTATTGTTGACCAGCTGAAAAAAATCGGTTCTTCATGTGACTGGTCCCGTGAGCGTTTTACTTTAGATGAAGGCCTTTCGGAAGCAGTGCGGGAGGTATTTGTTGCTCTTTATGAAAGAGGGTTGGTATATAAGGGAAACTATCTGATCAACTGGTGCGCCACCTGCGGTACTGCGCTCTCGGATGATGAAGTCGAGCATCAGGAGAAGCAGGGCAAGCTGCATACCATTCGCTATCCGTTTGCAGATGAAAGCGGATATATTATGATAGCCACAACTAGACCTGAAACGCTGCTGGGAGATGTCGCAGTTGCCGTAAATCCTGAAGATGAACGTTACAGAGAGCTGGTAGGAAAATGGCTCAAGCTCCCGCTTACTGACCGAAAAATCCCGATAATAGCCGACAGTTATGTGGCGATGGATTTTGGTACGGGAATGGTCAAGATTACTCCCGCTCATGATATTAATGACTGGGAAATCGGTAAGCGGCATGATCTCGACCAGGTTAATATTCTCTCTCAGGATGGACTTCTGAATGCTCAGGTTCCTGAGAAGTACCGGGGAATGGATGTGGAAACTGCACGCGCCGCTGTACTTGATGATTTGCGTCAGGAAGGGCTGCTCGAGAGTATTCAGGACCATGTTCATCAAATCGGGCATTGCTATCGCTGTAATACGGTAATAGAACCTTACCTGTCGGATCAGTGGTTTGTGCGAATGAAAGGACTGGCTGATAAAGCCCTGAAAGCCCTTGAAAATGATGAAATCAGATTCTATCCGAAAAAATGGGAAAATACGTACGTCCACTGGCTTACCAACATTAGGGACTGGTGCATATCCCGCCAACTCTGGTGGGGCCACCGCATACCAGTCTGGTACTGTGACGACTGCGGAGAGATGATGGTCATGCGTGAAGATCCTCAGGCTTGCATCAAGTGCGGTAGTACGCGTATACGACAGGATGAAGATGTGCTCGATACCTGGTTCTCATCATGGCTCTGGCCGTTCTCAACTCTGGGATGGCCGAATAATACCGACGATCTGCAAAAATACTTTCCAACCAATGCCCTTGTAACCGGGTATGATATAATATTTTTCTGGGTTGCCAGAATGATTATGGCCAGCCTGGAATTTACCGGTAAGGCGCCATTTCGGGATATTTGCATTACCGGGCTTGTGCGGGATAAAACCGGACGCAAGATGTCGAAATCACTGGGTAACGGTATTGACCCGCTTGAGGTTGTCGATGTTTACGGTGCAGATGCCATGAAGTTCACCCTTTGCTTTCTTGCTGCGCAAGGACACGATATTCTTCTCGATATGGAGACTTTCAAATTAGGCTCGCGTTTTTCCAATAAAGTATGGAATGCTGCCAGGTTTTTGCTGATGAATCTCGAAGGAAGGGAACTGCAGCCGCTTGAGACCATGGAACATCATTCTATTGATCGATGGATTTATCATCGACTCAATACTGCCGCATCGGGAGTTAAGAGTGCGATGGATGCGTATCGCTTTAACGATGCAGCACAGGTTATTTACGACTTTTTCTGGAATGATTTTTGCGATTGGTACATAGAGGCTTCCAAATCCCTGCTTTACAGTAATTCGCTCGAGGATCAGAACCGGGCAGTGACGCTGCTTCTTGATATTCTTGCCGAGTCCATGCGACTGATGCATCCGTTTCTTTCTTTTGTAACCGAAGAAATCTATCAAAAACTTCCAAATACCGTCGGTTATGTTATAGGTGATGCCTATCCCCAGTTTCGTGAGGATCGGAATGCTCCCGAGGCTGAAGTTCAGTTTTCGCTTTTTCAGGAAGTAGTAAGAAAAGTCAGAACCCTGAAAAGTGAATTTTCACTGCCTCCTGAAAAAAAAGTACGGATTATGGTTAAGGCTGATGAAGATTTGACTGAATTGCCGTATCTGATCGAACAGCGCGAACTTATTGCTCGATTTGTCAATGCTTCAGAAGTTTTGTTTCATCATGAAACACCAGAGTCCATAGACGGCAGTGTGCCGGTAGCTGGGGAGGGATTTGAGGTTTTCGTTTTTGTAAGGGATGCCATAGATGTTCCTCAGGAACTAGCGAAGCTTGCGAAGGAGCGCGAAAAAGCAGCTAAGCAATTGGATGCTGTAGAAAAGAAGCTGGGTAACAGCAAATTCCTGGAAAGTGCTCCACCAGCTGTTATTGAGAAAGAACGAGGGAAAAGAGATGAATTCAGCGATCTCCTGGAGAAAATTAACCGCCATGTTGATGAGCTGTCCCGGTAAGATCCGGCAGGCAGACAAGCTGGCAGACTTACCGGGGCAACTGACTCAGTGTAAGTTGCTGTCTCTGTCTTTCTCTAAAAAAGGAAAGTTAAAAAAAGATCCGGTTCAGATGCCGGATCTTTTTTTATCACTCGCTGAGATTACATTGTGTTTTTCTTGTCCTGAATTTCTTTCCGTCTTTCCTTGCTGAGTTTCCCCAGTTCGCCAAGTGCCTTTCTAGCTCGAGCAGCAGCTGCCTTGACACCTTTGTCTTCAAATTTCTGATTTTCAGCTACATATGCTTCAAACTGTTCTACGATCTCATCATGTAAACTCATCTGAGCCCCCTTAGGTTTTAATTATGCTAAAATCATATCATAAAATCATGATAATGCAATATAATATAGGCAATAAACGTACTTAAATGCATGTTTTTGCAAATTAGCGATTTCAGTCCCCAAAAAAGACCAATATGTAATATATTTATTAATCTATAAATATATATTAATAAAATTACGGCATTGTAAAAAAAATGTATAGTTATATTTATGTTTACATCATTAATTGACAATTTATCAGTTTAGGTATAGCCTTTCATGAAGGATTAATCCAGGAAAGAAAATTACTAAGGAGGAATAAAAATGGGGAAAAACAGTATTGAAACATACCTTGCGGGGACTGAACATGTCAATCCAGGTTTCCTCTCGTACATAGCTTCCCTGCAGCTGGTTGCAGAAGTGTCACCTGAAACTGCATCCAGTATAGTGCGGGAACTGGAATCCCAGAGATCTTATCTTAAGCTGATTGCAAGTGAAAACTATACCAGCCTTGCAGTTCAGGCGGCTATGGGAAATCTCCTGACTGATAAATATGCCGAAGGTTTTCCGTATCACCGGTTTTATGCCGGGTGTGACAATATTGATGCTATCGAAGCTGATGCAGGTGAGAAGGCAAAAAAACTCTTTGGAGCTGAACATGCCTATGTACAGCCCCATAGCGGCGCTGACGCCAATATGGTTGCTTTCTGGGCAATACTTACCCATAAAATTGAAAACCCGGCGCTAGAAGAATTGGGAGAAACCAATCCCAGTAATCTTTCTCGTGAAGACTGGAACAAAATCAGGAAACTGCTTGGTGAGCAGAAACTCCTTGGTCTCGATTACTATTCAGGAGGACACCTGACGCATGGGTATCGCTTTAATGTCTCGGCTCAGATGTTTGATGCTTACAGCTATACCGTTGACCGTGAAACGGGAATCCTTGATTATGATGAAATTGAGCGGATGGCCCTTGAGATCAGGCCTTTGATACTCCTGGCTGGGTACAGTGCTTACCCCAGATTGATTAACTTTAGACGTTTTAAGGAGATCGCGGACAAAGTCGGAGCCGTGCTTATGGTAGATATGGCCCATTTTGCCGGTCTTGTAGCAGGTAAACTGATGAAAGGGGATTATGATCCGGTAGTTCATGCCGATATAGTTACAACAACCACTCACAAAACCTTGCGGGGACCCAGAGGGGGGATGATTTTATGTAAGCAGGAATTTGCCGAGGCGGTCGATAAAGGCTGTCCCATGGTGCTGGGCGGTCCGCTGCCTCATGCCATGGCAGCTAAAGCGGTTGCGTATACCGAAGCACTGAAGCCGGAATTCCAGCAGTATGCATCGAGAATAGTTGAAAATTCCCGTGCTCTGGCAGCTGCCTGCATTGAAGAGGGCGTTACCATAGCAACCGGTGGAACAGACAATCATTTAATGCTGATTGACGTTACGCCTTTCGGACTTAACGGAAGACAGGCTGAAAATGCCGTGCGGGAATGCGGAATAACGCTCAACAGGAATGCGCTGCCATTTGACATCAATGGGCCCTGGTATACCAGCGGTCTTCGGCTGGGGACCCCGGCTGTAACAACTCTCGGAATGGGCAAGGATGAGATGAAAACTATCGCCGGAATCCTGAAGCTGATCTTGTCAAATACAAAACCGGCTATTCTTACCAAAGGGGCTAATGCCGGTAAGCCGAGCAAGGCAAAATATGTTCTGGAACCGGCAGCAAAAGAAGAGGCTCAGAAGAGAGTAAGTGATCTTCTCGGAAAATTTCCGGTATATCCGGAACTTGATCTTGCCTTTCTGCAGCAGGAGTTTGCCAAGTAGCAGATTTTTTGATAAGCCCGGGAAAGGGATTCTTTTCCCGGGCTTATATTTCCGCTCGCTACTTAATTGTGGGAAATCCTTCACGAGTCCAGCCGCCAATTCCCCCTTCAAGATTGTAAATTTCTGAAAAGCCGGCATCAGAAAGCATTTTTGCAGCTGTCATACTCCGGTTGCCTGTTCGACAATAGACAAATACCGGCAGATTCTTCCATTCAATTATTTCATTCAGCCTTTTTTCAAGTTCCTGCACAGGGATGAGCAAACTTGTATCGATATGCTCAGCTTGATATTCAGCATCAGTTCTGACATCGAGAAGCAGGTGATTCGGACTTGATTCCATCCCTGCCTTGAAATCAGCTGCCCTTATCGTTCTGATAACCGGTGCTTCCGGGGCTTCAGAAGCCAAGGTTGTTTCACCGGATTTACTGCTGCATGCAGCAAATACCGCAATAAGCCCGAAAACCAAAAGAATGTGTAACATATATTTCACCAGCAATCCCCCCTTGTTGGACTAATATATCTATTATATTTCACGGAAGCAACTGAAAGGTCACTGAAAAGGCTTGGAAAGGTTAGAGATGGAGGCATGAATCAGGCAGGGGCAGGTGAATTACATTTTCTGATCAGTGTACATCAGGGATATCTGACCATCTTGTAGTATAGCGGGGGGAGAGCGCCTTCTGCTTCATAATCCATTCTCCTCCTGAAACAGATCTCCCGCTGCTTATAGCATGAGATCCGAAACGTGACTGTATTTCCTGCACGCTTTCTGTCACTTTTCGTTTCTGTGCTTGAGTGTTCAGGAAAAGATTGTGCTGGTAATGATTTTTCGGACTCAGCCCGTACAGACATACGCCCGCCTTTATATAATCATATCCTGTCCGGTAGATTTCTCTCAGCCCGGTTAATGCATGATAGGTTATTTCCGGAAGGTAAGCGGTCGATTCCGGAAGTTTTATTTGACGGCTGTCTGCAAAATAGGGCTGCTTATGGCGGTGGGTCCTGATAAAAACCATAACTCCGCTCGCTTCAGAATTCTGTTTGACCAGTTTTTTTACCGCAGAGGAGGCATACATGGAGACTGCGGTTTCCAACGTTGCCAGATCCTGTACCGGCAGGCTGAACCCCAGGGATGAGAGAATCATTTGTTTGGGAGGAGTCGCCATTTCCGGTTCAATTGATGGAATTCCCTTAAGCTCCCAGAGTGTCCGCAGGGTTGTCTGAGTCAGATGTTTTTTTACCCAGTATTCTGGTGTTTCCCGGAAATCGAGTGCTGTTCTTATTCCGTGCTTGAATAGAAAAGCTGCCTTTCGGGTTCCTATGCCCCAGATGTCGAGTACATTAATCCGGGCAAGAATTGATGATTCTTCCTGTTCTTCCAGGGAAAATATGCCGCAATCTTCATGCCTGTTTTTTGCCCATCGGTTGGCAATTTTTGCCAGAGTCTTGGTTCTGCCAAATCCGATTGAGACCGGTACACCGGTGCACTGCTCAACATCACGGCGAATTTTATTCCCCAGTTCAAACAACGGCAGACGGTTATCATCCAGGAACAGAAAAGCTTCGTCGATTGAATAGACCTCAGTTCTGGAAGCATGCTGACGGAGGATTTCCATTATCCGGTCTGATATATCCTGGTACAGGGTATAGTTAGAGGAAAACACCTCAGCCTGTAGGGCAGCAAGATCCCCCTTCACTTGAAAATATGGAATTCCGCGGCGGATACCGTTTTTCTTGGCGTTACGGTCCATAGCAACAATACAGCCGTCGTTATTTGAGAGCACTACAATTGGGCGATCTTTAAGATCGGGTCTGAAAATACGCTCACAGGAAGCATAGAAGCTGTTGCAGTCCACCAAGCCGATCATTTTTTTCCTACCGGCGCTTGAGCTGCCGCACTACCGAAGTTACGACTCCGAACAGCAGGAAATCTTCTTCCGGACCTACGGTGATATCGCAGTAGGCAGAATTTTCCGGACGAAGGAGAACGGCACCATGTGTTCGATATATCCTCTTTACCGTAAACTCACCGTTTACTGCGGCTACGGCAATATCACCGTTTGCAGGAGAAATGGATCTGTCCACTACTAAAATATCTCCTGGAAAAATTCCTGCTCCAGTCATAGAGTCACCGGTTACTTTCAGACAGTAAGTTGCTGCTTTGCGGTGAATGAGCAGTTCGTTGAAATCCAATCCATCCTCTGCATAGTCAGCAGCAGGGGAGGGGAAACCTGCCTGAACCGATGCAAGCGATAAAGGAATACAGGAGTGTGAAAATACGGTTTTTAATGGAATGATTAACATGTGTTAAGTATAATGGAAAATACGTACCTTGTCCAGACTTTTCTTTATCGCAGGAACGATCGCAGGAACGATCGCAGCGGACGCCTGCGCAAAAAAGAAATGGCTGACTGAAGCTGCTTATATAGCCAGAAGGTCTATCTCCTCTATCCCGTAGTAATGCCGGTTTCGTATTTCCGGGGTATTACGGCTGCCTCCCCTTCGGTAGAGATCGGGGGAAGCCGGATACGCGATGAGTTCTTCCGGTTCCCATGAATGGATAAGAGCCTTGCATTCAGTTGGAGATAATTCCGGATCTATCCAGCGCCTGCGCTGATCTTCAGGAATGATAAGCGGCATTCGGTGTTTATGGGAATGGATGCGGTCAGTCAGACCAATTGCGGGAACCGTGATAATTGAAAAGGAATTGATGACGCTGCCGATTTCCCGATTCGTCCATTGGGCATAAATACCTCCAAGGGTAAGAAGCCTTCCATCGGAGCGGTGCAGATAGAAGGGGTAGGATTTTCCCTTGAAATGATGGGGTTCATAAAAACCTTCGGCTATAACAAGACAGGTCTTAACTGGAAAAGAGGATCGGTAAGAGGGCAGCTGGTCTACGGTTTCTCCCCTGGCATTCAGGGTTTTTGACCGGATAGCAGCAGCCTGGTCCGAACCTTTAACCCAATGCGGAATCAGGCCCCAATGGTACATCCGGATACTGTCGGGGAATTCTTTACCGATAACCGGCCAGATCGGGTGATCAAATCCGGAAGCATTATACCAATGCAGCGCATGATCGGACAGGATCGGATATTCAGAAAAATCTGCCCGGAATTCTTCCTGGAGAGCTTCAATCTCTTTGATAATAGACATATTAAAACACATATAACTGCTCCTTTATGCCGGGATGACATTTACCCATATTCGTGATACATCTTTCAGCATGAAGTCCATCAAACTGCGATATATGATCAGCCTGTTCTTCTTCTATGCAATGTATGCCGTTATTGTACCCTATTTTCAAATATTTCTGTACGGTAAAGGACTCTCTCCCTCAGAAACAGGATTAGTAATCGGGGTCTGGGAGATCGCCGGCATAGCCGGCCCCCTGCTGCTCGGGGCCCTGGTCGACAGGACCGGGCGATTCAGGTCAGTTCTTCTCGGATGTTCTCTTGTCGGGTCTTTGCTCATGCTGGTTATGGTTCCCATCGATTCTATCATCGCCGTTACTGCTTTGACAGCCCTGTTCGGTTTTGCCTTCAAGCCTCTACTTTCCATCAATGACTCAATGATAAGCTATGCATTGGCTGATCCGGAGCATGACTATGGGCATGTGCGTGTTGCCGGCAGTATTGGATTCGGGGCAGTAATGCTCTTTTTTGAGATTACCGGAATATTCAACTCTCCCAGTCCAATCATGATAGCTCGTGGAGCAGGTATTATGGGAATAGTCTATCTCCTGACACTTGCTATTATCCCCCCTGCCTTTCATGCAAGAACATCCAGGAATACATCAGTGCTGAATCCTGTCGGAAAAGGGGAGACGGCTCAAATGCCCTCCCTTTTTTATGTGCTGGCAGCAGCTGTCTTCCTGGGTCGAATGGGATTTACCAGCTACTACTCATTCTTCTCCCTGTTTCTGCAGGAAGAGCTCAAAGTAGAGAATGTCGGTATCTTCTGGATGATTGCAGTTGTTGCTGAAATACTGCCCATCATGTTTGCCGGAAAAATTATAAGAATAACCGGGAGATATCGGGCCTTGCTCATAGGATTGGCGGCCATGATTTTAAGAATGCTCATTTACAGCTTTTCGCAGTCGCTGGCTATTATTGGAGCCGCACAGCTGCTTCACAGTCTGACATTCGGGCTTACACACGTTGCCTGCATCAGCTATATTAATGAAAAAGTTCCGCAAAGTAAAAAAACGCTGGCTATGAGTATATACCTCTCCATAGCCTGGGGTTTAGGAGCTTTTCTCGGAAGCCCGATCGGAGGATACCTCGTGGAGTTTTTCGGGTTCAGCCGCATGTTTCTGCTTATGTCTATCCTGCCTCTGGCCGGGATGCTGCTGATTATTGCGTATGATATGATTGCAGTAAAAAAAAGATGGGAACGGCTCGGCTGATTTTACACCATATCGTTCCCATCTTGAGATCCTGAGAATACGCAAAGATTACGGAAATCGTTTAGTGTAGCTGTGGCAGTAGGGAAGGCTTCCTTTAGTTTCGTAGTAATCCTGATGGTAGGTTTCTGCCGGCCAGAAGACCCTGGCTGGTTTAACCATGGTTGCGACATCATAGCCTTCCTGTTCCAGAATGCCAATCAATTTTTCCACGATTGATCGTTCTTCATCATTATCAAAAAAAACGACCGAAAGATACTGTTCCCCTATATCCGGTCCCTGTCCGTCGGTTTGTGTGGGATCGTGAATTTCAAAAAAGAATTTTGTCAGTTCTTCATATGAGATGAGATCCGGATTATAGGCAACCTGAACGGCCTCCACATGCCCGGTTGTCTGGCTGATTACCTCGTAGTAGGTGGGGTCTTCTTTAGTCCCACCGGTATAGCCGGAAATTACATCATATACGCCGTCAAGGCTCTCTAAATAATACTCTACCCCCCAAAAGCAGCCGCCTGCAAATATAGCCAAAGCACTTGGGCCCTCAGACTCTTTTATCACCGGTTTTGATGGTGATGAGGAGGCTGCATCCGGCTTTTCGGATTCACGATTTGCCTGGGCGGAAGCAAAAGACCCGGAAGTGCCCCCGCTGATAACTAACAGAGCAGCCATGATTGCTCCGGTAATAGATAATCTGAGAAATATTTTTTTTATCATATTTATACCTTCCCTGTTTCGGTAATATGGCGATTTGCGGAAAACCCGAAAATGATGACAGTCTCACGCTTTTCTGCTTTCCGTCCCATTTGCTGCAGCGATGGATTGAGTATATAATATAAGTACAGCGGCAGCGAAAAGACAACTGCCGGATAAACAATTTCCCGCGGGAAGCTGTTCCCGCCGGGCAGGAGCAGCGTATGGCAGATTTTTCACTTGAACAGCTGGGCGGCAAAACCTACTATATTCCCGGACCAGTCAATATTGGCCTGTACGTTGATAAAGGAAATGTCTACCTCATTGACAGCGGAAATGATAAAGATGCCGGAAGGAAAGTCGGGAAAATTATCAGAGAACGCGGCTGGCACCTTGAGATAATCCTGAATACCCACTCAAATGCCGATCATATTGGCGGCAATCGATTTTTGCAAAAATCATTTTCCTGTCGTATAGGGGCCTCGGAAAAGGAAAAACCCTTTATTGAACATCCGGAGTTTGAACCGATGTTTCTGTGGGGCGGGTACCCGCACCGTAAGATTGAACATAAATTTCTGCAGGCCCAGCCGTCGCAGGTTACTGATGTACTTGCCGTCGGAAAACCATTGGAAGGCAGCGGGCTGGAAATTGTTGGACTGCCAGGGCATTTTATTGACATGATCGGGTTTCGTACTCCCGATGGAATTCTTTTTGCTGCCGATGCACTGTTTTCCGGACACATTATCAACAAGTATCACATTTTTTATCTCTTTGACGTGGAGCAGTTTCTTAACACCCTGGATTATCTCGATCACTGTACCGACAGGATCATAGTACCCTCCCATGCTCTTCCTGCTGAGAAACCAGAGAATATCCATACGCTTGTCGAAATAAACAGGAACAAAATAACAGAAATATGCCACGTTATTGAAGATATATGCAGAGAGCCCAGATCTCCGGACGAAATTATTGCAGATATCTGCAGCTGGTACCATCTGGAGATGAGTTCAGCTCAGTATGTGCTGATTGGCAGCACCGTACGATCCTACTTAGGATACCTTGACAAAAAGGAACGTATTAAGACCATTCCAGAAGCCTATATAATGAAATGGCTTACGTTATAACGGCTGTTTCCGGCCGGAAAGCAGTGACCCGGAGAATGTACATCATCACTCTGACCAGCCAGCGCGCACCTCTTGACACCCGGGCCCGGCTTAAATAGTATCAACGCTATGAAAGCTGATCAATTGCGCCAAAAATATATCCAGTTCTTTGTCGAAAAGAATCATACGCAAATTTCCGGCCAGTCGCTGATTCCGGAAAATGACCCGACAGTCCTTTTTACTACGGCTGGCATGCACCCGCTTGTTCCCTATATTCTGGGAGAGCCGCATCCCGGCGGGAGCCGCCTTGTTGATTACCAGAAGTGTATCCGGACCGGAGATATAGAGGCGGTTGGTGATCCCAGTCACCTGACTTTTTTTGAAATGCTTGGAAACTGGTCCCTTGGCGATTACTTCAAGGATGAAGCTGTCCGTATGAGCTATGAGTTTCTCACATCCCCCCGCTGGCTCGGCCTGGATCCGGAAAAACTCTCAGTGACCGTGTTTGCCGGAGAGGAAGGAATTCCCCGGGATGATTACACCGCCGATATATGGCGTTCTCTCGGTATTCCCGATGAGCGGATCTACTTTCTGCCGCGGGAAGATAACTGGTGGGGACCAGCCGGGGCGACAGGACCCTGCGGGCCGGATTCAGAAATGTTTATTGATACCGGGAGAGAAACCTGCGGTCCCGACTGCATACCGGGCTGCTCATGCGGAAAGTATTTTGAAATATGGAACGATGTCTTTATGCAGTACCGCAAGACTGAACAGGGAACCTACGAGCAGATGGATCGCAAGTGTGTCGATACAGGAATGGGGATTGAGCGAACTATTGCGATTCTGCAGGGTAAGCAGTCAGTCTATGAGACAGAACTCTTTTCAGGGATAATTGACGCGATAGAAAATCTTTCCGGGAAGCACTACGGTGAAGATGAGGCGACTGATGTATCAATACGGATTATTGCCGATCATCTGCGTACGTCAGTTTTTATTCTGGGGGATGAGCGGGGTGTCGTTCCATCCAATCTCGGGCAGGGCTATATTCTCCGTCGTCTTATACGGCGTGCCGTCCGGCACAGTCGCAAACTTGATATACATGATTTCTTTCTCGGCGATCTTTCCGGCTATGTTATTGACCAGTATAGCGGATCCTATCCCG
The DNA here is from genome assembly GCA_018399255.1 of Spirochaetales bacterium. Classification (GTDB taxonomy): domain Bacteria; phylum Spirochaetota; class Spirochaetia; order JABMQR01; family JABMQR01; genus M55B182. Next base: position 150,283 of record JAGYPA010000002.1, on the reverse strand, counting down.
AACTCGAACCTGGTCGTGATTTTGTTAAGGCTGAATTGAAGGCAGAAGAGGAAAAATTTCTTAAAACCCTTCAGAAGGGCGAGCATGAATTTGAAAAGATGCTTCCCAACCTGATGAAAGGCAAAACAAGAACCATTCCCGGGCGACTTGCCTTCAAGCTCTACGATACCTACGGTTTTCCTCTGGAACTGACTGAAGAACTTGCTGCTGAGCATCAATTTGCCGTGGATCGGGAGGGGTTTGCCAAGGCTTTCGAGAAACACCAGGAAGCATCCCGTGCTGGAGCAGAAAAGACATTTAAAGGCGGTCTGGCAGATAATTCCGCGATGACCACCGCTCTGCATACTGCAACACATCTCCTGCATCAGGCCCTTAGAATTGTACTCGGGACTCATGTTGGGCAGAAGGGGAGTAATATTACCCCTGAGCGTCTGCGTTTCGACTTTACGCATCATGATAAAATGTCAGACGAAGAAATTCGGCAGGTTGAGGCTATTGTCAATGAACAGATACGTCGGAACCTGCCTGTTGAAATGGAAATGATGAGTGTTGAAGAAGCCAAGGAAGCAGGTGCCATCGCTTTTTTTGAAAGCAAGTACGGAGAGCAGGTTAAAGTCTACAGTGTTGGAGATTTTTCAAAAGAGGTCTGCGGGGGACCGCATGTCAGGAACACTTCTGAGATGGGAACCTTCAAGATACTGAAAGAGCAGTCGTCCTCGGCCGGGGTGCGAAGAATTAAAGCTGTTCTTGAAAGATAACCGGACATTTGAGTGATCTATTTCGTTCCAATTTTTTTTCAGATTTTGAACAGAACTTATGAGTGATGGGACTGATACCTTCTCCAGAATTGATGTTAACCAGTTTTACTCGTTTGTCTGCATAACCGGTTGAATATGATGCGGAGAAGTCCCTGAGCCGGCCAGCTGGCCGCAGGCACCGCTTATGCCTCTCCCTCTCCGATAACGGCGAGTGACCCGCAGTCCTGCATGTTCAAGACATGAACAGAACCGTTCGGTAGAATCTCTCGTCGGTTCGTTATACGGCAGTCCAGCTCCAGGGTTCCAGGGTATAACATTGACTACACATTCCAGACCCTTGGCAAACTGTACCAGTTGACGACAGGCTGTCTCAGAATCGTTGACTCCGTCGAGAAGAACATATTCCAGGGTAATGCGCTTCTTTCGTATATTCTGATAATAGAGCAGGGACTCATGAAGTTCCGGCAGCGGTGCTTTACGGTTTATCGGCATGAGACTGGTCCGCAGATCGTTGTCAGCAGAGGTGAGAGAAACCGCAAGCCGGATGGGGACTGAGAAGCTTTCAGCCAGGAAGCGGATGCCTTCTGGAATTCCGCAAGTAGACAGGGTTATCCGGCGGGCACTGATATTAAGGCCTTCAGAAAAGTGAAAGATTTCTATAGAACGAGCTGTCTCGTATATATTAGCCAGCGGTTCTCCCATACCCATAAACACTATATGAGAAGGCTGTCCGGCTATTTCTGTAAGATGATAGAACTGCTCAACAATTTCCGAAGCCGTCAGATTCCGTTCAAGCCCCAGCTCAGCAGTCCGGCAAAAGGTGCAGCCCATGGCACAGCCTACTTGAGAGGAAAGGCAGGCAGTTCTTCGCCCCTCCTCATCGGTAAGCAGCACACTTTCAACAAAGAGACCGTCATACAGCTTTAAAAGCAGCTTGACGGTTCCGTCAGTATCTGTCTGCTGCTTTACGACCTTGGAAGTACAGGCAGTTTCGCCATAGCGGTCTATAAGGGTTCGGCGTAAGGCTGTCGGAAGATTTTTCATTTCCTCAAACTTGAACGTTCCTCCCGCAAGCCAGGTGAAAAGCTGACGGCCGCGAAAAAGAGGTTCCTGTGAGATCAAATCAGAAAGTTCATTAGGGAAAAGAGCTGAAAGACCCTGATGGTCAGTTCTGGATTTCATCAAGTAAGTTTTTGACATAAATATTATGCAGTCCCAGATTGTGAAAATCTTTCAGTATTTGGATGGCTTTAGCTTTATAGCCCTGCTCGAGATAGCAATTTGCCGCTTCAATGTAGAGACGATGGTTTTTCCGGTCTCTGTTGATAAGATCATGAAGTTTATCAAGGGCTTCAGTGTATTCTCCGTTTTCCTTATGGATGGAAACAAGGCCCAGAACCGCGTAGTAGTCGAAACTTATTTCAAGAGCCCGATCATAGCACTCTTTAGCCTGTTTTAAATCTTTTAGAACCCGGAAAGCATCTCCAGCCCGGGTGAGGATAACCTTATTCAGGGGATCGTTATCAAGGATTTTCAGCCAGTAAGCCAGAGACTGCTCATACTGCCGCAGCCCGCGATGGCAGTCAGCAGCACCGAAAAGAGCAAAAAAATTATTCTTATCTTTTTCCAAAGCAAGAAGAAAATAGCTGAGACCTTCCCTGAAAGTTTTCAATTTGCGGTGGCAGTTGCCGATTGAAGTCAGAACCCTGATGTCAACTGAAGCTGGATTAACTCGATAAACCTGTTCCCAGAAGGTCAGGGCAGATTCATATACCTCAAAATCGAAATAGAGATGGCCAAGTCCTATGAGGGCATACGCATTGTTCTCGTCAATCTCCATTACCATGTCGTAGTATTTCTTTGAATTTCTGAAATCCTTTATTTTGCGATAGGTGTCTGCAACCCGGGTAAGAACGGTAATGTTCTTGGGGTCTTTTTCCAGATACTTTTGCCAGGCCTCAATGGCTTCCGGCAGCTTTTTCTGTGCTTTGTAGCTGTCAGCAAGACCGAAATAGGCATAATTATTTGCTGGATGATAGATAAGGCATTCTTTGTACTGTTTAACAGCCTGTGAGTAGCGCCGTTTTTTTCGATTAATATCACCGAGACCGACCAAGGCATAGTTGTTAGTCGGGTAGGTCTGCAGTATCTGCTGAAAGAGTTTTTCAGCTTCTTCAACTAAATTTTCCTTGAGCATGTGATATGCACGCTTTGACAATTGAGTTACTTCAGTATTCTCATCTGATGCTTGCGCTGAATCATCTGAATCATCTGAATCATACATTAGTTCATCGTCGATTGGCAGCTCGTCACTAGATGAATGGTACTGGTCTGTACTGTTTTTCATAACTTTAGATCCTAGTTTTCAGCATTCGGTTGACAGTGGATTGTCTTATCGAATGCTTTTTTTATATAATCACTTGATATACAACTACAAAAGAGTATATCACTTATTAGTTGTAAATTGAAAGCACCGTGATTGTAGGAATATCGGTAAATTATAGCAGGAAATCATGAAATATACTGAGGGAAACTGGATTCATGTGTGATCTGCTGTCGAAAGGATTGAAATTACTGAGCGGCATAAGTATTATTAGGATATCAAATAAATTTACGAGGAGAGAAAAAGTGAAAAAAGCAGTAATCGCAATTATCTTATTGGCAGCATTTGTTTTTCCTGCCAGCGCATTTTTTGAAGTTGATAAAAACGGTAAGGATATGGGTGTAGGAATCTATCTTGGATCACCCTTTGGTATAACTGCAAAATATGATCTGGATCAGAATTTTTCTGTTGTAGGCGGATTGGACATCAATCCTGCTTTTCAAATTAATGGAGGATTGCAGTACAAATTATTCGATTTCAGCATCGAGAAGCTTGACTTCAACTTCTATACCGGCATTTCTGCCTATGTTGGCCTTTCTCAGTTCAGCGTTGGATTAAATGTACCGTTTGGTATATCTTACTATTTAAAGGATCCTTCTCTTGAGCTGTTTTTGGAAATTGGACCATCTTTTGATTTTAAGACTACACAGTTTTCACCAATAGGCGGAATCGGGGCAAGGTATGAATTCGATCTGTAGTGAGGGGATTTCAAAATGTGAAGCATTTTGAAATTGGCTTCAGGTACTAAATTCCGTACAATTTTTTGAAGGCTGAGTTTTCAGGTTGAAGACTCAGCCCTCAAGTGGTTTTTTATATTTTACTGCAGCACCGGGCTGCTTGGGGCCTGGGTATAGGCCTGCAGAGATTTAATCAATCTCTCAGGAAGCCGCGCACTTACTTCAATGCCGGATTCATTGTAAGACTCTTTTTCTATCATACCGCTGCGCTTTATCAGAGCCAGCAAATCATACCGGTCGGGCGGCAGCCAGTAGGTAACTGCCGGATAGGTCTTGTTGATAATTTTACTGATGGCATCCAGCAGTTCGTCAAATCCAGTGCCTTCCTTAACAGAAAGATTTACTGTAAACTCGTGCTTTTCCTGGATTCTGAAGAGATTGAACCGGTCCCCGACAAGATCCATTTTATTGCAGACCAGAATCATCGGCTTATCCAGACATCCAAGAGAGTCAAGAACTTCCATGGTGGTCTGGTAGCTGGTCATGACATCGGAATGTGATGCATCAACTACATGCAGGATGAAATCGGCATAACGGGTCTCTTCCAAGGTGGACCTGAATGCGTCAACCAGATCATGCGGAAGTTGCTGGACAAAACCTACGGTGTCTGAGAGCAGCACCTCCGCTCCGCCGGGCATTTCTATGCGACGGGTTGTTGGATCAAGGGTGGCGAACAGCTTATCCTCTATCAGAATATCGGCCCCGGTAAGGGCATGCAGAAGAGATGATTTTCCTGCATTTGTATACCCGACAATTGAACCTGCCGGAACGGGCAGCGATCGACGCTGCTTACGCTGGGTTGTACGATGGGCCTGAACTTTTTTCAGTTCCGCCTTAAGGTGGGAGATTTTTTTCATAGCCAGCCGCCGGTCAATTTCCAGCTGGGTCTCACCCTCACCACGGGTCCCTTTAGTACCGCCCCGCTGGCGGGAGAGATGCGTCCAAGCTCTGGTTAATCGGGGGAGGGAGTACTCCTGTCGGGCAAGTGCTGCCTGAAGAACTGCCTCGCGGGTAGATGCCCGATCGGCAAAAATCTGGAGAATAACCTCCTGACGGTCAATAACCGCATAGTGCGTATCCCGTTCCCAGTTGCGCTGCTGGCTTGGGCTCAAATCGTGGTCGAATATAATGCAGTCTGCATCAGCTTCTGCCGCTAAAGCGATTATCTCCTCTCTTTTTCCTGACCCGACGAGATAGGTCGAATTGGGTTCCCGAAGCGGGACGATGATTGAATCTGCAGCCGTCAGTCCCATGGTGCCGACAAGACTTTGCAGTTCCTCTTGTCGGTATTCAGCGTGGCGGTCGTCGATATCGGGCGTTTTAACCGTGACTAACAGGGCGCGACTCTCCCTGACCTCGGAAGCATCATACTGAAAAATTGTTTTTGCCATAATTAATAAAACACTAAATGAGGTTACCATAGATGTCAATATGTGATAGGATAATCGAGCAAAAATCGAACGGGGCGGCGGCTTAAACAGACAGATTAATCTTCTGCTGCAGGCAGGCAGTGCACCGAAAAATCAGGATGGCAATGTATGGGTTTGAACTGCGGTATCGTAGGACTGCCGAATGTCGGTAAATCGACAATTTTCTCTGCGCTTACATCAGCTCCGGCTGAAGCTGCAAATTATCCCTTCTGTACAATAGATCCCAATGTCGGTATTGTCAGCGTACCGGATGAACGTCTTGATCGTATAGTTGAACTGATTCCGACGAAAAAAGTGGTTCCGGCCATTGTAGAATTTGTGGATATTGCAGGATTGGTAAAAGGAGCTTCGAAAGGAGAGGGGCTTGGAAATAGATTTCTGGCCCATATTCGTGAAGTCGGCATAATAGCCCATGTAGTCCGCTGTTTTGAGAACGAAGATATTACTCACGTTTCGAATGAAATAAATCCTGCTTCCGATATTGAAACAATCCAGATAGAGCTGTGTCTTGCTGATATGGAAACAGTTGATAAAAGACTTTCGAAGCTTGACAAGCTCAGTCGAGCCGGCAAGGAGGGTGCTCTCCAGGCCGCCAGGCTGCAGCCGCTGCTAACCGCCCTGAAGACGGCGCTGGAAGATGGAAAACCAGCCCGGAGGCTTGCCTTTACTCCAGAACAGCAGCTGCTCATCCGTGACCTTCAGCTTATAACTATGAAACCCCAGATCTATGTCTGCAATGTAGATGAGGCTGGAATGGCGAATCGAAACCGCTTTGTGGAAACCGTAAGGGAGATCGCAGAGGCTGAGGATTCTCATGCCATAGTTCTGTGCGGTCAGCTGGAAGCAGAGATTTCCGCTTTTGAGACGGCTGAGGAACGGTCAGAATTCCTGGCAGAGGCAGGGTTGGAGGAGTCAGGCCTGAACCGGCTCATCCAGACCGCCTATCAGATGCTCGGGTTGAGAACCTTCTTCACTGCCGGTCCCGATGAGAATCGTGCCTGGACCTTTCATGCAGGTAACAGTGCACCGGAGGCCGCAGCCGTCATCCATACTGACTTTCAGAAAGGATTCATTAAAGCTGAAGTATACCACTGCGACGATCTGTTTGCCTTAGGGTCAGAACAAAAAGTCAAGGCAGCCGGCAAGCTGCGGATAGAAGGCAAGGAGTATCTTGTCAAAGACGGCGATATTATGCATTTTCGTTTTAATGTCTGAAAAAAATGAATAATTGGACAAATGGGAAAGCCCCGGTCAACATGCTCAAAACCCTTGCGGAGCAGCAGCCACTGACAGGAAGCTTCCTGAAACTTTTTTATAGCTGATACAGATTAAGGATCGATGGAATCATTCTTATGCTTTTCAGCACCTTTTTGAAATCTTCATCATGATCGACTTCCATCGTGAAGCTGCCTGCCAGTCTGCCGTTTTCCGTCTCCTCAAGTTTCCCTTCGATCAGATGACCCCGATATTTTTTTACAGCTCCCTCAATCTCTGAGAAAAGGTCGGATGTGAGCCGGCTGGTAACGCGGAACTGGCGAGTTTTGCGCGGGGAGGAAGCTTCCCATTCAACTTCTATGCTGCGGTTGGATATTTCTTTTATATGCTTAAGGTTAGTGCAGTTTCGCTTATGAACGATAATTCCGCGGCCGCGGGATATGTAGCCGACAATATCATCACCCCGTGAAGGATTGCAGCACTGGGCTATGCTTATCATCATATTTTTTTCGTTGCCGATTCGAAAAGCAAGTTTGGATTTGTCCATGACCTGAGTAATAATGGGTTCCTGCTCTTTTTCCATTCCTCCGGTGAGTTCTTCATGGGCTTCTGGGGTGGGAGTATGCTTTTCAGGCTTCTTTTTTGCAATGATGCTCTTGTCAATCAGCAGGCTTTCATCATGTTTATTAAGCCAGTTCCGGATTTTCTGGCGGGCACGCGTTGTCTGCGCCATACGCAGCCAGTTGATATGGGGATGGGCATTGGGGGAGGTGAGAATTTCAATTACCTGGGTATTCTTCAATGGTTGGCTTAAGGGGATAATCGAGCCGTCAGCCTTTGCCCCCACAATATGGCTTCCCACCTCAGTATGAATATGATAGGCGAAATCAATAGCGGTGGCGTTTGACGGCAGCTCTATGATATGGCCCTGAGGGGTGAATACATATATTGAGTCCTTGAGAAGTTCCGATTTCATCTCTTCAAAAAAGCTGTCAGATTCCAGCTCTTTTTCCCAGTTGCGTAATTTGCTGATAAACCCCAGCGTCTCAGATGGCAGTTTTCCCCCGCCAAAATCCTGCTTGTAGGACCAGTGGGCTGCTATGCCAAATTCTGCCGTATAATTCATAGCTTTTGTTCTGATCTGAATTTCCAGAATTCTTCCGTCATAGCTCATTACCGATGTATGCAGGCTCTGGTACTGGTTAGCCTTGGGCATGGCGATATAATCCTTGAAGCGTCCCTCCATGGGCGGCCAGATCTTATGAACCACTCCCAGTATCGTATAGCATTCGTTGGTAGTATTGCAAAGAATACGTACACCCATCAAATCGTATATCTCATCCAGCTCCTTTTTGCGTTTTTTCATTTTCCGATAGATGGAATAAATATGCTTTACCCGGGTGGAGACGATGATATCAGAAATGCCTTCATTCGCTGAAGATCGATAGATTGCCTTTTCTACGCGTTTTAGAAATTCACTGCGCTCGCTTTTTTTGGAGAGCATGAAATCCTTGATATGCTGATAGGTCTCGGGATGAAGGGCTTTGAGGGACAGATCTTCCAACTCCGCTTTCATCCAGGATATTCCCAGGCGATCGGCCATCGGTGCATAAATATCAAGACATTCGGCGGCGATCCGCTTTCCTTTCTCTTTTGGCAGATAGTGCAGGGTGCTCATGTTATGGAGTTTGTCGGCAAGTTTGATAATGATGACCCGAATATCCTTGCTCATGGCAAAAAGCATCTTACGCATGGTTTCTGCGGCCTGCACACTTTTATTCTTAACCTTGAGAATGGAGATTTTGGTTACTCCGTCAACCAGCAGGGCGACAGTTTCCCCGAAGCGGGTGGAAATCTCCTCCCGACCGGTAACCGTATCCTCCAGACTGTCGTGCAGGAAGCCGGAAATGACTGAATCTGCATCCATGTGCATATCAACCAGGATTTCAGCCACATGGTAGGGATGAATAAAAAAAGGCTCTCCGCTGGCTCGTTTCTGGCTGCGATGCATAGTTTCCGCCCAACGGGCTGCATCCATGATACGTTCCCTGTCAGGTTCAGCGTAGTTTTCGAGTTTTTTACTGAAAAGTTCAATTAAATCTTTCATGTTTTTTCATTCAGTTTCATTCGGCTTTTCCCGATAAAGCCCTTTCACGACCTGAAAGGTCCCGCATTATGCGAATTTCAGAGAATCCAGCATCTTTCAGTATATCGGCAGCCCTTCCAGCTTGGGTGCTTCCGCATTCAAGAATAAGATAGCCCTTTTTTTCAAGTTTAGCAAACCCTTGCTGCGCCAGTCGTCTTAATACTGTTAGCCCGTCAGGTCCTGCTTTCAAGGCATTGAGCGGCTCATTCCTTCCAACCAGAAGCGGATCTGTGCATTCTTTATCTGTAAGGTAGGGCGGGTTGGAAACTATAAGAGAAAAAGTTCCCGGAATTGATTCCAGCAAATCAGAATTAAAGGAGGGCAGAATCTTACCCAGAATCTTTTGCGTATTAATGGTGCTTACCGCGATGGCATCTTTGGATATATCCCCCAAAGAGACATCTGCATCGAGCAGTTCAGCCTGAATAGAAATTCCTATACAGCCGGATCCGCTGCAAAGATCAAGCACTCTTCTGCCTGGCAGCCCGCTGCGATAGATGCTTACGGCAGTATCAACCAGAAGTTCGGTATCGGGCCGCGGTATCAGAACCCGTTCATCCACATAAAAGGTATGCCCGTAAAACTCTTTTTGCTTAAGAAGATACGCTGCAGGGCTGCCTGCTGCCCGGAGACTGATAAGGTTATAGAACCTCTCTGCAATGTCTGCAGAGGCAGTTTCCGGAAGAGAAGCCAGAATTATTTCCCGAGTCGTATCTGCAGCATGAGCTAACAGGAGCAGACTGTCGAGATAGGGCGTTTCGGTTATCCCCGATTCAGCCAGAATCGAACGTGCCTTATGCAGCAGTTCAGAAAATCGCTCCTGCTCAGCCCGGGGATCTGGATATTCCATCAGCTGTTTTTGAGAGCTTCTTCGCCGGCATGATACTTGAGAGCATCAATTATTTCTGTCATGGCTCCCTGAAGAATAATGTCAAGTTTGTAGAGCGTAAGATTGATGCGGTGGTCGGTGACCCTGTTCTGCGGGTAGTTGTAAGTCCTTATCCGTTCAGAACGGTCGCCGCTGCCTACCTGGCTTTTGCGGTTTTCTGCGCGTTCCCGCTGTTTTTTCTCTTCTTCCTTCTCATACAGTCTAGCCCGAAGAACCCGCAGGGCTTTAGCCCTGTTCTTGATCTGCGACTTTTCATCCTGGCAGATAACCACAAGTCCCGTGGGAAGGTGCGTTATGCGTACTGCCGAGTCGGTAGTATTCACGCTTTGGCCCCCGGGACCGGAAGATCGGTAGACATCAATTTTAAGTTCTTCCTGATTGATGGTAATGTCTGTTTCCTCAGCTTCCGGGAGGACTGCTACGGTTACGGCCGATGTATGTATTCGCCCCCCGGATTCGGTTGAAGGAACACGCTGAACCCGATGCACCCCGCTTTCCCAACGCATGCTGCCGTAGACTTCCTTCCCTGCGACAGAAAATATAATTTCCTTCAGCCCCCCGATTCCTGTTTCATTGAGGGATAGAATTTCAATTTTCCAGTGCCGGTCCTCTGCGTAATGGGAGTACATGCGAAAAAGGTCGGCAGCAAAAAGCGCCGCTTCTTCTCCGCCGGTACCGGCCCTGATTTCCATAATAGTATTTTTTCCATCCATCGGATCGCGTGGAACCAGCAGTTTCTTCAGTTCTATATCAGATTTCTCCAGTTTTTCTTCGAGTTCTTCAAGTTCTTCCTTTGCCATTTCCCGCATTTCCGGGTCTTTTTCTTCATTAACCAGATGTCTGGCGTCGGCTATCCCGCTCGAGAGCTGTTTGAAGTGCTCAAATTCCGTGACAATTGACTGCAGATGGGCGTGTTCCTGCATGATTTCACGGTATCTGTTCATATCCTTTAAAATGTCGGGATCAGAAAGTTTTTCTTCGAGCTGACGGTACTTCTCTGCAATACCTTCGAGTTTCTTAAGCATGTAATTCTCCTGCCTGTAAGGCAAAGTCAGGTTATTATTCTAACCCATAGGAAGCGTTGTCATTATAGTAAAGCCTGCAGGATAAATCAACGGCAGGGTCTTCGGAAAGCCAACAAGGTCTGCGGAAAGTCACCAGGGGGGGGCGCGAATTATTGCGGCGCTTCTTCTTTGAGCAGTCTCCCGGTCGACCCCGGCTTAACCGCTTTTTCGTTGTTCAGCCACCGTACGCCGATGTAGCAGAGGGGCGTATCGATCAAGGCAAAACCGACTTTAAAGATCCAGTAGGGGATTATAAGGCTGAATATAAAGCCTGCGGTAAACTTCGGAGACACATGATAAAAAGCCAGAAACATGAATATGGTTGTATCGATAAACTGGCTGAAAATTGTTGACATATTATTTCTCAGCCACAGATGCTTGCCCTTTGTCAGCCTCTTCCAGAAATCAAAAGCGGAGACATCAAAACTCTGACTTATAATAAAGGAGACTATGCTCGCGAAAGTCATGCGGAGGCTGCTGCTGAAAATGAGGGCATACTGTTCCTGCAGGCCCCAGGTTTCATTAGCCGGCATCTTGATGCTGATATAGACCATGACGAACATGAAAATGAGAATGCCTGATGCTATCCTCACAAAGGACCGTGCCCGGTCCCGACCATGCACTTCCCCTACAATATCTGTTACCAGAAACAGCAGCGGCATGAAAAATATTCCAACCGAAACGCGAACTCCGGCAATAGTTGTAATTTTTGTCCCAATGGTGTTTACCAGAACCATACTACCCACAAAGAGACCAAGCAGTATCTCTGTTTTTTGATTTTTAGTAAGCATGCAGTTTAACTCCTGAAAACAATCAGATTGATAAAATGATACCCACAATACTGCAATATCCGGCATTAGTCAAATATATATGAACTAACGGGAGAAATGATTTTTCTGCAAGATTTATGTTGCAGTTTGTTGCAGATGGGTTATAATACTGATGGTCAGATATAAGTTCTGCGTAAAAAGTGAGAAGGAGATGCAGATGCAGATGCAGGCTAAAACAATTGTTATCGCTATCGGAGGGAACTCCCTCATTGAAGACCCGAAACATATTACCGTTGAATCTCAGTATTCAGCTGCAAAAAAAACAGCCAGGCATATCATTGCCCTTGCTGCTGACGGGCATCGTATTATAATAGCTCACGGAAATGGACCCCAGGTCGGCTTCATTTTGAGAAGATCAGAATTTTCCCGTAAGATTCTCCACACGGTGCCTCTCGATTCCTGCGTGGCGGATACGCAGGGAGCTATCGGTTACAATCTGCAGATGGCAATATATAATGAAGCCGCAGAGCTGGGGCTTCAGGTCTCCGCTGCAACTGTGGTTACCCAGGTTGAAGTGGATCCCCATGATCCATCGTTTCTCAATCCCACTAAGCCGATCGGAACCTTTATGGAAAAGGATGATGCTGAATACCACCGGGATACTGATGGTTGGCATATCATGGAGGATGCTGGCCGCGGCTACCGCCGGGTTGTTCCATCTCCGCTTCCTGTCAGTATAATCGAGATTGAGACAATAAAAATTTTAGCAGAACAGGGGATTATGGTGATCGCTGCCGGCGGCGGCGGGATTCCGGTAGTGAGAGAGGCAAATGGTCAGCTTACGGGAAAGGAGGCGGTGATCGATAAGGATTTTGCTGCCGCTCTGCTTGCAAAACAGCTGCATGCCGACCTGTTTGTCATATCAACCGCGGTAGAAAAAGTCTGCATCAATTTCGGCAAACCTGCTGAAAAGCAGCTGAGCCGGCTCACCTGCAGCGAGGCTGACGCATACAGCCGGGAGGGACAGTTTGCGCCGGGCAGCATGCTGCCAAAAATTACGGCGATGATTGATTATGTTTCAGAAACCGGCAATGAAGGAATAATAACTGATCCTGCCAACCTCTATAAAGCCCTTCAGAACGAAGCCGGGACTCATCTAGTCCCGTAGCCTATAGCTCCGGCGCGGAATTCCCATAATCAAGGCAGCCGGCACAATCAGCATGATTGTAAGCCAGTTCTGCTGATGGAAAAAATGGGGAAACAGGAGTTTTACAAGTATCAGGCCGATACCTGCCAGCCCCTGAACTGCAAACAGAATTCTCTGCAGGCGGGTATTGCGTCCCTTCCCCAAGGCGATACGGATGCCCAGCAGACCGGCCCAGAACAGCAGAGGTGAGGCCAGGAGGATGTTTTCATTCCAATAGGTAACATCATGGTCAGTGAATAACATCATGAAGAGCAGTCCGATTCCGAGAATCCCGGCAAATAGGCCGCCCAGGCCTGAGTAGAGACCGTAAGCAATTCGCCACCCCTTTTTTCCGGCCCGGGTGTAGCGGAAGTAGAGGAAAAGGCCGATTCCCCCACCGACAATGCTCAGGCCTGCCGCCCACGGCCAATGAACTGGCGGCTGAAGAGGTGGTGCCTTTCTTTCAAAGGCAGGGCTCAGAATTGCATAACTGCTTACAATTGCCTGTTCTCTGCCGTCAGCATCAGTATACGAAAAATCAAGCAGAGCTTTTTCCAGCTCGGACGGCAGAAACATATCATCCCAGCGTCGTATCGGTTTATCAATAACCCCGCTCTGAAGAAAATTCAGGACCCAGTCCATGAAATAGCGGGACCCTGAAAACCTTCTGATATGCTCTCTGTAGGACATTGATCCGTCTATGTCTTCAGCCCACAGTTTGAATTGTCCATCTACTGCCATGTCGATAACATCCCGTATGCGGGTTGAACAGTTGTCATAATAATGGTGATAAAGATAGGTATTGTTTCCGGGCTGCACATTTTCCCGCAGAAACTCGGCCATCTTGAAGCGGCTCTCCGGCGGGAGATCAAGCACTGCAAGCGATACGCTGCGTTTTTCACGTTCCGCAAGCTGAATGCGAAACCATGCCGGTGAGGCAACAACCCCATATATGAGGCGCCCCATGGCAAAATTTCTATAAAAATTATCCTGGGCAAAATCGAAGACGCCGTAATCATACAAGATTTCCGTATCCCGTAGAGCATCTTCTACAATTAAAGCCGTATGTCCGTACCACAGGTAAACCGGATCTCCCGGCCCAATAGTCAGTAATTTTATTGTAAGATGTTTACCCTGCTCCCGGGCAAGATCGATATCCCGGATGCTGTCAGCAGCTGCAGGGGAGCCCGGCAGGAAAACAAGCAGCACAGCCAGCAGAAATGAAAGCAGCATGAATTGATTTTTTCCCATGGGAGGTATCATATCATAGTGCTGAAAATGGTGCTACAAGAAAATTGTGCCAGCAGTAAAAAGCAATGAAAAGTGCCGGATACCATGTACCAGTCAAACAGCAAATAAAGTGTCTGACCCCATTTCTCCTTTCTCCCTGCACGACAGTTGACAACCAGCGCTTGCGTCGATAGGATTTTCTGTGTCAGGCAACGAAGGCGATATATATATATATGAGGAGCTCATAATTCAGCGTAATATACAAACACCGGCAGTAATACTATCAACCAGACGAATGGGGGAAATCCACCGGAGCGTAACCCTGTTATCGCCTGGAATCGGTCTTGTTCAGGCAGCTGCTTTCGGAGCGAGAAAAGGGAAAAGTCGCCTATCCGGGTGGGTAGAGCCATTTGTATCGGGTAACTTTTATCTCTATCACAACCCGGTAAACAATAGCTATAAAATTACCGACATCGACTCGGCAATTTTCAGGGAATACCTCCGCGAAGACATGTATGCTCAGTATCTTGCGGCATTCTGGGCAGAAATTATTATCCAGACCTATAGCGGCGGCGGAGAATATCGGGGACTATATGCATTGCTCGAAGAAGCTCTCGAAGTTCTTGGAACAATCATGGATCCTGGAGCAGTGCTGCATCATGGAGAGCAGACGATGGCAGGACAGCGGCTCTCAGCATCCCGAAATCAGGAAATCCCCCCCTATTTGCTGATACAGACAATCTGGCGTTTTCTTGATGTAATCGGCTACCTGCCCGACCTGAATATATGCAGCAGCTGTGGACGTTCTTTCGATTATCCCGGATCACTATTCCTGGAAACTGATTCCCTCAACTTTACCTGTGCCGGCTGTTGTTCGAGACAGGTGATGGAACTTTCACAGGGGGCAAGAAAATATCTGAAACATACTCTTTCAGTTCTGTTGAAGGGAGCCATGAGTGTGAAATTAGTACCATCCTCCCTGGCCTCACTCCGCAGTCTCTCTATCTTTCTGATAGCTCAGGTAGTTGATAAACCTCTGAAAACGTTGCAGGGCGGTATTCTGTGAGGCTTTTTATTGCAGTTCCTGTTCCGGCAGAGGCTGCAGCTGCCCTCCGGCGAGTTGCGGCAACGGAAGCTGCAGAGCTTCCCTTGAGGCTGCTGCCTGCGGAGAGCCTCCATCTGACACTGATATTCCTCGGAGAACGAAACGAAGAACAGGCCGAACAGATAATACATTTCATGAAAGAAGCCGGTGTTACAGCTGCTCAAAAAAAAGCAGTTCCTCCGCTGATAAGGGTGGAGCGTCTAGCGGTATATCCTCAGGGAAGTGCACCTCCCCGGGTTCTCGTTGCGGAGGCGGCTGCCGGCAGGGAACAGCTGGGAAAACTGCACCGGATCCTGATCGAAAAAATCCCGGTTTCATCAAACAGGAATCAAAACAGCGGCAAGCCATTCCGGCCTCATATAACCCTTGCGCGGTGGAACCGGAAAGCAGGATCCAGAATTAAACCGCCCCATACACTTCTCCGGCAAGACCTGGGTATATCATTCAAGCCGTATCAGCTTGTTTTGTACCGTTCTCGATTGTCTCGTGAGGGTGCTTCCTACGATCCCCTTTTTACTGTAGAGTTACCTTCATGACTTGGGAGAAAAAAACAGTAGATAGTACAAAGGTTCGGCAAATCAGTGAGACATACGGGATAGATCTTATTCCAGCTTCAATTCTGGAGCGGCGGGGAATCGCTGAGCGTGACGAAATCATGTTTTTTCTGGAATCAGATCTTACCTTTCTCCACAATCCTTTTCTTTTTGAAGACATGGAAATTGCTGTTGACAGAATTTTAGAGGCCGCAGCAGAAGGGGAAAAAGTCCGGATATTCGGTGATCGCGACGTTGACGGTATGACATCAACGGTAATCATACAGGAAGGGTTGAGCGAACTTGGAATTGATGTCACCTGGAAATTACCGGAAGGCGATGAACCTTACGGATTGACTAAAGAGGGGGTACTTCAGTTTTTCGAAGAGGACGGTACCCTGATTATCACCGTTGACTGTGGAGTTTCCAACCATGCGGAAATTGCCTATGCAGCCGAATTAGGCATCGATACCATTGTTGTGGATCATCATCTTTCTGACACGCTTCTTCCCCCGGCTCTGGCAATCATAAATCCAAAGATTGAGGGGTGTGGATATCCATTCCCCCATTTAGCCGGGTGCGGAGTTGCCGTCAAGCTGATATGGGCTTTACGCTTTGCAAAAACAGACCTGTACAAGCAGGAAATAGTCCTTCTGCACGCTGAGCCGGGCAACGGTACCGTAATTATCCAGGCTGCCAAGCTGGAAAATTTGATGGAAACCGATCGGCTCACAGAAGAAATTGTACCCGGTGTGCTGAATTTGCAGAAATCCCGCCTGGCTGATTTTTTATTGGGACTGCCAATACTTACGTATAACCGGGATCTGGAATACCGACAGCTGCGGGATGCTTTTGGACCAAAAGTTGATATTCATCTGATTGATGCTGCTCCTGAAATCTGGAAAGTGTTCCCGTCGCTGACTGGGAAGAGTTTGCCCCGCCTGAAGAAAATCAGCAAGTCAATGAAGTACAAGCAAGGGGGCGGACAGGAACTGGATGCCTTCATCAGCCTGTTCAGTGCTTACATAAAGGCCAAATATCCAAGTTTATCCGTACAATATGCTGAACTGCTCGACCTTGTCGCAATCGGGACAATTGCCGATATGATGCCGATGAAGAACGAAAACAGAATTCTGGTTAAAAACGGCATGGATCAGCTGAATAGCGGAACACGGCCTTCTCTTGCTGCCTATTTAACCGAGCAGAATCTGATTGGAAAGCGTCTGTCCACTACTGATATCGGCTGGCAGGTTTCGCCGTCCTTTAATGCGGCCGGCCGCCTCGGTGTGCCGCAGATTGCTGTGCAGATGCTGCTGAGTCGAGATCCGGCCCGGCAGGCAGAACTTGCGCGGGAGTTGATAAAGCTGAATCGTGAGAGAAAGCGCATCGGGGAGGAAGCCTGGGAACGGCTCTATCCGAAAGCGGCAAAAAGCCTCACTGATCACCATAACAAGCTGATTGTGCTGAATGACAAAAAACTCAACCGCGGCATAACCGGGATAATTGCAACGAGGCTTCTCAATCAGTTTCGTGTTCCGGCGGTTGTTATTGCGCATCTTGAGGAAAAAATGATTGGCTCTGTCCGCAGTAACCGGAGTATGAATGTCAAAGAATTTCTTGCGCAGTTTGAGGATATCCTCATTGACTACGGAGGGCATCCGCAAGCGGGCGGTTTCAGCGTGAAACCTCATAATTTTGAGGGGTTTCTTAAAAGGGTCTGGAATGCTTCAAGTGAACTGGAAGGGTTTAGGAGTGAGGAACGGCTTGATATAGATGCCGAAATTCCGGCTTCCTACATGACTCCGGAACTTATTAAAGTAGTGGAGATGCTGGAGCCGTATGGTGAAGAGCATCGACCGCTGCAGTTTCTGCTCCGTAATGCGGTACTGCAGGAGGTGACGGTGATGGGCAGCGGAAACGTGAAGCACCTTCGTCTGCTGGTGAGAACGGGGACTCTTGCCTGGCCGGCAGTATTCTGGCGGGCTGGAGAGCGACTAGATATGGATTTTGCACTGGGTGATCATGTTGATATGGTTTTCCGGCTTGGAAGAAATTATTTTAAAAATACCGAAACGCTGCAGCTGACGGTTCTTGATCTTGCAAGAACCGGTTCAGCGGCCATAAAAGGCTGATGCAGCCCTGTTTCCTGCGGTATTCCGGGTTCAGGTCTGTTGACAAACACAGGATTATAAGTAATATGGTTTCTGCGTGTCTGAACTGTAAGGGACATGATTAATTCCCAAAGGGGAAGGGGGTGATTACTATAGCTTTCGTACGTGTTGACGATAATGAACCATTGGAGAAGTCTATTAAACGGTTCAAAAGAATGGTTGAAAAGGAAGGCATTATTCGCGAGTGGAAAAAGCGGGAATACTTTGAAAAGCCTTCAACCATAAAAAATAGAAAGAAAAAAGCTCTCGAACGGAAACAAATGAAGAAAGTTCGGAAGTTGAAAGCTATGAAAAGTTATTAGCCCTCGAAGCTGATACTTCCATAATGCAAAAGCCAATTTCCAAAAATGCGAAGCATTTTGAAATTGGCTCCAGGTTCAACCGGACCTGCCGAAAAGCCGCTGTTTACAGCGGCTTTTTTTCTGCAAACCTATTATTCTTTTTATAAAATTACAGAATCCCTAAAAATTGTCCTTATATATTTGACATTAACTCAAGATGTGGATAGAATGTTCTTGCGTTCATATTTATTTTAAGGAGTTCCTTATGCTTATTCTAATTGCTGATGCGTTTGATGCGGCCATGCCCGGGCGGCTGGCGGTTTTCGGGGAAGTAACCGATGACCCTGATCGACTGTCTGAAGCCGATGTTGTGCTAGTCAGGAGTAAGACTACCTGCAGTAAAGAGTATATCGACTCAGCTCCAAGTCTCAAGCTGATCATCAGGGGGGGCGTTGGAATTGACAATATCGATAAAGAGTATGCGGAGAGCAAAGGTATTGTGGTGAGAAATACCCCGAAGGCCTCCGCTATAGCAGTTGCGGAACTTGCCTTTGCGCTTATGCTCTCAGTTCCGAACCAGATAATAAAAAGCCATACCGGTATGGCATCCGGGAAATGGCTGAAAAAGGAGATCAAGCGTACCGAACTCTACGGGAAGACTCTCTGTCTGCTTGGAATCGGCAATATAGCGACAAAGGTTGCTGAAAGAGCTGCAGCCTTCGGTATGCGGGTTGTAGCCTATGATAAATACGTATCACAAAGCCCGGCCGCAGAAATGATGCCGACTATTGATGAAGCCGTTAAAGATGCCGATTATATATCAATGCATCTGCCGCTGACTTCAGAAACCCGTGGGATTTTTAACGAACATCTGATCTCTGTCTGTATCCGGAAACCTGTGGTTATTAATACCGGAAGAGGACTGCATCGATGCTGAGGCTCTCGCCGCAGCACTTGCTGACGGTAGGGCTGGCCGGGTACGCAGTTGATGTATGGCCGCCGATCCTCCGGCTGAAAACCATCCGATTCTCAAGGCTCCCAATGTGACCATGACTCCCTCACATTGGCGCGCAGCAAAGAAAACCTGCTGAGAATTGGTACAGAAGCGATAGATATTATAACAGAAGTGTATTGGATGGAGGAAAAGCATGAGTAGGAAGGAAGAATTTTTCGCGGGTCCTGTTTTGCCTGTAGAAGTCCTGGAAGAGCTGTACGAGCAGATACTTCGACTACGAAGAAAACGGTTTTTCGATAATTGAAGCAAGTCATCGTGGAAAGGCCTTCGACAAGCTGTATCATGACTGCCTCCGGGCAAGATGCGCGATCTGAAAATTCCTGATAACTACAGTGTCTTTTTCTTATGGCGGAGCTACCCTGCAGTTTGCAATGATCCCTATGAACTTCCTTCCCAAGCCGGTAAAACTGCTGATTATGTTAAGTCCGGGGCCTGGTCAACAAGGCATGTGATGACGCAATGAAGCTTGGCAATGTACGAATCTGCCTTTGACGGAAAGGAGAGCGATTATTCCTTCGCCGCCCGATCCGGAGAAGCTTATCGTACCGGAAGATTCCGCCTATCTGTATCTCTGTTCAAATGAGACGATAGGGGGTATAGAGTGGCAGTGAGTGGCCGAATACAGGTGATGTGCCTCGATTGCAGACATGTCCAGCGATATCTTCAGTCGACCCGTTCCAGTGGAGAAGTTTGCCATGATTTACGGCGGCGCAAAAGAACCTTGTCCCGTTGGAGCAACTTTTGTCATTATCCGAATGACATGCTGGACCGTATTCCTGAAGGATTGCCGGTGTACGTCTCGACTATCGGACCTATGCAAAGTCCGATGGGCTCTACAACACCGCTGGCCTTTCATTCCGGCAGTCAAGCTGGTTCTGGACTGATAGAAAATATGTGGGCGGTGTTAAAGCCATGCAGGAGCGTGCTCTGCTCAAAGCTGGTATTCTCTATAACGCCGATGAACAAAGTGAAGGATTTTACTGACTCTGTTGATCCTTTTCTTCGTTCCAATATGAATATTGTATTTCGTTTGCCGACCGAGGAACTGGAAGCGGAATTTATTAAAGAGGCTGGGCTGCGGATATGCTGGTCTTGCTGGGCACCGCAGTGTTGGCGGGTGCAGAGCTTCAGTATAATGCCCGTGAGTGATGTGGAAGAGCTTGCCCGATTTATGGAAGATTTTGCAGCCCGGAATAAATAAAAGAAGAGGAATAACACGATTGTCTTTCCGTCTCGTGTTTTCCTGAAAGCGACTATGCATGAAAATTGATGAAATGAATTTTGCCATTATTAAAGGCGTCAGGATGGAAGAAAAATCCTACAGTTCCATAGCGGAAGAAACCCCCGGTTACCGAAAACACTGTCCGTTCACGGGTTAATGCTTATTGAAGAAAGAGTGCTTGAATTCGACAGGGGCTCGTTGATCCGGAAGCACTGCCGGGAGTTCAGATTGTTGTCATGGGGGTCAAGCTCAAGACAATGGATCTCGGACGGAAAGCCAAAGAACTTGCACCACTTAAAGGCGTAATTTCAGCAGCTGCTATAACCGGCAGGTAAGGATCTTTTAGTTCAGGTTATGTTTTTAACGAAGATGAGGACTACTCACTTGGATTTCTTTACAAAAGAATTGGTTAAAATAGCGCAGCCACAGGATGAAACATTTTGTCGTGTATCAGTCTTATGGTCTCAGGGTTCCCTATGGCCTCTAGCACAAAATGGTAAGGAGGTTGGATATGAAGCAGACTCCGCTTTATGAGGTCTATTCCGGCTATGAAGGGGTCAGGATAATTGAGTTCGGCGGCTGGGAGCTGCCGGTTAATTACAAGGCTGGTATTATCAGCGAACACAACGCTGTGAGAAATGCTGCCGGCATGTTTGATGTATCCCATATGGGGGAAATAATTGTAAGTGGACAGGGGAGCGGCGAATATGTTAATTGGCTGGTAACCAATGACCTCTCGCACCTTGGGATTGGTGAAGTTATTTATTCCCCCATGTGCTACCCTGACGGCAGCGTGGTTGATGATCTCATTATTTACCGTTTGGATAGTGATATCTATTTTCTTGTGGTAAATGCATCCAATACCGACAAGGATTATGACTGGATAGCAAGAGAAAACCCTGCTGCATCGAGTGGAAAGCTTCCCGACAGTGTTGCTGTCGAGAATGTATCGTCCAATTACTGCCAGATAGCAGTGCAGGGACCGGCTGCAGAGAAAATTATCTCCGGTCTTTATCCGGCCGCAGGAACTATCGGATTCTTTACCTTTCACAAAGACGCGGAAATAGCTGGCTGCAAGGTGATTTTGTCCCGAACCGGGTATACCGGGGAAGATGGTTTTGAAATATACGGTGCTGCAGAATCAGCCTCGGCGATCTGGAATGCCGTCCTTGCAGCCGGAGAGCCATATAATCTACTTCCCTGCGGCCTGGGCGCAAGGGATACCTTGCGTCTTGAGGCCAAGCTGCCGCTTTACGGGCATGAAATCAGTGCGGAAATATCACCTCTGGAGGCTAATCTCTCTTACTTCGTTAATCTGGACGCTGGTGATTTCTGCGGGAGGGATGCTCTTATCAAAGAAAAAGAAGAGGGCATAACCCGTACTCTCCGTGGGATAAAAATGATTGACAAAGGAGTTGCCCGTCAGGGTTATCCCGTTTATCTTGCTGGTGAGAATCAGGCGACAGGGGTGGTTACCAGTGGTGCTAAATCTCCCGTTCTTGACGAATTTATTGGTCTTGTGCTGATAAAAAGGGGGACTGGTCTGAAAATTGGTGATACACTGGAAATCGAGATACACGGCAAGCGCAAAAAAGCTGAGCTGGTTAAAACACCATTTTATAAAAAAAAGTATGTGCAGTCCGGCAGCTAGTATTGATAGTCCGGACAGATCAGTTGAAATGGCTTACATACAGGAGGAAAACCATGAGCAACGTTGTTAAGGGGTTAATGTATACAAAAAAGCATGAGTGGGTAAAGATTGAGGACAATCAGGCCCGTATCGGTATTACTGACTTTGCCCAGGAAGAACTAGGGGAAATCGTATTTGTGGAATTGCCGGAAGTTGGCGGGACGTATGCCGCTGATGATGAAATTGCCAGTCTGGAATCGGTTAAGGCAGCGGCAGCCATGTACAACCCTTTGTCAGGCGAAGTAGCTGAGGTTAATGAAGAGCTGGAAGACTCACCGGAACTGATAAACGGTGATCCCTATGAAAACTATATATATGTGCTGACTTTCTCGGATCCGGCAGAAATTGATGATCTGCTTGATTCCGATGGGTATTCAGCCTTTCTGGATACGTTGGAGGACTGAAAAAGAGTTATTATGACATCCTATATACCACATTCAGACGAAGATGTGAGGGCGATGCTTTCTGCCGTCGGGGCAGCTTCTCTTGAGGAGCTGTTCTCAGACGTCCCGAAAGAATTGCTGCTCAAAAAAGATCTTGATATTCCCGAGGGAGTATCTGAAGAGGAAGTACTGAAAATCGTACGCGGCTTTGCCTCGATGAACACACTCGCTACTTCTTATCTCGGCTGCGGATCCTATGATCGAATCATTCCTTCGGCAGTAGGGAGCATTGTTTCGCTGCCGACGTTCGAGTCAGCCTATACCCCATATCAGCCGGAGATATCGCAGGGACTGCTGCAGGCGATTTTTGAGTTTCAGACGATGGTCTGTGAGCTTACCGGACTAGATGTCTCTAATGCATCACTCTATGACGGCCATACAGCCGCCTCTGAAGCTGCTGCGATGTGCTTTAACCAGCGCAGAAAGTCAACAACTTTTCTTGTATCACCTACGGTGCATCCCTTTACCATACAGGTGCTCAAAACCTATTTTGCTGATATGACCGAGGGGGAGGGATTCAAGATTGAAGTGCTGCCGGAAAAAAACGGACTTCCCGATCTTTCCGGTCTTGACAACTATCTTGATGAGACGCTTGCCGGACTGCTTGTGCAGTCACCCAATATCTACGGAATAATTGAGGATTATACCGGACTAGCCGATAAGCTCCATGCTGAGGGGGCTTTGCTGGTGATATCTTCGGACCCCATGGCTTTGGGAGCAGTCAAGTCCCAGGGTGAGTGGGGGGCAGACATAGCTGTAGGTGACACTCAGCCGTTCGGTCTTCATCAGGCCTTTGGCGGTCCCACAGCAGGCTATATGGCTGCCAGGGAAAAGCTGCTGAGGAAGATGCCGGGAAGAATATCAGGCGAGACTGTGGATGTAGACGGTAAACGGGCTTTTGTCCTTACCCTGCAAGCCCGTGAGCAGCATATCAAACGTGAGAGAGCTACTTCAAATATTTGTTCCAACCAGGCTCTCGCAGCCCTTGCAACTTCTGTCTATATATCGATGGCAGGTTGGGCAGGAATTCAGGAAGCAGCTGATTTATCGTATCGAAAAGCACACTATCTTGCCGGTCGACTTGAATCCGAGCTTGGACTGAAGCGTTTATTTGATGCTCCTTTTTTTGATGAGTTCACCATTGACCTCGGCAGTCGGAAAGCAGCAGAGGCTTTCCTTTCTGCTATGAAGGAGCGGGGGATTTTTGCCGGAGTGCATCTGGGTGCCTTGTCGTCAGGACGTGATGGAATGATAGCTGTCGCAGTTACCGAAAAGCGAACCCGGAAAGAACTTGACGCGTATGTCACGATGGCAAAAGCATCAAAGGAGGCTGCAGGTGAATAATCAACCAGGAACAATGCTGTCGAGAGCCCATGAGGAACCCTTGATTTTTGCGCTTTCCCGTGAAGGTAGACGGGCTTTCAGATTTCCAGCCTGTGATATTCCCGAAGACTATCCAATTCCGGAAATACCCGGGAACTGTCGAAGAAGCGTTCAGCCGTCTCTTCCTGAACTGGCAGAGATAGACATAATACGGCACTATAATCGGCTGGCAAAAAAAAGCTTTGGAGTTGACTTGGGTTTTTACCCTCTGGGATCCTGTACCATGAAGTATAATCCTAAAGTGAATGATGCCGTTGCTCAACTGGAAAACTTTACTGAAATTCATCCCCTGCAGGCCTCTGATACGGTTCAGGGAACTCTCAAACTGCTGCACGAGCTTATCGGTTACTTGTGTGAGGTAACCGGTCTGAGATGGGGTACCCTTCAGCCATTTGCCGGGGCGCATGGAGAGTATACGGGAATGAAGCTGTTCCGGGCATACTTCATGCACCGGGGTGAGGCAGAACGCAACAACTTGATTGTTCCCTCCTCATCGCACGGTACCAACCCTGCTTCAGCCCATATCGCAGGGTTCAACGTGATCGAACTTCCTGCCGATGAGCGAGGTATGGTGGCACCAGAATTTCTTGACCCATATCTCAATGATAAGCTGGCCGGCATAATGCTGACAAATCCCAACACTCTCGGTCTTTTTGAAAAAGATATATTGACGGTTGCCCGGAAAGTTCATAAAGCCGGCGGGCTTCTCTATTATGATGGGGCCAATATGAATGCCATTATGGGTAAAGTTCGTCCGGGGGATATGGGTTTTGACGTGGTTCACCTGAACCTGCACAAAACATTTTCAACTCCCCATGGCGGCGGAGGTCCGGGAGCAGGGCCAGTCCTTGTTTCAGACCGGCTTGTTCCCTATCTGCCGGTGCCTGATATTTCTCTTGCTGACGGAAATTATGCCTTTGACTGGGACAAACCGTTGACTATTGGAAAGGTTTCTGGATTCAACGGCAATTTCGGTGTTTTGCTTCGCGCCTATACGTATATACGAGTTATGGGTCGGGATGGTCTTAAGAAAGCTTCGGAAATGGCGGTTCTGAATGCCAACTATTTGCGAGTGAGGCTGATGGACCATTATGAACTGACTTATCCCGGTATCTGCAAACATGAATTTGTATTGTCAGCAAAGAAGATTAAGGAAGAAGCAGGGGTATCGGCTATGGATATCGCCAAAGGGCTGCTCGATTATGGAATTCATCCGCCAACGATGTATTTTCCGCTGATAGTACCGGAAGCATTAATGATAGAACCCACTGAAACAGAAACAAAAGAGACATTGGATGATTTTGCCGATATCATGATTCATCTTGCAGAAACAGCTTATAAGAATCCTGAAGCACTCCATGCGGCCCCCATATCGACCCCGGTACGTCGGGTTGATGAAGTGCTTGCAGCCAGGAAGCCTGTTGTACGGTATAAAAAAGAACTGTAGAGCATAATACGGTTGATAGGGGATTCAGGTGAGGCGGCTGTATGCGGTCTTGTCTGGGTCCCTTTTTCGTATAAATGCGGATTTCAGAAGAGATCAAAACGGATATTTTTATAAATATTCATAAAGTGTTGTTTTATGCGGCAAAGATTTGTACAATGAAGTTGCCGGTTTGGGGAATATGCTTGGCGGCTGGTCTGCAGGGGAGGTTCCCTTTGAAGACACTATTAGAATGGGGGAGTATACATGGCTGATCTCACTACTTCATATTTAGGCTTGCGACTGGAAAATCCTGTCATCATATCTAGTTCACGACTTACTGACCAGCTGAAGGGGCTGCAGAAGGGTGCTGCTGCCGGAGCTGGAGCCGTGGTTTTGAAATCGATTTTTGAAGAGCAAATTGAGTATGATTCCCGTGCTATGATAACTGGCATGGATGATTTTTCCAGCCATGCGGATGCCTACGATTTCCTGGAAAATTCAAGCAAAGACTACTATATAGACAGATATCTTGATTTGGTTGAGAAGGCGAAAGCTGCCCTTTCGATTCCTGTGATAGCAAGTGTAAACTGTGTCAGTCAGGGAGCCTGGCTGGATTACGCTGACAGGTTTCAAGAGGTCGGAGCAGATGCCCTTGAAATCAATATGTTCATTGTTCCTTCTCAGACGGCAGTGTCTGGTGAGGACATTGAGCAGCAGTATGTTGATCTTCTCCGAAAAATACTGGCAAAGGTTTCTATACCTGTTGCAGTAAAGCTTGGGTATCATTTCAGCGGGATGGCAAATTTCATGAAGCAGCTTGATGACCTGGGTGTCAGCGGGTTGGTACTGTTCAATCGATACTACCGACCAGATATTGATATTGAGAAAATTGCCATGAAGTCCGGGGATATTGTCAGTGTTGAGCAGGAAGCCGCTCTATCTCTGCAGTGGACTGCGCTGCTCTCAGGTCAGCTTGAGTGCGATATATGTGCAAATACGGGAATCCATACTGGCGATGCAGTGATTAAGCATTTGCTTGCAGGGGCTTCAGCAGTTGAAATATGTTCAGCCATAATGAAGTTTGGATACGGCACTATAACCGATATGAAGAAAACACTCAGCGACTGGATGGACCGCAAGGGGTTCGATACGTTAGATGATTTCCGAGGGCTTCTTAGTAAGTCAAATACTGACTTTCCCGAGGTCTGGGAGCGTGCCCAGTATATTAAAGCTGTTATCGGTATTAGTTGAAAGCTGGTAAGTATTCAGCACCTGGGAAATCAGCAGAAAATAAGAAGGTGAATTAGTATGAGTCAGGAAGATTTTACAGATATTGCCCCCTATGAGGGGCAGCAGATACGGGATGCGGTAGAACGTCTGAAAAGCAGTAAATCCTTTCTGGACAGTCTGGGTGAGATGATGCATCCCAAGTGGCGTTTTTTTACCCCTGTTATGCGCTCAAAACTTAAGTACGATCTCTTTCCTGCCCTTGACAGTGTACATACGGTCAGGGACTTTCAGAGTAAAATTACTTCCGATTTCGCCCTTGACCGGATTATTGAAAATTCTATGGATTCATTTACCTGGGATGGACTCCAGAACCTTGATCCGAACGGTGCTTATATGTATTTCAGCAATCATCGGGATATCGTTTTGGATTGCGCGCTGCTCAATTATACGCTATGCCGGCAGAACTACGAATATGCAGAAATTGCAGTAGGCGACAATCTGCTGCTCAATCAACTTTCTACCGATTTATTTAAGCTGAACGGAGCAGTTACGGTAAAGCGAACCCTTTCCATGCGCGATAAATTTCAGGAGTCAAAAAGGCTTTCTGAATATTTTGTACAGACAATTGCTAAGCGCAACCGCTCTATGTGGGTTGCACAGAAAAGCGGCAGGGCAAAGGACGGCCTCGACATTACGAGCCCTTCTATTATCAAGATGCTTCATATGTCGCAAAAGGATACAGGAATAGACTTGAAAACCCTCCTGAACAAGTGTCCGATCGTACCGGTGGCTGTCTCCTATGAATATGATCCCTGTGATATTAATAAAGGTCGGGAACTGCTGACTAAAAGCTTGAAAGGGGCTTATAAAAAGAAAAAATACGAGGATCTTATTCAAATTCTTAAAGGGCTTAAACGATATAAGGGGCGGGTTCACCTTCAGATAGGCAGGCCGATAGGATCGAATTTTGCGGACCACCTTGAAGTTGCGGCTGAAATTGATCGGCAGATTCATTTGGGCTATCGTTTATGGCCTTCAAATTTCATCGCTTATGATATAGTAGAAAAAACTAAGCGCTTTACAGATAAATATACCAAGTCCATGAAAAAAGGCTTTAAAGCTCGCTATAAATCTCTTACTGATGATTTAATCTTAATGGTAATGCATTCATATGCCAATCCAGTTAAGATGCAGCTGAAAGCGCTTGAGTCAGTTGAATAACCTAGGAGATAGGCAGTATGCATAAGTATCAAGGCACGAAAAATACCAGGGTAAAGATATCATCGAGGTTGATAATTCCTCTTCTCACCCTCCTTCTGTCATTGCTGTTTTTTTCCTGTACCCAGGCTCCTCCGGAGATCCTTTCGAGTGATTTCAGAATTCGTCTCCTCTATAATCCGGCCGAGAAATCAGATCAGGATTCTGCTGTTCGCAGCTTTCTGGCGATTCATCTCGAGGTTGAGGATCAGGAGGCTGCTGATGCTGTGGAACTGCTGCATATTATGCCTGAAGACAGTTTTTACAGCTGGTCCCTGGATGCAGATGCGCTAGAAATCATAGAGGCTGACGCAAGAACATGGGTTGGAACCAGTTCTGTCTCAATGCCTGAATTTATGCTCCTGCCTACGGGGAATTATCAGGTGGAGATAGAAACTCTTCGCGGCGAACTGGCTGAGACGATTATAACTCTTCCTCGACAGGAGCTTTTTACAAAATTCTTAAGCGACCCTGCAAAATCATTTCCAAAAGTTTCTTTTGATAAACGTAACGGGTGCCAGATTATAACTGCTCAAATGCAGAAAGCGGTAATCAGAGGGTTTGATGCATCAGGAAATTATATCGGAGGTTTTATTCCCGATGCATCCTACATCAGTTATGATTCTGAGGAATCGCGTCTGCTGCGAAGTTACCATAGTTTTTACGTTTCAGTTCGCGATACAGAGACCGGGGCAGAACTGGTAACCGGCCCTCTGGTGTTTAACTATTCCAATTAGTCACCTGAGAGTCCTGCAGCATTATCGGCCTGCATAGCATGAAACTGCAGATAGAAGAAATATCAGAGAATACGTTCCACATCCCTGAAAAGCTGATCTCTGCTGATTTCTTTCCAAATTGGGCGCCCATGCGGGCAGCGGGGCACTGGAAGCTCCAGGGCTTTTGCAATCAGGTTTCTAGCTGTAACAGAATCGATTACATCTCCGTCTTTTATTGCCGCTTTGCACGCTATCATCGAATAGAGTTTTTTCTCAATCTCAGTGGCATTCCCGGCCGACTGCAGAATAAAGTCAAGGACTTGCTGCTGTATGGTTCGACAGGCAGAGGGTAGGGCTGTCAGCTCCCAGACGCCTGCCTCTTTCTGCTCTATCTCAATGCCTATGCGGTGATATATCTCTGCATTCTTAATCAAAAATTCTTCAATCAACGGATCCGGTTCAAAAGAATAGGGAATAAGCAAATGCTGAGAAGCAGGTTTAGCGGTCAATTCTTCATAAATGATACGTTCGTGGGCAGCATGCTGATCGATAAGCAGAAGAGTATCGCTCATTTCAGCTAGGAGAAACAGATTGAAAATTTGTCCATGGTAAATAAATTCAATCTTGTTCTGCGTTGAAGCCGGGTTAGAATCTGACAGTGGAGAACCTTTGTTTTCTGCTGTCTCATCGGCATTACTGGATGTATCGTTTTTTTCAGCAGTTCCCGGGTAGCGGGAGGAAGGTTCATCAACATCTTCCGGCGCTCTATTGCGCATCGGGTTTTCCCGCAAGAGGGCATCGAATGCTTTTTCATATGCAGTATGATTCACTTTACCCGGGTCTGCTGTATTACGGGAATTGGAAAAAGTAAGGTAGGGTGCTGCTGCTTGAGCTTGTGCTGCAGAAGCTGCAGGCCTGCTCCCTCCAGCGTTTGTTTGTGAACGTAAACTATAGAGCCAGGATTTCAGCATCTGTACGGTTTCATGATGGACTTGGGCAATATTTCGGATTTTTGCCTCTCTTTTAGCCGGATGAATATTGAAATCAACCAGTTCCGGGTCTATATCAATAAACAAATAGCAATAAGGAAAGCTTCCGCCGGGCAGGTAGTCTGTATAGCCGTACATTACAGCCTGAATGAGAGAATACTCCTGAATTCTCCGCTTGTTGACAAATACTTGAATGCCTGTTTTGTCATTGCGATACATTTCCGGAGTACTGCATACAGCGGTAATCGCAAAGTTTCCTGCTGAGACGCTGGTCTCTCCCATAAATTCCTTCTTTAGGAAAGTGGGGTAGGCATTTAGAATGCGCTGGAGCCGATTGGAAGGAGGCAGAAATAATCGTAAGCTCCCGCTTACAAAAAATTTAAATTGAATTTCAGGAAAAGGCAGGGCTTTATCTATGAATGTTTTTTTACAGGCAGTTGTTTCAGCTTGGGGACGCTTGAGGAATTTTCGTCGCCCTGGTATGGAAAAGAAAAGATCGCGAGCGGTTATGGTTGTTCCAGGCGAGCTGCCGCCAGGTTCCGGTCCAGTCTGACGACCATCATCGATGCTAACGGTATAGGGTACGGAATTACCTTGGCGGCTGCAGATTGTAAGACGCGTGCAGGCTGAAATACTGTAAAGAGCTTCTCCCCTGAATCCCAGAGTTTCAAGGGCATACAAGTCTTCAACCCGTGATATTTTTGAGGTGGCATGGGAACTGCAGCAAATGGCAAGATCTTCATGGCTCATGCCCGAGCCGTCATCAATTATCTTGATTTCACTTATTCCGCCGTCGGTTATATGGATGTCGATTGAACCTGCTCCGGCATCAATGGCATTATCCAGTAATTCCCTTACAATGGATTCAGGCCGCTCAATAACCTCTCCGGCAGCAATGCGCTGGGCTACAGTATTATCAAGCAGCTGAATCGGCTTTACGTTTCCCATGATGCTCCTGTAAAATCTACAGTTTGACGGTTACACCGATGCTCAGACTCGGGACGATTTCCAGTTGTCCTCCATTGTCAGTTTTCAGAACATCTATGTTGTTGAACCTTGCAGAGCTCTCAGGTGCTTCATATTGGGCTACCCCGGAGAATTTGGTATGCAGCGTCAGGATGCCGATATCAAAAGAACCTTGGGCAAATAACTGGGTTTGTTCGTTGAACATGAAATCATAAAAGCCTCCTGACAGCATCCCCATGAAACCACGCTGGGTAAATCCCAGTTCACCAGAGAACTGGTTATAGTCAAATCCAGCGGTAAAAGAGAGCTCATCAACATCCGGGTCAGTTGCGGAGACCAGGGTGAAATCATGATAAATGTTGTACTTATAGCCGAAAGATGCGTGAAGCAGATCTGTTTTCAAGCCGACTTTCGCACCGAATTCCCATCTGCCATTTTCGTTAAGACCCCGAGTGTAGTTAGCATCGTCAAATAAATCTTCTGCATAGCTGATGCGCCGCCATTGGTAATCATTCCCGAATTGGCCTGTTGTGCGTATCCCATCCTGATAGGCGGCACTTACTGCAAACTCAACATTGCCGGTTCGGCCTTCCATACCTGCCGCTGCTAAATAATTATAAATGCCTCCAGATTTCAAAAATGACTTTGAATGGAAACCATTACTGTCAGCCAGCATCAGCAGCGAAAAATCGGCATAGGCTGAAAGCTTAAGAACTTCCGTATTCGAGAATTGATATTTCACATCAATACCAGGAACCAGTATGAAACGGTTCTCCGGCTGAAGCGAAATATCTGCAAGGCCATATAGGCCGATTTCAAGCGGAGACTGAGATCCAAAGGGGACAGCAGCCAGCCTCAGGCCGAACAGTTCTGCATGACCGATGTCGTTTATTATCAACTCATAGTTGAAATACGGTGTTTTCAAGGTATTGACTAATCCTACCCGGGTAATAAAAGGATCATCCAGGGCTGGATTCAAGGCAGAAACAAGTACCCCGGTTCCCAGGGAAATCAGAGAATGGTTGTTTGCTTTGAGGGAGAAGGCTCCATTAGCTGTAGTATACTCGGCAAAACTGATTTTTGAAAGAATGTCGAGGTAAAAATCCCGGGATGCGGGAAAACCCGCCCCGAAGCTTATTAGTTCAAAAATGGAAGAACCATCTCCTGTACCGAAATCATAGGGGTTGTTGTCGCGTGGCAAATACCAGTCGGCTTTATCGAAGGGATTAATATTAAAGGTGAGGGGCAGTGAGAGGCCAAGGGTGAAACTACCGGAACGGAACCAGGGAGTAAGAGCAGTTTGAAGATATAATTCTTTATAGGTACTGGAGCTAAAAGGCATGACTCCGCCGGCATCTATAATCAGTCCAAATTCAAAGGATTTGCGTGGTTCCGCAGAGGCAGATGAGGCAGCCGATGACGGTTCACGGGGTGGTTCTCCAACTACGATTACCGGTTGAGCAGGCTGGGCCTCTTGACTGGCAGATTCCGGTTTTTCTTCCTGTGTCTCTTCAGGTTCAGCCTGGCTGACAGCTTCAACTGGCTTTCTGTCAGCAGTTTCTTCAGTGGCAAAATCCTGAGGTATGTCAATTATTATGGTAATATTTTCCGGTTGAACCGCTTCGGCCTGCGCAATGGCAGCGGCTTCGGCTTCGGCTTCCACTTCAGCTTGTCTTTTGGTAAAATAAGCAAAAGGCAACTCGTTCTGCAGAGCCTTTGCTCCCTCCGGCTTGATTTCTTTTACTGGTTCCTGCCTTGACAGGGCTTCATAGGAACGTTTCTCGGATATCTGCCGGGATAGACCGGTAATCAGGTTTATAACGGTTGAGGAACCCTCTAGAACATAAAACTCTTCTTTCTGGTCACTGATAAGGACATATTCACCTGTTGTCTCCAGCAGGTATTCTGCAACCGGGGTTGATATGATTATTGGAAAATTATCTGTTTCTGCCAGATAACGAATTTTACCTCGAAGCAGAAACAGCTCCATGCCGGTTTCGGTAAGAGAATCAAAGGAAAGAAGGGAATCAGGCGAGAGGTATAGCGTCCCTACGGCTGCGGCATGTACTTCCAGATTTGAACCCTCTGTCTGTATAATCCAGCCCGGCTTAACACCCGGTACCGCAGAAAGGTCCTGAATAAGTACTCCGCGGTCATCAAAGACCAGAAGAGATTCAGGATTGTCAGCTGCGAAGGAAACAAATTCCCCGAAAGCTGATACTGAATTGTTGTCAGCCGAAATATGCTGTGGAACGAGCCCTGTAGAAATTGACAATACGCTCAGTAAAAATAGAAACAATAATCCTCGATTTCTCATTAAGCACACCATTTTTTTAAGATTTATCCTGGAATTGAATAACCTGACAAACCAAATTCCATGACAAATTATGCCATGGAATTGGAGTATGGATAGTCAGATCCAGGTAGTCGGGCAATGTTGAGGATGCCGGACCCAGCCCCTTGCCGTATCTTCTGCAGGGGAACATGTAATGAACTTTACAGTAATTTTACTTTTCCGCCAACAGTTACATCAGGAGCATTCATTGTGCCATCTTCTTGGAAAGTTATCACATAGCCGGTATCAATGACAAAAATGTTGTATTTCACACTGACATTAGCCCGGATTTCAGAATTATCGTCAAGGCTCAGGATGCTGTCAATGAATTCAGGTACACCCATTTCAGAATCGCTGAACTGCTTACGGTAGAAGGCATCAAAGTAGACAAATCCGAACAGCTCTTCACCCAGGGAAAACTTGGCTGTCATCATTGGATTGGTAACGTTTAAAGTACCGGAATCGTTCTCAATTTCGCTGGATACATTCAAATCAAATATCAGAGCGTTATCAAGCAGGTTGAATCCGGCGCTGCCGTTGAAGAAGAAATTATCACTGTCCATTCCGTCGGCTTCGTAACGGTCTTCCCGATATAAGTCATAGGATGTATTAAAGTATTCAGGCTTATAGTTGTTGGTAGGGAGCAGCACGTTTGCGCCGTATGAGAGAAAACCCAGGATATGACCGTCAAATCCTCCTCTCAAACCGGTAGCATCTTCTTCCGTTCCTTTAGGATCGGGCTGAATGCCGTAATCCCCGAACAGCCGAAGTCTTGCCAGAGACGCATCAAACAGCGGTAAAATTATGTCTGCTCCGTACATCATTACCGGGTTTGGCGTAAATGACGGGTCTTCCGGGTCTTCCGGGTCTTCCGAGTACAGAGCCGGGTCGGCATCTACAGCATAGGAAGCACCTATCTGAATATCGCGGATGACTGGAAAATCGACAAAGGCCAGCGGCCTGGTGTAAAGCCTTCCTGCCATCAGATCAAATTCTGCAAGGTTGCCGGTCATCCCTTCAAAGCCTATGTACGGAAAATTGAACAGCCTTCCATCAATATCCAGAATCGCTCCGACGAGCGGTTTGTTGGGGAGAAAGAGTGTGTTGGAATAATTGTTTACAAACATCCCGGTTCCGAGCGAAGAGCCGTCAAGCTGACCTATACGAGCATGAAGAGGATCACCTTTAAACCCGTAACGGGCATAACGGAAAATTGGGAGGTAAATACCGGCAGTGGTTTTTACTTTGTCAAGCAGGGTGTCTTCAGGTTCGAAAACAGGAACCCAGTTTTCAGAATTGAAAGTAAGCAGACCTCCGTCGGCCCCAATTTCGAAGAACAGGGAACCTTTCAGGCCAAATCCGAATTTACCAATCGAAATATCAGGCTGCAGGTTTACCCCTACAAGGGTGAGACCTTCAACATTCTGGTAGTCAATGCCGACATCGAGATCAAGATCGAAATCACCATCCGCCGCAGTGAGCGGAAACAGCAGGAAACTGGCCAGAGCGAATAAAATAACTACTTTTTTCATTTTCCTATCCCGTTAAAAATAGATTTGTTAAGTCAATATACATGAAAAACTCTGTAAAGTAAAACATAATAAAAACAGCTTTACAAGCTGTTTTTATTATATATACTAACAACATGATTGTAGCGATGTTACAGGTTATTGTGAAACTTCCTGAAAGTGTGACCTCGATTAAAGAGAAGCGGCGGATTATTAACTCCATCAAGCAGAAAATGCGCAATAAGTTTGCTGTTTCTGCCGCCGAAGTCGACTTGAACGATTCTCTCTCCTTTGCTCAGCTTGGAGCAGCTCTGGTAACAAATTCGAAGCTCTATGGTGATGGAGTGATGCAGAAAATCATTCTTTTTCTGGAATCTGAGCATGCCGTTGATCTCTATGAGGCAGAGACTCACTGCGAGGAATTCGGCAGCTGAAATCATGCGCGCTGAATATATGCTCTCTGGTCAGGCGGTCGATTCTGCAAAGGCTGCTGATAACCGGTTTCAGACGGGATCTGATATTAGTCTGGTCGTAGGGGCAGACGGGCTTAGCTACCGGCAGATCGTATGCTTCGGTCAGGCGTTTTACCACATGTTCATGAACTTCTATCAACGGTCTGATAATATGCAGCTTTCCTGAAAAGAATTCCTGAACAGGAAGCATTGTGGAAAAATCACCCCGAAAGCAGAGATTGATCATGGTTGTCTCAACCAGGTCGTCAAGGTGATGGCCAAGGGCAACGAGCGGTATGCCCCGGTCGGCTGCAGTCTGAAAAAGAATTCTCCTGCGGTTACGGGAACAGAGATAGCAGTTAAATTCCCCATTAAATGAATCCGGCCGCATTTCTGCATCGACAGAAGTAAAGGGGATTTGCATAACTTCGAAAAAGTTCATCAGTGATTGTTTCTGGATTCTCTCCAGCGGATGTTCCTTCCAGTTTATGTGGAGAGCTTCCAGGTTGTAGCTGATGGGAAGCCATTTCAGACGCAGAGAAAGGGCGAGCGCCAGGGCGAGAGAATCCTTTCCACCGGATATCCCCAGCAGGATTGTGTCATTCTCTCTGATCATATCAAACCGGTTGATGGTTCTTCCCGCCTGCTTGACGAATCGACGGACCCATGGGGGAATTTCTCCAGCGATCAGTTTATGATATGAAATCGGGTTCTGTTCCATGAAAGAGTTCCTTTACTGAAGATAATTGTGCTGACCCATGGCGGGCGTACTCGTTACATAATTTAAACAAGAAAACGGGAGAGTATTTCAGCGGTTTCCGTTGCTGCGGCTAACTTTTCCGGAACAAAAATCCTGATTTTACGGAGAGACTTTGAAAAACCCTCGATTACAGGATTGGAAAACACCGAACTGGCCTGGGTAAACAGCGAAATGCCACCCTGTTTGTCAATAATCGGAATATTTGCTTCAAAAGAGATGGTTTCGGGGATGTCGATGATTACCTCCCAGGATTCAACAGTATTGCCGCCTGGATTTGAAAGCTGCCGGCTGAGCTCCTTCTCGACATCAACTCTGGTTTCAAGATTTTCCAACTTTCGATGAACCGGATTCTCAGGGCAAAACGATATCTCCGCAGCACAGGAGTAGAGATTGCGGTGCATGACTTGCGCGATCAGCCCGAGGGGAGATGCGGATGAGACTGCTTTTTCCGTGCAGAGATTGTTAAAGGATGCATCATCAAGATTATACAGGTCTTCAGGCTTGAGCTCAGATAGCTTGAGGGCATGAATTATGGCCGATTTGATCATAGCTGTGGCACTTCTTACCGTTCGGTGCCAATAGACATTCCTGTACATCAGATATTTTGAAAACAGCAAATGCTCGATTGCTCCCGTTCCGCTTTCCAGAATGCCTATTGTGCCGCTGTCTATAATTCGCAGCCGGTCAATAATAAAATCTACGTCCTGATGACCGTATGGAACTCCGCAGAAATAGGCATCCCGGTTGAGGTAGTCAAGCTTGTCAGGATCCAGAGCTCCCGAGAGGAGATTTCGGTAGAAGGTGAGTTCCTTATGCGGATACGAGAGCGAGGAATCAATAATAGCCGCAGTCATCTCGGGGTCAGCTTCAATTTTTTCGCTCAGGATCTTACGAATGCTGTAGTCAGAAAGAATTATTTCTCCGCTAAGTTTTTCATGTTCTTTCAGCGGCAGTTCCTTGAGAGAGTGCGTGAAAGGGAAATGGCCCAGGTCATGCAGCATGGCAGCGGCAAGAAAGCTTCTTACTCCGGTAAGCGTCAGTCCGGCTGCCGTGACCGATTCCTTTCCGGACAGAATAATGAGGGAGGCAATAACTTTTTTTGCAGTCTGAAGAACTCCGAAGCTATGATTCAGACGTGTGTGAACAGCTCCCGGATAGACATGAAAAGCCGGTCCGAGCTGGCGGATACGCCCGAGCTGCTGAAACTGTTCCGATGCCGCCAGGTCGAGCATTCCTTGTGTGAGGTGGATATTGCGCCATAAAGGATCCCGTATGGGCTCGGTAAAATCCTTCTGCAGGAAGGAAAGAATCTTTTCGTACATAGTTTGATACTAATTGAAGACGACTTTGCTGTCCAGCCTGCAGTTCAGTGCAATTTACTTCCGTCGATATTTTCGCGTTTTCCAGTTTGCGCTCTTTACGGAAATGCTATATGATAATGCCAGAACTAGCGTAGATAAATCCAGCATGGTAGAATGATTCAGGACGGGATATGCAGATGGCAAAAAAAACACCTTTAGCGAAAATCGTATGGCGGGCTCTGCTTCTAATTATACTGGTCAGTCAGTTGTCAGCAGTGACTCCTCTCGACGAGGCCGAGAAGTTCTACAGCATGCTGCTCCGGCCAGTGCTGCCTGAAGATGCTGTTATCGGACAGATAGCCGAGGCAGATCCACTTTTGTTCTCCTATGAAATTGAACAAATTCTTAAGCAAGTATTTAAAACTGATTA
This sequence comes from Spirochaetales bacterium, assembly GCA_018399255.1. GTDB lineage: Bacteria > Spirochaetota > Spirochaetia > JABMQR01 > JABMQR01 > M55B182. The sequence continues at coordinate 113,262 of JAGYPA010000002.1, read as the reverse complement.
CCGCAGCGGTACTGCAATGGAGCTCTTCCAGGAGCACCTCAGCCCGAAGACCGGCATGATGTTTTTAGCCTTGAATGGAGATACCCTGCTTCCGCTTCTGCCGGCAAAGCAGGTTGTAACCGGGGAAATCAAGGAGGGAAATGGAACGGCAAGGGTTTCAGTCAGACTGCTGTTTGAAGAGAACTCCCTGACCGGTGATATGTTCTTTGAGGAAACCGGGGAAGGCTGGAAAATCTTGAGCGGTACCTTCGATTTTTCTGCTGTAGATAATTGACACGGATTTGTTTCATGGGTATAGTAGCCAACAGGTTCCATGGAGAAACGTGCTTGATAGTATTCAGCATGATGTGTTTTTATCATTTTTTCAGTTTATTAATGGTGGCGTAGCTCAGTCGGTAGAGCAAACGGCTCATATCCGTTCGGTCAGGGGTTCAAATCCCTTCGCCACTAAATTTATAGTAAGGTCGGGTTATTTGCGGCATAAGGCCTCAAGTGGTCCGGCTTTTTTTTGACAAAATCAAGATATCCTGAAAAAGGGATGTGCGAAGAAATCATGACATCAGTAATTAAAGATCCCCAGTTCTACAAATTCTCTCTGTACGGCTTTCTCAAAAATCTAAATTTTTCAGATCCCTTTATCATCCTTTTTTTTGTTCAGGAGGGGCTGAGCTATGCATCTATTGGACTGCTCTTCTCAGTAAAAGCAATTCTGGTTAATGTGCTTGAAATTCCTTCCGGTATTTTTGCTGACGGCTACGGTAAGCGGCGGGCAATGATTCTCTGTTTTCTGGCCTATATTGGTTCATTTCTAGTATTTTTCTTTTTTCATGGGTTTCCTTTTTTTCTGCTGGCGATGGTTTTCTTCGCTTTTGGCGAGGCATTCAGAACTGGTACGCATAAGTCTCTTATTCTCGAATACCTTCGCCAGACCAACCAGCTGACCCTGAAAACCGAATACTATGGGAAAACCCGTTCTTTTTCACAGATCGGTATGGCTGTCTCCGCCGGGGCGGCTGCGGTTATGGTTTTTTTTTCGGGAAGTTATCGCCTGCTGTTTATTGTATCGGTTATCCCTTATATTCTGGGACTTCTGCTGATTATCAGCTATCCGGCAAGTCTTGATCAGGTCATTCCGGCAAAAGATACTTTGTCAAAGGATGATGCCGGTAAGCGGATAATATCCTGGGTGCGCTACCGGGCTAGTCTGGAGGGATTGGCGGCCATGTTTAGAAAGCCTTTTTCTCGCAGGGCATTACTGAATTCGGGTGTGTACGGAGGAGTCTATAAATCAATCAAGGATTATATCCAGCCGGTTCTTGTTCAGGTTGTCCTGCTGTCCTCCCTTCTGGGAGGGATGGAGATTGAAAAACGTTCATCCCTGCTTATCGGACTGGCTTACATTGTAATATATTTACTTGCTTCGGCAGCAGCTGGAAGATCGAACAGAATTGCAGATATGTTCCGGACTCAGGAGTCTGCCATAAATACCCTGTTTTTTTCCAGTGCAGCAGTGATTATAATCAGCGGGTCCTTTTTGCTGGTACATGTTCCTGCCGGAGCGGCGGGTGCTTTAATTCTGCTCTATATTCTCTATAATTTGCGGCGTCCAATGCAGCTCTCTTATATAAGCGGATTAATACCTGACGCGGCGATGGCTTCGGGATTGTCGGGAGAATCACAGCTGCAAAGCCTCATGACCGCTATTTCAGCTCCGCTGATCGGTCTGGCCATAGATGCTTTCGGACTTCCCGCAGCCCTGCTGATCGCCGGTATCGGAATGCTGCTTCTCGGAAGCCTGCTGCATCTATCAGCAGCCTCCAAATAATCTGTCCTGGCAGCAGACAAGCAGTGCTCACTGGTATATAATCGAATAATTTGCTATTCTATTTCGGACATTAATTAATTACAAATAACAGGCAGGTTTCGGTTAATGATTGGGTTTTATATAAAAAAAGCATTTTTTGACGGATGGGATAACCTTATAGGGTTGATAATCCTCAACTTGGGTTTTGTTATCAGCTTGGGGATAGCCTATGCAGTATTTCTCTCTTTTCAGGTGCATGCAGTCATTGGTGTGGTCCTGTTGATTCTCTATCTGTGGGGTTTGAACATATTTATTGGCGGAGTTTCGTTTTATGTCAAGGAATTTGCCTTTTATCAGCGGCCGGGGGCTCGAGAGTTTCTCGACTGTCTTAAATCAGCCTGGAAGCCGGCAGTCATACATACGATAATCATGTTTATCCTGCTGGTTATGATTTTTTTTGTTATTCCATTCTATGCCAGTTTTGAGGGGCTGATTGGAGCGGTTGTAATTGCGCTGCTTTTCTGGGTTTCCCTGTTTACCGCAATGGGGCTGATGTATTATTTCCCTCTCATAGCCCAACTGGAAAAAAACCCGAAAAAAGCCGTTAAAAAGAGTTTTCTGCTCGTCTTCGATAATATCGGTTTCAGTTTTTTCCTGCTTTTTTATACCATTATAAACTCGATTATTTCCATTCTGACGGCATTTCTCATACCAGGTTTCTCATCGGTACTTATGTCTCATCAGGATGCTGTAAAACTGCTGATGTTCAAGTATGACTATCTGGAGGAAACCCCGGATGCCAACCGGAAAAAGATTCCCTGGACCGCCCTGCTGTTCGATGAAAAAGAAAAAGTCGGTCACCGGTCAATTCGCGGAATGATATTTCCCTGGAAGGAGTAAGGACGAAATGCCTTTTGAGGTTGAACTGAAAGCCCATATTGATAATACTGGTTTGATTTCCCGTAAGATTCGGGATATTCCGGAGCTGGAGTTTTCCGGGTCCTATATCAAGTCTGATACTTATTTCAGCTTGCCGGAAGAACCGCTGCTTACACAGTTCCGGCTGAGAGTGCTTAAAGATTCCGCTCTGGTTACAAAAAAGAGAAAAACGCTTCAGGATGGAATAGAGGTAAATGAGGAGATTGAGTTTGGTGTTTCAGATCCTGAAGCATTTACCCGGTTTGCTCAGGAATCTGGATATATAATCTCAATCTGTAAAGAGAAGCGGGGAGAAGCCTATCACAGCGGAAATTTCACGCTGGAAATCTCTGATATTACCGGCCTCGGTTCCTTTATAGAGCTGGAAGTCCTGCTTGAGAAATTCGAAGTAATCCGGGTGCAGCAGGCAAAGGCTAAGCTTCTGGATACCCTGGATTTGCTGGGGATTTCCCGGGATTATATCGAGCCGCGTTATTATACCGAAATGCTGCGAGAGATGAAACCAATTTCAGTCGACTGAGAATGCATGGATAGTTACCTGGCGATAGAGTTCTCCCGGTTTGATTACCGGTGAGGGAAAGTTCGGCTGGTTCATTGCATCGGGCAGCTCTCCCGCTTCAAGGCAGTAGGCGGCGTGATTTGGCTGGGAGAAATTGTCGGAGTAGAACTGCAGTCCTGGTGCATTGGTTATGACTTCCATTCGTCTTCCGGTTACCGGATCGAACACTTCTGCCGCTTTGTTTACTTCAGCTTTATTGCTTCGGTTTTCCAGTACATAATTGTTGTCAAATCCGAGACCTTTATTGGGAATGGCGATGTTTTTGCCAATGGGGGTTTTTTCCTGCAGATCAAATGGTGTTCCGGCAACATTAAGGAGATTTCCGGTAGGCAGCAGATTTTCGTCAACCTCGACTATCCGCTTCGAATGAATCAGGATTTCCTGGTCATATATTGATCCCCGGGTAAAAACTCCGCGAAGGTTCCAGTAGGTGTGGTTGGTCAGGCTGACCGGCGTCTCGGCATCAGTTACTGCCTCATAGAGAAATATCAATTCATTCTTTTCGGTCAGGGTAATGGTCAGCGTGACATCCAGGGTTCCAGGAAAGCCCTGATCTGAGTCGGGGCTGGTCAAAGCCAGTTTTACCGATGCCCGTTTTTCTTCTCTCAAGGGATAGGCATCCCACACTTTTGTATTGAATCCGCCGGGACCGCCGTGCGGCTGACGGGTGCATTGGGGGTTCTCGGCCAGATAATGGAAATATTGCCGGAGGAAGGCAGGCGCCGGCAATTCTGTTGGCATATCTGCCGATGGTGCCTATATAATTTGAAGGATTTTCATAATCCCACAAGCTGAAAATTACGGGTTATTTCTGCCGGTCGACCGCTCCGGTCTGGGGCTTGGAAGATTTCAGGTAAGCTCCGTAGGTGATGACCAGTGAATACCTGAGGTTTTCTATCCGTATGGTATCTACCTGACGGCCGTCTTGTGTTGTCGAATGATTCCTGCGTATTTTCATGAAATATCATGGGAAAAATTATCAGTGGTCAATCAGGCGGAAGATGACCTGATGTCAAATAGGAATGAGAGTAGCGGAGCCAGAGAATTTGTGCTATATTTCCCCATTATGGAATGAAAGCAAGTCGCATGTTTAGTAAGGATCGCGATCAGGCTGAACAGCTGCTGCGGAAAATACAACAGGAATTGGAAATTTTGGGGGCAATAGCCGGGATTACTCTACATGTCAGAGAAGTAAAGCAAAGGCGGAGATCTTGGCTGGCGTTCAGGCAGGGCAGATAGTTTCCCGCCTTTGAAGCCGCAGTCGAAGCGTCTTGGAGCCGGGGCGGTCAGTGGGGTAAGTTTCCACCCAGTTCAGGTTCCATATCATCAAACTGACAGCAGAGCGATGAGTTCTCCTTCTATACTGCATCTTGAAATATTAGTAAGGAATATCGGACTGGGGCTATTTTTTCCCAGAAACAGGGGCGTCGGGATTATCAAAACTATATATACCTCAAGTCTTCCAATCATCATGGGAAAAGCTCAGCAGCCAGTGAATCCATGGTGCCATGTGAAGTGATAATTTGAGTTGGTCCCGACCTTGCGAATCCGGGTCCGATATTACCCAGCGTTACCAGTGCCATAGATAGTGAGGAGAGCGAGTCTATGCCGCTGGCTGCTACAGCAAGTGTGATTAAGGCAGCAAACCTGTAGAAATATAAACCCAGTAACGGTGTAGACCATGTCGCACTCTTATGGCTTCTCCGTTCATGCACATGGTATACTTACGCCCGGGGTTGAGCAGGTATTTCATCTCGTTACCAGCCAGCTTAAGAAAATGTCCACTATTCTCACAACTTTGATACCGCCGCCGTTGATCCGCTGCTGCCGCCAATAAACATGAGCACAAAAGTACTGCCTTGGAAAAACGGCAGAGATCAAAATCTGCTGTAGCGGCATATCCGGTAGTTGTTAAAATACTTGCTGTCTGAAAGCTGGCTAGCAGCAGACTTTTTCCTGCTCCTGCGTAGAATCGGATGTAAGCAGATTAACCATGACCAGCAGAGTGGATCCGAAAATAGCCAGATACACACGAAGCTCAGTGTTTTTGCGGAGGGTTTTAAAATCACCCCCGTGAAGAGTGAAATAGAGGCCGAAGTTTATACCAGCCAGCACCATGAAATCCGTAATAACAATCTGGATAAAAGGGATGGGTAGAATCGACACTGGCCCCCTTCGGCGAGAATCACTCCAGTGACCATTGTTCCAAAGGTATGGGTGAGCGCGTCGAATAGATTCATACCGCCGAAAGCGAGCACGGTTTCAGGGCGCTGGGTCCGATATAGATACCCAAAGTATTTTAGCCGTTTCCCGTAGCACGGGGACAATTTTATCAACCTTCCGGGCCGGGAGACTCGCCTGGATTAGAGGCATTTACGCCAATTCCGATAAGCGGCATTACGGCTTCTGGGACAACAATACCTTCTACGCCCAGCCAGTGGTGAGAGATCTCCAGAAAAGCATCGCATGAAAGTTGTTGGATATTCTATCGCTGTAAGGATGGAGCGCCAGTTGTTGTAAAGCCCGACATGGTTTCAAAATAGGCTTCAGTATAGCTGGGTATATCTCCAGTAATAACAAAAGGTACAGATCCTACGGCACTGACAATTACCCAACTCAGGGATACGAGGAGAAAGCCGTCTCTGGTCGTGAAAGAAAATCTTCCGGAACTTCGGGTTTTATGAAACACAAAACCGAAAAAGGTCAGAGAACTGACAGCGGTCAGCGAGAAAGATATCACAGAATCCCATTCCCGGTATATTGCTCCAACGGCAATCGGTGCCGCCATAAACAGTGAAACAATAATCACTATAAAAGAGAGGACGTGCAGGAGAGCGCGCCAATTGATCATTCAAGCTCCTGAATAGATTCCTTGCTGGCTATAATCATAAGGAAATCATCTTTTTCAAGTATCAAGTCGCCGGAAGGGATAATATGACTGCCCTTCCGGGTTATCATGATTATCAGAGGTTTTCCCGGCAGCATGATGTCCCTGATTTTTTTTCCAGGAAGTTCGGTGCGGTTCTCAAGGGATAATTCCATCATTTCCAGATTGGAATCGCTGAAATTGTAGACACTGCGTACGAAATTTTTTCGGATTATTTTCTGTATGCTGTTTACTAATGTCTCATTGATACTGATTGCTACGTTGACTCCCAGATTGAGAGCCATTGCTGCGGTGCTGTATTTTTTTACTAAGGCAATGGAGTGAGGAATACCGGCCTTTCCCGCATAGGCGGCAGTAACAATATTTAATTCCTGATTGCCGGTTACTGCTATAAGCAGATCATAGCTCTGAAAACGTCCTTCTTCCAGAACATGTTCCTCCGAAATGTCAGCATTGGTAATTTGAGCATCGGGAAGCAGTTCAGCAAGTTCCTTGCAGCGTTTGTAGTCGCTCTCGACAATATGGACATTCCTTTTTGATCGCATAAACGATTTATGTCCGAAGTTTTTGAACATCCATGTTTTTGAGAGTCTGTTAGCCAGCAGATACTGAGAAACATACATGCCGATATTTCCGCCGCCTACAATGACTATATCCTTAAGGATCTTTTCGGATTCGTGAATATTTTTAAGCAGGATTTTAAAATCCTTTGATTCGGCCAGTACCCAGATCTGGTCACCTTGATTCAATATAGTGGTGCCTTCAGGGATTATCATCTTTTCATCGCGGGCTATGGCTGCTATGATAAATGGAACTTGAATGATTTTTCGCAGTTCTTCCACCCGCTGCCCGGAAAACGTTGATTCTTTACGAATTTGAAAGTTGCGCATTTGAAGGTTGGATGTCTCAAACTCGACTACAGAGCTTATTGCGCCGAACTCAACTGCGCGGGCTATGGCATGGGCGACTTCAATTTCCGGGTTAATAATATAGTTGATGCCCAGAAATCCCGGACTTTGATCCCACGTGCGTGAATAATCAAGATTTCTTACCCTGGCTATCGTGATCGGCTTCTTGAAGGAGCTGGATACCAGAGCACATGAAATCATATTTATTTCATCTGATTCTGATACGCTGATGAAAAAGTCGGCATTTTCAACTCCGGCTTTTTTCAGTCCCTCGATGCTGTTGCCGCTTTCGTTAACGGTCATGCAGTCAAGCTGCCGGGAAAGATCTCGGGCCCGGTCGGCATCTTTCTCGATTACAACAACTTCTTTGTGTTCATTAATAAGCTGACGGGCAAGATTGAAGCCTACTCTTCCGGCACCCAGAATTACAATAGTCATGCAGAAATCCTATCCATTTTTCGGTAAAAGTCAAGGCTGGATCACTGTCCCTCGCTGTTTGCAGTCTGAAGTACTCTGGTTTGAATGACTGTCTGAATTAGTACCGGTGAGCTGACAGATTCTAGAGAACCTGGTGGTCTTCCTCAACCGGTCCGTCAAGAATATCGAGGCTCAGGTTAGTTATATCGATTTTTGCGCTCTCTACATAGAAACCGAGAGCTGTCTGCTCCATATAGCTGGTTTCAACATACCTGAGGATGATTTTTCCATTAATGGAAAGTTCTATATATCCCCCGAAGGCAATAACCTCTATCTGGCGGTATTCGCGTTTTTTCGGATCAAATTTGTTATTCTGAATGGTCTGGTAGAAAAATGCGTTTTCGATGCCGCCGTTTGCCCGCTCTCCCCATATCCTGCCCTGAGCAAATCCGTGAATCATGTCAAGGCTGAGGTAGTGCCCGTTAGCCTCGTCATCCGCTCTGAAAACGACTCCGGTTTTACCTAATCCTTCAAGGTAGATGGAGTAGCGCAAACGAAAATCTGTCGCCATAGGTTTAATATAAAATATTTCATATCCGCTGCGGGATTCAAGAATGACTCCGTCATTGCCTTGAGCAGCGTCAGCGGTTGAATTTCCGAAAATCTGGCGCATGGGAAACAGCTGATCTCCGATAAGTTTTTTCTTGACCTTTTCATCAAAGCGCCAATAGGAGGTCAGGTACAGCTCTCCATTTTCTTCAGTTTTCAGCTCAGTCGGCGGCGGGAGAATGGTGGTCTGTATTTCCGCCTGGTGGTTGGTAAAAAAGTTCCAGAGCAGGTACCGGTCATCAACCCGGATTATGCGGGCAGCATAGTTGCCTTTGGGAAGCAGAACATTGGATGAATATGATTCATACTGACCAAATATGGTATCTGCATGCCAGTAATGGATTTTTATGTCTTCCTTTATATTACCGATCAGATAATATCGGTTTTTTATTTTATGGAGTCCCGGTACTTCGATATCATCATACATCCGGGGTAAAAACAGCGGGCGTTCCCAGATAAAGGTATCGGGTTCTGTTTCCCTCGCCATGCCGATGCAGCCCCGCCGGACCACCGGACCGTTGGAAACACGGGCGTTTACCAGCAGTAATCGGACATCCTCTTCGTGGTAGAAGAATGGATCCCGGCAGCTGACCCAGTGGCGTCCCTCGTCCACTCCTGTTTCATAGTGCGGTCCGGATATGGAAAGAGGGTAGTTAGCTGATGAAACTTTTTCCCAATGATACAGGTCGCTGGAGCGTGCCATGCCGATGCGCTGAATCTTGCCGGCTTCCTTTCGGGAGATGCCGGTATAGAACATTCTAAAGGAGGATGGCCAGTCCGGATCCTCGCTGACATGCATGGTCCAAAGCATGTCATCGTCCCAGTCTCCCGGTTCCCCGATAAACAGGGCATTGCGAACCCTGCGCCAGAGAAACCCGTCATGGCTTACCGCGTGGGCAATATAGTCGTGGTTAGGCAAAACCAGATGGAATAAATGGTAATATCCTTCGTTGAGAAATACATCAACATCCCCAAGTTCGGATACCTCAAAGCCCCGGCCTGCATACATAAAGTGCTCCTGAAAAAAAACCGTTTTGTCAATCAAATTATGGACTGTTTCTTTGCTTGCTGTCAAGGAATGAAAATTAGTATACTAAATAAATATGATGATATTAATGGAAATTATTGAGAATTGAGGTAACAGGTATTACATTTTTACTCTCTATATACTATTATATCAGAGTGTCAGGTTTTGGATAAAATATTTAGTGCTCTAAGGGAATAATTACAATGTACTTGTTGATGGTTAATATTCACGGCCTCATAAGGGGCGAAAACATCGAGTTCGGAAGGGATGCGGATACCGGCGGTCAGACTCGGTATGTCGTCGAACTTGTGAAAAATCTTTCGAACTCTCCAAAAATTCAGCATATAGATCTTGCTACCCGTCTAATTCGCGACAAGCGGGTAAGTGATATCTACAGTGGGTCAGAAGAACCGCTTACCGATAAGGCTTCGATTATACGTTTGTCCTGCGGCGGCTTTAAGTATCTACCCAAGGAGAAGCTCTGGCCGTATCTCGATGAATATACCGATAAATTGATCGAGTATATCCGGAGTCGCCGGAGGATTCCTGATGCTGTGCATGGGCATTATGCTGATTCTGGCTATATAGCCGCCCAGATAGCCCGTACCTTCGGCATACCGCTGGTTTTTACCGCCCACTCACTGGGTAGGAACAAGCTTTCATTTCTTCAGTCCAGCGGGATGTCCTATGATGATGCGGTCAAGCGGTTTGATATTGCCACCCGGATCGATACCGAAGAAGAGGTGCTTGCCAATGCGGATCTCGTGATTGCCAGTACCAAATATGAAAAAGAGGAACTCTATGGGCAGTATGAGCATCGCAGCATACCTCGCTATGCGATTATTGCTCCCGGACTCGAACTGGATAAGTTTTTTCCCTATTATGATTACGAACTGCCCGGGAGTGAGATTCGGGAGGAGACCAAACAGGCCCATAACCGCACGCTGAATGAGTTGAGAAGGTTTCATTTTGAACCGGATAAACCCTTGATTCTCACTCTGTGCCGGCCGGACGCACGCAAGAATATCGACATGCTTATTGATGTCTACGGCAGGGACAAGGAACTTCAGGCAATAGCCAATCTGGCCATATTTGCCGGTATTCGTAATGATATTTCTGATATGGGAGAGGGTGAGCAGCAGGTTCTGACTGATATCCTTCTATCAATGGACAAGTATGACTTGTATGGGAAAATGGCTGTACCCAAATTTCACGATACTGAGCGGGATGTTCCTGAACTGTATCGCATCGCAGCTCTGAAAGGAGGAGTCTTTGTCAGCGCCTCCTTCCTCGAGACTTTCGGGCTGACCTTTATTGAGGCATCTGCCTGCGGGCTGCCGTTTGTAGCGACTAATAAAGGTGGTCCGGTTGATATTGTGGAAAACTGCGCCAGCGGTCTTCTGGCAGATATTGAGCACCCGGAATCGATTGCCGAAAAGATGAAGAAAATTCTCACTGATCAGTCTGTCTGGAATGAGCTTTCTGAGCAGGGTATCAATTCAACCCGGAGGATATATACCTGGGGACATCACTGTGATACCTATGTTGAACAGCTGGAAAGCCTGAAAAAGGAAGATGCGTATGTCCTGGTTGAAAAAGAGGTGCAGAGTATCGGCAAGCGTTTTGATACCATCGAGCAGCTGCTGATCTCTGATATAGACGATACTCTGCTGGGAAACAATGAGAAGCTTCCCGCTTTGCTCGAGCATATTGAGCGCAGCCGCGGGCGTCTTGGATTCGGGGTTGCCACCGGAAGAGATAGGGATTCGGCTATGGAGGTTCTGGAGGAAAGTGGGATCAAGAATGTTGATATTGTGATTGCTTCGGTGGGGACAGAAATTTACTATAATGAACTGAAAATATTTGACAAAGGCTGGATGTCGCGCATCCGCAGAAACTGGAAGGCAGAGAAGGTCAAAGCAGCTCTTGGCGCCTTGCCGTTTCTCAGCCTTCAGGAGAATCCTGCGGCCCAGCGGGACTTCAAAGTCAGTTATACAATTGATGCCAGCGTATCTCCGGAAGAAACCCTGCCGCTGGTCCATAATGAGCTGGCAAAATGGAAGCTTGCCTACAACCTGGTTTTTTCCCATGGAGTCTATCTCGATGTTCTTCCCTACCGGGCTTCGAAAGGGCATGCGATCCGCTATATTTCGCGTAAATGGAAGATTCCCATGCAGCATATCTATACTGCGGGGAATTCCGGTAACGACTGGGATATGCTGTACGGCAGAATGCTGGGTATCGTGGTAGGAAACTATGAACCTGAGCTTGAAGAGTTGAGAAAGCATTCACAGGTATATTTTTCCAGAGAAGATCATGCAGCCGGAGTGCTGGAGGGGCTCAAGCACTGGGAGAATCGGCAGCAGTAGAGGGAATTCTGCGGCACTCGCCATCGATTTTCCCGGGTCGTATCAGCGCCCGACGGATATGCGAATGTCAGAATTTTCTACCCATGCAGTATAGTAGGTTCCATTTGAAAAATGAAGATTTGGTGAATCCGTTGAACTGGAACCGCCGGGACTGCCGTACGAAAACCATTTCTCTGTATCCTGATCAAATACGGCAGCTTCCAGGCCGCCGGCATCTGCAGCGGTAATAATGATCTGACTGTCGCCTGCCGCCTCCAAGGCAAAGGGGGCTGCAAGGTTTTTATCTGTAAAAACTCCCGGGAAACTTTCTTTATCATGTAGACTCGACCATGAGTTATCTTCCTCCTGCAGAATGTACCAAGTCTGGTCAGATTCTGTAAAAGCGGCAATGGTGAGGAGTCCGCCGGAAACAACGGCCGAAAAGGTATCGACTTCCTGAATCTCCGTCAGGTTAGCATCGTAGGGATTCCAGGAACTGCCGATCTTGTTGTCGGAGGTGCTGATTACCGCTAGTTTTCTAGTATCTGGATCGCTTGTGAAGGTATAGAGTGCCAGCAGGGAAGATACTGCGGTGAGCAGCAGCTGCGCGTCTTCGGCATCGCTGACCTTCAGGCTTGTATCTGGATCTAGCGGAGAAATATCGGTCCATGTCGTTCCGCCGGATTCTGGAGCCTTTTTCTGTATCTGCAGCCCGGAACCCGAATCGATATAGCCGACATACAGCATAGCCGAATCACCGAACCCCTCTGCGGCGAAGCTTATTGAGGAGACACTGCCTTCAGAAAAGCCTCGGGTTCCAATAAACTTCGATTTCCATTCGGTATCTCCGTCATCATTTTCTTCGGCAGTAATCTGCAGGACGCTCAAACCTCTGGAAACAGCGGCTTCCTCATCGGTATCGGCATAGCCGAGATAGAGTGCTCCGTTTGCATATAAAAGATTGAACTCTGGATTTACAGCGTCGGTGTTTGCTGAAAAGCCGGAAAATTTTTCCAGCTCGTAAATGTAGTCGCCATCGTTCTCTTCATCTTCCTCTTCCAGGATGCGGCCGGCCTGCAGGCTGCCGGTGGAATCGCTGTAGGCATAGTAGAGGATATTGCCTGGTGCCAAGGCTGTACGGATGGCCTTTACCGTGCCGGGATCTGCAATTTCTGACAATTCTGTCAGCACCTTCCACACAGGGGTGAGGAAAAAATCTACCGTTTTTGCTGCACTGCTCTGAAGTCCCTCAACCCCGTGCCAATAGCCGTAGGAACTGACTTTGTATGAGTAGCTGCTGCCAAGTTCCAGTTCGTCATCCCGGTCCAGGTATGAATGCTGCCCTGCAGGGGTCGATCCGATGGCTTTGTAGTCGGATTCGGATTCGGTATCAGCTTTGCGGTACACGGTATATCCTCCCGAATCAGCCACCGGGCTCCAGGTGATGAGAATGGCAGGTTCAGTAGTGGAATCTCCCGAAATGCTCCCGCCAGTAATAACAGGAGCGTCAGGCACCGGTTCGTAGAAGCCGTTGCAGGAGAAAAAGGACGCACCGGTAAAGACGATAATGGAAACGAAGATAACCGCCTTGATGAAGGGCAGGATTGCTGTTGGTTCTGGTAATTTCGCGGGTTTTTTGTACTGCATTAGAAACTTCCTCCCCCGATCGAGAACTGCAGGGTAAACGAAAAGGTCGGGTCCTGCGGATTGTCTTCCGGGTCCTGAGCGAAAAGGCCGGCAGGATCGGCAAACTCGGTACCACTGGTACCATAGGTCATTCTTACTCCTGCAGAAGCAGAGAGCCTGTCAATTATGCTCCAGCTGAGAGTGGGCGAGATTATGCCTGAGCCGTCGGTCAGATTTCCTATCCAGAACAGGTTTGCTGAAAGATCAGTCTCGGCAATTTCGTTCCAGGAGAGGGCTAAAGCCCCATAGTGCTGTCCAAAATTTGATATATCCCCGAATCCCAGAGCGGGTGGTTCTTTATAGTCATCCGGCTGCTCGTTTTCCGGTTTTGCCAGACCGTTGGCATCAGGATTGAGCAGCAGAAAGGCTGCGGCATCCAGAAGAGTTTTCCCGTTTTCACTGTCTATGATCGGGTTGGAAGCGTAGCCTTCGCCGTTGAAAAAATACTGTCCGACAATAAAAATATTGGGATCCGATCGATTATAGGAAAATCCTGCAGTTGCACTGAAAAGAGGCAGAGAGTCGATGGTGAAAGTATCAAGAGCTGTGTATTTTTCACTTTCTGCAGCGTCAGCATCAAATTCCGGCTGGATTTTGGATTCAGCGACAAAGACCCGGCTGGATCCGTAAGAAAGTACGCTCTCACCGAAAATTCGGACTTCCCCGACAGAGGAGGAGAGGGTTGTCATAAGCTTAGGAACGCCGTTGATCGAATACAGAGCTCCCAGACCGATTTCCGAGTTTCCCGTAACCCATTCATACTTTCCGGCAAAGGATATATCTTCAGGCTCAGCTATCTGGTCGGCAAGAATATAGAAGTAGGTATTATTTATGCCTGATGGGTACTGGATGCGAAAATTCAGGGGACCCTGCCGTTCGGCAGCAGGATCTTCGGCATCAATGGAATCAAGGTTGATAACATCTGCAGGGCTGAAAAAATAGCCTACGCCCCATTTGACGAAGCTTTTACCAAAACGGAAAAACAGCCTGTCATCATGCTGGAAATCGGCAAACAGTTCCTGGACCCCAAGGGTCAAAGAAAGGGGAGTCGGATCACTTTCATTCTCGTTACTGTCATTGTCTGCGTCTTGATCGGAATCGGGATTGGTGGAGAAACTGATAGATCCGTCGTCATTATCGGTAAAGTTGACGGCTGAAAGATCCAGTCCAAGATCTCCCAGAGCGCCGAACCCGCCGGCCTGGGTTTCAATGAAAAATTTGCCGAATACCCGATAGCCGAGTTCGGGGCGGGCATCAAAATAGAGTGATGCTGATGCTGACGGGGATGCTGATCCTGAAGCATCTTCCCATGCCAGACCATCATTATAGCTTTCCCAATCCCAGCCAAGGTCAAGTTTTCCGCTGAATCTGCCGCCCCAGTTCAGGGCTTCTGATATCAGAAACGTTTCGTAGGTTTCGGTATACTCTTCTGTTTCCGGGGCCAGTTCGGTTATTCCGGTATCCTCGAAAAATATATCGTCAAAATCATCACTATCGTTTGCAAAGGGATCGCTGAAAGGATCTTCGAAGTCATCGGCAAAAGGATCGCTGAAAGGATCTTCGAAGTCATCGGCAAAAGGATCGCTGAAAGGATCTTCGAAGTCATTCATTTCCTGCTGAAACTCATCCACTTGTCCGTCTTCTGCAAAGAGCAGCCCGGCTGAGATGAAAATTACGGCGGCTGCAAAACACTTTGACGATCCCTGCGATCTCTTGCTCATCATTTATTTACCTGTTCCAGATAAGCCTTTTGTGAAAATATAGTCAGGCAGGGTGGTTACTGACGGACTGGTCATGGTAATCTGGGTTTTTTCACCGATGTTAAGCATATCGGCGCAGAATTCTTGTGGGCAAGTATTTTTCTCCAACCTTGACATAGTTGAGATAGGCTGAATTGCGCATCAATCGACCAGAGAAACCGTATTCCTCGGCCTTCATGGGAAGAGTAGGCGACTGCCGTACCCAGAGTTTCATTTTTGGATAAGCTACCTCATCGTTGGTTGCCTCGAGATCGAGAAACATATACAGGAACGCCGCCGAGAGTGCTCTCATCATGACTGGTAACGATATAATCTTGAGCAAGTGTCTGCACCATGAAATCATTGTTTTTGGCATCAGAGTTCTGGATATTTTCCCGAACCGAAAGAGTGCTCGAATCCGACTTTCGGGGTCATAGAACCAGAGATTGTTCTCAACCTGCAGATAGCCCTGACCTTTCTGAATCTCCGGGGAGATGATAATCAGGAGAAACAGATCATCCCGGTCCCGGCGGAACAGGCGGGTTTCCAGAACTTCACGCTCTTCCCCAGGCTTTTCCGATACTATAGAATAGATGGTAGTAAAATCCCGATCACCGAAATTCTGAAGATTGTCAATATCTTCCAGAATTGCACCGTAACCCGCAGGAGTGAGCGCTGCAGCGGAAAACGGCAGAAGCATCACAAAAAGTGCCATAACGACACGATAATGCAGTTTTTTTATTCTGTATCTGTCCGTGGACATCGAAAACCTCTCTTGGAAAAATATTTACGCTTTCTTCAGCAGTTGATCATAATATGATGCTAAACCGCTGAAGGGTCAAATGCTACTTTTCTGTAGCCAGTGCTACGCCAGGTTCCAGCCGGGCGGCTTTGTCAGAGGGACGGAAAGCTGCAGCCAGAGTCAGCAGGGTGACAATTGCGATATTCAGCAGAATCTGTCCTGCGGTAATGGTAAATGTCATATAGCCGTTTTTCAGCAGCATGAAAAGCGGTGTATCAACGCCCCAGTAAATGCTTGAGAGAATGCCCATTGCCCCGGCCGTGAGCAGATAGCCTGCTGCCAGGCCGAAGAGGGCCAGGAACAGTGCCTCGAGCAGGAACAGCTGCCGAACCTCGGATCGCTGCATGCCTACAGCCCGCATCGTTCCAATTTCCTGAATACGTTCAAACATGACCATCCGGAAGGTGTTTGTGATACCGACCATAATGATGGCAAAGAGTACCAGCAGGATGACAATACTGGCAATGTTGAGAATTCTTACAATCTCTTCAACCTCACTGAGAATATCATTGATGTTTGAGAGCCGGTAGCGGATGCCTTCCCACTCTTCCTCCTCCTGCTGTTCCAGTATAGCCATGAAGGGGTTTTCATCTCCTGCAGTTTCCCGGCTGAATAAGCTGATCCGTTTTTCCAGCTCAGGGATGAGGCTGTCTGTGGAAGGTTCTGTGTCGACTAGCTCGGGAAGATAAATACCAAGGGTCAGGTACTCGTCGGGAGCAAGATTCAGCAGTTCATTGACATAATCGAGATTTGCGTAGCACGATATGGAGCCGAACAGCCCGGTATCAATGCTGATGGCAGCGATTGTAAAATCACCGGCAGTCTGCTGCCCGGTATAGGTCTGCATTTTTACGATAACCCGGTCTCCGAGCTCAACCTGCAGACGATCGGCTATTTTTGAAGAGATTATCAAAGCCTGAGGATCCGCCATATTGTCGAATGATCCCTCTTTCAGGATAATACGTTCCTTGAAGTAGCTTTCCCTGGACCAGTCTGCCCCGACAATGGACTGATTTATTCCATTCCCCTCAAAGAGCAGACTGCCGCGGATTTCCGAACGTTTTGTCAGGAAACGGTAATCTATGCCAGAGGCATCAACGGCATCCATCAAAGCAGAATCATCTCTGATAATATAGAGTTCCTTGCCGGTTTCAGATTTTTCCACACCATCAATGAAAATATGACCAGCTAGAAGATTTGAAAAATTCTCACCCACATTTATTATAAAACTTCCGGTAAATCCATTTATCAGAGTAACAAAGAGAATACCGAAGGCTATAGCCGACCCGAGGAGAATAGAGCGGCGCTTTTGGCGAAGTAAGTTTTTTGCTGCCAGCCTGATAAGTTTCATCTCTATCTCCTACACGCTGCTGATAGCCTTTACAGGCTGAATTTTCAGGGCTACATACACCGGATAAATATTTGCCAGGATACCGATGGCCAGAACGACTGCAAGGTCGACAGCCAGCGTCGACAGGTTGACAACGGGTTTCAGAACAGGACCTGCAAAGAGGATTTCCACCAGACTGTTTCCTGCTTTGATGCCGATCAAGTTGACTATGCCCAATACACCAAGTCCGGCGAGCTGACCAATAATACCGAAGACGAGCGAGAGCACCGTGATCTCACTGGTAAACATTACCGTAACAAAGCCTTTTCCGGCACCGATGGCCCGCATTGTGCCGATTTCCCGTTTTCTCTCCATAATTGATATCAGGAGGGTGTTGGTGATTATTATTAAGGCCACAAAAGCCACCAGCAGGACGGCAACGTTAAAGACGCTTCGCACCACATCAGCAGTCGAGGAGAAGGGACCGGCTGCGCCCTTCCAATCCATTGCCTGAGCGGCAATTCCTTCACTGATAAACCATTCATTCAGCTCATTGACGGTTCGGGTAGTCCTGCGGGGATTTTTGAGACTGAGAAGGATAAATTCAAAGCTGCCTCCGCTTCTAGCGTCAGGATCGGATAAAAGCTGCTCATCCGGCAAAGATTTGATATCAGTGTCCGAGGGCTCTAATGAAGCGTCAGCAGATGACCCCTTGAAAGGATCATCGAAATCAAAAGCAGGAGTGACGGCCGGGGCATCGGCAAATGAATCACCGAATGAGTCGGAAAACGAGGAGTCGAAGGCTTCACTGCTGAATAAGTCATCAAAGTTTTCCGCTTCCAGAAGATCTGTCTGCCGTTCGTCAAGAACCACCGTGCTGAATCCGCCCAGGTTCATGGCTTTGAGGGCTCGCAGCGTATCCAGATCAATATAGGAGCTCATGTTGATGCCGTCTGTTTCCGAGAGGAGCTGGTAGAATCCGATAATTTCCACTTCCCGAATCTTAATACCGACATCGCTGAATCCTGTCAGCCGCAGCTTGTCACCCACTGTAAGTGAAATTTCCAGCCGTTTCTCTAAGCGTTCTCTGTTGCTCTGCGCAAGAAGGATGCCTGTTTCACCAGGTTCCAGGAATTTTCCTTCTAAAATTGCGACCTTATCGAACATTTCCCGATAGGAGTCCGGTTCTATCCCGAACAGGAAGGTCATGCCGCGGGCATCGGGATCAGGCTGATTCTCGGTTGCAATCGATGCAAATCCGCTGATCTGCGGAGTGAAAACTTCTATATCGTCCCGGTTTTCGAGATAATCTATGATGCGTGCGTATTCGGGAATCTGGGGGGTAGGTTCTATACCGCCCAACGACTGAACTCCGAAAATTGAGAGATCATCTTCTGATATCCCGCCGATAAGGATATTCCCGGTATAGTTTTCAATAAAGTTTTTTTCTATGCCGAGGGTTGCAGTATCAATCAGTGATGTTCCGATGGTCATGACCATGATCCCAACGGCAATAATGGTTCCGACTATGAGGGTTTTTGATTTGTGTTCCCTGAGATTTCGCAGTGCTATGCGGAAAATGACCGGCATCAGCGGCCTCCCTCGGTATCCCGTCGATATTCCGAGTCAATAAGTCCGTCCCGAAGCCGGATGATATGCTCCGCCAGATCTACAATGGTCGGGTCATGAGTGGAGAATATAAAGGTGGTGCCCATGTCCTGGTTAACTTTTTTCATAAGCCCGATTATGGCTTCGCTGGTTTCTGAATCGAGATTGGCGGTAGGTTCGTCGGCCAGAACCAGTTCCGGTTTTGTAACCAGAGCCCGGGCAATGGCGACTCTCTGCCTCTGCCCGCCGGAGAGTTCGTTGGGACGATGTTTCGTCCAGTCTTTAAGTCCCACTTCATCCATCAGGTAATTGACCCACTCTTTACGTTCCGGAGGGGCGGGAACGTTTTTCCCGAGCAGAAGTGGAAATTCAATGTTTTCATAGACGGTAAGAACCGGGATGAGATTGAATGACTGGAAAATAAAACCAACAAATTTATGCCGGAGACGGGTAATTTCCCGGTCATTAAGATCGCTGGTGAGATGTCCGTTCAGCTCGACAGTTCCCTCGGTCGGAACGTCGATGCAGCCGATCATATTGAGTATGGTTGATTTTCCGGAGCCTGAAGGCCCGGCAATCGAAATAAAATCTCCCCGGGCAATATCAAAAGAAACCCCTCGAACAGCCTTAACCTCAGTTTTACCCAGCGGATACGTTTTCTTTACATTTTTCAGCGATACAATAGCCACAAAGTCTCCTTGACCGATAAACGGTTCATTTTTTTTCTGTCTGCTGAATCGGCGGCAGGTGCCCGAATGCTTTCAGGGTGCTTTCGTGAAATTACACGGTAATATAAAACTAATATTTTCTGCTTTTATAGTAAAGCTTACAGCGAGTAATTGCGGTTAATATTTCGTTTTCTTCATGGATGGGGTCTTTAAGGATTTTCTTTTTGAATGCTGTACAAAGTAAAAGCTTTTGCGGTAATATCGCGGCATGAATAAGGAATTGATTATATATACCGATGGAGGCTGCTCAGGAAATCCCGGTCCAGGCGGCTGGGCTTTTGCTGCAATTACATCCGATGGTACATTAGTGCAGAGATCGGGACATGAGAACCTGACAACAAACAACAAAATGGAGCTGAAGGCTGTTATTGAGGCTCTGAAAAGCGTATCGGGTAATTTCTCCGGGAGTTCTCATCCCAGCGGATTCACTATTGAAAAGATAGTTATTCACACTGATTCGCAATATGTTAAAAACGGTATTACTGCCTGGATTCACTCATGGGAGCGTAACGGTTGGCGTACTGCGGCAAAAAAACCGGTGAAAAACAAGGAATACTGGGTTGAGCTCAAGCAGTTGGCCGATCGCATGCCAGTTGTCTGGAAGTGGGTACCCGGTCATGCGGGTGTTGAGTACAATGAGCTGTGCGATGCGATGGTTCAAAAGGAAATTTCCCTTTGCCTTGATGAAAAGCGAAAACAATAACAATTTTAAACTTTTTTTCTGAAATTTGAATATTTTCCTCCTTTTCCGAAGTACTTAAGTATAGACCCGAGTACGGAAAGCACTGATCATGCTTTTTCGTGCTCGGGAAAGTTAAGGAGGAAAATATGAGTATTTACAGCTATGCAAATGAAGGGTTCAGCGGAGAGTTGATTTTGGTTGAGGCCGATCTGCGAAGGGGTATGCCGGGATTTTCGATAGTCGGTCTGCCGGACAGTGCCGTACGCGAATCACGGGAAAGGGTCAGAGCAGCCGTACGGAATTCCGGTTTGAAGTTTCCAAGAGAGCGGGTACTGGTCAATCTGGCTCCCGCAGGGTTCAAAAAAGTTGGTTCCGGCCTTGATCTGGCTATTGCCCTTGCTGTCCTGCAGCAGAATGAACATTCAGCTGATGATTTCAAAAACACTGATGCGTTCATAGCGGATTCACCCAATCAAGTCGACTCATTTGCTGGATCTGCATCAGCTAAAATGCTGTATGACGTGCTGGTATTGGGAGAGTTGTCTTTGACTGGTCGGGTCCGGGAAGTCAAGGGGATAACCGGTGCGGTTATCGCTGCTGTTCAGAAGGGATGCAGGTACTGCATTATCCCTCAAGTACCGGATTATTTGCGTTCAATTAAAGCGGTCGAAAAGCAAGGACTTGTTGTTTACCAGGTAGAGTCATTGAAGCAGGCCGCAGAAGTGCTCACAGCAGCTGACAGCGGCAACCCTGTAACGACAGAACAGATGAATGCGGTCAATTATCAGGCTGAGGTTTCTTCGGAAAGCCGGCCGGATTCTGATTTTTCTTTTTCTGAATGTACCGAAATGTTTCCGGATTTTTCTGAGGTGAAGGGTCTGGAACCGCTGAAAAGGGTTCTGGCCGCAGCTGCAGCCGGTCGTCATCATCTTCTTATGTTTGGCCCTCCCGGAATCGGTAAAACCATGTCTGCAAAGCGCTTTCCGGGAATTCTGCCGCGTTTGGATGCTGATGATTCACTGGAAGTTTCCCGGATTCATTCGCTGTCCAATCAGGGGGACCCGTTCTGTATAGCTAACAGTGGGTGTCCGCCTGTTGTCTTCAGGTATCAGAGTGTTCAACGGGACCATTTGCTGGGTGGCTGGGGGGGCAGCAGTCAGCCTGGTGATGTTTCGCTGGCTCATAAGGGGGTTCTGATACTGGATGAAGCAGCTTCCATTCATCCTGGAATTCTTCAGCGTCTGCGCGATCCGCTGGAGAACCGGCGAGTGGATTTTTATCATAATGGCCGCTACATCTGGTTCCCTGCCGACTTTCAACTGCTGATGGTGGTTAATGCCTGTCCCTGCGGGCGGTTGGGACAGCCGCAGGCAAAATGCATGTGCTCACCGGCTGAGATTCATTCATACTGGAAAAAAATCGGCAGTCCGTTTCTTGATCGGATCGATATCAGGGTACCGGTAGAGCCGGATTTTTCCTGGTATGATTCCGGATCGCGAGTACTTTCAACTGCTGAGATACGGGTTCAGGTAGCATCTGGTGTGGGTATGCAGGAAGAACGGTATGCTGGATTTCCATTCAAGCGCAACAGTGAAATTCCGCCGGATTCAGTGGAGAAAGTGTGCAGACTCTCTCCCCCTCTTACCCGTCTGCTGCATGAAATGGCCAGTGAGGCTGCGGTATCTTCCCGTGCTTTTCATGGAATACTCCGAGTCTCCCGTACTCTGGCAGACTTGGACGGTGCGGTTGATATTGAAGAGGAGCATCTTTTACAGGCTCTGGAGCTGCGAAAATATGGGGATGGTGATTTTTACTGGAAGAGTGTTTATTAGGAGGACTGCCCGTTCCGGGAGACGATCCTTCCGGTGAAGTCTGCATTTTCCCGATTTCAGGAAAATGCAGATATTGGTGCAGTTGTTAATCAAATCAGCCCGTTTAAGGTTGACACTTTGGGTGCAACTTGCTATATTCCTATCCGTTGCGGGGGCCGCTAGCTCAGCTGGTAGAGCAACGCCCTTTTAAGGCGTGGGTCACAGGTTCGAATCCTGTCGGGCGTACATTTTTTATCTTTCATTTTCTACTGGACAGATAAGAAAAAGTGCTGAATTCAATATATTATATCTCCTTCGTCTAGTGGTTTAGGACACCGGGTTTCATCCCGGCAGCAGGGTTCAATTCCCTAGAGTGCTAATCAAACCGCTGCTGCAGTGACGTGCTTCAGCGGTTTTTTTGCGTCTCCAAGAAAAACCTGTCTGCTTGAGGCGGCAGGTTTCACAACTTAGTAATCGCTCAGCCGTGCTCCGAATGCTGAAGGCTTTGGTAACGGTAACCGCTTTGTAATTGGTTCTACACCTTCAAGAATGGTTCTGAAGTTGATAGTGGTTGTGAGTGGTAAAGCTGGAAGTAATTCAAAGTATAAGTTCCATCTTCAGCAACGGTCGCCTCGCTGCATTGATAAACAATTTTGCCGATGGGTCAGACAGCTTACCGCTTATGGTAATCAAGTCTTCAGTTGCAATTGAATTATCTTCAGGTGAATCGATGTTCAGCTCAAGGTTTCTGGTAACCGTTAATGTCCTTGAGACTGGGTTTTTCCCTTCAATGGATTATACCTACAACATCTGTTGCTGCCGTAAGCTAATTCTGCAGGATAAGAAAAAGCCCCTTCTGAAGTAGTCTGTACTTGGGTATCATTAACCGTCACTTTTGGTACAGCATCGGAAATAATCCCGGAGACCATAACCATTGATTCTGTAACAGTTGGCGGGTGGTCGAACATTTATCTCAAGTCTGAGTCGGACTACCGCAGGGGCTTTTTGGTGAACAGCTGCCAACTGTCGGTAAAAGTGTTAGGATTAAAACAATAAACAGAATGCCAACATAGTTCTTCTTCATAAATAGTTCTCCTTAATCCAGTCAGTACATTTTTACTGAGCCAGACTCTTAAATTTGCTATCAAGAACAACATTGATATAAAGATTTTACAAAGAATTTGTCAGAACTGCCCATTATTTAAAAATTATGCTAAAAGTGTGAAGGTAAGAAATGAAGTTAACGTTTCATCAGCCATCCTTATGATATACTGTTGTCAAGAATGGAGATTCCTTACATAGCCAACCCAAAATCTGATAGTTGATGATAACAAAAAAAACTGCAAAACTGATCCTCTTTTCCTTGACAGGAAGGGTTATCGGATATTGACGGCTTATGATGGTACGTCAAGCTGTGTGGTGGCGCAAGAATAAACCGGATCTGATAATACTGGATGCTGAATGCTTCCGGGGTCGTTACTGTCTGCGGACCCTTCGAGAAGAATCAGGGTAGCCGTTATTATGCTTCCGCCCGCGAAATTACGGAAGGGATCCTTTAACAGGTTTGGATGCTCGAGGCGGATGACTATGTACTTAAGCCTTTCAGTCCGCGTGAGCTTACAGCCCGGGTACGGGCAATTCTTCGACGACTGCCCGATGCCTACCACCGCAGGGCCAGGCATGCCAGTCGGTGACGTATAGGCCCGGATCTTGAAAAGAGTTTGTGCCTTGGGGGAGCGCTTAGCTTACTCGTTGAATTCAAGCTGCTTACCAGCGATGATGTTTGCGAGCATTTACGGGCGTTCCACTGAGCAGCTTGCTGAAGCTACTTACGGACTTGATTTTGAGGGATTTTAATCGAACTATTGACGTCCACATCCTGAACTTGAAAAAAATTGATCATGCTTCAGGTGACGAAGCAATATATTCGAACAAATTTCGGAACGGGGTATGCTTTTTTATCGGGTGAAAAAACATGAACAGCCTGTATATAAAGCTTTTTCTGCATTTCTCATTGTCATTATTGTTGCTGTAGGTGTTAATACCCTCTACGTCACTCAGGATACGGAACAGGAAATTGTCGTTTATGAAGAGCAGAACTGAACAACTTTCATGCTCAGAATGGAGCACTGGCTACTTAGGTATTATGCTCATGGAAGAGGTTGGGATGATATTTCAACATATCTTGAGAAGAGATGGAAGTAACTTTGGTCAGCGAGTAATATTGACTGACAATGAGGGTATAGTAATAGCCGATTCACAAAGGAAATACCCGGGGAGCACTTTGATCCCGAGGAATGGCTTTCCGTCCATTGCTCCAGCACACAGAGCATGCTGGGAATGCTGTTCATCAGCCCAGAACCAACTATTGAGACTGAGCTGACCAGGAACTTGCTGAAAATATTAACTACTCTCTGTATGTGACGCTTTATTGCTGTTGGAGTTGCCCTGCTTTTGACAATAGTTTTCTCAGGCATTAGCATCTCCGGTAAAGGAATTGGCAGCATCTGCTCTGAAGGTGGGAAGGGGATTTTTCTTTAAATCCAGGATTGCTGATAGGGTGGAGTTTGGAAAGCTTGCCAAAGCTTTTAATCAGGAAATGTCCAGTGATCTTGCTTTGGCATCTATGCAGCGTAGCATCTGGCTGCTGACATAGCATGAACTTCGCAGCACTTTAACTAATATCAGGGGTTATATTGAGGCCATAAAAGATAGACATTAACAGTAGATGCGAAGACCGGAATTGGAAATGGTTGACGAGGAGGTGCTCAGCTCGCAAATCTGGTGAATGATCTTCAGGATATTGCCCCTGGCCGAAGCAGGGTTCTTACACTGCAGTAAGAATTGAATGCTGTTGCGGTAACTCGGCGGCTGGTGAGCCATTATGCAACAGGCAATCAGTAAAGGAGTAGCTCTGCGGGTTGAGGTAGTTAATCAAGAGATCGAAATATTTACTGATGAAATCCGGTTGAATCAGATGCTGCAGAACCTGCTGTCAAATGCTCTTAATAACACTTTTGAAGGAGATTCAATTAATGTGAAAGTGGTAAAGGCGAAGATTCAGTTTTTTTGTTCAGTGTAAGAGATACTGGGAATGGGATTGATCCTGAGGTTATGCATATCTTTGACCGGGTTTGTCAGGCAGACCCTTCTCGGGCGGGGTCTACAGGGGAGCGGGTCTAGGACTGACTAATACAAATGCCTTGCAGAAGCTCGAGGGGAAAATTGACCGAGAGGCAACCTGGGAGGAGTCGATTACTATATTTCTGCCAAGCGGCATCTGGCAATAATCAAATGGAGTTCTGGAATGATCAATTTTATCATAATGAAGGCTGTCTGTTAAATTATAAATCTTATGTATTCAGCGGACGGTTCAACAACTCCAGAATAACTTGCTGTTTCCATAGCAATCCCTCCAGCACTTGCACATCAATGTCTCTTGGAGAAATCCCCTCTGATGCGGCAATAGCAGCTGCCGTCCCCGCAGCCTGCCCGGTTACGGCGCAAGTAGCTCCTACCCGGATCGAGGCCAGGGCTTCATGATCACAGGATACACTTCTGCCAGCTGCCAGCAGTCCATCAACCTGCTCAGGCACAAGAATTCTGTAGGGTATGTCGAAAGGGAGGGGGACATACAGTGAATGATTAGCCTGCGCTTCCCGGGGATGAATGTCAATTGCCCAGCATCCGAGTCCTATGGCATCATCGAATCTGCGGCAATGCTTAATATCATTCCCAGTAAGAGAGTAGACCCCTTTAAGGCGCCGCGTTTCGCGGACGCCTATTTCAGCGGCCAGACGCTGTATTCTCCCATTCTCAAAACCAGGAACATTGTCGTAGAAATATCGGGCCAGCTTGAAGGCATTTTTCCTTCCTTCAATTTCTGCCCGTGATTTATCACGAGCATCTGATCCGTCTGCCGCAATCCTGACAGTGTTCATCCAAGCAACATCTTTCCACATTCCTCCGGTCCAAGGCCCGCCGAATAACGGCAGTTTACCCCTGTCATAATCCTTATTGAATAGTTCGTAGTCAAAATGGATATCAAGTCTGCGTGAAGCATTTTCTCTCAATATTTTTCCGGTTAATTCTACAGGTTCCGGTCCGATAGGCAGACGGCGCGGTTCAGTATGTGAGATTTGAGGATCGGCATGAATATTGCCTATATCAAAAGCGAGGGTCAGGGGCTGCATTTTTTCGCTCTTCTCAAATGCGGCGCCGCTTCGTGCGAAAATATCGCCGTTTCCCGTGCAGTCAACAACCACTTTGGCCAATATCGCACTCCGCCCGTCAAGATTTTCTATAAAACACCCCTTGACAACTCCATCCTCCAGAATCGGCTCAACCGCAAGGGTGTGAAACAGCACATCTGCCCCGGCTTGAAGAACAATCTCATCAGCTATAAGCTTCATTCCCTCGGGTTCACTATTGACAACCCATCCTTCAGAATCTTCAGCAAACCCTTTCTCAGCAGCAGCCCGCAGCCATTGACCGGCAATGCCATCCACACATCTCTGGTATGGCTTAAGCCAATTATTAAAGCCGGCCAGGGTCAGAACCAGACCGGCTGTCCACATGCCGCCAAGAAATCCATAAGATTCAATCAGCAGGGTTTTTGCCCCGCAATTGGCCGCAGCTGCGGCTGCGGCAACTCCGGAAGGACCGCCGCCTGCTATCAGCACGTCAACATCGGCGATCACGGGAATATCTCGTGCCATCTCAAGAATAGTTTTTGTCCCCATCAGTTATTCTTCTGCCTCCCGGATTTATAATAATATTATAAATTATAGGACTTATATAATATTAAGTCAAATAGTATGATCTATATGAAGGATTTGCGGAACTGGAGATGGCTTATAAAGCTTTGCTGCCGAATGTCAGAATTGAAGGAATACGTATGATCTGAGTGATGCCCAGTGACCGGTTGTTAATGATATCAAGCAAATGAGCTATTGCAACTTCAACCAGGGATGCAGGATTCTGGTGCTGGTAGATATCAATCGAGCCAGTGGAAAATACGTCATCAACAGTGCCGAATCCAGTGAGCGTAACCGGATGTTCTTCAAATATTGATCCCGACTGTACTACCATTTGAAGAAGTTTGAGAATATGATCATCTACAGCTACCAAAGCATCTATCTCTGGCCTGGAAGTCAGTTCCTGCTCGAGAAAATAGAGAAAGTCAAGCTGTCGGGTTGAGCTGTCCGATCCATCAGGTAATCTAATTATTGTATGCTTTGGATCACTTACCCCGCGGTTCCACAGCGATTCCAGAAACCCTCTTTCTCGATCTTTAATTTCGCTGTTATGGAAGCGATGAGACAACAGCAGAGGATGAGTGCAATTATGTGCAAACAGAGCATCCATCAGTTCGAGAGCATCCTGATGATTATCGAACCCTACTTGAATTGTGCCTGCATTATGCAGGACCCGGTTCATAACAACAAAGGGGATATTCACTTTCAGAAGATGCTTTACAATATGCGTGTTTATTTGATGAAATTCTTCTTCAGTGCTCCCGGAAAGGGGAACAAAAACCAATCCCTCGATGCCCCGCGAAGAGAATTGGTCTATGTATTCTATCATTCTTTCTGCATTGCCGGCGTTATTACCTACCAGGAGCTGATAGCCAAGCGGATACAATTGGTTTTCAATCGCTTTTACTGCATTCGCCCAGATATCGGGATGTGCCATATCATAGACAACGGCTCCTATTAAATGCGATCCAGGGGGTTTATCCTGTTTACTCTCTGACTGCTGAACCACACTCCCTTTTCCCGGGATCCTTTTTATATATCCAAGGTTTGCCAGCAATACGAGAGCTTTATTGATGGTGATAACTGAAGCGTTATAGCGCTGCATAAGATTAGCCGAACTTTCCAGCAGATCACCCTCTCCATAGGTGCGATCGATAATCTTGTTCATAAGCTCCGAGGCTATAGTTTGATAAAGAAAACGTTTTTTCATGGTTTCAGCTTCTCCAGCATGCATGATAACTGTCAGTCGTGGATTTTGACATGCTGTTCATTCAGATATCCTTTTGAATCCAGACTTTCTTTCAGATTTTTCTTGATATGAAATACGGGGCATACCTGGGTCCTCATCTTATACGGAGACTCATGGAGGATATGTCTGAAGAGGAGATTTCCAGACTGCATTCCCATCTCCACCGACGGCGTTTCCAGCATGGCAATGATATTGCGATGCCGGTACAGCGATCTGTTGAAGTCAAAACTTACCAGCTTTACATGCTCCCAAGCCGAGGACTGCTTCATAGCCTGAATTACTACTACTAACATATCGGCGGCTATGGTAAAAATACCATCGATGTGGCGATTCTCTTCCATCATACCGGCAACTTCATTGAGTTCGCGGATATCGACAGTCTGACCGAGAGGATGAAGATGATAGACCCTTTGTTCGGGATTCTTAAACCCCGCATCGGTCATGGCTTCAACAAATCCTCTTTCCCGGTCAAGGACGACCTGACTGAAGTAGTGTGAAATGCAGAGAGGATTCCGGACCCCTTGCTTCAGCAGCAGTCGTGTTGCTTCATATGACGATTGGTAGTTTTCGACTTGGGCTGCCGGGGTAACATAGGTATCCATGCTTCTGTGGAGCAATACATAGGGAATACCTGCTCTTTCTATCTGTTCGAGCAGTTTCCTGTTTTCAATTTCGTAAGAGTTTTTATCTTTGGTTCCAATGGGCACAAAGATCAGACCTTCCACACCGAGGGAAACAAAATTTGCTATATAAGATTCCGCCTTTTCCAGTTTTCCTTCATCATTACCTACCAGCAGATTATATCCGTGGCGCTGGCATTCTTCTTCGATGCCCCGTATTGTTCCGGCCCAGAATGGATGGGCGATATCGAATACAATTACACCTATCAGTTTGGTTTTCCGGATTTCAGATACCCCTGATTTATGATCCGGCCCCGCATAGATTACCATGCTTCCTGAGCCCGGTGACCGGTGGATCAGCCCTTCGGCAGCCAGCTGATTTAGTGCCTTATTTGCTGTTATTTGAGAAGTCTGAAACTGTTCAGCCAGGTCTCTTGCAGAGGGCAGCTTATCACCATTTCTAATTTTTCCATCGAGGATACTCTCCCGAAACCGAGATGCTATCCTCTCATATATGAATTGACCATCCATTTCAGATTGGCTCTCCTGTAAATAAAACAAACCATATCATATTGGTCTCTAAATGAGAATATTAGTCCGGGAGAAAATATTATTCACTTGAAAGCCGCCTCACCAATTATCAATCTTTTGCTTTCAGCTTTATACCGTGTTATCGAGGCGCTTTATCACTCCATCTGAATCCAGGATCTCAGCAAGTTCCTGCTTCGGCACCAACCCGGGTTCTATACCGCGCTCAAGACTCAACTTTGCGGCAGCCCCGACTCCCTGTCCGATAGCCATACAGGTCCCCATAACCCTGAGCGAAGAAAATATCTCATAGTCGGCATCAATTGTCCGACCGGCAATCAGTAAATTGGGAAAATTCGAGAAAACTGCTGCGCCTAAAGGGATTTCATAAGGCGGCAGAGGATTACGGGATTGTCCACTGGTCCCGTCAGAAGCATGAATATCAAGAATATGACCGCCAAGGGCGATGGAATCAGGATTAACTTTCTTCGATAAGCAGTCTTTGAGAGTCAGTCGATGGGAGCAGATAAAGTGGCGAGAATCCCGAATACCGATTACTGCACCTGAATCGATGATATAGGAGTTTTGCAGCGATGGAACCCGACTGCGGAGATAGCTGAACAGTGCAGCCATATCAGCTCTGCCGGATATTTCTGACCGTGAGAGGGCTTCCCAGTTTGTTGGATCACCCCATTCACGAACAACGTTGACAAAAGCTTCATCATTTCTGATGGTTGATCCGCGCATAATCCATGGCCCTCCAAAAGCGGGGATAACTCCCTCGGTTAATGCCGACTGGAGCATTTCACGTATCTCACTGGCTACATAACCGGCTTTCGGGTTCTCAGAGTTTTTTATTGTCTTTGGATTGACTCCACCGATGCGGAAAACGGTTGTCATGGGCATCATGGAGTGATCTGAGGGATGTCCTAGAACAAAAGGAGCACCTGCCCGGGCTGCGACGAGTCCATCTCCCGTGCAGTCTATAAACATTCGGGCAGAAATTGCCCCGAGCCCTTCCGTAGTAGCTGCAATCAAATGAGTAATGCGGCTGCCGCTCATTTCCAAGCCGGCAGCTTTGGTATGATAACGTATTTCCGTACCAGCTTTCCGGATCATTTCTTCGCAGGAAATTTTCATGACTTCCGGGTCGAATGGCACAAGCATTCCATCGTTATTCAGCTCTGCACCGCCATTAGCCTCCATGTCTTCAAGTAAACGGTAGGGAATTCCTCCAAGAATTCGTTTTCCAGAGTCCCAATGGTAGATTCCCAATATCGGGCCAACTAATCCAGCTGTTGCCATCCCTCCGCAAAAACCATGCTGCTCTACAATCATAGTTTTTACATTCTTTCCTGCAGCACTTACAGCTGCACATACACCTGCCGGACCTGCTCCTATAATTAGAATGTCGACCTCTGCTATGACGGGAATGTTTTTGTGACAGGTTAAAGTTTTCATTGGACAGCCTCTGGGATGTCCGGTTCCAGCCCCGACGTTTCCAGTACAGCCCCTCTAGCGAGCAGAATTTTGCGCACCTCTCTGGTGTCAATGGGCGTAAGTTCCAGTTTATTCTCGAGAGCCAGGTGAGCTGCAGTTCCCGCTGCTTCTCCCATGGCCATGCAGGTGGCGATCAGTCTGCAGGATGCCAATGCCGTATGCTCGGCTGAAAGAGCTCTTCCCGTGACCAGAAGATTTCCATATCCTTCGATCTGCATGCATCTGAAGGGGATACCGTATGGCGGGACCCGCTGGAGATAGACATCCCCCTTTTCCGGGTTATGAATATCTATAGGATACCCGCCAACTGCTATGGTATCAGGAAAGAAAGTTCCTGAAGTTACATCTTTTTCCGTCAGGGTGTAGATTCCGGTAATATGGCGGGATTCCCGAATGCCAACATGGGAGGCAATGCGTGATATTACGGCATGTTCGAAACCGGGGACCCACTGACGAAAGAAGCGCCAGATTGGTTCTATCTGGCGCCGGCCATCTTGTTCAGCTTTAGATAATCCTTCAATGGTATGACCCATGGCATGGGGGATATGGGTCATGTTTATGGTTACCGTATCGGAAGCTGTTCCGGTAATATACGATACAAAAGAGGCGGGAAGCTTAATTCCAGATTCCTTTTGAGCTTTTTCTATGATATTCCTCATTCCCACCATAATGTGAGGCTGAGCGGAAGTTACTGCCTTGCGGTTGAGAAGCGGATGTGTATCAAATAATTCTCTGTTCTCCCCGTCCGCTGCTTTACCGAATTGCCGTAAATTGACATGCGAAAGGCTGAAGTTGAGAGTAGCAGACTGAGGTATTGAATCGCTTTCTCTGCCTACCGTGAAAGGAATACCCATATCAACTGCAAGATCACCATCACCTGTTGCATCAATCCAGAATTTTCCGGATATTGCAGAGAGGCCTCCTTTACCACCTGTTATAACATAACTGATATGTCGTCTTTCATCAAAAACAGCGTGAAGAAAGTGGGTATGAAGCCAAACTGATACTTTTGATTCATCAAGCATACGCTGGATCTCAATTGTACACTGATCGGGATCAATGATTGCATACGGATTATGCAGGTGGCAAGGTAAAAGGCTGCTGAGCGCACCGCCTGAATCTGCAAGCCTGCGATAGAGCTTCCAGGCTATGCCGCGAACCAGGGGTCTGCCGTCGGCATAATCAAATCCCTGAATTGGCAGGCCCATTGCTGCAGTTCCGCCGCAGAACCCTGTCTTCTCTATAATAATCACTCTGGATCCGCTTTGTGCAGCTGCCAAAGCAGCTGCTGTACCCGACGGTCCTCCGCCGACAACCACTACATCAGCACTGTCAATAATGGGAATTTGTTTATTTGGTATGAAATCGATTGTCTTCATTCCATCATTCTCGTCATCTTATTCGTGTTCATTATAAATCCGTATTTCGTATATACGAGCAGATCGGTCTCCATTTGTCGAGAGAACTTCCAGTTTGACTGCATCGTAGGTGGATCGGGGGAAATGATGAATCCGCTTGCGAAGATAGTTTCCAGTGATTTCAGTAGTTGGAATCCACGTTCCATCCTGCTTTCTACACCATATTCGGTAATCCCGGACGCAAGTCGGGGCACGATACAGTCCGGGTACCGACATGTGAGCCAGATTAAGGTTGGTGTCAAATGTAACATGTACGGTATTTATGCTCTGCGGTTTGTCAAATGTAAGATCAACCCATGCCGGCAGAGGCTGGTCAGGATCGGATACCCAGATATTGGTCCAATCTTCAGGTCTGGAAATACCGCTTGATAGATTCCATACCTCATACGGACAGCTTTCCGGGTGGATGATCATTCCATAGGATCCTTTTTGTGGTTTCCAATTATTTATGAGCCGGGTTGCTGAAACCGTTCCAGTCGGCGGATCCGATGTATACATCCAGAGTATATCAGCATTGGCATACAGACTCACAGCCAGCAATGTCTCCACCCCGGTATCTACATCGACCGGGACGTCCAGGTATCCGTTAAAACCTGCCGGAACAATAGCTACTGTTTCAAAAAGCAGTTCCTTGGTGAAAAAACCCGAAATTGAATCGGTTTTATAGATTTTTACCATAAGTTCCGCATTGTCAGGAGAATGTGAGGCAAGCTGCAGCTCGAGACGGGTCAGGCTGCCGGATGAACAGGGGAACATCTGGGCTCTTTCCGTATCCAGCGGGCTGCGAGGAAAAGATTTCTGTTTGGGATGCTCATATTCATTACCGACTATGCCTCTGGGAAAATGGAGGGCTGCACAGGATGATGCCGAAAGTACTGCTTTTCGGGCCAGATCATGAGGATCGCTATTCTTGATTCCCGGAAGATAGCAGTCGTCCTTCAACAGTTGCTGCTGAATTTCCTGAATGTATTCTGTTCCGAGTTTGCGCGGTTCTACATGTTTCTTGATTGATACAGCAGCGGCGGTTCCCGCTGCCTGTCCGATTACGGCGCAGGTGGCCATAAGGCGGGTTGATCCAAGAGCGACATGCGATACGCTGATATTTCTTCCAGCCATTATAAGGTTTGCAATATCCTTGGAATAGATGCTTCTGAATGGTATGGAGTATAAGTACATCTGCCGGCGATCCACTTCCTCCAGGTCGTTATTGAAACTTGGTTCAGGCGGTTCGTCCCGGTTTAGGATACCTCCCATGGCATGCAGATCGCAGAACCACCCGCCGTAAGCAACTGCATCGCTGAAGCGGGCATCTTCCCGTATATCCTTTTCACGCATTATATAGTCACCGATAATTCTTCTGGATTCACGCTTTCCGGGTACAGCTCCTATGAAATCGATATGCAGGGTTGCAGCTCCGTGGGAATCCTGATTTTTAACATGATCCCATACCGCAAGCAGTTGGGTGTAGAGCTCATGATGAATTTTCTGGTTGTCGGTAATAGTGTGGTAGGGCGGGCTGCCGACCTCAATCCACCAATATCCGGCGGTGATGTCATCGTGGGTTCTATGGAGCAGATCATTATCGCTCTTGTACTGCGGTACCCAATCGGGAGCGGTGAAAGGAACCGGGAAACGGATGTCTTCTGCATGAAATAGAAGGCTGCTTCCCATCACCTTGTCATCAGCCTCGTCGGGTGCAAGTTCTTCGTTAAACTCGGCCTTGCTTTCTCTTCCGAAACGCCATTGTGCTCCTGCCAGGGCGGCTATAGTTCCATCACCGGTTGCATCAATAAAGCGTTCAGCCTCAATGGTAAAATTTTTCTCATTACCCATAGTATGACATAGAATGCTGCTGATGTGAGTACTATCAGTCATAATTACTTCCAGGGCTTCAGTGTTGAGGAAAAGGGTAAGGTTAGGTTCTTTATGGACGAGATCATAGAGCGTTATATCCCAAAGTGATGGAGTTTCTCCGAGCCAGATACGGCGCGGATCCTGGGTTCTTTCAGTCAGGAAGAATTCTTCAAGAATTCCTCCCTCCCTGGCCCATGGGTTGAAATCACAAGCCCCTCCAACCGGTACCCGTATTTCACTGGAAGAATTGCCTCCCAATACTGGTCTATTCTGGATGAGAGCAGTATTCACACCCATGCGTGATGCAGCAATCGCAGCCATTGTCCCGGCCGGACCGCCTCCAATTACTACTGTATCGTACTGAAGTTTTTCAAATTCTTGTTGTTTCATACATTATTCCTTTACAGATCCTTGGGTAAGACCTGAAATGAGTAGTTTGCTGAGGAATGCAAAAATAATAATAATGGGTATTATTGCCAGAGTTGCCGCGGCTGTCAGGGGACCCCATTCCCGGCCAAAAAAGCCAAGATAATTATAAATTGACAATTGTATCGGTCTCAGATGTGGAGAATCTACCATGACGGAAGATGTTACAAACTCATTCCAAGACCCGATGAAAAGAAAGAGGGCTGATGCTGCAAGTGCGGGTTTTGTCAGCGGCAATATAAGATGAAAGAATATATACATATCTGAACACCCTTCAATTTTGGCAGATTCATCAATGGATATAGGGATTGATTCAATATTGCCTTTGAGTATCCAGATAGCCATCGGAAGATTGTAGGTTATATAGAGCAGGGGCAGTGTATATATCTTATTTGTAAGGCCAATAGTAATCATATAGAGGTAGTTTGGAATAAGCAGAGCGGAAGAACCTACAGAAAGGGGAATTCCCAGTATTACGCAGAAGAAGAGAAATTTACGGCCTGTAAACTTATATCTGTCAAAGCCGAAGGCGGAAACGGCAGCCAGCAGGGTTCCGAAGAGAATGGTTGAAGCTGAGTTCTGGATACTCACCACCATGGCTTTGAAAATCCCTCCCTTTATTACCGTGATATAATGATCAATAACCGGAGTGAAGTTGATGATTTTGGGAGGGAAGGCTGCGATATCGCGTGGATTCTTGAAAGATGTAAGCACTCCCCAAAAGATTGGAACAATGTTCAGGATAATGAAAAACAGCAAGATCAGAATTTCAACAATGAGCAAAATATTCTTATGTTTCCCTGAATTACCTAGAAGTGCCACTTGACTACCCTCATATATCCTGCAATCAGAAAAACATTGATTATGATAACAAGTGCGGCAAGAGCACTGGCCATTCCGTACTGACTATTGACAAACCCCATTCTGTAGAGTTCAAGGGCGACAACATTCGTTGCGTTAACCGGACCTCCTCCGGTAAGGACCATAGGAACGGTAACGTTATTTATGTTGCTCATAAGTACCGTTATGCCGGAAACTAGAAGCGGGGTTTTGATCAACGGAAGGATGACATGGAATATCTGCTTCAGAATTCCTGCCCCATCCATCATAGCAGCCTCAATGAGTTCCTGAGGTACCGTCTTCATTCCCGCCAGAAGCATGACCATTGAGTAGCCGATAGTTCTCCATGATACAACAAATATGAGCGAGGTCATGGATGAGACTTTGTTTCCAAACGCATTCACGAGAGGCAGTCCAAGTGTTCTGAAAAGGTGGTTAAGCAATCCCAGGTCGCCGGCAAGAATCCACTTCCATAAAAGTGCTCCAACAACCATAGACATAACCCATGGAACCAGCCCTACAAGCTGCAGCGACATAGCCATGATTCCTGAGCGAGAATTGACCCAATAGGCAAGCCAGAACCCGATGAACATGGTAAAGCCGGCTGCGATGATGCTCATCAGCAATCCTCGCCCTATGGAGTTTGCGGTTTCTTCTCTGAGGAGAATGCGTATATAATTTCCAAATCCGGCAAATCCTTCTACTTGAAGGTAGTTGGTATTGAAGAAGCTCAGCCCGAGAGCGTAAAAAATTGGAAATATAAGAAACATAAAGATAAAAACGAAGCCCGGAGTTATAAGAATCAGGCCGAGGTTTATTCTTCTGTGCACAATTGACCATCCTTATTACTTTGGAAAGAATTACAGAAAGAGTTACAGAAAGGCGGTACGCTTATGAGATTTCTCTGTCAAGCGAACCGCCTGAATCGAAAAGATGTTACTTTCCTACACGGGTATTGAATTCTTTCTCCACTTTTTTCAGGGCTTCCAGGGGAGGTGTATTGTTATAAATTACGTCCTGAGCGACAGCATTCAAATCTTCTCTCCACCCGGGAATAGGAAATGCGGTAGGAGTTGCATAGCAGTAGTTGGTAAATCCCTCTGCTGTAATTTTAAGGTACTCGTTTTCCGGTTTGTCGAAAAAGTCACCCAGGGCAGGGATGGTTGATTTTCTAATCGGTACTTGCCCTCCATCGAGAACCCACAGTTTATCTGCTTCCGGACTCATCATGTATTCAAGAAATTTTCCAGCTTCATCAATGACTTTGGATTTTGACCATACGCTGACAGCCCAACCCGAGAAGAGGCCTTGACCAAAGTCGGCAGTTCCATCGCCAGGGTAATGGATAAGCTCAATACTTTCGGGATCGAAGTTTGCCCCTGCCCTCAGGGCAGGAATACGCACGGATGCACCGGTCATCATAGCATATTTACCGGCCATAAAATCCTGGTAGACGTCCTCAATATCAAAATTTACCGCTGATTCAGGGGTGATTTTATACTTCTTTACCATATCGGACATTCGAGCGACTGCATTTTCCATCTCTTTTGTTGTCCAGTCAGCAGTGCCGTCAGGGTTGAATATATCAGGCTGATGGGTGAGCGCATCGTAGGTGAATATCGGGGGATCAACCTTGCCCAAACCGAATGATTGTCCAAGTCCGTACCGCATAATGCCGGTTTCCTCGTCAACCCCGGTCATTTTAACAGCAGCCTGAATCATCTCATCCCAGGTTTTGAAAGGGAAATCGATATTGTACTTCTTTATCAGGTCTTCTCGATATATCAAAGAGAAGTAATTTCTGGAAAAAGTGATCTGATAATGTTTTCCATCAGTTTCTCCCCACCTGAAAAACGAGTCGTTTATGTCGCTCACTTCTTCTTCAGTCCAGTCATCGAGGAAAAGACTCTCCAGATCAGCTAGCATTCCTTGCTCAATAGCCGTTCCAAGATCGTAGGATATGACCCACATAATATCCGGAGCATTTCCCGCCTGATGGGCTGCAAAGAACTTGTTAGTCATGACATCCCATTGCTGCGGTTCCACAACTACATCAATATTCGGATTCTCAGCCTCAAACTGTTCTATAATCTTTTTCAGAGCAAGGTTTCTGCCGCTTTCAGCACCTTCGGGATTCAGGAATGTCCACATTCTTACAACTTTTTTCTCTCCAACCGAAGAAGTTTCGGCACTCCCAGCCCCGCTGATGGAGCTCAGAGCAAAACCGATGATTAAGAGCATGAGTAACAATTTTTTCATAATTCCTCCTTGTTTGGGGTATGTCGATTTATTGTTTGATACCCCATTTCTAGAGATAATCATATTATACGAATATACAGCTGTCAACTTATATATGTTTAATAATTTTAATAATATTATAAAACAAAAATAAATATATATATTAGTAATGTTTTAGATGGAAAACAGCCACTCTTTAGCAAGGGTGAGTGCGAGGACTGCTGCCGGAAAATCCTTTCATTTCACCGCTTCTGCGCGCCCGGCGGGCTTAGAGCCTCATCACACAGTTTTCTGATCTGAGTCAGATAAATATCAAAAAAAATCCCGCCAGTCGCTGTTTATCTGATAGAATGTGCATGTGCATACATTGGAGGAGCAAATTCATGAAGATTCTGCTTGATATCTATCAACCCCTTTCTTCACTTATGAAGCACATGCTGCAGAAAGGAGAATCCCATGCGCGAATGGAAAACCTGACATTTGTCGAAATCCGTATTCTCATGATTATCTATAACCGGCATGGGGATTTTTGTACTCGTGAGGATCTTGCTGCGGAGTTGGAGATAGATCGGAGCAATGTGAGTCGTGCGGTGCAGAAAATGGCAAGGAAAGGAATAATTCAATTTACGGGGGATGAGGAGGATCGACGCATATCACATTTGGCACTGACAAAAAAGGGAAAAGAGCTGAAAAATGATATATATTCAGTGGATCAGGTTCTTGCAGCAAGCTTGCAGAAATCACTCTCATCGGTAGAAATGAGCACTCTTTCTAAACTGCTGAAGAAGGCTGCAGCGGGGATGATGAAAGAACGATGAAGGGATTTCCCTGGTTTTTTTCAGCCATTGCCGGCATCATAATTGCTCAAAGACGGCTTTGCCGGTATAGTTAACCAGGGCCTAGTCCACAATCTCCAATCAGATGAACAATATGAAAATATTACAGGAGCAGCAGGTATGAATAAAATTGTATTGACCGCGGCAGATCTTGACGGGTTTTTGTCAGATGATGACAAAGAATCAATCGCGCAAATGGACAGGCTTTATGCCGAAACAACAGAACATTTTGAGGCAATATCCGCCGGCAGTGATTCCAAATCAATTAGCGAGGCAGAGAGTGCCCTGATCAGGATTTATGACCGCATGGGTAAAACCATGCAGAAAATAGTAAAAAAAGAACCCTCAATTCATGTATACTCCTTCAACACGCCAAAAGAGGTTCACGGTGAAGCTTCGCGCCTCATAGCAAAACTGAGGAATCCGCGGACTAAGCGGGAAGAGTTTATCTATTATGTTCAGCGAGCCTTTGAACTTCTGTTTAATCTTGCGTTTACAGAGAACGTTCTGACTGAAAAGAATTATCTGATAAATGCTACACCAGTTGATATACCAGTACAGAATTATGCCGTTCATAAAATTCCCAATGTTGATGCACTGATTGAAAATTCTGTAATGTGCGTAATGCTTCGCGGAGCTCTGCTTCCTTCCATGATTGTCAGCAAGGAGATCCAGGAGTATTCTTCTACCAATTACGTTACTCCGTTTGCCCTTTTCCGAATTAAACGGGATGAAACAAAAAAAGAGCACAATATGGAATATGTTCTGGATCTTGATAAATCCTTTTTTAATATTGAATCCCTTAACGGAAAGGATCTCATTTTTGCCGATCCGATGAACGCTACCGGCGGCAGTCTGGTAACTATAGTAAAATATCTTCTGAATGAGGGAGTGAGGCCTAAATCCATAAAATTGATCAACGTGATATCCGCTCTGAAGGGAGCATTGCGCTCGGTCAGGGCAATAGAAAATGCTGAAGTATATACGCTCTGGATGGATCCGGTCCTTAATGAACTGGCGTATATCCTTCCCGGGCTGGGAGATGCCGGCGACCGGCTGAACGGTACCGATACCGGCACCAATCCCCGTAACATTATTCAGCTTATTGCTGATTACGGAGCAAACATATCATCATTATACCGGTCTCAAGTTCAAAAAATTGAACAAACGGTACTTGGAGAATAACATAATGCCGGCTGACTGGACAGATAAGCGAGCGTTATCATTAGCACCGGCACTGCTTCTTGCACTGCTGGCTGTTTTATTCTTATCCTCATGCAGTACTCTTTCTGATCGGAATACCGTTTCAGATCTCTATTTCAATCTGGGGAATAAGGAATTTGAAGCGGGAAATTATGCTGATGCCGTGAAGAATTATAGTGAATCGCTCTTTTATGTTCCTGACAATCGATCTGCAGCCTATAACAAGGCAGCCGCCCTTACCCGAAGCCGCAAGTATGCCGAGGCGGAGGAGCTTTTCAGGAAACTGCTTTCAGAGGATCCGGAAAATATCTATCTGCTTGAAGCGATTGCCTGGAACTATTATCAGGCAGGGCTGCTTGAGCAAGCCCTTGCCAGTTATGAATTTCTGCTTTCCCGCTACCCGGCTTACGATAAAGCCAGATATGATGTTGTCCGGATTGCGCTCTCTCTCGAGCAATTTGAATTTGCACAGGAGCAAATTGATTACTTGTTTCTTGACTCCGGCATGGTGATGGAAACTATATGGTATCAGGCGGAGCTTCTTTTCCTGCAAGCTGAACCTGATGCCGTTGACTGGTATTTAGCAGTTTTGGAGGAAAACGGGACTCATGCCCAGACAGCTGAGAGGCTTAGTCAAATAATCGGCAGGTTGGAAAAGGCGGATGAAATAACCGGCTTAGGAGATAGACTGTTGAATTCTTCGGCAGAAATAAAAGGAAAGATTATATGCAGCCTTGCTGTAAGGCTGCTTGAAATTCCTGATGAACGGGGATTTGACTATCTGGATAAAGCCATAAGTCTGGGCTGTACAATT
This sequence comes from Spirochaetales bacterium, assembly GCA_018399255.1. Lineage (GTDB taxonomy): Bacteria > Spirochaetota > Spirochaetia > JABMQR01 > JABMQR01 > M55B182. The sequence continues at coordinate 73,095 of JAGYPA010000002.1, read as the reverse complement.
GAGGACGTGACAACCCGTGACCTCAGGCAGATTCATGCAGATATGCGTACAAGGTTTCTTGCCGGTTTTCTCTCCTCTTTAGCGCAATAGTTTCAGTTCTTAAGCAGCTGCTGCGTCAGCAGAATCTTTCCTGACCGCGGGATTTTTAACCGTTTCCCTCATCAATGACAGTAAGAAAGGATGCCAGTACTTTCTCGGGAGTATCAGAACCGTCGACATCCCGTATCAATCCATTTTCGGTATAGTACTCAATTAGCGGTGCTGTCTGACGTTCGTAAACTTCAAGGCGGTTTATTACAGCCTCTTCCTTATCGTCATCACGCTGTATAAGCGGTTCTCCTGTGATATCACAGATTCCTGCGGTTTTTGGCGGATTATATAGTATGTGATAAACTTTTCCCGATTCTTTTGCTATTCGCCGGCCTGATAGCCTTCTGATGATCATATCTCTTTCAACGGTAAAATTGATAACAAAATCAATATCGGCAAATGTTTCCAGGGCTTCCGCCTGGGGTATGGTTCGGGGAAAGCCGTCAAGGATATAACCTCCGGAAGTATCACCTTCCTTAAGCCGTTCCTTTACCAGATCTATGGTAAGTTCGTCGGGAACAAGTTCTCCGCTGGAAAGAATAGATTTTACTTGCTTTCCAAGAGCTGTTTCATTCTTAATGGCAGACCGGAAAATATCACCCGTAGAAATATGCGGTACGGAAAGCTTTTCTTTTGCAAGTGCTGCTATGGTGCCCTTACCAGCACCGGGAGGTCCAAGAAAAATAACGTTCATGTTTGCTCCTTTTTTCTTATGTGCTGTCAGATATATATTCTGACCAAGTCATCGAAACTTCAAAATGATTTCATTTTGAAGTTTCTTCTCAAGATGCTGATATCAGAATACAGATATCCTGCTTGTCTAAACTTGCAATACTATACCATGTATCAATGGGAATCGCTACTGCATCAACAGGCTCCGGCCGCGGTATTTCGGCTGTTACCAACAACCAGAGTGCACATGATTTTTTATTATCCTTTTTTACGGAAATCTATTGACCTTTATCGGTAATACCAGTAAATTTCTCAAGGCTTCCAGATGCTGAAAATTTGCATATCTTCTTAAAAATAATTGTGCAATTTTTTTTCGTTTGCAGGTGCCTGCAATGCAGATTTTTCTGTTTGTTGCTGGCAGGGAATGGTTCCGGAATTCAGCAGAAAAAAAGTAAATTTTACTGTTGACACAAAAGAGCTTTTTTTGATATAACGATCGAGCGCGTCGGGGTTAACTCGGGGAGCATTGCACCAGCAAGTTCAAATTGCAAAGTGCTGAAGTTTTTTGAAATTGGAATTAGGGAAGGGGAGGAACGATCAGAAATTGATCGAAACGCGGAAGGCAGGCGAACCGAAAGAAGAGGCTGCTGGAAGCGAACAGGAAGTGTAAGGGCTCCTGAATGTCAATGGATACAGTGAAGCGGGGAGACCTGCGGAGCTGAATCTTGCAGTTGTGAAAGCAGCTGTACTTTAGTGAATAATTTCGAGAGAAATGTCAAAGGAAGCGACAGGTGGGAACTTAACATTGTAACTTAGTACCTTCTGGGTACTAAAAATATATGATGAGAGTTTGATCCTGGCTCAGAACGAATGCCGGCGGCGCGTTTTAAGCATGCAAGTCGTACGGTAGAAAGTCTTCGGATTTTTGAGAGTGGCGAACGGGTGAGTAACACGTAGGTAATTCACTCTTCGTTGGGGATAGCCCATGGAAACATGGGGTAATACCGAATATGACCTTCAGACCTGCGGGAAAGAAGGGGAAAGGTGCTACGGCACCGCGAAAAGAGCCTGTCGCTCATTAGCTAGTTGGTGGGGTAAGAGCCTACCATGCGACGATGAGGCAGCCGGCCTGAGGGTGGACGGCCACACTGGGACTGAGACACGGCCCAGACTCCTACGGGAGGCAGTGCAGCTGGAAGAATCTTCCGCAATGGGCGAAAGCCTGACGGAGCGACGCCGCGTGAACGAAGAAGGCCAGGTGAGGTTGTAAAGTTCTTTCTTTGGGAGGAATAAGTCCTGCAGGGAATGGCAGGATGATGACGTTAACCGAGGAATAAGTCTCGGCTAATTACGTGCCAGCAGCCGCGGTAACACGTAAGGGGCGAGCGTTGTTCGGAAATTCCGCTGGGTGCAAGGGCGCGTAGGCGGGAAGCCAAGCCCGATGTAAAAGATCCCGGCTCAACTGGGGAATGCATTGGGAACTGGTTTTCTTGAGTATAAGAGGGGATGTTGGAATTCCAGGTGTAGGGGTGAAATCTGTAGATATCTGGAAGAACACCGGTGGCGAAGGCGAACATCTGGCTATATACTGACGCTGAGGCGCGAAAGCGTGGGGAGCGAACAGGATTAGATACCTGGTAGTCCACGCTGTAAACGATGTGCACTAGGAGATGGGTGGTAAAAGCATTCATTTCCGCAGCAAACGCATTAAGTGCACCGCCTGGGGAGTATGCTCGCAAGGGTGAAACTCAAAGGAATTGACGGGGCTCCCGCACAAGCGGTGGAGCATGTGGTTTAATTCGATGATACGCGAGAAACCTTACCAGGGCTTGACATATACCGGAATCGTGCAGAGATGAAATACGCGCCGCTTGCGGTCGGTATACAGGTGCTGCATGGCTGTCGTCAGCTCGTGCTGTGAAGTGCTGTTAAGTCCCGCAACGAGCGCAACCCTGCTATCTGTTACCAGCACGTAAAGCGTGGGGACTCAGATGGAACTGCCGGTGACAAACCGGAGGAAGGTAAATTACGTCAAGTCATCATGGCCTTTATGTCCTAAAGGCTACACACGTGCTACAATGGCCGGTACAGAGCGCAGCTAAACGGTGACGTTATGCGAATCGCAAAAAGCCGGTCTCAGTACGGATTGAAGTCTGAACTCGACTTCGCGAAGTTGGAATCGCCAGTGAACGCGCATCACAGCATGGCGCGGTGAATACGTTCCCGGCCTTGTACACACCGCCCGTCACACCACCTGAGTTAGTACCCGAAGTCGCTAGTCTAACCTGCAAAGGGGGACGGTGCCGAAGGTATGCCTGGTAAGGGGGGGGTGAAGTCGTATCAGCGTAGCCGTACCGGAAGGTGCGGCTGATCACCTCCTTTCTAATAAGAAAGGTCGCTTGAAACAGGAAAGGTAACTTCGACCTGCAGTAAAGCACAGGCGAGGGAGTAACTTCATCTCTTCCAAACTGATTTCAGGCCGTTGGCCGCAGGGTGAAAGATCTTGCCGTCGGGACAATCCCGACAATCCCTTATACTTCCTCCTCCCCTTCTCCCTTTTTATATGGGGGGTATAGCTCAGTTGGCTAGGAGCATCGGCTTTGTAAGCCGAGGGTCTGGGGTTCGAATCCCCATACCTCCATTAATTATACTGTGAACTGAATCACAGTCGTTTTTTTGACAACGCATATAACGAGCTGAGAGGCGTTGTGAGCCGGTACTGACCGAGAGGGTGAGCACGCTTTTTGTGTAAAGGATGAAGATAATGTGGTCAAGCGAATAAGAGTCTACGGAGGATGCCTAGAGCTGCCAGGCGAAGAAGGACGTGATAAGCTGCGAAAAGCCGCGGGAAGGAGCAAATATCCGATGATCCGCGGGTATCCGAATGGGGTAACCCGACTGTGGCTCACTACAGTCACTGGTGTACGTGAATACATAGCGTGCTGAGAAAACCCGTGGAACTGGAACCATCAAGTACCTGGAGGAAAGACATCAACCGAGATTCCCTGAGTAGCGGCGAGCGAAAAGGGGAAGAGCCTAAACCCGTGGTGTGTAAGCCTTGCGGCGTTGCACGACAGGGGTTGTAAGAGAATACCGGAGCGGGCGCAAGACCGCTCGCCAAAGAACCGTCAATAGGGAATGCGACTGGAAAGAGCAGCCGGAGGGTGTGAAAGCCCCGCACCTGAAATTGAAGGGATTTGGTGGGTATTGATCTTGAGTACGACGGGACACGAGAAATCTTGTCGGAAACAGGGAGTACCACCCTTCCAAGCAATACTCGGCAGCTAATGATAGCATAGTACCGTGAGGGAAAGGTGAAAAGAACCCGGGAGGGGAGTGAAATAGAACCTGAAACCGTAGACTTACAAGTATTAGAGAGCTTGAAGTTTGTTTACAAACTTTTAGTGATGGCGTGCCTTTTGTAGAATGAACCTGTGAGTTACTACATGTAGCGCGAGGTTAAGGAATAGAAGTTCCGAGCCGAAGGGAAACCGAGTCTGGAATAGGCGACTAGTTGTGGCCGTGGTAGACCCGAAGCCAAGTGATCAATCCATGGTCAGGCTGAAGCTCTGGTAAAGCAGAGTGGAGGACCGGAACCTCAGTCCGTTGAAAAGGGCAGGGATGAATTGTGGATAGGAGTGAAAGGCTAATCAAACTTGGAGATAGCTGGTACCCCGAAATATTAGGCTAGCCTGTATGGATCAGGTTGCGGAGGCAGCACCGAATGGGCAGCCCCTTCACCGGGTACCAAACTTAATCAAACTCCGAATACCGTAACAAAAAAATGTACAGGAGTCAGACTTTATGGTACAAGGTCCGTAGTCAGCAAACAGCCCGGACCGCCGGCTAAGGTCCCAAAGTTGTGCTGAGTGGAAAAGGAAGTGACATTGCAAAGACAGCCAGGAGGTTGGGCTTAGGCAGCCATTCCTTCAAAGAGTGCGTACCAGCTCACTGGTCGAGTAGTGATGCACCGATAAATGTAACGGGGCTAAGCACAGCACCGAAGCCGCGGCATTGGAACAGGTTATACTGTTCTAGTGGGTAGGGGAGCGTTCTATGTACCGAAGAAGGTGACCTGTAAGGGTTGCTGAGGGGATAGAAGAGAATGCAGGTATGAGTAACGAAAAGACAGGTGAGATCCTGTCCGCCGAAAGCCGAAGGTTTCCAGGTAAAGGTAATCTTCCCAAGGGTTAGTCGGCCCCTAAGGCGAGGCTGAAAAGCAAGTCAGATGGGAAACGGGTTAATATTCCCGTACCTCCCTTATGTTCTGAAGGAATGACGCATAGGGCGAAGCTGGATCCGGGCGATGGGTCGTCCCGGTCCAAGCTGTGAGCCGTTGAGCGACAGGCAAACTGTCATGTGAGGTGAGCAGTGAATGCGAGCGAACCTACGGGGAGCGAAGTCAGTGGAGTCGTCGTGCCAAGAAATACCCTCTAAAGGCTATAAGTGATAGGGGGACCGTACCGCAAACCGACACAGGTAGGCGAGCTGAGAATGCTAAGGCGCAATGGAAGAATTCGCGTTAAGGAACTCGGCAAAATGCACACGTAACTTCGGGAGAAGTGTGGCCTTTCTTGGATGTTAAAGTTTGAGAGAGGTTGCAAAGAAATGGCCCAACTGACTGTTTACTTCAAAAACACAGGTCTGTGCGAATCTGCAAAGAGAAGTATACGGACTGACACCTGCCCGGTGCTGGAAGGTTAAGAGGAGTTGTTAGCGCAAGCGAAGCAGTGAATTGAAGCCCCAGTAAACGGCGGCCGTAACTTATAACGGTCCTAAGGTAGCGAAATTCCTTGTCGGGTAAGTCTGACCCGCACGAATGGTGTAACGAATTGGGCGCCGTCTCAACGCGAACCGTGAAATTGAAGTATCGGTGAAGATGCTGATTATTTGTGGTTAGACGAAAGACCCCGCGAACCTTTACTGCAGCTTGGCATTGAAATTTGATTATGATGTGTAGGATAGGTGGGAGACTTTGGAGCATGGTCGTGTTAGGGCTGTGGGGAGTCGTTGGTGTCACCACCCTTTATACTTCAGGTTTCCTAACACTGACCATGAAACTGGTTAGTGGACAATGTCAGGTGGGCGGTTTGACTGGGGCGGTCGCCTCCAAAAGAGTAACGGAGGCGCGATGTCACCTTAAGATGGTTGGAAATCATCTGGTAAGTGTAAAGGCACAAGGTGGCTTGACTGCGAGACAAACAAGTCGAGAGCAGGTAATGAAAGTAGGTCTTAGTGGATCTGGCGGTAAAGGTGGGTAGCGCCGTCACTTAACGGATAAAAGGTACCCGGGGATAACAGCCGATCCATCGACGCGTGGGTCGGCACCCTCGGGATGTCGGCTCATCGCATCCTGGGGCTGGAGCAGGTCCCAAGGGTTTGGCTGTTCGCCAATTAAAGGTGAAGGCGAGCTGGGTTCAGAAACGTCGTGAGACAAAGTTCGGTCCCTATCTGCCACAAGCGTTGGATGTTTGAGAGGATCTGGCCTCAGCATTGAGGACCGAGGTGGACGGAACCGGTACCAGTTATCGCCAACGGTAATTGCTGGGTGCGCGGTGTTCGGAAGGGATAACCGCTGAAAGCATCTAAGTGGGAAGCCTCTTCCTCAAGATGAGACATCCCGTCCGGGAGAACCGGACTAAAGGTACCAGAGAGAACATCTGGTCGATAGGCCGAAGTATTAATGCATGTAGTAACATGTTCAGCTGACCAGTACTAATCAACCTTGAGGCTTGACCATATTATTCTATTCATCCTATTCCAATATACAGAATGTTTTGTTACACAGACCAGTCCCGGCGGGCCGGGAGGGTCTGTGAGATAAACAGTAAGTCCGGGTGACCACAGCAGAGGTGCCCACCCGTTCCATCCTGAACACGGAAGTTAAAGCCCTTGCGCCAATGGTACTGCGGGTAAGCCGTGGGAGAGTAGGTCGTTGCCAGGCTTTTTTTTTATCCTGAGGTCCATGCAGTGGACCCCTCAGATAAAACCCACCAGTCTAAGATGACCCGGAACGCGCATGCGGGCAAGCAGGAACGCGGGAAGGGAAAGAGCAAAGAGAAACCTGGAAAAATGGAAGCGCAGGAAGCGTGTTCACGAGGTGTGGAGAAATCGCAAGATTTCTCCCAAGCTGAACGCAGCCTGATGCGTTCAGCCGTTGCCAGGCTTTTTTTTTATCCTGAGGTCCATGCAGTGGACCTCAGGATAAAACCTACCAGTCTAAAATAGTGTACTACATATCCGCACATTCAACTTTAGTATATTTAAACCGCATTTCTTCTAGAAAACGTCCAAGATCAAGCGGGTCACTGGAAGCAGGAACGGCATAGGGATCATAGGGAAGCCCTGTATCAAGACTCTCATTACCTATGCGAAAAGCAACTTTCTCAAGGGGAAAGGTAGAATCTCTTTTCAAAGTGCTTGTGCGGATAAAGATATAATCAAGAATATCCGCAGCAATTGAAACACCTTTTTCGAAGAGTTCGATATAACTTTCTTTTGAGGATATTTCCGGCATCCAGGGATGCTTCCATTCTCGATTAGCAGAATTGAGAACATCAAGATACTCCGGTATTTTAGGTGGATGAAAAAGTGAAAGCAAGTAGAGAGTCTGATGAAGACTTTCCAATGAAACAATCTCCTTGATCACTTTAATATCCCAAAAGTCGGTTTTTTTCAGGAAATGCATGGTATCGTCATATGCGTTTGAAACACGTAATTTGATGTAGTCCTCTGGATAGTCTTTTTGCAGAAATCTTTGTAAAGCAATGACATGCAGATTGCGCAGAGAGTGAGGGATGCCTCGGCCAAGGTTTACGGCCTCGAAAAATGATACCGTACCCGGTTTGGAAAGTGAATATGACTCGCTTAAAGCGGTATCCAGAAGCCTTTCAAGAAAAGGGTGAAAAAAACGGCAATCCGGACCCCATCCCGAAAAATAGGTTATAAAGGGATGGACTGTTCGATCGAGGACAGCATGCGTAATAAAGCCGGCAGCATAAGAACCCTCAGGTGACTGCCAGCCAAATCCTCCCGAACTTAGAGCCTGAATAAGCAATGCGGAATAGGTTCCGTAGCCTTTTCGGTGCATCTGCCTTCCCCAGGGTAAAGATGAAGGCTTCGTTCGCTGATTATGCAGGAACATGTCAGGACCTTGACACCCGAGAGTAAACCATGCATCGTCAAATATAGAAAAATCAATTTTTTTAGAAACAGCTTTTCCAAAAACTGCATGAGAAATTTGTGAAGGCATACTTGGAATTTATCTATTACATGGTAAAATAGCAAGTGCAAACAAAAATAGGGGACGTGCAAAATGATAAGGCTTCATAAACCTACCCTGAAAAGAAAAGATATGGATTCAGTCCTGAGTGCAATGGTTAATGAGGCCATAGCACCCGGAGAAAAGTACAGTGAGTTTTCTCTACTTCTGAAAAACTATTTCAGCGCTGAAAGCTGCTTTTTATATCGATCCTATGTAACAGCATTGCAGGCAGCCTGTGAAGCACTTCATATAGGTAAAGAAACCAAAGTCATTATTTCACCATTATCACCCTCCTGGTATGCAGATGTACTATTATCTCGTGAAGCCGAGGTGCTTTTTGCCGATGTTGATAAGTATACAGGATGTATTTCCCCTGAAGCCGTTAAAGAACTATTACCGGAAGGGCCGGAGATTTTGCTTATCCATAACCCCTTTGGTAATTTGCCGGATTACGAAAAACTGGCTCAATTACCCATCCCAATTATTGAAGACGTTACACAAAGCTTTGGAAGCATGAAAAACGGAGAAAAACCGGGATCATTTGCATCAGTCATTATATCAGCATTTGAAGAAGATTCAGTTATTACAACCGGTGGCGGAGCTGCCGTGCTGGTGAACGATAAAAAATACAAAAAACCGCTGCAGGACCAGTTGGGGAATGCCGGGAATCTTGAACTCATGTCTGACATGAATGCGGCTTTGGGAGTTTCGCAGTTCAAGGCTCTTGAGGCCCTCCTTGAGCGAAGGAGGGAGTATCTGACCCTGTTCAGAAGCGCATTGAGCAAAACCCGGCATAAGCTGCTGACCGAGGAAAGCGATACCGTAATCACTAATGGTTTTACCTTTCCAGTTCTTCTAGACTCCCGCGTACAGGAAGTCATAAAATTTACAAAACGGTATAAAATCGAAACCGGCAACCCCTTTGAAGAATGTGCCGTGACACGATATCCTGCAAAGCTGGAACAGCTGACCAACAGTATTCCATTTAGAATGAGGACAATCTTGTTTCCGCTTTATCCCATGCTGACTCAGGACCAGCTTAAAACTCTGGTAAGAGTGTTATCCACATTGCCCTGACGGAGAGGGGATAACTGATCATTTCTGACTGGCCGGAGCAAGGTTATCCGACCTGATAACAAATACTTATTTGATAAGTGTTTATTAAAATGAGGAATTATGAAGCTTTCAATCAAGCAAGTCCTAATTGTAGCTAATATGAATAAACCGCAGGCCGAGAATCTCGTTTCCGAAATAAGCAGCTACCTGGAAAAACAGCAGATTCATGTTGAAATATTTCGTCTGTCCGGCCGGGTAGAACCGCCGGTTTTCGAGAATATTGACCTGGTTTTCAGCCTTGGAGGAGACGGCACGGTTTTGTTCTGTTCGAGACTGCTGCGTACTGCAGGCGTACCCATTCTTGCGGTAAATCTCGGCACCTTCGGGTTTATCACCGAAGTATCCCAGAATGAATGGAAAGAGGCCTTTGAATCTTTCAGAGATGGAAAAACGGGTCTGTCCCATCGCTTGATGATACGGGCTGCTGTAACTCGTGACGGAGAGAAAATCTTTCTCAACCAGTGTCTGAATGACCTGGTAGTGAAAGCCAACGGTGTTTCCAATATCGTCAGCCTCAAGCTGCATCTTAATGAGACGCGTCTGGGAACCTTCAGGGCAGATGGAATAATCGTAGCTACACCAACCGGTTCAACAGCATACAGCCTTGCCGCCGGCGGCCCCATCCTGGATTCCGAAATGGATGCCCTCATAGTAACGCCAATCTGTCCCTTTACTCTGTCGAATCGTCCCATTGTTGTATCCGGTGAAGATATTATCCAGATAGAAGTTCTGAAGCACCAGCGAACCTCTCTCAATCTTTCTCTTGACGGTCAGGAAATGCTGCCTCTCTGCGAAGGAGACATCATAACTGTTGAGCGTTCACGGGGAAGAGCCTTGCTCGTGCTTTCGAGTAAAAGAAATTTCTACGAAGTTGTCAGGGCAAAACTGAACTGGTCAGGAGAAGTCGATGCTTGAAAGCCTCCATATAAAAAATTTCGCTCTCATAGATAAGCTCTCATTGAATTTTTCTCAGGGCTTGAATATTCTATCCGGTGAGACTGGAGCCGGTAAATCTATTTTAGTTGGAGCCATTAATCTGATTGTTGGAGGCAGAGGCGACAGCTCCATGATCCGGACCGGCAGCAGCGAAACATCGGTTACCGCCGAGGTGCGATTGTCTGCAGCCGGGGAGGCGGAGCTGTCTCCATGGCTGCAGGAACATGGCATAGAAGCCGACGACCATACCCTTATCATTAAAAGAATCTTGCGAACCAGCGGCCGTGGGAATATCTATATTCAGTCTGAGCCGGTAACGGTAAAGGATCTGCAGCAAGTTTCCCGCTATCTGATCGATCTTCACGGCCAGCATGAGCATCAGTCGATCCTCTATGAATCAAACCAGAGACGGTTGCTTGATGCCTACGGAGCCCTTGAAGAACAGGTCGCAGCTTTTGCAGAACAGCATGCCCTTCTTAAGCAGTATAAAGAGCAGCTTGCCGATTACTTTTCTTCTGAAAAAAACCTCCTTCGTGAAAAAGATATGCTTGAGTATGCCGTTCAGGAGATAGATCAGGCTAAGCTTCAGCCGGATGAGGATGGGCTGCTGCAGACTGAGCTGACAATACTGAGCAAATCTGAACAGCTTACCGCAATGCTCGAAGAGTCTGCAGCCATGCTGCAGGGCAGCGGAACAGAACAAGGCGTGCTTGACCGTTTGAAAACAGCTCAGCGGGCACTATCCAAAGCTGCCGGAATTGATCCCCGGCTGGAAGATGGGCTTATACAAATTGAAAATTCTCTCTTTGAATTGGAAGATGCATACGATAAAATAAGGACATATCGAGATTCAATAGATTTTTCTCCGGAGCGAATAGATCAGATACATGAGCGCCTGCTTCTTATCAGCAGCCTTAAAAGAAAATATGGCGAAAGCGGCGTAGGAGAAATCCTGAACTATAGAAATCAGGCTTACGAGAAACTGCAGAATTTTGAAAACCGTACAGAAAACCGGGAAAAACTTGAAATTCGCTGCGGCAAGTTGGAAGATGATTTGCAAAAACAGGCTGCCTTGATTACTGGAAGGAGAGAGGAAACTGCAAGCAAGCTGGGACCGGCAATACAGGACCATCTGGCGCGGCTGGGAATGCCCAAAGCGGATTTTTCCATCGGAATAGCCCCATTGCGTCAGTTTGAATCTATTGCTGATGCCCCGTCATTCGGAATAGACTCGGTAAAATTCATGATATCCCCGAATACAGGCGAACCAGTAAAAGAATTGAAGAGCATAGCTTCAGGAGGAGAACTGTCACGCATAATGCTTGCAATAAAGACTGAATTTTCTGATAACGATGCCATAGAAACGTTAATCTTTGATGAAATTGATACAGGAATCGGCGGATCGGTTGCCGCTTCAGTCGGCAAACACTTGCGCAGCCTGTCCCGGTCACGTCAAGTGCTCTGCATAACCCATCTTGCATCGATTGCCGCCCAGGCTGATACCCACTTTATCGTCATGAAAAAGGAGGAGGATGGGCGTACGCTTACTCTGGTTAAAGCGCTCGATGAGGATGATCGGGTGGGAGAGCTTGCCCGGATGCTTTCAGGAGACTCTTCTGGAGATGCAGCAGTCGCCCATGCCAGGGAACTTCTTAAAAGATAGAACCCGAATAGTTACACTCGAAAATCGGAGAACCGCAGCCGGGTTACTGCTGCCCGGCTATATTAATTAATTCTGCGAGCTGAAAGAGAACTGCACTTTCTGCTTGTGAAGAATACTCAGCTTGTGAATGGTGTCCTGAATGTCTATTTTCGATTATTTGATTGTTCTCATGCAGACGCATGAAAACTGCTTCCTGCAACTCTGTTGTGTCAGTTGTCAGACTGCTTTTAATAATCTGACGTACTTCTGCGAGCATGTTTTTTATGGTATTTACTTCAACTGGTTCAGGTGAGCTGAGAATTTTCGTTTTGTGCTGGAAATAATTATCTGTCAGCTGTCTTAACGTTTCAGCATCCTGGTCTGAACCGAATTCCAGAATAAAATTGATCAGAAAAAGAAGTTCGTCAGGATCTTCCCTGCCCTTGCTGGTCTCCTCTGGACAGCTGAGGGGCAATTCCTTCAGTAAATGAGCGGCCTGAAGGATGCTTCTGCCTAACAGAACAGCATCCGGCATCATTCTTGCGGTAACTGCGGAGGGGGCTGTTCGATGGATAGATGAGAGCACTTTAAAAGCCAGACGGGTTTTACAATAGCTTGATTCAATCGCCAGCGAAATACTCTTTTGAATCCAGGCAGCTGCCTCGAGAAGGAGATGGGGAGGCAGATGAGATGCTGAGATTTCCAGGGGAGCATCGGCATCATTTTCGATGGAGATTGAGAATATTAAATCATTATTATTATCAATATATAGAGTTACCTGGCACGTATGCTCGATGAGCAATGTTGAGTTACGTATGGTTACTTGACGGCAGTTTCCGCCATAGTCAGCAGAATCTCTAAGCTGATAAAGCCCGTAAATTGTCTTTTTATCTTGAGGCTGCTCAGCGAAAATGAGGTTAAGCGCAAAAAAAACGGCAGTTTCCGCAGTACCGCTCACCTCTGGAACTAAGCTGCGCAGCTGAACTTTACCGCTTGGCATCTCAAGAATGTTGCTTTGAGCCTTGTCAAGATCCTGTTCAAGTTTATGCAGGAGTTTCTTATTAGTGAAAGGCGCATACAGTTTGATTGCATGCACCGCATACCTCATATTTTGCATGGGTTCTATCCCTGAGATATCAGAAAAGAACCAACCGCAAGATGTGAACATGAACAGACTGAACTTCGCCCCCTCAAGAAGGGTCAGCAAGCGGCTTTTATCCCGCTCTGAATACTTTCCTTGCGGTCCGGCTTCATTGCGGCTGAAAATCTTTCCAATAAACTGCTCTGGCGTGAGATATCCAACAACGACCTTTCCATAAAGATGTAAAATTTTTTCCGGATCCATCTCCGAGATTTCAGCTGCTTCCCGTTTGTAAATTTCGGAGATGTCCTTACGGAGATTATCAAATCCCTCCCTCAGGGGAGTTCGCCATTTTTGGTTCCAGTCACTTTTTCCTCCTGTTGCGCATCCGCAGTCCTTGTACCAGCGGGAAACACCATGAGAACAGCTCCATGATGTTCCCCGATTGTCTTCACCAGCTTTCAGCACAGCAGAAGCTGTCGGAGGATGATTCTCAAGGTAGGCTCCGTAATTGGTCAGAGCCAGGGCAGGATCGTCATCAATTTTTTTTATCAGGGCGGCAAGGCCCATATCACCGAATGGTTCATGATGGCCATAAATTTCACCGTCTGTTGCTGTGTGTAAAAGTGGGTACTGGTGAGTTGGAGAATACCGGTGGGTTTGGGGATCAATTCGGGCCCTGGTTTTCCCAATTCCGGCAAATTCTGCTATTTTTGCATGCAGTGCATCTGCATCACGAAGAAAATGGCCGAAGCTTATTCCTGATGCCAGCTCGGGATGATAGAAGAAAGCAGTAATAGCTCCAGTTTTTCCTTCAAGCCGGAAAGGTTCATCAAAGGGAGCAGGCAGCCCATTAAGATCAATAGTTCTCCCAGTATCGCGGACAATCTTCTCAGCCTGCCAGGGAGAGAGAATTACAAATGAAATATTGCTTGAGGCAAGCAAATCAATTAGCCGGGGACTGATTGCCGTTTCCGGAAGCCAGAGCCCTTCGGGGTCCCGGTTGAAATGAAAGCGGAAATCCTCAAGCCCCCACATGAGCTGGGTTACGGCATCCTCAGGGGTATCGAGGGGAAGTATTGTATGGTTATAGCTTTGTGCGAGGGCATTTCCGTGCCGGTTTAGTCTTGCATAACTTTCCCGGTCAGCATCAATAATTTGCCAATAGGTTTCTTCAGATTCACTTCTCAGCCACTTGAGGAGGGTCGGTCCGAAATTGAACGAAATTCTTCGATAGTTATTGGTTATGTCCGTAATTCTGCCATCATATGAGAGGAAGCGGGAGAATGCGTTTGCCCGGTAGCATTCGCAAGAAATTCTTTTATTCCAATCTGAATAGGGAAGTGCTGATTCCTGCAGAGGTATTTTTCCGGTTGCAGGATTCTCCCGCGGCGGCTGATAGAAGTGGCCATGAAGAATAATGTTAGTAGTCATCAGGGCAGTATACCGGGAAAGTCAGTCTGTGTGCAATATTATACGGGTTATGAATCCATCCGGGGGCATGGACGCCTTAAAATACCGATTTCTTCTCAACAGAGATCCGCAGAGATCCGCAGAGATCCGCAGAGAAGCAGATTTCATCTTCAAACTTCAGCAGTTGACTAAAACAATCCTTTTATCTACGATTGCAGGAAAATGGAGTGTCTATGGCAGAAGATATCTATAAATCACTTTCTTTAACAGAACTGCGGTTTTTAGCAGAGCGTGAAGGTGTGAAAAATGTAGACCCCTACGATAGGGAAGAGCTCATTGACCTGCTCGAAGAAATATGGGAAGAGAAAATTGCTGATCGCAAGCTGAATAACGATATCATGCGACTGAAAGGTAAAAAGTATGATATTTATCGGGAAGATCTCAAAGGAACTTACCGCGAAACTGAATATGTAATTCCTGAAAATTATCCTAAAACATCGATTCAGCTTCTTCTTCGGGATCCTTTCTGGGCGTATGCCTATTGGGACATTAATCAGTTTGAACTCCAGGTTATCCTTACCAGGCATCCGAATGCCCAGTTTTATTTACGGGTCTATGAGATGACACAATGCTGTGCCGACCCGGAAAACATTCTCGGAAGTTTTGATATTCCCATAAAAGTTGAAGATTCCAGTTGGTATATAAATCTACCTAATCCCGGCAGGGTGTATCAAGTGGATTTAATCAGTGAAAATGTTGATGGAGAACTCAAGCAGTTGTGTCGTTCAACCATGCTGGAGAGTCCCGGAGGTTACTGGCTGAATAATCCTGATGAACTGCGTCACAATTCTGACGATTTTAAATTGTTTCTTGCCGGTTATTCCAACGGATCGGATCACATGACTGCCAATATTCTGATTCAAAGAATTTTAGCTGATTTGGAAGATTCTAAGCAGGATTCGAGGAGTAAAGAATAAATATTATGGATAAAGGTTATATCGGACTGACACTGCATGCTCATTTGCCATTTGTGCGCAACCCGGAATTCAATCGCTTTCTGGAAGAAGACTGGCTGTATGAGGCCATATCCGAAACATATTTACCGATGCTCCGCGTATTTAACCGGCTCAGAGCTGACGGAGTTCCCTATAAACTGACCTTGTCCATCTCTCCAACCCTTTCTTCTATGCTTTCAGATCATTTGCTCCAGTCGCGTTATGCTGAATATGCTGACAGGATGCTCGATCTTGGGCAAAAAGAGATGAAAAGAACCGCGGATCAGCCTGATTTTCATCGTCTTGCAAAAATGTACTGCAATATGCATCAGCAGAATCTGGAGGATTTTAACGAACTGTATAAACAAAATATTCTGGCGGGTTTTCGCAGTCTTGAGGAAACCGGGCATCTTGTTCTGATTACCTCAGCGGCAACGCATGCTTTTCTTCCCCTGTACCAGGATTATCCCCAAGCTGTTAAAGCTCAGGTGGAACTCGCCATAGAATCGCATATTTCGCATTTTCGTAAAAAGCCCAAAGGTTTCTGGCTTCCTGAATGCGGTTATTATCCCGGACTTGAAAAGATTCTGTCATCGTACGATATCAAATACTTTTTTACTGCCACACATGCCCTGACGCTTGCCAACAAGAAAGTTAAGCGGGGGATTTTTGCTCCTGTCGACTGCGGGCATGATATATCAGCTTTTGCCCGGGACTATGGTCTTTCTCAGGCTGTCTGGTCTGAAGATGACGGGTATCCGGTCGACCGGGTATACCGTGATTTTTACCGGGATATAGGGTATGATCTTGATGAAGAGTATCTGCAGCCCTATCTGCATGATAAAAAGATTCGTTCCTTTACCGGATTCAAGTACTGGGCAGTAACGTCAAAATCTGATTTTAAGAAGGTCTATAATCCGGAGGTTGCGCAAAAACGGGTCTCTGAGCATGCAGGTAATTTTATTTATATGATTGAGAGAAAAACCAGGAATATCAGCAGGATCCTGGATCGTCCCCCGCTATTTACCCTGCCTTTTGATGCCGAACTGTTTGGTCACTGGTGGTTTGAAGGGGTCTCATGGCTTGAGGAAGTTATCAGGCTGCTGGCAGATAATAATCATATAGAATTGATTACTTCGGAAGACTACCTTCGCCGGTTTCCGGAGAATCAGCAAGCTCTTCCCGCCTATTCAAGTTGGGGAACAAAAGGGTATTCTTCGGTATGGGTTGACGGTTCCAATGACTGGATTTATCGTCATATTCATCGTTCCATTGATAGAATGACGGAGCTGGTGGAACGGTTTCCAGATCAGGTTTCACTTAAAGGCCGCTTTCTGAAGCATGCCGCCAGAGAAATTCTGCTTGCCATGGCCTCAGACTGGCCATTTGTAATCAGTAATGGCACATCAGTCGGATATGCTCAGCACCGACTGAAGGAACATATTCATAACTTCAATCTGGTGTATGAGAATATGTGCAGAAATTCAGTTAACACAGAGTGGCTGACGCGGACAGAAAAAAAGACTAATCTATTCCCCGATATTGATTATAGAATTTTCTCACGCGACTGAAACTGCAGTGAAGCTTAATGGACTGCCCCTGTATCTGTGGGGATAGTCTGAAATCATCATTACCTGAATAATCTCCTTACTAGAGCTCTCTATCCAGCTGTTTCTCTTTCTGATACCCCTTACAGGTTAACGGGTGTATAGTGCGTGAATCGAATATCTTCTTTCCCTACGGTATTTTAAATAACCCTGTCTTGACTTTGACGGAGGATAGATTAGTATATTAGTGGGAGAAAGTAGTAGAAAGTGGTAGAATTATTCAGATAAGTGGGAAACAAGTTTTCAAGGTGGGAGTAATGCTTACGGGAGAATACAGGAACATGATTGACGAAAAGGGGCGCATCCTTATCCCCTCCCGTCTTCGCAGTTCCATAGCAGGAAATGCTCTTATAATTACTCGAAGTATAGAAAAAAGTCTCTGGATGATGCTGCCCGATATGTGGAACAATCTGAAAAACCAGATAATGAGCGGACCTGGGGCTATGTTCAATGCCCAGAACCGCATTCTTCAACGCAGAATAATTGCACCGGCTCAACTCTGTGAAATTGATAAGGCAGGTCGAATCAATATCCCGCCTCTCCTCAGGGATTCAGTCAATCTGCATCCCAAAGAGGAAGCTGTTATCCTTGGCATAGAAAGCTATCTGGAATTGTGGAGTACAGAGCAATACAATATGTTCCTCGAACATAGCGAGGACGAATTTGAGGCTGCAGCAGAAGCCCTTGGCAATATGCTATACACCTCAGGAATGGGAAAATAATGATGATGGATAGCGATGTACTGCATTATTCCGTGCTGCCGCGCGAGGTGCTGGGCTATTTAGGCCCTGCCCTGAAAAATGCAGAAAGCAGTCAGATAATTAATCCTCCTTTATTAATTGACGGTACTCTTGGAGAAGGCGGTCATAGTGAGATTTTCCTGAAAGAGTATCCTCAACTGCAAGTAATCGGGCTAGATAGAGACTGCGAAATTTTAAACCGCGCAGAAAAACGTCTGGAACCCTACAGCTCCCGCTTTACGGCAGTTAATGTGTGGTTTGACGATTTTTTTTCCGAACCGGAGCGCTATGGAGCTGCGAAAGCGCCGAATGCAGTTCTCTTCGATTTTGGTATTTCTATTTACCATTATGAAGCATCAGGACGGGGATTCAGCTTCAGTAAAGATGAACCTCTCGACATGCGGCTCGATCACGATAGTTCGATAAATGCGGAATACATCGTGAACACCTATGCTCAGGATCGACTGGCGGATGTGATCTATCAATATGGAGAAGAGCGGTACTCACGAAGAATTGCAGCTGCTGTAGCAAAAAGAAGAAAGGTGAAAGCCGTATCAACATCTGCTGACCTGGCAGACATTATAAAAGGATCTGTGCCTCGGAATTATCGTTATGGGCGGATACATCCGGCGACAAGGACCTTTCAGGCATTGCGAATTGAAGTGAATGGAGAGCTCGACAGAATTGACAGAGTTCTCGAAAAGGCAGTCAACAGTCTGACGCCTGGAGGAAGGATCGGGATAATCAGCTTTCATTCTCTGGAAGACAGACGGGTAAAGCAGATGCTGAAAAAGTTGGCTGTCGGCTGCGTCTGTCCCCCTGATGCTCCCCAGTGTGTTTGCGGAGGAACCCCTCTGGTGAAGCTGCTTACTAAAAAACCCGTCAGGCCTGCAGAAGAGGAGGTCTTGGAAAATCCTGCTTCGCGGAGTGCCCGCTTTCGCTGCGCTGAAAAACTGCCAGCTGATATTGGGGTAAATAATGAATAATAGGCCATTAAGGAGAGTTTTTGTGCTGGTTCTGGCAGGAGTTCTGCCTGCCTTGAGTCTCTTTCCTATTCATCAGGCTGCCGTGAACCGACATTTACAGCTGGAAATTGAAAGCTTGGAAATTGAAATACAGCAGCTGTATGAAGACAATCGGATACTGACTGCAGAAAAAGCCGAACTCGCAACCCCGGACAGGATAGCGAGAATTGCTGAATATGTGCTCAGCATGAAAAAAGCCTCTGAAGAAAATTTAGCAATAATACAAGTACCTGAGAGGGATGAGGCAGGAAAAAGGAGCGGCAGCTGATATGAACAGAAAAATTTTTACTGCATCGGAAATAGCAGCCATTACCGGCGGCAGGCTGCTCTATGGAAGTTCCCTCTCGAGTAAATGGGTTTCTGATGTTGTCGTTGATTCGAGAGCCGTTAAAGATGGGTCCCTCTTTGCAGCGCTTCATGGTGAGAGAACAGACGGGCATAAACACCTCAAATCAGCGGTAAATGCGGGTGCCAGTGTATTGCTGGTTGAATTGCAGCATATTCCCAGGGACTCTGGAACACAGCTGGCACTGCAAAAAGCTGCTGTTGTTGTTGTAGGCAACACCCTGAAAGCTTTGCAGCAGCTCGCATCGGCATGGGTTGCAAACAACAATTCTCTGACGCGCATTGCTATAACCGGCAGCAGCGGAAAAACAACCACAAAAGAGATGATCAGTGCCATTCTTTCTGAACTGGGCAGTACCGTAAAAACTCCGGGAAACTACAACTCGGAAATAGGACTGCCTTTATCTCTGTTTCATATTGAATCGCATCACCAATTTGGTGTGTTTGAAATGGGAATCAGCGCTGCTGGTGAAATGGATAGAATGCTGGAAGTCTATTCTCCTGAATACAGCATGATGACCAATGTCGGGACGGCGCATATGGCTAACTTCGGAAGTATGGAGGCAATCGCACGCGAAAAAAGCAAAATATTTCATACAGAGGTGCGCCATGGATATATTAACGAAAACAACGTTTGGAAGGAGTTCCTGCAAGATCTTCGAAGTCTGGACTTTCGTGAATTCGGTCGAGAGGGTACCAGAGGTTTTCAGGGGGCGGAATCACTTGGTCTGCAGGGATGGCGAATTACATACGAAAATCGAAAATTCCACCTCAAGCATGTCGGTCTCCACAATCTGCTCAATGCTTTAGGGGCGATCGCGCTGACTCGGGATATCGGTGCCGAACCATCGCATATAGCTCATGGTCTGGAATCTCTCAATCCTCTTCCCGGCCGGAGCCGGGTAATGCCTGGAAAGGTTACGGTAATTGAAGACAGCTACAATGCAAATACAGACTCATCAGGAAAAATTCTTGATTATATGAGAAACCTCGAATGGAAAGGGCGTAAAGCGGTTGTCCTTGGCTCGATGAAGGATTTAGGTGAAATAACACAGGCTGCGCATGCGCGTCTGGGGGTTAAAGTGAAAAACCTGTCTCCCTCTGCGGCATTTCTTTATGGTAAGGAGATGGAATCGGCCTATAAAGTTCTGAAGAACTCAAATTCTGTTCAGCAGCTGCTTTTTACCGAGTCGTATGATGAACTTGAGCATGCTGTTTCGTCATTTGTGCATGACGGAGATTTACTGCTGTTAAAAGGCTCCCGGGCAATGCAGATGGAACGGCTGCTTGTGCCGCTGGGCCTGGTTTCCTGAGAGGTGCTATGGGAGGGTAAAGATGGTGGTACTATTATTGCGGGCAGAAATGAGCCAATTCGTCATACAGCGCGGATTGGCTGCATTTGCTGGAGCCTGGATAATAACCCGACTCATTGCCAACCCGTTTATTCACTTTTCTTTGAGGCGGGATCTGGGACAATATATTCGCGAGGAAGGTCCTAAGACCCATAACGTCAAACAAGGTACTCCGACAATGGGAGGGCTGATTTTTATAGCAGGGCTCTTAATTGTAACGCTTTTTATGGTTGATTGGCTGCAGGCACGGATACTTCCCCTGCTGCTGGGGCTGGTCCTGTTTGGACTGGTTGGCTTAATTGATGACAGGCTGAAACAGCTCCGGAAGAACTCCGGGGGGTTGTCCGCAGCGGAAAAAATAATCTTGCAGGCCATAGCCGCTGCAGCCGTGCTAATAAGCATAAAAAGTACTGCGGTTTCAGATCCGACGCTGCTGTATTTGCCATGGAGGGCTGGTATCGCTGTTGAACTGGGAGGATGGTATTACCCCCTTGCGGGAATATTCATAATCTTCTTTGTTAATTCTGTTAATTTATCAGATGGCCTTGATGGACTTGCCGGAGGTTTGGTAATCCTTTTGGTTGCTTTTCTGATCGTACTGCTGCAGCTGGGAATGGGCACAGCTGGGGCTTCCGAAAAATCTTTCCGATCAGAATTCCTGGTGCTTCTTCTGGGTTTGGCGGGAGGTCTGGGAGGTTTTCTGCAGTTGAATATGAAACCAGCTAAATTATTTATGGGCGATGTCGGCAGTCAGAGCTTAGGCGGCATCCTGGCTGTATCGGCGATATTGCTTCATGCAGAGCTGCTGGTTCTGGCAGCCGGTGCGGTCTTTCTTGCAGAGTCGCTGTCGGTAGTTCTTCAGGTTGCATCATTTAAACTTTTCGGGAAACGGATTTTCAGGATGGCGCCTCTTCATCATCATTTTGAAATGAAGGGCATGGCAGAAAAAAAAATTGTTGTCGGATTCTGGGCAGCGGGAGCTGTAAGTACTTGCTGTGCCTTTATTATATATGCATTTTTCCTGCTGTAGCAGAATCAATGGATCGGGGTATTCAGGGATGAATAGCTTTTGGACAGGAATTATTAAAACTTTAATAGAAAAGGATTGCTTGAATGTTGGAAAATCAGCCGGCAGAAAATAAATTATCCACATATATGCTGCTTTTTGTGCTGATAACCGTTCTTCTGCTGCTGCTTGCAACCGGTTTGTCTTCTCTCTACTCTGCATCTTATGATAAGGCTATGCGTCTGGGGCTGCAGAGTAACTATTTTTTCCGTCGACAGTTTCTTTTTTCCCTGGCCGGTATAGCCGCTGCAGCAGTAATCTACTTTCTCCCGATTCGGGTGATCCGGCTGTTAATTCCTCTTCTGCTGGTTGGCAGCATAATCCTGATGCTGCTCACGTTGTTTACCAGTCTGGGAGAAACGCAGCTGGGGGCTAGAAGGTGGATTACTATTGGTTCGATTGGATTCCAGCCGTCAGAACTGGTTAAGGTTTCTACTATTCTGTTTCTTGCCAATTACTTTGATAAGCATCGGGACCAGCTCAGGCAATTCTCATATACCGTCTATCCGGCTGCTGTTGTGGGAGTCTTTGCCCTCATGATTTTCATGCAGCGCGATTTTTCTACTACAGTTATTTTTCTGTTTGTAAGTTTTTCGCTATTTGCAGCATCCGGAACAAAAATATCCTACCTTGCCTACCTGGCTGCTCTTGTCGGTATTCCCGGAATACTGCTGCTTTTCACAGAGCCTTACCGGGTTCGTCGTCTCATTGGTTTTCTTTTTAAGGATTTTGACCCTTCCGGTATAAACTATCAGGTTAATGCGTCACTGATGGCAGTCAGCTCAGGCGGACTTATGGGAAAAGGGTGGGGAAACGGTGATTACAAGTACGGTCTGCTGCCCGAAGTCCAGTCTGATTTTGTTTTTGCATCTTTTGTGGAAGAAACAGGATTCCTCGGGGGACTTTTTGTCCTGCTGCTTTTCGGGATGATTGCTGCCGTTGGATTTTTTGGAGCTGCCCGTTTAAGAGAGCATGATTTGTTTCTATATTTTCTGGGAATAGGGGTAACCAGCTTAATAGTATTTCAAGCATATATGAATATTGGAGTAGTTATCGGGGTTTTTCCGCCGACAGGTATTCCGCTGCCGTTTTTCTCTCAAGGGCTGACAAGTCTTATAGTTAATCTGGGGATGGGAGGACTGCTGAGCAAAGTTCTTGCAGCTTCAGGTAAGTATCGAAATTCTATTGCTTACCAACCTCTGGATTCCGATAGGGACTTTCAGGAGGTGCTCTATGAGTAACCTGTTTTTTTTGCGGAAAAAACATAAGCAGCAGGAAATAAAAAAACGGCCGCTTTACTTGCTTGTTAACATTATTATAGGAACTGCTGTACTTTCCTTGATTGTTTATCTGGTGTTTCAATTTATTATTAAGCCGAATATGGAAATTAAAGAAGTTGTTATCAGTGTCAGCGGGGCTCAGATACCCTTTCCAGAAGAAATATACCAGCTGGGGGAACGCCTGAAGGGGATATCATTCAGTGAGGCCAGCCCGGGAGCTTTGGAGACTGCCTTCAGTGCTCTGGATGAGATTCTGGCGGCGGAAGTAATCCGGACCTGGAACGGGAAACTGTCAGTGTCGCTGTATCCCAGACAGGCATACTTTATTCTTGAAACATGGAGCGAAACCAGTTCAGGGATCATTCTTCGCTTGCCTGTCGACCGGAATGGACGGCCCTTTACTGCATCTGATAACTATATGGAATATTTTATCACGCGAGTGCCGATTATAACGTTGATAGATCAGCGTGCCTTTACAGATACGGAATGGCAGGCATCTGAAGGCTTGCTGCAAACTGCCGGACTCCTGAGTCGGCTTCAGGCAGAAGATTCAGAAACCTTCAGCTTGATAACAAGGGTAAAATACGATAATAATAGTAATCAAGAAACAGCTTCGCTATTTGTTACTATTGCAGAGGCGCAAATTGAGTTTCAGTTCAGCCATGATTTGGAATTTGCCCCGCTGCTGGCCTATCTGCAGGCGGTTGCCGGTATTGCCGACAGCTGGGAAGGTGGGCATGAATTCGGCGTAGTGTCAATTTATGGAAATTCGGCGGTCTGCAGGCTGTAAGTATGTATCCGGGGAATTTGATTAGTTGACGGGGAGATGAGGGCAGCGTGGAAAATCACATTGTAGGTCTCGACATTGGAAACTCAAAAATTTGTGCCGTAGCCGGAAGTGTCGGACGTGAAGGCGAAGTTCGTATCGAGAGTGTCAGCGAAAGACCTTCAGAAGGCATCCGGGCAGGTTCAGTTGAAAACATTGAGACAGCCTTGAAGGTTGTAGCTTCGGTAATAGAAGAAGTGGAACTGCGGACAGGACGTGAGCTGCAGCATTTGGTGGCCGGTATTGGTGGACAGCATATATCCGGCCACAATTCCCAGGGAGTTGTCGGCATAAGCGGACAGAACCAGGAAATTCGCAAAGAAGATATCTATCGCTCAATGGAAGTGGCACGGGCTTTTGATCTCCCATTGGATCGTGAAATCCTGCATACTCTTGTGCAGGATTTTCGAGTAGACGGAAGAGGCGGAATCAAGGATCCTGTAGACATGCTTGGTCACAGACTTGAGACGCGGGTAATGATTGTAACTGGTGCCCTTTCGGTTTCCCGGAATATCAGAAAATGCATTGAACGAGCTGGATTTCAGGTTCAGCGTCTTATTCTTCACCAACTGGCAGATTCGGAAGCAGTCCTTTCCCAGGAAGAAAAAGAGATGGGTTCGCTCCTTATCAATATTGGCGGTGGAATGACTAATATGATCGGGTTTATCGGTGGTTCCCCCTATTATGCCGGAGGCATCAATATGGGAGGGGAACAGGTCACTGCTGATTTAGCATATATTCTGAACAAACCGAAAGGCCTTGCCGAAGAGCTGAAATGTGAACATGGCTGCTGCTATGGCCCACTTATCGGCAAGCATGAGGATATAATAATACCTCAGATTGGCGGCTGGCCTTCAATAAAAATGCCTAAGCGGGAGATCTGCCGCATAGTAGAACCCCGGATGGCTGAAATTTTCTCAATCTTGAAGGGAATTCTGTCAAAAAACCGAACAACGGGATCCAGCTCATATGGGGGGGGTATAGTAATCACTGGCGGAGGGGCAATGCTGCCGGGAACCGTTGAGCTGGCTGCGGAAATTTTCGGGCTTCCTGCGCGGCTGGGTCTGCCCAAGCCCGTAGAGGGAATGGAAAGCCGTTATATCGATCCTCAGTATGCTACAGCAATTGGTCTGGTTCTTCATGAAGCGAAGCGAAAAGGCGATTTCGGACAGCAGAAAACTGCCCGCGGCCGGGGAGCCTCGGCATCAGAAAAGAAGAATCCGCTGATAAAACGGATGAAAGATATATTTGATGTGCTTTTTTGAAGAAAGTCTTCAAGAGCGGATCATACAGAAGCTGCTGAAGCGGGCTCTGGCTGCGGAGAACAAAAAGTTGGAATACCTTAAGGGGAAAAATGAGGTTTCCATGAAAACCTATCGGAGGAATCATGAATATTGAGATATTTGAAGGTATTGGAGATGCGGAAGAGAACGATCGGTCTACCCCGACTGACATTAAGGTGATCGGTATTGGCGGCGGCGGCGGAAATGCTGTCAATCGCATGATAGCAGCAGGGCTGAAAAAGGTTCATTATGTAGTTCTTAATACCGATATGCAGGCATTGCAGCGCTCAAATGCCCACACCAGGATGCCGATAGGTTCAAAGCTCACCAACGGGCTTGGAGCGGGGGGGATTCCCGAGATAGGAGAACAGGCTGCCAAAGAATCCGCCGAGGAGATAAAAGAGCTGCTTGAAGGAACCGATATGGTTTTCATAACCGCAGGTATGGGAGGAGGAACCGGAACTGGTGCTGCTCCGATCATTGCAGAAATTGCCAAGGAGATAAATGCCCTGACAGTTGCAGTTGTAACAACTCCGTTTACTTTTGAGGGTAAGAAAAAATTGCTGCTGGCCTCTGAAGGCATTGAAAAACTCAGAAAGAGTGTTGATACGCTCATAATAATTCCTAATCAGTATCTCCTCAAAATTGTAGAAAACAACACGCCGATTAAACAGGCATTTCAGATTGCAGATGATGTGCTTCGGCAGGGGGTGCAGGGTATCAGTGAGCTTATAACAGAGCCGGGTGAAATAAATATTGACTTTGCCGATGTTCGAACCGTAATGAAGGGGCGCGGGGACGCTTTGATGGGGATTGGAATTGGTGAAGGGGAGAACCGTGCTGTGGATGCCGCAAATTCGGCAATAAATAATCCGCTGCTCGAAAATGCACGGATAGAAGGAGCCAAGGGAATTCTGGTGAATTTAGCGGGGGGGGATGACCTTACCTTGAAAGAGTACCAGGATGTGGTCGAAATCATTACCCAGAATGCTGACGATGATGCCCTGATAATAGCCGGACAGGCCTATAATCCCGAACTTGGCGACCGTCTCAAAGTAACCGTTGTTGCCACAGGTTTTAACCGTCAGAAAGACCTGTCGGAGACAGCAGCAACTGAAAAGAGCAGAAAAAAGGAGTTGGGAGTAACCCCGTCGCCGCGTCTGCGAGAAGCGGTTGCGCCCCAATCGGCAGTACCCGGGCACCAGCGGGATGAAGTAATATCCATAGATCGCTGGGAGGATCTGCAGAGGAAATTGGGCAATAATGAAGATCTGCCGGAAGATTATTCGTATCCTGCGGTATTGCGCTATAAACAGGACAGCGGATCGGATACCTAGCGCATGCCGTCGGTTACGATGAGCAGCAGTCTGCTGGAAGCCTATGAAGATTACCTGACCCTTGAGCGGCGTCTTTCTCCTTCAACGATACGTATGTATACTCAAGAGACCCGTAGATTCGTCAATTATCTTGATAACAGGACTGTTTCTTCGGAATCCTTTGATTCGGTTACCCTGATACAGTATGTTTCAGAACGCACACGTGGGAAGACAGCCCGGCGGACAACTGCCAAACTTCTCTCAATTATCCATTCTTATTGCCTGTTTCTCATCGAAGAGAGGATTAGAAACGACAATCCGGCAGATAAGCTTGAGTCTCCAAAGTCAGGCAGAAATATTCCTGATGTTCTGGAGCTGGATGAAGTTGAACGTATACTGAATGTGATTCCATCAGGAAACGTTCTCGGTATTCGTGACAAGGCTTTAATTGAACTGATTTATTCTGCCGGGCTCCGTGCTTCAGAGGCAGTAGGCCTGCGCATGGGTGACATTTTTATGGAGGAGGAGCTCATCCGGGTTATTGGTAAGCGTGATAAGGAGCGGCTGCTGCCTCTGGGCAGGCGAGCTGCAGCAGAATTGAAGGTATATCTCAAGGAATCCAGGCCGCTGCTCACTAAAAAGGAAAACGTAAACGATGTGGTATTTCTGTCTTTACTGGGAAAACCGCTTAACAGGAAGAGCCTTTGGGTCAGATTTAAAAAATATGCCGGAGATGCAGGGTTATCAGCAAAAGTTCATACTCTGCGACATTCGTATGCCACACACCTTCTTTCCGGAGGAGCGGATTTACGGATTGTCCAGGAGCTGCTGGGACACTCTTCCATCAGTACTACACAGATATACACCCATATCGATCGAAGTCACCTGCAAAACCAATTTAACGTATTTCATCCCGGTGCCAACAGCGAAAAATTAAAAAAAAACTGAATAGTTTTCAAGAAATTTCTGAAGAATTGAATTTTTTCTCCTTTTTTCTGAGTCTTTATATATGAGGCTTATTTTTTTGCAAGGAGAAAATCATGATTTCATTAATTCAGTTAACTGTAAGTAGAATTCCGAATCTGAAAAGTTCTGAACGTTCAGTGCTAGCTTCAGAACTGCCCGATGCCTATGCGCTCAGAAAGATCAGTCAATATGAGCTGCAGATACTTCTGCGTCGACCAATCAGGATCAAGCATTATGATCCTCCTCAAATTCTCAAAGAAGCTGAGGATATTATTCGATGGATCGAAGGTCATCATGCATCAGCGGTATGTCTCGATAACCTGGTCTATCCGGCTATGTTGAGAGAGATTTTCGACCCGCCCTATGTTCTCTATTATTCCGGTACCCTGCCCTCGGTATCGGTTCCTGCCATTGGCATCGTCGGGACCCGTAAGGCATTGCATAATTCCGAGCAGGCGGCATTCAGAATGGGTTTTGAAGCTGCCCGGCTGGGAATACCGGTAATATCCGGCCTTGCGGCTGGAATAGATTTCGCAGCCCAGACCGGTGCTGCCGCAGCCGAAGCGTTCGGGGGTACCTGGAGTATTCTTGGAAGCGGTATCGGTCGGATTTATCCAGCGGCATCCAGCGGGCTGGCACGACGCATAGTGGCCAACGGCGGCGGTGTTATCAGTGAGTTTCCGCCTATGGAACCCCCGTTACGGTGGCACTTTCCTTCTCGAAACCGAATCATCAGCGGCTTGAGCAGAGCTGTGTGTATTATTGAAGCCCCAGAACGATCAGGATCGCTTATTACTGCAGACTATGCCCTCGAACAGGGGCGGGATGTTTACATTCATCGTGTCGGGCTGAAATCTCCGTTATCGGGCGGTACGAAAAGACTTGCCGAAGAAGGGGCTCCCGTACTATCTTCAATGCATAAGGTGTGCAGTGATTGGGGTTGGGACCCGGGTCGTGTACCTGAACTGAATCAAATAGTCACTTGGGGGCCGGAACTGCGCAGAATAAGATTATTGGCATCGGGAAAGTGCGACGGAAATTACTGTCGTTTTCAGAATACCTGGTACAAAGTACACTGCTCAGGTTGAATTGAATAATGAATGAAATGATGAAGCTTTATCTCAACTATCTCGAGGATATCAGGGGCGTTTCTGAAAAAACGCTGGCGGCATATGCTCAGGATTTGAGTAAGCTCTCCCGATTTTGTGTTGAAAATGAGATTGACGCTGCCCGGATGTCAAATGAACAGGCCCGCAGGTTTATTGCAAAACTGATAAAGGAGGGGTACCGACCGAGCAGTGTCAATAGAATCCTTTCGGGAATTAAGGGTTTTTTCTTGTATTGCATAAAATTCGACTACTTCACGGCTGATCCTTTTGCCAGGATAAACAGTTTAGGCGGGGGACGACGGCTGCCGTCGGTCCTGACCCGGGAAGAAGTTCAGCGCATGATTGATGCTGCAGGTAATGATTTTTCCGGCATACGCGACAGGTTGATTTTCGAGATACTCTATTCAACCGGCTGCAGATTGTCGGAATTAACAGGTATGAATCTGAAAGAGCTGAATTTGTCTGAAAATGCGGTTCTGGTTCATGGTAAGGGAGGGAAGGACAGATTTGTATTTATTACCCCCTCAGCCCATGAAATACTGGATGTGTATCTGCCGCTTCGGGGGAGAAGACAGGAGACAAGGCCAGTCAGCCAGGAAGACCGACAGGCCCTCCTTATCAATAATCGGGGCCGGAGAATGACTTCTCAGGGAGTGCATTATATTTTCAAGAAATATACAGCCGAGCTGGGAATACCGAAGCATATTACGCCGCATACATTCAGACATACCTTTGCAACCCACATTATGGAAAACGATGCCGGCATCAGGGTAGTTCAGGAACTGTTAGGACATGAGCATATATCAACAACACAGATCTATTCCCATGTCAGTTCGAAACGGTTAAAGGAAGTCTATCGGAAAAGTCATCCGCATGGTTGATGAACAATTGTTCATCAACAGGGGATGCCTCCCGAATACACAAGGAGCAAATATATATGAGTTTCAGGGGAACTACAATTCTCGCGGTAAAAAGAGATGGTAAAACAGCAATAGCAGGCGATGGGCAGGTTACTCTCGGTGAGGCTGTTATGAAAGGCAATGCCCGTAAAGTGCGGCGGATGTATCATGACAGAATTATAACCGGTTTTGCCGGGGCTACTGCTGATGCTTTTACCTTGTTTGATCTGTTTGATAAGAAGTTGAATCAGTTTAACGGCGACCTGACCCGGTCGGCAGTGGAGATGGCGAAAGAGTGGAGGACAGATAGAACATTGCGCCGGTTGGAAGCTATGATGCTTGTAGCCGATTTGGAAAAAATATACCTGATATCAGGTACTGGAGATGTCATTGAGCCTGAATACGGAGCAATTGCTATAGGCTCCGGGGGGAATTACGCTTATGCGGCGGCTCGGGCATTTCTTGACGGTTCTGATCTTCCTGCAGGTGAAATAGCACAGCGGTCATTGCAGATTGCCTCGGAAATTTGTATTTACACCAATGATAAGATTATTGTGGAGGAAGTCTGATGACCAACAGAAAAGATCTTGATACCATGACCCCGGCTGAAATAGTTGAGGAACTCGACAAGTATATCATCAGCCAGGATAAGGCAAAACGGGCTGTTGCCATTGCACTGAGAAGCCGGATTCGCCGTAAAAAGCTTCCTGACGATATCAGAGACGAAGTATCACCGAAAAATATCATAATGATCGGGCCTACCGGGGTCGGTAAAACTGAAATTGCCAGAAGACTCTCGAAATTGAGCGGAGCTCCGTTTATAAAAGTGGAAGCGACAAAATTTACCGAAGTAGGATATGTCGGGCGCGATGTCGAATCTATGGTACGTGACCTTATGAGTGTAGCTGTTTCGATGGTAAAAAGTGAGTTGGCCGAAAATGTCCGTGAAGCAGCAGAGAGAAATACTGAGGAACATATTCTTGACCTGCTGCTGCCTGGGGTCGGGAAGCAGGAAAATACTGAACAAGCCGGCAAAGAGAGCAGCCGCAATGTAATTGTGGTAGATGACCGCGGACAGGCAGCCAGAGAATCGGCAGTTGGAGATGCTGCTTCGGGAGGAGAGTCTACGACACGGGATAAATTTCGCAAAATGCTTAGAGATGGCAAGCTTGACAGTCGTGAGATTGATGTAAGTATTTCTCAAAGAGGCCCCAAGGGGATAGAGCTTTTTGCAGGCGGGAATATGGAAGATATGCAGAATGCGCTGAACAGCCTGGGGAGCATCTTTGGCTCGAAAAAAAAGAAAAAGCATGTTACGGTAAAACAGGCCAGACAGATCATTCTGGATGAGGAAATGGAAAAGCTGATTGATACTGACAGCGCGTCTGACATAGCCCGGGAGCGGGTCGAGCAGATGGGCATTATCTTTATTGATGAGATTGACAAAGTGACTTCCGGCAGCCGTGGAGGAGGAAGCGGTCCCGATATATCCCGTGAAGGTGTCCAGCGTGATATCCTGCCGATTGTGGAAGGATCGAAAGTCAGTACTAAGTATGGTATAATTGACACATCACATATATTATTCATTGCTGCAGGAGCATTCCATATAAGCAAGCCGTCCGATCTGATTCCTGAACTTCAAGGGAGATTTCCTATCAGAGTTGAACTTGAAGACCTGACCAGTGCTGATTTCTGCCGGATCCTTACTGAGCCTGAGAATGCCATCACCCGGCAGTATGTTGAACTGCTGAGAACCGAGGATGTTGAGCTGGTTTTTACTGAAGGGGCAATTCAGCGTCTGGGTTCGATAGCTGCAGAGGTGAATTCCCGGACTGAAAATATAGGAGCCCGGAGACTGCAGACAATTATGGAACTTCTGCTTGATGAAGTATCCTTTACAGCATCAGATTTATCAGGCCAGACGGTAACTGTAACGAGTGAATATGTTGATGAGAGACTAGCCGGTATTGTAATGAATCAGGATTTGAGCCGGTACATTCTTTAACAGGAAGACCCATGGAATACTTTACCGTAACAGCGGGAAGCTATGAAGCTGCCGTAAAAAAAATCAGAGAGCTTTATGGTTCACAAGCACGTATTCATAGTCGAAAAACAGTCAAAGGCAAGAGTAAGGGACTGTTCAGGCGCGCTTCCCCGGATCTGGTTGAAGTAGCCGGCTATCTTTTTGCCCCCTCATCGCCAGTCTCCCGAACGGAAGGAAAAATCCCTGCAGTTAAAGCAGCTGCAGAAGATGCAGATTCTCGAAACTTCAGTGATGAGGCAGGTGAAACCGTATCATCCCCGACGACAGAATCCTCTTCAGGACTTTCCTCTGTCCAGGATGCTGCAGCCCGAAAAGCCCTCGAGGAACTGAAAAGGGTCAGGAAGGAGCTAGCCCGAGAACGGAAAATAAACAAGCAGCAGGAGGATGCCGCTTCAGCCCTGAAGGATATACTGCTTGAAAATGATTTCTCCCGAAGCTATATAGATCGCCTGACAGCATCGGTCTTCAAAGATCTGACAAGTGACCAGCTTCGTGATCGTTTGCTGCTTGAATCCCGTGCTCTCGGCTTTATTGCAGAATCCTTTCAGATAGACAGGGATGCTCAGGACGAGCTTCCCCGAATAGTTGTGCTCATGGGCCCGACCGGAGTAGGGAAGACAACCACGATAGCAAAAATTGCAGCTCATTACCTCTATAAACCTGCCGGTAAAAAAACTGCCCCATTACAGGCAGGAAACCGTCGGGAAAAGAATTCCGTCTCAATTGTATCAATTGATAACTACCGGATAGGTGCTGTTAACCAAATTGAAACATTTGGTGAAATCCTTTCAGTTCCAGTAACCCAAATCAATTCTCCGCTAGAGCTGGACAGATATTTGCAGGATAACAGTCATGATGATCTTATCTTGATCGATACTATCGGGAAAAGTCCCCGGGATCAGGATATTTTTGATGAAATGCAGAGAATTTTATCAGTATGCGGCGGCAGGATGGGCTATAAAGGCAGCGGTACTAAGGTTAAACCCCGCTTTTTTCTGACCCTTTCAGCTTCCATGAAAACAGCCGATATGCTGAAAACTGTAGACCGTTTTATTCCTTTCAGAGTATCATCGCTGATTGTAACCAAATTGGATGAGACGGAACTTATGGGTAATATACTTTCGGCGGCTTCGGACAGCCGGCTTCCGATAGCCTTTCTTTCCACCGGGCAAAAGGTGCCGCAAGATATGGAGTCTGCTTCTGTTGGTTTTTTTATGCGAAAGCTGAAAGGTTTTACTGTAGATCTGGAACATCTGAATTTCGGCGGCTTTAAGGAACCTCAATCTCTGCATTAAGCCGCTCGCCTGGAATGACAAGAAAATTGGTTCTGCTGCTGGCAGCCAGACCTGCTGATACAAGATCCTCAGCGATTTGACCGACTGCCGGAGCCGCAACGGTGCTTCCGTATAATTGACCTGATTTGGGATTATCAACGGCAATATAGATGATGTATTCAGGGTCTGCAGCGGGGAGCAGAGCAATGCAGCTGGCAAGTACATGATTGGCTGAATAGGTACGGGTGCCCGGATCCAGTATCTGCGCTGTACCGGTTTTAGCGGCAGTAGCAACATCTTCAGCTTGAGCCTGGACGGCCGTTCCTCCTTGTTCTGTCGCCGCTGTCATCATCTCGAGTACAGCTTTTGCTGTATCGGCACTGATAACTTGGCGTATTTCTTTTCTCCTGAACGACTCCAGTATTTTTCCATCGGGGGCTGCAATTCTAGAAATTACTGAAGGCTTAAGAAGCATTCCCCCATTGTCAAATGGTGTTGCTGCTGCAGCCATCTGCAGGGCTGAAACCCCTATTTCCTGACCAAAAGCAATTGTCGGCAGGGTTCTTCCTGACCAGTTCTCCGGAGCTGCCAGAAATCCAGCGGTCTCTCCCGGAACAGGAAGGCTGAAAGAACTTGAAAAGCCGAAATCCAGGAGTTTACGGTAAAAGTTGTCTGCATCTGTCTGCAGGGCATAGTGGGCAATGGCCCCATTGCAGGAGTATTTAAGGATCTCTCGCGGCCCAACTTCGCCATGCGCCGCAACACAGCTGATAACGGACTGTTTTCCGTTGGGCATGGTAAAGGTATAGGAGCCGTCACAGATAAAGTTTTCATCAGTCTGAGCTTCTTCCAGATCGAGAATGGCAGCGAGTGAATAAATTTTGAAAACTGATCCGGGTTCATACATCGATACAGCCGGGCGATTGAGGCGTTCTTCTGGAGCCGTCAAAGAATACCTGTTGATGTCGTACCAGGGGTAGGAAGTCCATGCGAGTATTTCACCGGTGTCGGAGTTCATGACCAGAGCGGAAATCGAATCAGGATCATGCTCCTCGGCAATCTTTTCAACCTGGCGGTCGGTAAAGAACTGGATGCGCATATCGATGGTCAGATAGATATCGTTACCGGTTGTTACCGTTTCATTCGGCTGAGGAAGCGGTGAGAGAATATCATTAAAGTAGTATTCCAGGCCTTCCAGCCCCACATTGTCAATACCGGTAAACCCGATAAGCTGTGACGCATGATATTCCTGAGGGTAGAATCTTCCATAGCGTTTTTCAATAATAACGCCCGGAAGCAGACCTCCTGATATTTTTGCCTGAAGTGATTCCCTCTCATCTCTGCTCACACGCTGTTTTATCATTGCGTAAGTCGTTTTACCTTCCATTTTCTGCAGGATTTCCGATTTTGTCATAAAAAGGATTGGAGAAAGATTTTCCGCGGTTTTTTCGAGCGATTCCACCGACTTGAGCATTACTGCGCAGGTATAGTAAGGTATCTCCAATGCTAGAATGGTGCCGTTTCTGTCGTAGATGGTACCTCTTTCCACTCTGGAGGCTATTTGAGGGGCTGTGTAACCAGTTAATGGTGAAGACTTCATATCCCTGGAAATTGTGAGCTGTCCCAATCTCCAGACAAGTATCAGGAGAAGAATCATGGTCAGGAGAATGAATAATGGAACAATCGGTTTTTTCCCACTGGTACCCATAGAAAAAATATATTAGTATTTACCGTAACAATTGTCGATAGTAATTCAGAGGTAAGCGCTCTTTCTGAATCAGCCGGAAACGAGCTGGCAAGGATCTTATTACATGGATGGAAATAAACGAAATGCATATGATGACATGAGTCCCGGTGCCTTTGGAAAGGACTTTAGTGATAAAAAGTTTATTTTCATGAAGCGCCTGGTTTCAATTGTCATATTTCTTTTTATTGCTGCATCTATTGCAGGAATTGTTTTTCTTTTGGCCAATCCTGAGAAAAGCGCATCTCCGCAGACGGCTGCCTCAAAAAATGAATCATCTTCTTCAGAAAAACTTGATGCCTGGCTGCTGCCTGAAGAAGCCATACTGCCTGATACTGACATACTGCTTGATGCTGAGGCTGAATCAGTGATAGCAGGGCTTCTGAGTGAAGAACAGCAAGCGGCGGCGACGCTCGCCTCTGAAACAGCAGCGGCTGGTTTCGTTGAAAGACCTGCGCGGGAGGCTGCAGCAGCAGAAACATCTCCGGCTGAATCGGCAGCAGCTCCTGTTGACGGTGAAACAGAAAGCCCTGAGGTTTCTGAAGAGTCTGCTGAAGCAAGTATCGCCGCTGAGAACAGGGATTCGGCAGAATCAGATTCGGATATTGTAGTATACCGTGATTATACCGTTAAGCAGGGTGATACCCTGAATCAGATTGCATCCCGGTTTGAGGTTCAACCACGAACGCTGATCAGCGTGAATGAGATACGTGACGTCAACCAGATTTTCACAGGCATGACCCTCAAAATTCCGGATCGCGACGGGTTGATATATACCGTAAAATCAGGAGACTCACTTTCATTAATAGCTTATTCCTTTGGCATGGGCTACATACCTCTGGCTGAAGTAAATGGTCTCACTTCCGATTTGATCAGACCCGGCGATAAGCTTTTTGTTCCCGGCCGGCTGATCAGTGAGGAAACCTACAGAATGGTAATGAAGACATTGTTCATCAAACCGTCTGAAGGACAGATTCAGGTGCATTTCGGCGATGAGGGAGAAGATCTGATTACCGGTGAGCTTTTTGTTTCCAAGGGGATAAGCATCCTGGCCACTACCGGAACACCGGTTCTGGCCGCGATGGAAGGCATTATAACTACAGTAATAACAAATCTGGCTACCGGTCCTGGTAAACATGTACTGATAGAACATGAGAATGGCTACCAGACTCTTTATGCCCACCTTGATGCTGTTGCAGAGGGAATCACTCCTGGCTCTCGTATACCGCAAGGTGCCCCGATAGGCACCATTGGCAGAACAGGCAGCGTTATCGAATCTCAGCTCTATTTTGAATTGCGCAAAGATTCAATCCCTGTTGACCCTGAGCAGTATTTTTAAACCAGGCTTTACAGCCGAGGCTCTGCAGCCGGATACTTAGCTGACAGCCAGATAGTAGTCCGCACTGAGATTTCATCATGAACCGCAGCAGTGTTTGTATTTTTTGCCGCTGCCGCAGGGACAGGGATCATTTCTTCCTACTTTTTCTGTTACTCTCCGTACTTGCCCGGAGGGGGGCTGCCCTGCAGCCTGGGTTCTCGGGCCGCCGCTGCCGAAAAGGCCTATATCAGAATGCTGTGCTGAAATATTTTTAGTGGGCAGAGCTCTTCTTGCAGAAACTTTCGGCTTCTCCGAGATAACTACCCGTATCGCCAGCTTGGCCATTGTTTTTTTGATTTCACCCAGCATTGAGTCAAAGATATCAAAACCTTCCAGTTTGTACTCCAGCAGCGGGTTTTTCTGGGCATAGGAACGCAGATAAACGGCCTCACGCAAGGCTTCCATCGTTTCCAGGTGATCCTGCCAGCGGGAATCGACTTGCTTAAGATAATGGTACCTCAGAAAACCGTTAAATACATCACGACCAACCTTTCCAGCTTTTTCTTCAAGGTTGGAAGTTACCGTATCGGAAAAAATCTTCGCAAGTTTTTCTGCACTGACAGAATTGTCCGATTCAGAAACATCTACGGTGAGACCAAAAGCCTCAAAAATGGTTTCAGCAGCAATTTGAGCCTGTGAGGCCTGAAGAGTTTTCGATCCTGCTGATTCATCAACAATATCATCTATCATTTCTGCAGCCGATGATATTATACGCTGAATCAGGTCATTGTTTTCCAGGATTGCATCGCGTTGGCTGTAGATGAAATTTCTTTGTTCGTTGAGAACATTATCATAATCAAGGAGATGTTTTCGTATGTCGAAGTTCCGCTCCTCTACCCGTGACTGGGCTTTTTCAATGGCCTTGGTAATCATGGAATGATAGATCGGTTCGCCGGTATCCATTACCTTGCCGAGCATGGATTTCAGATTATCCCTGGCGAACAGGCGCATCAGGCTGTCATCAAGGGAAAGGTAAAAACGTGAAAAGCCGGGGTCTCCCTGGCGCCCGGAACGACCGCGCAGCTGATTGTCAATCCGTCGGGATTCGTGCCTTTCCGTTCCAAGAATATAGAGCCCTCCGAGATCTTTTACCTCCTGATAATCCTTTCTCCACTTAATCACCTCAAGGGCATAGGCTTGCTCATAATCTTTCCGGGAGGCTTCGGTACCGCACCGCTTGCGAGCCTGATATTCAGGATTACCGCCAAGTTTGATATCTGTTCCGCGTCCAGCCATATTCGTTGCGATGGTTATAGCGCCCTTTGAACCAGCTTCAGCAATTATTGCAGCCTCTCGGGAGTGGTTTTTGGCATTGAGAACTTCATGGCGGAGCCCGCGATTTGTGAGAAGTCTGGAAATCAGTTCAGAAGATTCTATAGAGACCGTACCGATGAGAATTGGCTGCCCCTTTTGGTGCACCCTGTCAATTTCATCGATGATTGCCTCATACTTGAATTTTTCGTTAAAATAGATCAGATCGTGCTGGTCATCACGAATAACCGGACGGTTAGTGGGTATGACAACTACATCAAGACTGTAGATTTTTGAAAATTCTGAGGCTTCCGTATCGGCGGTTCCTGTCATTCCGGATATTTTGTCGTACATGCGGAAGAAATTCTGGAAAGTGATAGTGGCCAGCGTGCGATTTCGTCGGGCTATCTTGATCCCTTCCTTTGCTTCGATTGCCTGGTGGAGGCCGTCGGAATATCGTCTGCCATGGAGAATTCTTCCAGTAAACTCATCGACAATCTGGACGTGCCCGTCTGCAACTACATATTCTACATCCTTGTGGTATAATCTCAGGGCTTTAACAGCCTGGGTGGCATAATGAATATATTCAAAATTTTCATCAGAGAAAACTGAGCCTTTAATAATACCGTGCGAATTGAGCAGCCGCTCTATTGAGTCCATCCCCCTGTTGGAAAATGTGACCTTTCGCGTTTTTTCATCAAGCTGATAATCACCGTCAGCCTCCTCAAGATAATCATTTGTTTCCGGATCCTTGCTGCATTCAGTCAAACTGGCAACAATACGGTTGACATCAAAGAATTTTTTTGTATCATCTTCAGCCTGACCAGAAATAATCAGCGGAGTTCGGGCCTCATCGATAAGAATCGAGTCAATTTCATCAATTATCGAGTAAGAATGCTTAGGCTGAATTTTTTGTCGGATATCCTGTTTCATATTATCGCGGAGGTAATCAAATCCAAACTCATTATTTGTCCCGTAGGTAATATCCCGGGAATAGGCAGCCCGACGTTCTTCATTTTCCATTGAGGAAAGAATTGTACCGACCTCCATTCCTAGATACCTGTATACCGGGCGCATCCAGTCTGCATCACGTTCGGCCAGGTAGTCATTGACCGTAACGATGTGAACACCTTTTTCTGTGAGAGCGTTTAAATAAGCAGCCGGAACACAAGAGAGGGTTTTCCCTTCTCCCGTCTTCATTTCCATGATTTTTCCCTGATGAAGTACAATAGCACCGAGAAGCTGGACATCATAGTGACGTTCGCCTAGTACCCTTCGGGCTGCTTCCCTGACCAGAGCAAAAGCTTCAGGTAAGAGATCTTCAAGCAGCTCTCCCTGGGAAAGACGCTCCTTGAAGCGGATTGTCTGTCGGGGGAAATCCTCAGGAGGAAGGGCGGCCGCCCAGCTCTCCTTAGCATTAATCTCATGCAGAACTGGTACAAGTTTCTTCAGATCCGCTTCCTGCTTTGTTCCGAAAATTTTCTTTATTATGATATTTTTAGCCATCTATTTCCTCTGTATAGTTCCCATACTATAAGATTACGGAAAGAATCGCAATAATGCAACTTGAACTGATGTATGTTTGACTCTGGTAAAATCAACTGGTAGAATTAACTGCCAATAAGAGGAGGCTGATGAAGTGAAAATTGTGACTCCCGATACCATGAGCATGGTGGATAAGAAAGCACAGGAGCAGTACGGTATACCCGGCATCCTTCTTATGGAACAGGCTGGAACGGCGATCTTTAAAGCAGTACAGGCTCATTGCACTCATAATGCCGCTATTGTCTTTCTGGCAGGTCCAGGGAATAATGGCGGGGATTCTATGACTGCTGCCAGAGCAGCCGTTACTGCCGGGTATCGTAGTATTTCAATAATTCTGATCCGGGAGAAACTCAATGATATAGCCTCTATGCAGTTGAAATATGCCGAAAACTGGGGATTTCTGTCTATGTATGGGGTGAGCCTGCTGCACGAATCCTTCTGTCTGCAGATGTTGTAGTTGACGGTATTACTGGTACGGGGCTTTCCGGTGCTGTTCGCGGCCCGGCAAAGGATATTATTGAGTTTTTCTCACCAGCAGAGCAGGGGGCTGCTTAAAGCTTTTATTATTGCAGTTGATATACCAAGCGGTATGCATGAGGCCGGAGGAGCTACGAGACACTGGTAATTCCTGCAGATGTGACAATTACCATGGACTTCCTAAAACACCTTGCTATATGCCGCATAATCGACAGCTCTGTGGACACATTGAGGTTACTAATCCCAGTTTCCCGCCCGATCTGCTCGGAAGCTGAGGAAGCAGCTTTTCTGCTTACAGCAGATGCAGTTACCCTGAGCCCGATGGGGAAATCTGCTTTAAGAATTCAAGGGGAACTGCCGTAGTGTTTGCAGGATCTGCCAGTACTCCTGGAGCGGCAGTGCCTTGCCGCCTCTGCGGCGCTGCATATACGGGCAGGATTGGTAACCCTGTACACAGAAGAAGAGGTCTATCCTGCTGCTGTTTCAGCCAATCCTCGATATAACGCGTAAACGCAGCGATGCTTATATTACGGCTGGTGAGCTGTCAGCATCTTATAATGCGGTTCTCGCCGACCGGGCTGGGGCCTGAATGAGAAGAATCGCCAACAGCTCCTGCAGCTTCTGAATGTACTGTTCCGGTTGTTCTGGATGCCGATGCACTGACTCTTTCAGCGATTTATTGAAGACAGAGCTGCCAGCTACCAGCAATTGGAGTGGTTCAGGGAGGATCTCTGATACTGACTCCTCATCCTGGAGAGTTCGAGCGGCTTTCCGGCATAAGCACAAGGAAAATCCTGAGAAAATTCCTGAGGCTGTACGTAATTTTGCTGTAGTGAATCATTGTACGGTAGCATATAAGGCCCATATGCTGTATATAGCCTCACCTGAAGGAAAACTGGCTGTACTGGAGGGGCTGAATCCAGCAATGGGTACCGGAGGTTCTGGTGATGTTCTGGCGGGATGCATTGTCGGTCTCGCAGCTCAAGGTATGGATCCGTTTGCTGCCGCCTGTACTGGAGCAGTAATGCACCAGAAAGCAGGTAAAGAGCTCTATGAAAAAGCCGGTATTTTTACCGCGGATCAGCTTATTCCTGAAATTGCCTTACTGGCCCGCTGAAATCGGGCTTACCGTGTAATTCGTAATTGGCAATGCTTTATGAGTTGTATCCTTTCCAGCTTTTCATGTGTTTGAGAAATATGGTATTACTTGACCAGCGGCACTCTTTGGATTAAGCTGGTATTATTAATGATGGGAGAACGAAATGATACAGTTTTATGTTCTGGCGCTGGCTTTCATGCTCTATGGTGCCGCTATTTTGTTGGCTGATGAGTATGGGGAAAAGTTTAAGATATTATGGAGAATCAAGGAACTTCATCTCATAAATCAGACATTTACCATTGTTATGATCGTTCTTACCGCTGTTGTCGGGCTGCTTAAGCTGATAGGTCCCACAAGTCCCGGACCGGTTGTTATCGGGGATTTTCTCCCTGCGATAAATCTGCTGGCTCTTGCAGTTTTTTTTGCATTTGATGTCAAGAGATCCAGACAAGCTGAAGACAGCGGTGATCAGCATGCAGGCGGCGGAGATGGGGAAGAGTTGTTTACCGACTCGGATGCTCTGAACAAAGTAAAATCCTTTTACTATAAAAATAAGAAAATTCTGGGGTATACAACCCTTGTTGTTGCACTGTTGCATTTTCTCTTCCCCGGTGCGGTCCTTCTCTAACAATAACTATCAGGCAGGTGGCTATGCAGCAAAAAAATAAAAGTAGAATCTCGGTAGCAGGTATCGCCAGGCGTGGTGATACTTTTTTTACGGCATTACGAAAACCTGGTACATCAATCGGAGAAAGCTGGGAATTTCCTGGTGGAAAAAACCGGATCGAGGAATCATCAGAGCAGACGCTTTTACGAGAATTTCAGGAAGAATTCGGGGCTGATATAATTGTCAATTCCAAATTATTCCAAGGATTCTTTACAAACAAGCATATTGATTATACCCTTGAGGCATGGAAAATAGATATTCTCACTGCTGATGAGGATTTAATTTTGACTGAGCATCAATGCACTGCCTGGAAAACAATTGAAGAACTGAAAGCCTGCGCGATGGCAGAGTCTGACCGCCAGATCATGCAGGCTTTATTGTAACTTTAAATAACAGTTCCGTTTGGAATGATTGCATTTTTTGGGATAACGATGATCCCGTCCCGAATGGTATGGGTTTTATATACACCGTCCTGTCGTTCGAATGAATCAATGCCAATCCGGCACCCGTCTCCGATGTGAACATTCATATCCAATATTGCCCGGCGAATTATGGTACCCCTGCCGATGCCGATATCCGGTATTCCCCGTCGTCTGTTTTCAGCTTTCTGTGTATCCGATTCATAGTGATTTGCACCCATGCAGTAGACTCCGTCAAGGTTAGCTCCCGATTCTATCAGGGTACGTACACCGATAACAGAATTGACTATAGAAGCATTGGTGATAATGCTGCCCTCACTGGTCAGTGACTGACTGATTGTACAGAAATTTACTTTAGTCGCCGGTAAATGTCTTCTGTGGGTATAAATCGGCATTTGTTCATTGTAAAAATTAAAATCTGGTGTCAGGGAGGCCAAATTAAGGTTTGTATCGTAAAATGATTTAATGGTTCCGATATCCTCCCAGAAATCATCAAATACATACGTATGGACATGGAATTTGTCCAGTGTATTGGGGAAAATTTCCTTGCCGAAATCCGTCTGATCATTGTCAAGAGCTTTCTCCATGGCATCGGCATTAAAGATGTAAATACCCATTGAAGCCAGATAATCTTTCCCGGCAGCGTTTTCCGGGTTGATCCGGTTTGCAGCAAGCAGTTCAGGGGAAGCTTTGTACTCTTCGATGTTTTTTTCTATCGGCGGTTTTTCCAGGAAGGAAGTGACTCTCCCGGTTTTATCAGCTCCGACAATGCCAAAGCCTGTTGCTTCTTCACGGGTTATGGGCTTTGCGGCAATCGTTAGTTCAGCATTATTATCCATATGAACTTTAAGCATTTCACGATAGTCCATCCGGTAGAGCTGATCACCGGAGAGAATTATATAGTGAGACGGTTTCTGGTCCCGGAAATGGCGGAAGTTTTTTCTTACCGCATCGGCAGTACCCTGATACCAGTCCTCGCTCTGAGGAGTCTGTTCTGCTGCAAGAACTTCGACAAAGCCCTGGGAAAAAGTATCGAAGATATAGGTATTTGAGATATGATTATGAAGGGATGCGGAATTAAACTGGGTCAGGATGAAAATCTTGCGAATGTCACTGTTTATGCAGTTTGAGATTGGTATATCCACTAGCCGGTATTTCCCACCAAAGGGAACAGCCGGCTTTGCACGGTCTTTCGTAAGCGGTTGGAGCCTGGTTCCTTTTCCGCCGCCAAGTACTATTGCAAGAATAGATCTAGTCATATTGTACTCCTTTATTCGTTTGTAGTGCGGTTTCATAAACCTGCACATAGCTTTGGGCTGATGATTTCCACAGAAAACGCTTTTTCATTGCCCTGCTGCGAATATCCCGAAGTATTCTTTCCGGCTGTTCCCAGAGCTGAATAACTTCCTGTATACTCTGGTAAACTGCTTCACCGGACATTAAGTCAAAAACAATGCCGGTTCCCTCAGAATAATCATCTGAAAATTGTTTAACTGTATCAGCAAGACCTCCTGTCCTGCGTACAATCGGTATAGTCCCATACCGCATTGAGTAGATCTGGTTCAGACCGCAAGGTTCGTATCTGCTGGGCATAAGGAAAAAATCTGATCCCGCCTCAATCAAGTGAGCAAGATGGTTGCTGAAGGCGATTTTCACTGCAAGGTTCGGGTATCTTCGGGATAAATCTGTCAGCGCTTGCTCTATTGCCATCTCTCCTGTACCCACAATCACCATCTGAATCGGATAATCAATGATTATTCGTTCAAGAGCAGAGGGCTTTCCGCCGCAGAGTTCACGAAATCCTTTTTGATCTGCAAGACGCGATACCATTCCTATAAGTGGGATCGAAGGATCTTCTTTCAGCTTCATTTCCTGCTGTAGAAGCAGCTTGAGCTGACCTTTATTCTTCTGGTCTTGAGATGAGTAATTTACCGGAAGCATCGAGTCTTTTTCCGGATTCCACTCAGAATAATCTACGCCGTTTAAAATACCCAGGATGTCATCACTTCTTGAAGCCAGCAGTTCATGGAGGCCTTCGCCAAATTCTTCGGATTGAATTTCTGCGGCATAGGTTTCTGAGACGGTAGTTATTTTATCGCTGAACCGTATTCCTGCTGCCAGGAAGTTGATTTCTTTTCCTGCTGTAGAATCATTATGAGCCGGGAAAATGAAAAAGTCACTGTCCAGACCTGAAAGATGAATATCGTGCTTTGAAAATTTTCCCTGATAACCGAGATTGTGAATAGTCATAACACTTGCAGAATTCTTAAAAGGCATAGAGCTTGGACTGCTGTTATATTTTTTCAACAAAAGAGGAACCATTCCTGTTGGCCAGTCATGGCAGTGGAATATGTCCGGATACCAGTTAAGTCTTCGACAGATTTCGAAAACTGCATAATTAAACAGGGTAAATCGAAACATGTTGTCTGAATATGTCAAAGATCCTGTATTACCGTAGATTCCGGACCGGTCAGTAAACACTGGGTGCTGAAAAAATATGAATTCTACTGCATCAAGAGTGCATATAGATATTCTGAAGGTTGTATCGAAGGTTTCTGCTGAGAGTTTTATGTTCCAGGGCAGATTTTCAATTCCCTCAGCCGGCATAAACCCGTAGTAGGGAATAATTATTTTAACCTCATTTCCTGTCAGGGCTAATTCCTGAGATAATGCCGTTACAACGTCAGCCAGACCTCCGGTTTTTGCAAAAGGTACTGCTTCACTGG
The DNA here is from genome assembly GCA_018399255.1 of Spirochaetales bacterium. Lineage (GTDB taxonomy): Bacteria > Spirochaetota > Spirochaetia > JABMQR01 > JABMQR01 > M55B182. Next base: position 29,448 of record JAGYPA010000002.1, on the reverse strand, counting down.
TTATCATCATTATTTTCATATCTAAATTAGACCATGTAAACAAAAATCCGTCAATCAATTATAGAATCTAATTAAGAGTATTTGACAGATCAAGGAAAGAATAGGAAAATTGGCAGTCAAAAATACGCAGGCAGGAAAGTATTCTGGCATCAAAAACACAGGTTTCAATTAAATATATGTCCTTGATGCCAAATTGAGTATAGTAGGTTAACTCAATTGATTACTATTTCAATCGTAGGCTTTCCCTTCAAGTGCATCAATATAATGGGCTGCACTATGACTGGCAACGGCACCTTCTCCAGCTGCTACAATTAGTTGGCGGAATGGAGTAGCTCGCACATCTCCAACGACATAAAACCCCGGCAGGGAGGTTCTCATTTCCTGATCAGTAATCAAATAGCCAGCTTCGTCCTTTTCCAGGTTTTCAGCTAAATCTGTCTGAGGTATTGAGCCGACAAAAATGAAAACTGCATCGAAATCTTCTTCATATTGGGAATTATCTGCATTATTAAGCAGCTTGACGCTGGTTACTTTCTTTCCGTCGCCGCCAATTTCCATTACTTCATGGTTAAAACGCACATCAATCCGCTTATTATCCAGAACGCGTCCGGCTAAAGCTTTTTGGGCTCGGAAGCGATCTCTTCGATGAACCATAACTATGTTGTCACTGAGTTTAGAGAGAAAGAGCGCTTCATCACAGGCTGCATCACCACCGCCGACGACAAGCATTTTCTTTCCGCGAAAAAAAGGACCGTCACACGTTGCACAATATGAGACGCCTTTTCCTGAATACGTTTCTTCCCCGGGAACACCAAGCTTCCTATGTTTTGCACCGGTAGCGAGAATGACGGCAAAAGCCTTTTTTTCGCCTTTGGTTGTGTCGAGAATAAAGAGATTACCTTCTTTTTTTATAGAATTGACCGTTGCATTGATTATTTCTGCGCCGAAATTCAAAGCCTGCTGGGTAAATCGCTGGGTGAAGTCAAAGCCGGATATTTTTTCAGGAAAGCCGGGATAATTTTCCAGGTCGTCAATTATAAGGGCTTGTCCGCCGGGGGCCATTTCCTCTATCAGTAATGTTTTCAGATTAGCTCTTGCACCATATTGAGAAGCGGTTAAGCCGGCTGCGCCGCCGCCAACCACGATAATTTCCGCATCAAGTGTTTCCAAGCTCATAGTTTTTCCTCCGTATATAAAGCATAATTATTGAGGCAATTGTAATAATCAAAGATTTTCAGCAATTTTTTCTCATTTGTATACCTTTATATATCGTAAAAAAACGGCAAAAAGTAAAGTAAAAACTATAGGAAAAGCCTGAAAACTTACAAAAAAGGTAATGTATAGAAAAGGGGTGGAGCTATGTGCTGTTTCTGATATACAACGGGCCCTGATCAGCACTGTCACTTCCTATCGTTTCATACTGACTTAAACCAGCTTCTATGAGAACTGGAGCTGCAGGCATAGGAACTGATGCTGCAACAGCAGGAGAACAAGTCGGGATTCCTGTTTTCTTTAGGAGCTGAAGAAACCGTTCGCTGTCTGGTCCCGCAAGAAGTATATCGTTGTAATGAATTAGATGGTGGTTCAGTAAATCTTCAGGAGATATATCAAGATATTCGCTCACTCGATTGCCGGACTTATATACAGCAGCATAAAAACGCTGTTTTCTGGCATCGATTACCGGAACAATGATTCTTTGTTCCTTTTTAAGATTACTATGTGCAAGTCTTGCTGCTGCAGCGAGAGTATCGAGAGTGGGAACCGAAACGAGCGGTATCTGCAATCCAAAAGCCAACCCCTTCGCAGTTGCCATTCCTACCCTCAGACCGGTAAAAGAACCTGGACCTCGCGTAATTACTACCAGCTCAAGCTGCTGAATAGTAATTGATGCTTCTTTGCAGAGTTCAATGATAGCCGGCATGATATGCTCAGAATGCTGCAAACCGATTTGATGGTAGCGGGAATAGAGTTTGCCTCGGGTCTTTAATGCGATATCCAGCATGGCACCGGATGTGTCGAAAGCTAAAATGTTCATATCGAGACTCCCTGAATTACTATTCTGCGGTCCTGATTTTTTTCAATTGATATGTTTATCGATATAGTTGAATCAGGAAGCAGGCTGTCTATGATTTCACTCCATTCAATAATGGTAACTGTTTCATTAAAGAGCAGCTCTTCACCCCCGAGCAGCTCAAATTCTTCAGGATTATCGAGGCGGTATAAATCAATATGAAACAGAGGGTAAATTCCATTGTACTCCTGAATAATGGTGAAAGTCGGGCTGGTGACCGGTTCTGTTATTCCCAGGGAAAGCGCAATACCTTTAGCAAGTATTGTTTTGCCGGATCCTAGCGGACCCCTCAGAGAAAATACCGTTCCTTTCTGACAGATTTTCCCCAATCTTTTCCCAATCTCGAGCGTCTGCTGATCGCTATGAGAAATAATGCTTAGCAAATCGGGGGGCATAAGTCAGGCCCCGGAAAGCTTAGCAATGTAGTCCGCTGCTATGGGGTCATCAGGATCAAGTTCCTGAACTGTCAGAAAAAAGCGGAGAGCCTCATCAGGATTGCCTTTTTTCATCTCCAGTACCCCGAAGTTAGAAATGATTTTCGTGTTTTCCGGTTCAATTGCCAGTGCTTCCTTTAAATGATTATACGCTTGAGTCAAGAATCCAGTTTCCATACAGCAAATAGCCAGTTCATTATAAATATCGGTAGTATACTTCTCCAGCTCAAGACTTTGTTCCAGAGCATCTTTTCCTTTTGAATACTCTCCCAGTCTCCTGTGCGCCCATCCCTTGAGAAACCAGGCATTCCAGACCTGGGGATTCCTTTGAAGGAACTGATCTATGCGAGTTATAGCTTCTGGCTCATTTTCGAGCTTAATGAGATCGAAAGCTTCAGTAAACAGCTGGTCATCCTGACTCTGCATGCTGATCCGCTCAGTTATTTCCCGGATTTCACTGCTTCTTTCATCTTCTGGGGCAAGACCGAGGAAGAACTCAAAATGTTCGCGAGTCTTTGAAGGATTCTGGTTTTTGAGATAAAAATACCCTGAATAAAAGTGCATATCCGGATGATCAGGATGGGCCTCTACGCCTGCAGTGTAGGTTTCAAAGGCCTTGTTAAGATAGTTTTCCTTGAGCTTGTTGAGAAAGCTGCCTGTTTTCTTCGCGATTTCCGCCATCTCTTCGTAGAGAAATGCAAGGTTGAGAAATGTGAAAGGTTCTTCAGGTGCAAAGTGATTCAAAGCAAGAAATATTTCTTCTGCCAATAGAAAATCTTTGTCCTCAGCCTTAATAACTCCAGTTTTGGTCAATTCCGGAATAATGTCGGGCTGCACAGCATGAATAAATTTCCGGTAGTATTCGATATCACTATGGTCCGGTTTATAGGCAAAAATTCTGAGCATGGCTGATACAATCATTTCCCAGGAGAGATTAGTCAAATCAAGTTCTGACTGTCCTTTCGGAATTTCAACTGGTATCAGATGATTTTCATCAATAATAAAATCACCAATTTTTCGTCCAGTTCCTTCAGGAAGGGAAATATAGAGAATGTTTTTCAGTTGCTCAGGAATGTCGGGGTTGTTATTAATGTCCATAGAATACCTCTCTCGTGGGGTGGGGTGGGGCGGTAAGCTTGGATACCGAAGAATGGGCAGCAAAAAAAACCCGCGATGCCGATTGAAACGTAATCTCTTGAACTTCTTAGGTTCAAGTGGGTCTTCTGTAACCTGCATCCTGTTCCAAATACATGGATCAATTCAACAGGAAAACGTTGAAGTCCCTTTTATAATAGTTGACCCAAGAGATTTGTGTTTCGCCCGCACACCGCAGGAACTTGTAATCTTCAGCGATCAATCAGATAAGCGGCTATTCGATTTCTTGTGATATCAACTCAATCAAATCGGATGCCAGCTGGTCGGCTTTTTCAAGCTCGGAAAATTCAGTCTGCTTGATCTTAACCAATTCTTTATTGGTTTTTATTAGTTCGTCGGCAAGGATAATATTCAGGAGAATGCTGAGTTTCAATGGATCTGCTGTAATGGAAGCAGTTTTCAGTAATTTCGCCTTCTCCTCAATATATGATATAGCAGTGGAGAGTTGTTCAGGGGGTGAATCAGTACGAACTGAAAGTTTATGCCCTAAAACAGTTACCCTGACTACATGACTATCCATGCATGTTTCTCCCATATCTGAGGCTAATAGAGGGGTATATCCTCATCCAAGCCCAGATTGATGATAATATCATCATTCGGGTCATCTTTCGGTAATTCCAGATCCTCGATTACTGCACCGTCCTGAGATGCGAAGACATCTGCTTCTGCATAATCCATTTCGGCTGAATCAGCAGGTTCTATAGCTGCCTGAAAGCCTTCACCAACCTCTTCGAGATTGGTAAGGGCGGTTGAAATGGTTTTTTCTATAAGCTGAGTGTCATTACCAAGGCTCTTGGCAAAATCCTTAAGCTCATCATTATGCATTTTCAGCATTTCCAACTCATCCCTCAAGGCAGCATTTTCCTCGCGAAGCTTGTGGATAAGGGTTACAGCTTTTTTTATCCGTTCTTCAAGGAGCTGAACCTTATCTAAAGTTAGCATATTACACCTCTAATACTTTTTTTGCCTGAGTAACAAGAACAGAGAAAGACTGCTTGTCTTCTATTGCCATATTAGAGAGTGCTTTTCTGTTGATTTCAATGTTGGCTATTTTCAAACCGTGCATAAATTGAGAATAGTTCAGGCCTTCTGACTGTACTGCAGCAGAAATCCTTGTTATCCACAATCTGCGAAAGTCTCTTTTCTTTCTTTTTCTATCCCGGTAGGCATACTGACCGGCTTTTGTTACAGCATCCTTTGCTGTCCTGAAATTGGTGCTTCTTCTTCCATAAAATCCTTTAGCATCCTGAAGGATTTTCTTTCGTCTGTCTTTTCTTCTTGTACCGTCTACTGCTCTTGGCATGGTGGATATCCTCTCCTTTTTAGAACTTGTATGGAAGCAGTTTTTTCACTTTTTTTGTTTCAGGATCACTTAAAACATCCGAGTGACGAAGACTTCGCTTCCTTTTCGAGCTCTTCTTGGTGAGAATGTGCCGTGTGCCTTGCTTTTTGTACAGGACTTTCCCGGTACCGGTTACCTTGTACCTCTTTGCGGCGGCTTTTCTTGTTTTCATTTTTGGCATAAATACCTTTCCTTTGCGTTCTCAGGGAACAAGATTCACCCCTGGAACTGCATTGTATGTATCCGCAGACTGCGGATTCTATATTTTTCCACATAGAATGTCTTTCTATGACAGGATTCTCAATGTTCAATATTCTCTGTATGATAAAGTAAGTATCCGGCTATTTTTTAGTACTTTTTGCCGGACTTATGATCATTGACATGAACCTTCCTTCCATAAGCGGGCTCCGATCAAGGTTGAAACCGACCTCATTGGTGCTGAGCATGTCGAGCACCCTTTCGAGCACTGCCCGACCGAGCTCCGTGTGAGCCAGTTCACGACCGCGAAATCGTATCGTCACTTTAACTTTGTTGCCTTCAGCCAGGAAGTCTGTTATATGTTTTGTCTTGAATTCAAGATCGTGTTTTTCTATTTTTGGCTGCATGCGAATTTCTTTAAGCTTTATCTGTGTCTGGTTCTTGCGGGCTTCCCGCAATTTTTTTTCCTGTTCATATTTAAACTTGCCGAAATCAAGGATCTTGCAAACAGGCGGATTTGCATTCGGTGCAACTTCCACCAGGTCAAGACCAGCTTCCATGGCGATACGCAATGCCTCCTGGGTAGGTACCACCCCCCGTTGTTCACCAAGTTCATCAATCAGACGTACTTCAGGTATTCTGATCTGATTGTTGATTCTCTGTTTTTTCGCAGCCAATCTTCCTCCTACTGTTTTCTTTACCAAAACATTGCCACTATAAACTGGGTATGCAGAAATACGGTCTCTGCATTTTCATATCAGCAAAATATATCACGAAGAATGCAATGAGTCAAAGGGGCTGCAGGGACAGCCCCGAAAAAATCAATTTAAGCATTGCCGGCAGAACCGAGAACATCAATATTCTTCTTTTTATACATTTCTTTAAGGGTTTCGCGAGCCGGTCCCAAATATTTTCTCGGATCGAATTCTCCCGGCTTGTTTGCCAAGGTTTCTCTGATCGAGGCTGTCATGGCAAGACGTCCGTCAGAATCGATGTTAATTTTGCAGACAGCCAATTTGGCAGCTTTGCGAAGCTGTTCTTCCGGAATACCGACAGAGTCCTTGAGCGATCCGCCGTACTGCTGGATTTTAGCAACATATTCAGCTGGAACGGAAGAAGATCCATGAAGAACTATAGGAAAGCCGGGGAGACGCTTCTCGATTTCTTCCAGGATGTCAAATCTGAGAGGCGGCGGAATGAGCACGCCGTCGGCATTTCTAGTACACTGTTCCGGCTTGAATTTATTGGCCCCATGACTGGTGCCTATCGAAATAGCCAGTGAGTCAACCCCGGTTTTTCCGACAAAATCCTCAACTTCCTCAGGTTTTGTATAGGTGGACTTTTCAGCAACCACATCATCTTCGATACCGGCAAGGACCCCGAGTTCCCCCTCAACCGTTACGTTTCTGGCATGGGCGTATTCCACAACCTTTCGGGTGAGAGCGACATTTTCATCGTATGGGAAATGGGATCCGTCTATCATGACTGAAGAAAACCCGTTGTCTATGCATTCTTTGCAGGTCTCAAAACTGTCTCCATGGTCAAGATGCAGGGTGATGGGGATCTCAAATCCCAGTTCCTTGGCATATTCTACAGCACCCCGTGCCATATTTCTCAGCAGGTTGATATTTGCGTAATCCCGGGCTCCTTTGGAAACCTGGAGAATTACCGGGGATCTGGTTTCTACGCAGGCTTGTATAATAGCCTGCAGCTGCTCCATGTTGTTAAAATTGTAGGCAGGTATTGCATAACCGCCGTCAATAGCTTTTTTAAACATATCAGTTGTGTTAACAAGACCCAGTTCTTTGTAGGATGTCATAAAATACCCCTTGTAATATAATCCATAATCTGTTTTCTAGTGTGAAATTATCGCATTCCCGCCTGATGGTCAAGCCTGTGAGGACCATAACGACGGCATACGGAGGTATTTCTTATTTTCAAAGGTCTTACTTTATCAGCTCTGCATAAATGTACTTGTTATTACGGTTACCTTCAGTGTCGAGATACCAGTCCTGGTATTTTTTTCCCTCGCTGAGAGCCCAGTCGGCAAAATACGGATAGGCTTTGATGATCTGTCCCTTTTCCACCGGATAGTCCCAGATTGACGGAACATGCAGAGGCAGATTGCTGCTGGTCTTGTAGTACCTTCTGATCTCCTCAATAGAGTCATCATCATTTTCGCCGAGATATGGCTGATCAACCAGACCTGAGGAGAGGGAGATCAGGCAGGTGAATCTCATATTCTTCGTCGCCTTCTCTGAGCAGGAAGAAGGTCGAACGGCGCCTCTCCGAGATCTGCAAGGGTGAGTTCCTTCTTTAAAATAAAGCGTGCCGCTGATCAAGAGCAGGCTCCTTGGTTCTGGATTCATCCCCTTCAATGTCGCCAATTTTCATTCCTATGGGGATAGTATTGATTATGGTTGTCTCTGTCCAAAGAACAGAATGGTTTGCGTTTTTTAAAAGCTTGACAACTAATGCTGATCCGTCATCAACCGGTACAACCTGCCTGGCATAATTGGGGAGAGCCAGCCCGTCAGGCTGCTCGCCGTCTTCGATGCGAAGGTCTCTGTAATCATTTTCATCCAGAATAATGCTGTCATATGCAGCCGGGAGCTTGAGATAGAGACCGTTTTTAAAACCTCCTCCAAGAGCCAGGACTTCGATCTCGGTAGTTATCGAGCGAATATAATTCTCGGCATCTGTTCGGATGGTATAACGGTATCCGGCAACAAAGTCATTGAAGTCATAATCACCTTTCATCGGCCAATTATCTTCAAAGGCGATGGTTCCTGTATACTCGGTTACCGCTGAAAGGTCAGGGTTGTCGGGATAGTCATCAAAGACATCCGCAACTCCGTCGCTGTCGGAATCCTTAGCTTCGTCAAGGGTCACAAATGATTCAATATTTTCAACCGCAGTCTCTGGTGTGACCTGAACCATGAAGACGAGATCGTTGAAGTCATCATCCCCCCAGGGCCGTTGAAGATCTTCCATACCGATTACAAAGGTTGCCGAACCGTCAGCGTATGTTGTATCGAGGAGCACTGCCGTATGCTGATTATAATCCGTATCCTTCTCGGGATTCCAATCTCTGTAGGAGAAGTACGATAGTTTTTCTTCGAAGTCATTGCGGCTTGAACTCTGTGACCAGCCTTTAGCCACCAGGTTCCAGACTATCTCTTGACCTTCAGAAAAGGTTCCCAGGTGGACCGTGTCGCCGGTCTTCATGGATCCTCCGCTGTACAGCATGGAAGCATTGGGAAAGATAATCCTGATATCCTCAATGGACGGCGCCTCTTCAGGGAGCTCCCCGGACGGGCCATCGTTAACAAAAAAGCCTAAGGTGTTACGGAATCCTGCGCCTTCGTGGATAAAAGTTACGGTTACTTCGGCCTCATCTGTGAACTTCAGGATAGAATCTTTGACTTTATCTGAATTATCAATATACTCAGGAAGAGCGGCTGAGATGTTTTCCAGCATGTCAACCGTTACCTCAGGGCTGATCGGATAGATGTTCAGGGAAAGCCCGTCATCGTCAAACGGTTTGAAATCTGCTGCGCTCGATATGTAGCTGTAGCCGTACTCCTCGTAGATAGAATCTGTTTTTGGCGGATCGGATTGGTCTGGGTCCCTGCTGAGCGATCTGCTTGACGGAAGTGCTGATCGGGATAGGTTGTAGACAAACCCGGCTTCTGAAACGGGGGAATCGTTGTTTATATCAATAATGATATTGTTCGGCAGGCCCAGCTGCAGAGGGGAAACAATGAGCTGATTATAGGTACGCGGAACCGAAATGCTTCCGGTGTAGGTTCCGTCATCTTGCACCATGACTGTGGCCAGCTTCTCAAAATCTTTCAGGAGAGTCGGTTCCTCAGAGTTGCTGAATGAATCCTCGCTGAGGGAGTCAGCCCCATAGAGAACCACCGGCATGGTTTTGTACGGTGAAAAATCAAGATCGATGTTCACCATGCGAACGGTACTGAAGTTGAAGCTGTCAGAAACCTCCAGCTCGCTGATATCTGTAATCACCGGGGGCTGTGTCGTAAACTGACAGCCGGACAAAGAGATGAGTGCTGCTGCAAAGATTCCTGCAATCACTTTTTTTGTTATGGTTACTTTTTTCATTATACTTCTCCTAACAGGCAGAAAAATGTTATGGTTAGTAATATACGTAATACTCAGGAAAAAGCAAGTATTACCAAGTTGGAATGGTATCAATTTGTGTAAAACACACACAATCCTACAAAGTATAACTCTATTTGTAAGTTAAGACGTATAAGTATCAAGAGCCTGCTGCTCTATATCAGCAATGCTGATTGACCACTGATCGTCTGCCTGCTACTATTCACTCCATGGGAAAGCACATTTCTACTTATACAAAAACATCTCCCGGAAAACTTTTCGCAGCATCATTCTATATTCTTTGTTTTTCCATCTTGGTTATTTCTTGTGCAAATGACAAAATACTTTTTGTTTTAGACCCTGTTTATGCAGAGTTCATTGAAGAGAATAAGCAGGAAGTGCGGAAGGCAGTCCGGGAATTCGGCTATACGGTCTCTTTTACGGTGTACAGTGATCAAGTTGAAAGCAATCAAGTTGAAAGCAATCAAGTTGAAAGCAATCAAGTTGAAAGCAATCAAGTTGAAAGCAATCAAGTTGATAATGCTTCAATCCTTAACGCCGCTGGAAAAAGCGGGGAGCTCTCTGCCAATCAGCGAATACTTGACGCGCTGTCAGGAATTGACGATCCCCGGGATCTGGTTCTGCTTTCTCCCCGGGTTTCTTCCCTGTATGTATCTGATTCGCCGGTTATTGATCCAGTTCTTGAAGCCATCAGGCAGCTGCCGCAAAGGCAGGTTATAGTTTGGATTCCGTCACGGCATGTACAGGAAGAGGCATCAAGTGATTTGCCCTCTGGAAATGGCAGTCCTGAAGATTATACCCGGTTTTCTGGCGGCTTCATCCGGATAGAAAGGGATATGACCCCGGCATGGCAGGCTGCTGGAGAATATGCTGCAGGCACGGCAGAAAACCTGGGGTTTATCTATATTGACGGTGACAGTGAAGGAGAAGCCTATGCCGCAGCATTTCAGGCGGCAGCAGCCTGGCAAAACGCTGATGCTGCTGTGCAGGTTTTTACCCTGAGTCAGGACGGTTCTTCAGCTGAGAATCGGGAAATAATCCAGGGTGCACGCGAATCAAAAACAGAAGTTGTCGGTATCTATGCAGGAGCACGAACTCCGGATATACTGCAGTCAGCCGTGAATAACAGGATTACCGTTATTACCGAGGAGGCTGACTGGCTGGCTGGCAGCAAACGGGAGCTGGTTGTAAGCATTCGGGAAGATTATGCCGGAACAGCGAAAAAGCTGCTGGATCAGATTGCTTTCCGGCAATTGAAAGAAGCTGATGAGCCGGTCCTGACCGTGCCCGCGGTCTGGGAACTGGTTTTCGGGACTGGGACTGGGGCTGGGACTGGGGCTGAAGGAGAGTAGTTATGAAAAGAATAGGGAAACATGTGAGGCTTTTTGCTTGTATCTTTGCTGCTGTGCTGGCAGTCGGCGCCGGGAGCGGTTTTGTATCAGAAAGTGGAGGCGGCTTATATGCAGCTGACTTTTCTACCGCTGCGCGTCTGGGCTTCGAACTGGATCAGACGACAAACAAATTGAAAGTAGTACCCGGGATTGATTTACGGGTTATCGGCGGCAGAGGTCTTTTAGGGTCTAAACTTTCTGCAGATTATCTCCCGGCGAATTATCGGGGATACAACAACGGGACTGCCGGCGATATTATACTGGTTTCGAGTTTCGGTCTCCTCCAGGCTTCAATTTTCTATGGTGATCTTACCTTCTATACCGGTCCGGGAACCAGCATCTACGTAATGCCTGGTACGGGAACTTTTACAACTCCTGCCGATGATTCTCTCATGCATTATCTGCTGGGTACAGCATATCAGCTTTACCCCCTGCAGGTTTTTGCAGAAATAGAATTTGATATTGAATACAGCCCAGTAAAGATGGGAGGTTCCCGGGTGAAACTCGGGGTAGGACTGATGCAGTAGATCAGGAGGACAGGAAGCAGCTGTACATCAAAAAAATCTGCTTCAGTAATCTGCCAGTCAGATTTCTCCCAGAATTACGCGCAGGTTCATTTCAATCTGGGCGGCCATCTTCGCAAAATCCGTACTGCATACTTCTGCAGCGGTGCGATAGATATACTGCATATTTCCCGGTGAATTCAGTTTTCCCCTTACCGGAACCGGAGCAAGATAGGGGCTGTCGGTTTCCAGCAGAAGCCTGTCTGCAGGTACTTTTTCAAGCACATCCCGCAGGGCGTGATTATTCCGGTAGGTTATATTTCCAGCAAATGAGATCATATAACCGAGATCAAGCAGTTTTTCTGCACTCTCCCAGTCAGCGGAAAAGCAGTGAATTATGCCGCCGGCTCTGGAAGGGAACTCGGTCAGCTGCTCTACTATATCCCCGTCAGCATCGCGATTATGAATAATAACCGGCAGCCCGAACCGATTGGCAATTTCTATTTGAGCTCTCAGCAGTTCCTTCTGGAGGATTCTGGTGCCGTAGTCCCAATACCAGTCGAGCCCGATCTCACCTACGGCAGCCGGGTGGAAAGTCTCGATATCTTCCAGCAGTTTATCGAGTTCCGGCTTCAGTGGAGCTCCTTCCTTCATATCCTGAGCGAATCCCGGGTATATTCCGGCTGCCAGGCGGATCCCGGGAAAAGCTTTGAGCAGGGCATATCGTTCAGCCATGTCTCCGGGGTCAAGACCAATGTCGATTCCACCGGCAAAACCATCAGCAAAAAGGGATTTCAGAAGGGAATCAGTATCCATGCCTCTGTCCTGCATGCACAGGGTGTGGAAGTGGGAGTCTATCAAGTTGTTCATAGCAAAAAGGTAGCGTAAAGAGACAATTTATGCAATTAGCCGGGCTTTGCGAGTTGACCAACAGCGAGTTCAACGGTACTATGACACCCGGATATATTCAGGATGCGGGCGGCTGCCGGAAAAGCGCTGCTGCGGGTATCCTGATTAGCCGAAGTGGTGGAATTGGTAGACACAGGGGACTTAAAATCCCCCGGCTGTTATGGCTATACGAGTTCAAGTCTCGTCTTCGGCAATATTCGATTAAACTCAAGGGAATGCATCCCGAAAAAAATCACATCAGTCGGTAATCATTTATTGCACTCTGTCGGTTTCGTGATATGATAAATCCTATCATGATTTCATCAACCGAAGTTGTAAATAATGCAGACAGCAGCAACCAGCTCTCCCTTACCCTTACCCCGGAGAATTTATGAAACTACCTGATCGGCTCCAGTTTATAGCAAATGCGCATGCAAAACAGAAACGTACAGGAGCTTCACTGGCAGGTAAGGTCTGCGTCATTACCGGAACAACTTCCGGAGTAGGGTATGCTGCTGCAAAGTATTTTTCCAAGGATACGGCTAAGATTGTTATGGTCTGCCGAAACAGAGAAAAAGGCGAGAGGGTGAAATCCGAGCTGCACAGCTTGTCGGGTATCGAACCGGATATGATTCTGGCCGATTTCCACAGTCTGGAGGAAGTACGCCGGGCCGCTGGTGAGATTTTGGCTATCTGTCCCAGAATTGACATTCTGATTAATAATGCGGGTGTTTTTTCTACCCGTCTGCTTCTGAATGAAGAAGGAATTGATACGATGCTGGCTGTTAATCATCTGGCCTCTTTTTTGATGACCAGACTGCTGATTCCAAGGATGGCAGAAAGTGCCCCCGCAAGAATCATACAAGTCAATTCTGAAGGACATCGATTCAGCAAGTTCATTTATGATGATCTTCAATGGAAGCACCATCGCTATTCAGGCTATCGGAGCTACGGGTCTTCAAAAACGGCTCAGCTGCTGACGGTATGGAAATTTGATCAGCTGCTCAGCGGCACCGGCATAACCATAACTGCGATGCATCCCGGTGCTGTGAAAAGCAATATCGGGCGTTCCAGTGGTCTGCTGTATTCCTTGTTCTCGAAGGCTTTCATCACTCCATTTCTTAAGGATCCGATTATTTCTGCCCAGGCTCTGCATTATCTCGCAGCGGCCCCGGAGCTTGAAACAGTCAGCGGATACTACTTTAACCTGACCACCGAAGAACTGCCCGCCAACCACGCATCACTGGGAAGCAGCCTTATTGAGGAAACCTGGAAGATAAGCAGCAGCCTTGTCGGGCTGCCGGAAGATCTGGCTGATTATGATGTATGAAACATGAGGCCTTATTAAAAAGATCAGAGATTTTTATTTATGAAGGAAAATAACGTTATGAACTATGATGTAATAATTGCGGGCGGTGGAATAGCAGGATTGACAGCCGCCGCCTTCCTTTCTCGTTCAGGCTTGTCGGTACTGCTGTGTGAAAAAGATGGAAAGGTCGGCGGCCATGTGAACTCTTTTTATCGTGAAGAATTCCTGTTTGACGGCGGTATCCGCGCGATGGAGAATTCCGGGATTCTTTTTCCGATGCTTGCTGACCTGGGTATTTCTGTCGACTTTATAAAAAGCAGTGTTTCTATAGGATTAAGCGATGATATCGTAAATGTTGACAGCAAAGCGAGTCTTGACGACTACCAGCAATTTCTCGAACGGCAGTTTCCTGAAAACCGTACAGATGCAGCCGCCATCATCCGGGAGATTCGAAAAATCATGAAATACATGGATGTTCTTTATGGGATCGATAATCCGGTATTTCTTGATCTGTCCAGCAAACCCGGCTATGTAATTAAAACCATCCTGCCCTGGCTGGTACGCTATATTTTTACCATAAAGAAAATTATGAAGCTCAATCAGCCAGTGAATCTGTTTCTGGAAAAACTCACATCGAATCAGCAGTTGATCGACATGATTGCTCAGCATTTTTTTACCGATACACCAACTTTTTTTGCAATGAGCTACTTCAGTCTCTACCTCGACTACAGCTATCCGCGCGGCGGAACTGGAAAACTGATAGAGGCTGTTCGTGACCTGGCCTTGAGGAAAGGCGCTGAAATACGTACCGGAACCAGCATTACAGCCGTTGACCTGCAGAGGCAGAGTGTTTCCATGATAGATTCTGATGGAAAGACAGCAAGCTGCAAGTATGCAGCGCTGCTTTGGGCAGCAGACCTCAAGACGCTCTATACTGCAGCCGATATCGATATGCTTCCGTCAGGAAAGCAGAAGGTTCTGGCAACCAGACAACGGGAATCCGTACTGGCACATCATGGCGGTGATTCAGTATTTACCCTCTTTTCAGCAGTTGATCTTCCGCCCTCCTATTTTGAAGAAAAGACCCATGCCCATCTGTTTTATACCCCCGAAAAAAAGGGGCTTTCTGTAATTGACGGAGCCCTCAAGGATGAATTTTTGAGGGGAGAATACGATGAAAAACCAGAACAGGGAAGGCAGATAATAATGGATTGGGTGGAGAAGCTGCTCAGCTTTACAACCTATGAAATATCTATACCCGCATTGAGAGACGAGTCACTGGCTCCGCCGGGAAAAACCGGTTTGATTATCAGTCTGCTGCTGGATTACATGACTGTTAAAAAAATTGAATTGATGGGCTGGTATGATGAGTTCAAGCAGATTGCTGAACAAAAAATAATCAAGGTGCTGGACGCGTCCATATTTCCAGGCTTTGAGAAAGCTCAACTGTTTTCTTTTTCCTCTTCACCGCTTACCCTGGAGCGGAGGACGGGTAATTCAGAAGGAGCCATAACAGGTTGGGCTTTCAACGAAGGACCGCTTCCCGTTGAATCTCGGATGCAGAAAATTTTCTCATCAGTTTATACCCCGCTGCCTCACATATTTCAGGCAGGTCAGTGGGCGTTCAGCCCGTCAGGGCTGCCGATTTCAATATTTACCGGTAAGATTGCGGCCGATAAAATAATAAAAGAATTCAAGAAAGGGAAAGGTGCCTTCTGACTGGATGTATACCCGGTCTGTATCAGCTGGTATTTCAATCCAGGAGCGCTGCAGAGAGCCCTCCGGCTGCCCCCAGGAGAATACCTACAGCGGCCCCGGCAAGAACATCGGTCATGAAATGGGCTCCGGAAGCGGTGCGCAGGAGGCCCGTTCCAACAGCCAGCCCCCAGGCCACTGAGGAGTAGCATATGGTTTCCAGCTTCCCTTCGCTGCCGCTCTCAAAGATGCCCTCAGGAGATGTCCAGAGATAGGCAGACAAAAAAGCGGCAGAAGCAAAGCTCAGGGCCGTATGACGGGAAGGGAAAGACTTGTTCGGGTCGTCTGCTGAATCAGGGAAAGGGCGGGTTCGAGATACGCTTCGCTTTATGATTTCTGACACAGCATATACCGTACCGCTGGCAGCAGCATACCATACAAGATCTTCAGTGCTCTTTTGCGATAGATAGGGAAATGAATCCAGGAGGGGGAGCGAAATGGGAAAAAGCGGCAGGGCAACCGCCGCCGCCCCGGTAACTGTAGAAAGCGTATCAAGCTGCGGGCTGAATGATGACGGTATGAACAGGCTGTCAATTGCGTTCGCAAGTGACTCTTGTCGATCAGACTCAAAAGGCGCAGCAAACAGCGTCAAGCCCGAAAAAAGCATGATCAAAATGGCAGCAACTATACGGATTCGCAGTTTGGATTTTTTCATGGCTGGCAGTTTTCCTTATCTGGCTTGGATAGCGCAGCAAGTTAGTCTCTATCTGTATCATCTTCCAGTTCAGGAATCGAGCGCGGGGTGGAATCAAATAAATCAATAAGCTTTGAAGGAACAACCTTTCTTACAAGAGGTTCCAGACCAGTATACACTTTTTCGTATTCAGCTTCGCTCTCGGAGAGGGCCGTCTGCCAGGCTGGAGAGAATCCCGGGGCACGGAGGGACATTATTTCAATTGCCCGCTGATAGACCTGCAGTCTGGCAACTTCCTTACGATGCGGCTTCTGAGCCAGGGTTCTTGCGGTGATGCGCAGGTTTTCATTCAGCCTTTTCAATTCGGTATTCTCATCACGCAGTCGGGTATAGGAATCAGATTCTAAATCCATTTTCTGGGTGACAATGGACTTTATTCTCAGAATTTCTTTTTTGTGCTTTCTTCGCAGCCGGAGGTTGTTGATAACAGCAATAATGAAAAAAACCAGACCGGCGCCCAGTCCAATAAGAAACAGCTCCATGAATTCCTCCAGATAACAAATGTAGTCATACTATAGCATGATGCATAAAACTGGTACAGAAGTATGGAGCTATTTCAAAAAAACATAAAAAATTTTAAGAGCAGCCCAATTCTACAGTTTCCGCTTCATGAAGGCATGTGCTGCTTCCAGATTCAAATCTATAGGGTCGGGAATAGTTACCCGGTTGTTGAAAACAGCCATGTCCTTGAATCCGATTCCGGTCAGGAGAACCGTAACTTCGGCTTCCGTTCCGAACTCATTAATAACTTTACGGGCATCCTTACGAGCCCCGGCCCATGCTGCAGCTGCTGCCGGTTCTGCAAAAAAACCTGCCTCGGAAGACAAATCAAGCTGGGCGGAAAGTATCTCATCGTCACTTACAATCGTTGCCCATCCTTTGGATTTTCTCAAAGCTGCCAAGGCTGTTCTTCCTCCAGCCGGCGAGGATACCGAAATAGAATCGGCCAGAGTGGTTGTTCCGGACAGCACTTTTTCCAGACCGCTCTCAAATGCCCGGGCTATGGCAGCACTTCCTTCAGACTGCACAGCGACAAGTTTGGGGATCCGGGGAATCAGGCCAGCTTCATACAGGTCGGAAAATCCTTTGTACACACCGGAAATAATAACCCCGTCACCAACCGGAATGTAGACAATATCGGGAGCTCTTCGTCCAAGCTGATTGTAGAGTTCAATTGAGACACTTTTTTTGCCTTCAGTTGTCATAGGATTGTACGCCGTATTCCTGTTAATACCGCCCACTGCGGCAGAATACTGGAGGGAAAGGGAGAAAGCATCATCATAGCTTCCTTTTACAGGAATTACTGAAGCCCCATAGAGAATAGACTGCATGAGCTTATTGACCGGTGCGGCTGCCGGAACAAAAAGAACTATGTTCAAGCCGTAGGCAGCTCCGGCGCATGCCATGGAAGAACCGGCATTGCCTGTTGAGGCTAGAACAATCGTATCTTCACCTGCGGCGAGGGCCTGGGCGGCAACCAGTTGAGAAGCCCGATCCTTGAAGGAACCCGAAGGGTTGGCCCCGTCTAACTTGAATCTGAGATTTCTCAGGCCAAGGGCTTTGCTGAGCCTCGGAGAATGGGCAAGGGGAGTATTGCCGACCGGGAAGGCATCTAGTGAGGGAACCTTATATGGGAAGAAGTCAAAGGGAGAGACAGACGGTCTCTCCCCGAGTCGGATCAGTTCCTCCGCATCAATGCGTACGGTGAGATTTCCGGCCTGAAAACCGGATGTGTCATCAGAACAAGCACTACAGCGATACTTCAGGTTCTCTGCAGAATACTCTTTGCCGCAGTCAATGCATACATAGGAAAATTTCACTTCAGCAGCCCCGTTTTTTCATTGAACTGCACAATAAGTTCATCAATTTGCGGCGTCAGTGCCTGGATATTGGTCCAGTAGCTGCGGTCATACCATTGGGCATTCAACTCTTCAAGGTTTTTCCCCTGCTGCTCAATCCAGGTGTAGTATTTCATATTGTGAATTCTCAGACGGTCATAGTAGCTCAGCTCAAGCGTGTTGTCGATTGCTTGTCCCAGCATGGATTTGGCAAATGCTGCCGCAGCTTCTACTTTTTCATATTCACGACTGGTTTCCTGCATTTCCCGGGTTCTGGAATGGTACATTTCGGCTGAGTCGGTAAGGATGGTCAAGATTACATCGCCTTCTTCCATTTCGTAATATTTAGCCATTTTTATGGCGCCGAGGACATTGCCGATTCCGGATATACCGAAAAGATCTAGCTGTTCTATAGTTTCAGCAGGAACTCCCTTTTCCAGAAGATAGGCTTTTCCGTTGTCTTCATTGAAGAGTCTGAACAGATCCATGCAGTCATTGTCATCAACTGCGACTACCATATCGGTATTTTTTACATTATGAATCCAGGGGACGTGCTTGTCGCCTATTCCTTCAATTCTGTGACCGCCGAAGCCGTTTCTGAGAAGGGTTGGACACTGCAGGGCTTCTCCCGCAGCAATTTTGACCTCGGGGTACTTCTGCTTGAGATAATCTCCTGCTGCAAGCGTACCGCCGGAACCGGTTGATGAGAAGTAGCCTTTGAGCTCTTCGGGCTTGACGCCAAGATTGGTGAGCACTTCTTCCAGGGCGCTGCCGGTAACTTCAAAATGCCACAGGTAGTTGCCGAACTGGTCAAACTGATTGAAAATTTCAATATCTGTTCCCCGCTCTTCGGTAAGTTCATGACATTTATCAAAGATTTCCTTGACATTGCTTTCGCACCCGGGAGTGGCGATGACTTCACCGGCAACCTGCTTCAGCCAGTTAAAGCGTTCCTCACTCATTTCCTCTGGAAGAATTGCAATTGAGTCGCATCCAAGCAGCTGGGAATTGTAGGCTCCTCCGCGGCAATAGTTGCCTGTCGACGGCCAGACTGCCTTCTGAGAAGTTGAGTCAAAGTTTCCAGTCGCAAGCGCCGGGGCGAGACATCCGTAGGTAGCACCGACCTTATGAGCTCCTGTTGGAAACCACTTTCCCACCAAGGCGATGATTCTTGCTTTGCTTCCGGTAAGGGAGGAGGGGAGTTCGATATAATTGACGCCGCTGTGCTCACCGCCAGTTTCGACAGGCTCGTTTTTCCAGGTAATGCGAAATAAATTAACCGGGTCAACATCCCAAAGGCCTGTAGAATCCAGCCTTTTTTCTATAGCGGCAGGAATCTTGGACGGATCCTTCATTTGTTCAAAGGTCGGCAGGATAATATTCTTTTCTCTGCACCTTTCAGCGTTCTTGTCTCTAATTGATTCGTTCATGGTCAAATCTATCATTCGGTTCTCCCCTTTCGTTTTTTGGTTATATAATAAAATACAATATAAATAAAAATATTGCAAACAAATTCATCAAAACATAAAAAATATTTTTAACTATTGCGTAAATGATAATAATACAAAAATATTCTTCTGTCTTCAAAAAGCATTTGCAGGCGGTTGGAAAACTTTAGCACAAAAATAAATATGTTGCAATCTGTTGCAATATATGTTGACAGATGCTGATTAGAGGTTACAATAATCATGATAACAGTGAGATTTTCCCAAAGTTATTATTCCCATGATGGAAGGCTCATTGTCAGATGAAATGAAAAAGGAGTAAGCATGGGCGACAAGATGATTCCAATCCCATTCAGAGATATGCTTGAAAGAATAGTAACCGAATATACCGCCGATTCAACCATATTCGGCATTCACAAAGACCAGTTTTTTAAAAAAAGCAGCAGCTTCAAGGCCTCCTTTTTCGATCAGCCCTGCGGTACTTCCGTAGGACCGGCAGCCGGACCCCATACGCAGCTGGCGCAAAACATACTTGCATCGTATCTTTCGGGCGGACGGTTTATAGAGCTGAAGACGGTCCAGATTCTTGACACGCTGGAAATTGACAAGCCCTGCATCGATGCCCGGGATGAGGGGTATAATGTTGAATGGTCGACAGAATTTACCTTGGAGCAGGCGTATGATGAGTATCTCAAGGCCTGGATTCTCATCCATGTGCTTGAAACCCTGTTTCCATCCGGTTACCAGGGGGCGTCGGATTATTCCTGCATTTTCAATATGAGTGTGGGATATGATCTGGCAGGGATTAAAACCGATCGGATGCAGACTTTCATAAACAAAATGATGAATTCGGATGAACATCCCCTTTATGCTGCCTATATTCAGGAGCTTACAAGTTTTGCCAATGACAGCAGCTTTCTGTCAGATACCCCATTCGAAAACATCGGTCCAGAACTGGCAGCAGCTGCTGCAGCAATACCTGGTCAGATAACTCCTTCAGTAACGCTTTCAACCATGCACGGCTGTCCGCCTGATGAAATCGAAGCCATCTGTACCTATATGCTGGCGGAAAAAGGGATCGATACCTATGTCAAGCTCAACCCGACGCTCCTTGGCTATGATGCTGTCCGCGAAGCCCTCGACGGCCTTGGCTTTACCTATACGCATCTGAACAGAGACTCATTCGATCATGATTTGCAGTATACCGATGCGGCTGCTATGCTGAAGCGGCTTGCAAGCCTGGCTGAAGAAAAGGGAAGGGGTTTCGGCATCAAGCTTTCCAACACTCTGGGTACCGTGAATGATCAGGGAGTTCTGCCCGGAACGGAAATGTATATGTCAGGACGGGCGCTCTTTCCCCTCACAATACGTCTGGCTGCACTCCTTTCACGTGAGTTCGGGGGAACATTGCCCATCTCCTATTCGGGGGGGGCCAATGCTTCAAATATCGGGAAAATATTTGAAACCGGTATAAAACCTATAACTGCTGCAACTGATCTGCTGAAGCCAGGCGGGTATGGGAGACTCGGGATCATGGCGGATATCTGTGAAAATTCCGGTTCAGATACGTGGATGATGACGAAAATCGATGTGGATAAACTGGACCTCCTTGCTGCGGAAACGCAAAAAGATCCGGAATGTCAGAAAGAGAAGCGTGGATTTGATTTCGTCTCAGTTCCAGGAAAGCTCCCGATAATCGATTGCTACATTGCCCCCTGCGTTCAGGCTTGCCCCATCCATCAGGATGTTCCGGAATATATTCATCTCACAGGGACAGGCCGTTATGCCGAAGCGCTTGAACTCATCTACGAAAAAAACCCGTTGCCGAATATTACCGGCTATATCTGCGATCATCAGTGTATGTATAACTGTACCCGTATAGACTACGAAGGACCGGTTGATATTCGTGAAGTCAAGCGGATAGCCTCGGAGAATGGATTTGAGGAGTACAAAAAAGAGATATGGGAAGAGACTGATCATGCTCCGGTGAAGGCTGCGGTTATCGGAGCCGGTCCTGCAGGACTTGCGGCTGCTTTCTTTCTGGCTCGATCGGGTTTTACGGTTACCGTGTTCGAACGTGAAGAGCATGCCGGCGGAGTTGTAAAGAATGTTATCCCGGAATATAGACTGCCGGCAGCCGCTATTCAGGCTGATATAGATTTTACTGCCGCCCAGGGGGTGGAGTTTGTATTTAACACATCTTCTGATGATATAACCATAAAGAAGCTGAAGTCGGAAGGGTATTCCTATATCCTCTACGGAGTCGGAGCCGAGAAGGATAATCCGCTGCAGCTTGAGGGAACGGGTGCTGAAAAACGGATTATCCCGGCCCTCGAGTTTCTCGGCAAATACAATCGTGAACGAGAATCGCTCAATCCAGGAGAGCATGTCGTAGTTGTGGGCGGGGGAAATACCGCAATGGACGGTGCCCGTTCTGCAATGACTCTCCCCGGGGTAAAAAGCGTGAAGGTTCTTTACCGGCGAACAAAAAAGGAAATGCCTGCTGATCTCGAGGAATATGACAATGCGGTAAAAGAAGGAGCAGCGTTCCTGTTTCTGGCCAATCCCGAACGTATCGACCAGTCAGGTCGTCTGCTTTGCAGAAAAATGAAACTGGGCGAGCCGGACGAGAGCGGAAGACAACGGCCGATTCCGACAGACGAAATATTTACTATTCAGGCAGATACCATCATTACTGCTATCGGTGAGCATGTTGATGAATCCCTTCTGGAGAAGGTGGGTATTCCTCTTGACGGCAGGGGCAGGGCTTCCGTTAATGATGAGACTCTGGAGACTTCCGTTGATGGTGTGTATCTCATAGGAGATGCACAGACTGGACCCTCAACTATTGTCCGCTGCATTGCCAGTGCCCGTAAGGCATCGGAGGCCATACTGGACAAGGAAATTGAACAGGATGAGGAAGTTGAACAGGGTGAAGCTTTCGATCCGGAATCGGACGAAGAACACTCCCATGGTGACGACCATGACCATGACCATGACGATATTTCGACAGAGGACCTGAAGCTTGCAGAAGACGCATTCTTCTCGGAAGTCCGGTCCAAGAAAAACAGTTGGAAATTTCCTGCTCTCCACGGGATCGGAGACGCGGATTTTGCTGCCCAAGAAGCGAGCCGTTGCCTTGAATGTTCCTACATATGCAATAAATGCGTGGAAGTATGTCCCAATCGGGCGAACGTGGCTATAGACGTTCGAAGCCTGAGGTTTTTTGATAATCCCTACCAGATTGTTCATATCGACAGCTTCTGCAATGAATGCGGGAACTGCGCAACTTTTTGTCCCTGGGATGGAAAACCGTATAAAGATAAATTAACGATATTCACTTCCAGAAAGGCTATGGAGAATTCCACCAATCCTGGATTATCCCTTGATCCTGAAGGGACACATGCTTTTATCAGAATCGGGAAGGATATCATTGAGATGCCCCTGGAAAATGGCTTTCCTCAGGGTGATCTGGATCTGGAAATTGCTGAATTGATCCAGCTCGTTATCAATGATTATGCCTATCTGTTTTCCCCAGCTCAGCGGATTGATGCATAGGATTGATGCATAGGAGAAATTGTATGGCAGTAACTATAGTTAAAAATATCGGCAAGGCAATTCTGGATTTCGGCACGCCCGAAATCCAGTCAGGAGTGGATATCGTTATAACTGATGACCGGATCACCGATATAGGTCCGGATGTCGGCCGCGATGCTGCTGCTGATAAAGTTATCGATGCCGCCGGCAGTATCGTGTATCCGGGGCTCGTCTGTTCGCATCATCACTATTATTCGGGACTTTCCCGCGGGGTCACGGCGGATATAGGTCCCACTCCCGATTTTATTTCCACCCTTCAGCAGCTTTGGTGGAGAATCGACCGTGCGCTTGATGACGAGTCAGTCTATTATTCAAGCCTTATCTGCTCGATGGATGCAATAAAAGCAGGAACTACGGCAGTAATTGACCACCATTCCAGCCCGTCATTTATTAACGGGTCTCTCGATGCTATCCGGCGCGGATTTATCGAAACCGGTCTCCGAGGCATGACCTGCTACGAAATGACAAATCGAAACGGCGGTGAAGCAGAGCTTGAAAAAGGGCTGGAAGAGAATATCCGCTTTGCAAAACAGCTTGATACGGAAAGGAAGTCGGGGGAGAAAATCGAAAACAGCCTGATGGAAGCTTCTATTGGCGGTCATGCCCCGTTCACAATATCTGACCGGGGACTGAAGCTGATGGCGGAAGCCATGCAGGAGACAGGGCGGGGCATTCATATCCATCTTGCAGAAGATCTTTACGATGTTTCAGTATCCCATCACCAATATCGGAAAGATCTGGTTGTCAGACTCAATGATTTTGGATTGATAAATGCCAAGTCAATCCTTGTCCATGGTATTTATCTCTCCCCGGAAGATATTAAGATTATCAACAGCGCCGATGCGTTTCTCGTCCATAATGCCCGCTCAAACATGAACAATCATGTCGGGTACAATACCGAACTGCCTTCGTTCAGGAATCTGGCTCTGGGGACCGACGGGATTGGAGCAGATATGTTTGAAGAACTGAAATTTGCATATTTTAAGAATCGGGATGCCGGAGGCAGCTTCTGGCCGCCAGACTATATGAAAGCCCTCTCGAATGGTAACAGAATTCTTGAGCGGAATTTCCCCGCAGTTGTCAGACAGGAAGGGAAACCCGCCGAACCTCAGCTGTTCGGTAAACTGAAAAAGGGGTATAAGGCTGACCTTGTGCTGGCCGACTACATGAGCCCGACACCCCTGACTGATGCTAATTTAGCCGGACATTTAGCCTTCGGGCTTAATTCCAGCAGTGTTAAAACGGTAGTAATCAATGGCAGGTTGGTTCTGGAAAATCGTAAATTTCCCTTCGATGCTGAACGTATGTATGCCCGGGCGGCACTGCACGCCGAAAAAGTCTGGAAAAGAATGAATTCAATAATCTGACAGGTACTGTCAGCCGGAATAACAAGGATTATTCAGAAATAATCCTTATACAGGATCGAAATGTATTTAATTAGGAGAAAAGAGAATGGAACTGCACGCAAAAATACGGGAAATGGCTGAAGCTTATCGTGACTACACTGCGGAAAACCTGGCAAAAATGATCCAGAAGAAGTCCTACAGCAGCAAGGAAGAGGACGTGTGCCGCTTAATAGCAGACTTGTGCCGGGAGGCAGGCTTTGATGAGGTCTATTTTGATGATCTGGGGAGTGTGGTAGGACGAGTCGGCAGCGGACCCAAGAAAATAGCATTTGATGCTCACATTGATACCGTTGAGGTGGGAGATCCCGATCAGTGGAAGTTTGATCCATTTTCAGGTGATATTCACGACGGCAGGGTCTGGGGTCGGGGAGCTTCAGACCAGAAAGGGGGTGCAGCCTCGATGATTACCGCCGGAAGGATTCTCAAAGAGCTCGGTTATGATGATGAGTTTTCCGTCTATTTTACCTTTACCGTTATGGAAGAGGATTGCGACGGCATGTGTTGGAAATACCTGATTGAAGAAGAAAACCTGGTTCCTGATTTTGTCGTATCTACAGAACCTACAAGCTGCAGGATATATCGCGGCCATCGAGGCAGAATGGAAATGCAGGTGCTGCTGAAAGGCGTGTCATCCCATGGTTCGGCCCCTGAGAGAGGGGTAAGTGCAGCTTACAAAGCAGCTAAAGCAGCTCTGGCTATGGAAAAGCTGAACAGCGATCTCCAGCCCGATGCCGATAACTTTCTTGGAAAAGGAACAATTGTGGTCTCCCAGATCCAGGTGAGCGGCCCCTCACAGTGTGCGGTTCCCGATCAGGCTATGCTTTACCTGGATCGACGACTGACCTGGGGAGAGGATGCAGAACTTGCAATTAATCAGGTGAAAGCCTATATAGCTGAGGCTATCGGTGAACCGGAATCCGAAGTATCGGTTGAAATGCCCTTCTATTCAAAACGCGGCTGGAAGAATACGGAATATGGTCAGGAGCTCTATTTCCCGACCTGGAAATATCCCGAAACCCATGAGCTGGTTCAGTCCGGTGCCGAAGCCTATCGAAACCTTTTCAATGAGGAGCCGGTTATAGATAAATGGACCTTTTCCACCAATTGTGTTGCAACATCAGGCCGGCATAATATTCCCGCGATAGGGTTCGGTCCCGGTGATGAAAGCGAGGCCCATGCGCCTAACGAGTCCAACAGAATTGATGATCTTGAAATTTGTTCTGCATTCTATGCCATGCTGCCGTACAGCCTGAAAAAATAAAGTATTGATGAAAGCCGCCGGCTATGATTACATTTAATCAAGAGGTTTATTAATCAAGAGGTTTTTGTATGCACCAATCTATCAATAATGATTTTCTGCAGAAAGCCATCGGCACCCCTGTCCGGCGGCTCGATGCCCTGGATAAAGCCAGCGGACGGGCAAAATACATAGCAGATATGAAATTTGACGGGCTATTGTATGCCAGGATGATTCGGTCCAGCCGGGCACGGGCACGGCTGCTGCATGTTGCTGTCCCAGCCCTTCCGGAAGGATATTACTATATCAGCAGTAACGACATACCTGAAGGGGGAGAAAACCGGCTTTACATGATCACGAATGACTGGCGGGTTTTTGCTGAAGATACGGTCCGCTATATTGGAGAAACAATCGGGCTTCTTGTTGGGCCCGATCGTAATGTTCTCAGAGATCTGGAGCGGGAGATCAAAATCAGCTATGAAGATCTTGAACCGGCATTTACTATAGATGAGGGGTTGGCAGTCAAAGGCGGGCCAATTCACGGGGAAGATAACATCTTTGCCGAATACAATCTTAAAAAAGGGGATCCGGATTCGATTTTTTCCGGTTCATACAGAATAGTCGAAGATGAGATACTTACCGGGTTTCAGGAGCATGCCTATATGGAGCCTCAGGGGATGGTTGGTGAGTACAAAAACGGCAAATATGTAATAACCGCTTCCTGCCAGTGTCCATATTATATGCGAAAGGCAGTGGCGGGCATACTTGCTGTCGATCAGGAAGATATAGTTGTTTCTCAGGCAATAACCGGAGGGGCTTTCGGCGGTAAAGAACATTTTCCCGATGTGATAGCAGGACCATTGGTTGTAGCAGTGCATGTTATCCGCAAGCCTGTCCAGATTGTTTTTGATCGACATGAAGACATCAGCTTTACTGCCAAAAGGCATCCAAGTCGAACCCGTTTCCGAACTGCTATTGATGAGAACAACCGCATAGTCGGTATGGATATTGATATAGCAATCAATGGGGGCGGGTATCAGAGCTGTTCCCATATTGTGCTGCAGCGGGCGATGTTTTCAGTTAACAGTGTCTACGATCTGCCGAATATCCGCATCCGGGGAAGGGCCGTTGCAACAAACACGTTCCCCTCCGATGCGTTTCGCGGCTTCGGTGCGCCGCAGGGAATATTTGCCTGTGAAATGCACATGTCGCATCTGGCCCGTGCCCTTGAAATGGATGATGCCGAATTCAAGCAGCAGTATTTTGTCCAGACCGGCGGGACTACCGTAACCAACGGAATGATTCATGAAGAGGTCAAGCTGCCGGAAATGCTTGAAAAAGTACTTGAGTCATCCGGATATATAGAAAAAAACCGCTTGTATGCCGGGGAAGGAGCCGCAAAAGCTGTGGGGATTTCTTTTTACAACCATGGCGGCGGGTTTACCGGTGACGGTGAAAAAGAGATTATTAAAGCCCGGGTGAGGGTTTCCCGGGATCAGAATCATAAAGTAACCATTTATGTGTCAAATGTTGAAATGGGTCAGGGCTTTCAAACCACTGCCTGTAAAGTGGCAGCCAAAGTTCTCGGCATACCGCTTCAGGATGTTTTCTTTCAGAATCCGGATACATCAGTTGTTCCTAATTCCGGTCCGACAGTTGCGTCTCGTTCCATGATGATTGTCGGAAAACTGGTTGAACGGGCTGCCCGTCAATTAAAAAACTCCTGGAATGATCAGGGAGCAGTCGATGCAGAGGAAGACTATGTGCAGCCTCCGGGAATCGAGTGGAACAGCACCACCTTTCAGGGCGATGCCTATCCGGCTTTCGGGTGGGGAATCTGTGCTGTTGAAGTAGCCGTAGATCCAGCCACAGCGGAAGTTGAAACGAAAGGTATATGGACCGTGCACGATATCGGAGTTCCCATCGACGATCTTATTGTTCATGGACAGGTGCACGGCGGAGTAATACAAGCTCTCGGTTACGGCAGCCTGGAGAAACTGGAAGTGAAAAACGGCGCTTTTCTGCAGAACACTTTTGCAGATTATATCATACCTACGACAATGGATTTTCCTGCTGTAGAAAGTGATCTGGTAGAAAATCCCTATGAATATGGTCCTTTCGGGGCGAAAGGCATGGGAGAACTGGTGTTTGATGGTGCGGCAGCAGCCTACGCTGCGGCTGTGCAAAAGGCTGTAGATCGTGACATCTGCAGTATTCCTGTTAATCCGGAATTAATCATGAAGTTAAGGCAGGCCTGAAATGCAGCAGATAACATTTATTTTGAATGGAGAAAAACAGGTTGTGAGCGCCGATCCATCAAGCAGATTGCTTGATATCCTGCGCGATACCCTTGGTCTGACAGCTGTAAAAGAGGGATGCGGCGAAGGTGAATGCGGAGCCTGTTCAGTCCTGAAGGACGGCAAGCTCGTTAATTCATGTATCGTACCTATGGGAAGTGTGGATGGAGCCGAAATAACCACCCTGGAAGGGCTGCGTGATACTGCGGAGGGTGAGAATATAATTTCAGCCTATGCTGACAGCGGTGCAGTGCAGTGCGGTTTCTGTACTCCCGGCATGGTAATGGCTGCGGCAGCTCTTCTGAGGGAGAATCCGGAACCCGACGAGCAGGAGATCAGAGAAGCTCTTTCAGGAAACTTATGCCGTTGTACTGGATACAATTTGCTGGTAAAAGGCGTTACTCTGGCCTCAGAACGTGGGAAGGAGAAAGGTATATGGCAGTAAGTTATGTTCCTGCAACATTTGAAGAGGCCGTTCGGATTCGTCGGGAAACTGGAGCAGTTCCTGTTGCCGGGGGAACAGACTTGATGGTTCGTTACCGGAGTCCGGCAGGTACCCTTCCGGATTTCCCCTGGCCGGTAATGTTTATCAGCGGCCTGAAAGAGATGAAAGGACTGTTTCTGGAAGGGGCTGAGCTGGTAATAAAGGCAGGAACCGAACTGGCAGTAATAGAACATTCTGAAATTGTGCACCCGGTTCTGCGGGAAGCTGTACGTCAGATGGCTGCTCCAGCGTTGAGAAATCTTGGTACTCTGTCAGGAAATATCTGCAATGCTTCTCCTGCCGGCGATGCCGTCTGTGTTTTGTATGCTCTTGGGGCGGAAGTAGAGCTGACCTCTTCCAGCCGTATGCGCCGGATGCCCATTGAGCATTTTATAACCGGACCCGGCAGAACTGTCCTGAAGGATGACGAGCTTATGACTGCCGTCAGGATACCGCTCCATTCTGATTCAGCTTCTTTTTACCGGAAAGTCGGTACGCGCAAGGCAAATGCGCTCAGCAAGCTCTCCTGTACCGGGTTTATTACCGTTACAGAGAATCGCATAGTCGATATGCGGCTTGCACTCGGTGCCGTCGGACCCATGGTCGTCCGTTCAGCTGAACTCGAGTCCCAATGTATCGGCATGGACTTGAATCAGTTCAGTAATTTCAAGCCAGACCTGAGGAAACAGTATGCTGAACTGGTTACACCGATCGATGATCAGCGCTCAACCGCCGAATATCGGAAGGAGACAACTCTCAACTTGATTGATGAGTTTTTTATGCTGATAGAAAAGGAGCTTTCCTGATGTCTGCAATATTATTGAAGAATATTTACCGGCTGATGACTTCCGCCGATGCTCCCGGTCTTACGGGGTATGATATGTTTATAAAGGACGGGATTGTTGCGGAAGTGGCCGAAACTATTGATAAGCCGCAAGGATGCTGCCGAACCATCGACTGTTCTCACCATGTAGTGATTCCCGGACTGGTAAACACCCACCATCATTTTTATCAGACTTTGACGCGAAACTTGCCGGCAGTTCAGGATGCAAAGCTTTTTGACTGGCTGGTCTATCTATATGATATATGGAAGCATATTGATGCTGATGCCGTCTATTATTCTTCCATGCTGGCAATGGGGGAACTGCTCAAGACCGGCTGTACCGCGGCGGCCGACCATCATTATCTCTATCCTGCGGCTTTTGACGGTGACATTATGGAGCTTCAGTTTTAGCACAAAAATTCTAACAATTGCTACATC
>JAGYPA010000199.1 GCA_018399255.1 Spirochaetales bacterium | reverse complement strand
ACCTTGACCTTGACCTTGACCTTGACCTTGACGGGACAGGATGGGGGCTGGGCAGCCGACAGTCGTAACCCCTTGACCCTTGACGGGCAGCCGACAGTCGCGACCCCTGGATCGACCCCGGCGAGCAGGACGACCGCAGCTGCTACTTATCCATTTCCGTCATACCAGCGACAAACTGCTTCTGCATGGCAATAATAATGGCAACTGGCGGAGTCATGGCTATGATGGTGGTGGCCATTATAATGTGCCACTCAGCCTGAGCATCGCCGACTGCGAGCATTCTGCGGATGCCAATAAGGATCGTCTGGAATTGGGGTTCAGTAGTAATCAGCAAAGGCCAAAGATATTGATTCCATCCATATATAAACTGGATGACTATCATAGCCGCAATAGCCGTCTGAGTTACAGGAATCAGAACCAGCCTGAAAAACGTCAGCGGCCCCGCTCCGTCCAGCTTGGCCGCCTCGGCAAGTTCATCAGGAACACTCATAAAAAACTGGCGGAAAAGAAAGGTTGCCGTGGCAGAAACAATCGCAGGAAGAATCAGACCGGCATAACTGTTCAGCAGATTAAGATCAGAAACAACCTTATAGGTAGGAAGAATGCGCACCTCCACAGGAAGCATCAAGGTGATAAAGATGAGCCAGAAGAAAAAACTCTTACCCGGAAACTTGAAGTACACCAGAGCGAAGGCTCCGAGAAGAGAAAACACAATCTTTCCAACCGTGATACCGACCGCCATGATCAAACTATTCTGGAGCATCCGTAATGCCGAAACTGTCGAAGAGCCGATGGTTGTTTTTGCCCCCTGCAGCAGTGCGGCACCGTAATTTTCAAAAAAAAGACCGCCAGGAAGCAGAGGAATTATTCTCGACCCGGTCAAAGCCCTCAGAGGATGAGTTGATGCCACGAAAGAGATGTAAATTGGAAAGAAGACCAGCAGTATGCCGATAATCATGATGCTGTGACGAAAAATCTTTGGAGCAAGCCTTTTATCTACTATGGCCATGGGTAAATCCTCCTCAATAGACTACTTTACGTTCCATAAAACGGAACTGTAAAGAGGAAAATAGGATGACAATGAACATGAGGACAACCGATTGTGCTGCAGCTGCTCCGAGATCCATACCCAGAAACCCATCAACATAGACCTTGTAAACCAGCGTGGCAGTTGCATGGTTAGGGCCTCCGCGAGTCAGCTGATGGATAACGCCAAACGTATCAAAGAAGGCATAGACAATATTCATGATGACCAGAAAAAAGGTAGTAGGGGTGATCAGGGGAAAGGTAATCCGCCAGAACTTCTGCCATCCTGTTGCCCCGTCAAGCTCAGCCGCTTCATTGAGAGATTCAGGAATATTCTTGAGTCCGGCAAGATAGAAGAGAAAATTGTAGGAAATCTGCTTCCAGGTTGCTGCAATGACAACCAGAGCAAAAGCCTGGTTTCCTCGGATAGTATGATTCCAGTTGATGCCGAATGACTTCAACATATAGGAGAGAATTCCAACGGTAGGATTGAAAAGAAAAAACCAGAGAACTCCGGCAATAAGTGAGGCGATTGCGTACGGCCAGATGATCAGGGTTTTGTAGACCATAGCGCCTTTTACGATTTTAGTTGTAATAACAGCCAGAAACAGGGCAATCGTAATCGAGAAGAATGCCACGAGAAAACCGAACGAGAAGCTGGTGGAAAACGATCGCAGATAGAGTTTATCGCTGAATATATCAATATAGTTCTTGAAACCGACGAACTGCCTGCTGATACCAAACGCATCTTCCATAAGTACCGACTGAAATACCGCCTGACTCGCAGGCCATATGAAGAAAACCAAGACTATGGCAACTTCAGGTGCAAGAAGAAAATAGGGCATGATCTTATTTGGGAAAGTTACTTTTGATATTCCTTTCATTGGCTGGTTACCCCATTGATGTAATTAGTTAATGAATTGAAAAAAAACTGTTTATTGATAGTAAAGCTTATCCAGCAAACAGGCAAACAGTTATTTTCTGCAAAGATCCATCAGCAAAACTTTTCAAGTAAAATGAAAGGTATCGATACCCCAGGGCAAGCGGCATTCCC
>JAGYPA010000198.1 GCA_018399255.1 Spirochaetales bacterium | reverse complement strand
TTACTCCTTTTTGAATGGATATATCTCACACTCATTTATCTAAACAAATACGTAATTTCATAATTTCTTATATGGAATGAAACAACCACCGAATACAAATTCCCGCTTCTTGTTTCAATCATATTCACTTTAATATAGATATCAACAGTCTCTAGTAAATATAGATATCAACAGTCTCTAGCGTCCCCCAAAAATCCAATTCATGCTGCTTACAAAAGATATATAATACCTCATGAGAAAATTTAGGATTATCGTTTTGAGACGCATAGCAAAAATCATCAAACTGGAGACCTGAAAGTATTTCTTGCTCTTTTTTTGTATCTATCTTGTAATCTTCAATGAAATCAATATTTTCCTGTCTGTTTTCATTTTGAAAAATTGTGTATCTACCGTCAAAAATGCATTTTCTAAATTTATCTAAATACCCTTTGATCTCTCCTTGTGTGAAATCAACAAGTTTTTCAGGATTCTGTCTTTTTGAACTCAAATGGCACACTCCTTATCTCTTGTTTAACCTAATCATAGGCCATATAAACTATTTTTTCAAGTATTTACGTATCTTTTGATACTATATTTTTATTTTCAGTTGTATTAAAACAATATTATGTATTATTTTTTAGAATATTCGTATCAAAACCATTGCATCTATTAAAATGTATAGAAAAAGCCCCAGTGTATGACCCGAGCTGTTAACCTAAGACTACTGACATTCACTGACATTCACTGACATTCACTGACATTATCCTGGACTCTTTCTGGCGTTCAACAGCAAATAGCTGCAATACAGGATGCTTGTAGGTTGGATTTACTTCAGCATTCCGCTCTATCCGAAGTTTTTCTCCGATGATGTAATGATCATAAAAGTCTTGAATCCTGCCGGTAAGCAGGATTCAAGTAAACTGCGGCTTCCAGCTTTTCAGCTATGACCGTTTTTATATGATAGAATTCAATATGCGGTGCATCCATCGGAAGCAAAGATGGTATCTCCTTTGTGACAGGATCGGGGAATACCGAGCTTCCATGACCGATGTCAATTAGCAAGATAACCCTTGCCTTCCCGATGGTGGCCCGGAGCTTCGCCCTTTGTCCGTGATAGACATTCTGCTCCCGGATATCCTGGAGCGAAATGGATGCAATGTCGAATACAACCGCATCCTCAGGATATTGGATTGTACAGACTGATTCCAGAGATTCCCTGATGCTGTCTGTGTCGGTCTTACCGGTTTTCAGGAAATCGATGTCTTTGGTTGTCCGTTAAGTTTGATCTTAAAGCACGATTGTCAGAAGATATGCTCCCAACAATACGTAGCTTCCCCTGAATGTGGATTTTCCGAGTCTGAAAAGGAGGCTCTCCATGTAGGGTTTCATCACGTTCTGGACCCTGCATATCATTGCATAGTGTAGAATCTTATCGACCGATGCCCGCTTGTTCTGGATAACATCCTTCAGAGCATCAATAGCGATATCCATGCCGAGTTTGTTGCGGTACTTAAAGCAATCAGCAATTGTCTTCGCAATGCTGTACACTCTGATTTCAACTCCATCCACGGTATGCTCTTCGATGCCGCTGCTGTACGCCTTTCCTGAGAACAGGGATATCTGAATCGGGTATTCGCTTACCTCCGGTATTCTGGTTCCTCTCGAAACAGGTATCCCAACGTCAAATGGATTCTGTGTGCCGATCTCATGGAAAACGAGGACGGATAGCAGACAGATAACTCCCGTATCGATAAGCTTGCATGATTCTATCAGTGAAAGATGTGTTCCCGGAATGTCGTCTGCTGTGGTATATAGCCCCCGCACAATGCGCTTTATTTCCCCTTCATCCACCTGTAGAATCCCGCAAAAAAAGGACTTGAAATGAGAGAAATGCCCGTATTAAAATTCTTGGTAGTTTTAAGAAAGGAGAAAAGAGACCGGGCATAATTCTTTTGGCAGTTTTGACCCGGTCTCCAAATAAAACGATAATTTGCTTAAGAACCACAAAAGAAAATTACTGCTTTGCATCACTCTACCCTGACTGCAAGGCTTTTGTCAGGGGGTTGATCTGTCCTTGCTGCAAAACTGAAGGAACATTCAGCCGGCATGGGAAGT
>JAGYPA010000197.1 GCA_018399255.1 Spirochaetales bacterium | reverse complement strand
CTGTCGATGAAAGACACCATAGAAGTGCTGAAGGAAGAAGGTTTAAGAGATTCGGTTAAGGTCCTAATTGGCGGAGCGCCTGTGACACAGGACTTTGCCGACGAGATCGGTGCAGACGGCTGGGCTCCCGATGCCGCTTCGGCCAAGGACCTGGCTTTGAAACTGGTCAGCTAAGGTGACCGCTCTTAAACCAAGTGGAGAAAGGAGAGGACATAATTGGATAAGTGCGTAAGAGCGCGTTATGCGGTTAACAGTACCCCGAACTTTAAAATGCTAAGTGAAGATCAGCAGAGGGATATTTACCAGAGTGCTCTGGAAATTCTTGAAAGAACAGGGGTGGTTATTCATGATAAGGAATCTCTGGAGCTGCTCGAAAAAGCGGGATGCTGGATAGAAGGAACACGGGTAAGGATACCGGCAGGTATTACAGAATGGGCGGTTGCTGCCGCACCGTCGCGGATTCTACTTTATGATCGGGACGGCAAAAGGAGCATGGTCCTTGAAGGAAGAAACACTTATTACGGTCCCGGCCCTACAAACACTTATCACCGCGACCCGGAAACCGGTGAGCGGAGAAGGCCTGTTCTACAGGATACTGAAAATGTGGGTAAAGTCTGTGATGCACTGCCAAATATAAATTTTATATGTGATCTGGGCACACCGACAGGGGTTACCGACTCACTGTCGGATGTTTATGCTTTCAAGGCTATGGTTAGTAACTGTCGTAAACCAATTGTTCACTGGGGATTTGATATTGAGCAGTACCAGGATATTGTTGATATGGCGTCAACCGTAGTCGGTGGTCTGGAAAATTTGCAGAAAAAACCTTTCATCTGCCTTTATTCAGAGCCAACCTCACCCCTGGTCCATTCGCGCGAAGCTATTGCCAAGGCAGTTTTTGCGGCGAAAAATAGAATTCCCATTGTTTATACACCCTGTGTAATGCTGGGCGGAACGACACCGGCAACCATGGCGGCAACTATTGCTCTTGGGGTTGCAGAAAGTCTGGTGGGAATAGTTGTTTCACAGCTGGTAAGGGAAGGTTCCCCCATCATTATGGGCGGAGTTTACGCTATAATGGATATGAAGACCACTGTCTACAGCTACGGCAGTCCTGAATTTTTTGCGATGCAGGCCGGGATCGCTGAGGTAGCGCACTACATGAATATGCCAGTCTTTGGCACAGCCGGTTGTACCGATTCCCATACTCTGGACGGACAGGCTGCCGGTGAGGCAACGATGAGTATATTAATTGCTGCTCAGTCTGGCGCAAACATGGTTCATGATGTTGGGTACACCGGTTCAGGCTCGCTTGGTTCTCTTTATCAACTGGTGATGTGTGATGAAATCATCAGTATGGTTAAACGTTTCATGCGGGGGATCACGGTTGATGATGAAACCCTGGCCCTTGATGTAATTAATAATGTCGGACCCGGTGGACATTATCTCAGCGAAGACCATACGATGAGACATTTTAAAACGGAAACCTGGTTCCCCACCTTGATTAGCAGGACACGCTATGACGGATGGAAAACCATGGAAGGTGGAACCACAATGGGCGAGCGGGTGGCTCAAAAAATGCGTGATATTTTGAAGACCCACGAAGTGCCGCCTCTTCCAGATGATGTTCTGAAAAAAATGGATGAAATAATTGAAAGGGCTGAACAACGGGAATCGTCCAAGAAGAAAAGGAAATAGTATACAACCATAATAAGGAATGTTATTCAAGGAGGTTAGTTCTTATGGCAGAATTTGAAGCATTGGCCCAGACGATCATAGATTGTGATGCGGGAAAGGCCGATGAGTTGACCCGCAAGATGGTAGACGAAGGAGTGACCCCGCTGGACATTATCAACAAGGGCTTGATCGGTGGGATGAACGTGGTAGGAGACCGGTTCAAGAAGGGGGAGATGTATGTCCCCGAGGTAATGATGGCGGCGAAAGCGATGCATGCCGGGATGAACATAGTGAAGCCGCTATTGTTGGAAGGCGAAACGACGACGATGGGCAAGATAATTGTGGGGACCGTTTCCGGAGACCTTCATGACATTGGCAAGAACCTGGTGGCGATGATGATGGAGTCTGGTGGTATGGAAGTAGTGGA
>JAGYPA010000196.1 GCA_018399255.1 Spirochaetales bacterium | reverse complement strand
GTAAAACAGAACAAAATGCCGTGGACAGCACTGAAAACGGCTTTGTAAATAATTAATAACAAGGAGTGTATACATGGAAAATGAAATTATTATCAAAACTGACCTAAAGCCTGGTCGAGTAGATGAAAATTTTGACGAAGTGAAAAAACGAGTCAAAGAGGAAATGAAGCAGTATGAAGGGCTGGTGTTCTCGGACGATCAAGTCAAAGACGCCAAGTCTACAAGGGCGAATCTAAACAAGCTGCGTAAGCAGATTGATGACCGGAGAAAGGCAATCAAGAAACAATGGAACGAACCGTATGTTGTCTTTGAAAACAAAGTCAAAGAAGTCCTGGCCATTATCGATCCGCCGCTCCTGCAGCTCGCAAGTCAAATAAATGGCTTTGAGGAACGCAGGAAGGAAGAGAAACAAAAAGAGCTGCGGGAAATGATGCAGGAAGTCATCAGCAAGCAGGATGAAACTGTTGCAGGTATCGTAGAGCGCTGTAACTGGGTGTATGACGAGAGATGGGAGAATGCATCTGTCTCTGTTAACCAGGCAAGCAAACAGCTTTCAGACAAGATAGAGGCTATCCAGAACGCCGTTGAAACTATTGATGATGGATCAAAGTATGCTGGTCAGCTTCTTGGGGTTTATGAGGAGACTGGAGACCTCACAAAAGTACTAAAGAATAAAAAAGAACTCGAAGAGCGTGACAAACGCTATGCCGAAATGGAAGCACGGAAAAAGGAGCAGGAAGCGAAAGCAGCTGCCGAGGCAGAAGCAGAAGCAAAGAAAGAGCAGGAAGTTGTTCAGGAAATGGAAGATCTTCCTCCCACTTCTGAATCAGATCCAGAAATTAAGTCTGGTCCAGCACCGGAACCTGAACCTGAACCTGAACCCGAACAAGAACAGGAAGTACGTTACGTCAGGACCTTTACCGTAGATGCAACATTCAATCAGATCAAGATGCTCGTAGATTTTATGAAGAGTCAGGGCATCAATTACAAGTTAGAAAAATAGGAGGAATTTCACATGCAAAGAGCAAATAATAAAAGCCTAGCAAAATCATCAGCACCAGGTAATCCAGTCGCACAGATAAAGTCAATGGCATCTGATCCAAAATATGTATCCAGATTTAAAGAGGTTATCGGGAAGAAAGCCCCTCAGTTTCTAGCATCTGTTGTAAGTGCGGTCCGGGGGAATCCGATGCTGTCAAACGCAGATCCAACATCAGTTATGGCATCGGCTATGATTGCAGCGACATTGGATCTTGATATCAATCCGTCTTTGGGGTTTGCGGCTATTGTTCCCTATAAGAAGAACAAAAAGAATTCTGACGGATCCTGGAGTTCCACAACGCAGGCACAGTTTCAGATAATGACAAAAGGTTTTGTGCAGCTGGCTCTCCGATCAGGGCAATATCGCAATATAAACGTTGTGGAAATATACGAGGATGAGTACGACTGGGAGGACATACTGTCCGGAGAAATACACCTAAACCCGATACCAAACGGAGATCGGGCACACGGTAGAGTAAGCAAAATTATCGGGTATGCTGCATACCTCGAATTTATTAACGGATTTCGGAAGATAGTCTTCTGGAAAATGGAAAGAATACAACAGCATGCGCAGAAATTCTCAAAAAGCTGGGACCAGAAAAATGGCAGGTTTTTTAAGGGATCCGCATGGGACACAAATTATGAAGCTATGTGTCGTAAAACAGTGTTAAAAAATTCCCTTTCTTCTTGGGGAATTCTATCAACACAGATGCAGACTGCTCTCGTTTCTGATGAAGGTATCAAGCAAAACATGGATACAGATGAAATAGAATATCCATCTTCTGAAGACCACGAAAAAGATAACGAGCAGGAAGATAACTCGAAAGATAATTCAGATAAGCAGCCCATAAACTTAGACGATTCAGAAGACGTTGACTCATTGTTTCAATAACAAAATGCAGAGGGTTTAACCTCCTTTCCCCCTCTGCAATATATATCATCCCATGCTCACCGTGTTTCGGCCGGGGGCTGACAGCCGGGAAAGACCGGCCTTGGGGGTGTAAGCTCAACTGGATAGAGCTTCTGGCAGGTCCACTGGTTCCCGGTTCGAATCCGGGCACCTCCACTACCGGTCGTTGACCGGATAAAAAATTATGAGGAGAGAAGACTATGAAAGAAGAAGT
>JAGYPA010000195.1 GCA_018399255.1 Spirochaetales bacterium | reverse complement strand
GTACTGGGATTATCAGCTTTCATCGTCATTTGCCTTTAACCAGACCTATCTTTCGAACTGGTCTAAAGGAGGGGAGAGTTCAGTTGCGACGGTGCTTGATATCAAGGGCGAGGCGAAATATAAAAATACAGCTGCAAAGACAACGTGGACCAATAACGGGCGATTGAAATACGGGTCGATAATTACAGATGAGTACGGCTTGAGGACCAATACGGATATGCTGGAGTTGAATTCGCAGTACAACAGGGTCCTGGAGCAGAAGGTTGATTTCAGTGCGGTATTTTACATGAAGAACCAGCTGGCCAGGGGGTATAAATACCCCAACGACTCGGTGGTTGTTTCAAAGTTCCTGAATCCGATGACTTTTACGCTGGGTCTGGGGGTAGAATACAAGCCTTTTAAAAAGACACATTTGAACTTTTCGATTTTATCATACAAGAACACCATGGTGCTTGATACGGCGAATATTGATCAGACGATTCATGGGATAGAGGCTGACAAGCGGGTACGGCAGGAGATGGGGGGACAGCTGACAATTAAGAACAGCATCAGTGTATGGGATGATCTGAACATTTCAAATTCGGTACGGCTTTTTTCCAATTATTTTAATAATCCGCAGAACATTGATGTGGATTGGGAGGTCAGCCTGGATAAGCGGATCAACTGGTATGCTTCGATCAGTCTGAATATGCACTTTATTTATGATGACGATATCAGGTTCCCTGTATATGATGACAATGAGGATCCGGTGTTGTTGCCAGATGGTAGTCCAAAGAAGTCACCTAAGCTGCAGTTCAAGGAATTTGTGGGGCTGACCTTTGCATTAAGTTTTTAAGAGGTTCACTTATTGCTGCCCGGTCCGGACGGGTCTGTCGGTAATCTGAAGGGTTTTGTAGAGCTGGTTCAGGATGGTAGCGGCTTTTTGGTTGTCCTTATCTTTATTGATCACTTTCTCAAACCATTCAGCCGAAGTTCTGAGTGCAGCTGCCGACCGCCTTTTTTCCTCTTGAAAGGCCTTGTTGTTTTTTAGTTTCCTGGCGTTTTGCTGTATTTCCACTCCGATGTTATAATAGCAAGTACCGATATTCTCATAGATTTCCACCTTATCAGGCTCCAGTTTCAAGGCCGATTTATAGGCTTCAATGGCTTTTTCGTAATTGTCCGCTTTCTGATATACAAGTCCTTTCGTATAGGGGAAGATATAGGCAGAATCATTTTTTGCAGAGGTGGCATCCAGAACAGAAACTGCCTTTCCGATCTCCTTTTTCTGGTACAGCAGGTCGATCAGCAGCAGCACAAGGTCTTCGTTATTTTCGTAGCGGTCAATCGCTGAATAGAGAACGTTTTCAGCAGAGACAGTGTCATTTTCATGAAGGTAAAGGATAGCGAGCAGATGCGGCACATTGGGTGAGTAGGCATATTCATTCAGCTGGTGGAGGTAGTCCGTGGCTTTCCCCCATTCCTTACTTTCGTATGCAGCAAGGGCTGTATTGTAAAGCAGGTTCGTATCGGGTTGCAAAGAGAGGACGGGGCTTTGGTTGATATGCAACACATGTTCGAAAGCCCTCAACGCTTCTGCATAAGCTTTGTTTTTGTAATGATCTTCACCCAGCTTTAGCAAATCATTGGCCAGCAATACATACCTTGGTGCCAGCTGATCTGCCATCCTTCCGCTATTATCCAGCATGATTGCTTTTTCATAGGAGTCGAAGGCCACATAGAGCTGATCCGGATAGAGTTCGTATTTTTTCTTATCCTTTTTTTCGATCCCTTTTTCATAAGCGGTCTGACAGAGCTGTCCCCTGGCCTGCCATGTTTTCGACCAGCGGTATGTGCTTTCATCTTCGATGGCCTTTTCTACAGCTATCTTGGCCTCATCGTACTTTTCGGATTCAATGAGCTGGAAGATTGCCAGGACCTTGCTTTTCTGGGCCATGGCGGTCACCGAAAAAGCGGTTATTATATGGATGGCTATAAAGATTCTTATCATCTGAATGCGCTGTTATGAATGGTTACGGCGTTTGGGTGCAAATATAAAAAAAAGCAGTGTCTTTTTTGAATGCTGCTCGCTGCACTCGCAGCAGGTTTTATAACAAACCAATAAAGATGCAGTTGTTTATGAGGGATTACTAACGTGATCCCTGATGGGGTGATGCTTCACCATTGCAAAACCCTTGCTGCTCGCTGCACTCGCAGCAGGTTTTATAACAAACCAA
>JAGYPA010000194.1 GCA_018399255.1 Spirochaetales bacterium | reverse complement strand
TTGCAACAGCAATTTTCGTATATGGCGGATGGCCTTTTCTGAAGGGACTGGTCGATGAACTCAAGTCAAAAGCCCCGGGAATGATGACGCTCATAGGCCTGGCCATCAGCGTTGCATATGTATACAGCGCGGCGGTTACCTTCGGACTGCAGGGAACTCCCTTTTATTGGGAGCTGGCCACCCTGATCGCGATCATGCTAGCCGGACACTGGATCGAAATGGCCTCAGTGCTGAGCGCTTCATCAGCTCTGGAGAAACTCGCCCAGCTGATGCCCAGTGAAGCCCATCGTAAGAAGGACGGTGAAACCGAAGATATTCCGCTTTCTGAAGTGCAGAAGGGCGATGTCCTGGTTATTAAACCGGGTGAGAAAATCCCTTCTGATGGTACAGTAGTGAGCGGCAGCAGCTACATCGACGAATCGATGCTTACCGGAGAGTCGCGTCCGGTAAGGAAAGCAGAAGGGGACGAGTTGATCGGAGGTTCAATCAATGGTGACGGCTCGCTCGAACTGAAAGCAGAAGGAACTGGTGAGGATTCTTATCTATCAAAAGTGATCAGCATGGTCCGTGAAGCCCAATCCGCTAAATCCAAGACTCAGGCCCTTTCGGACCGGGCGGCAATGTGGCTTACCATAGTGGCGCTAACCGTCGGAGCGGCAACATTAGCCGGGTGGCTGATTGCCGGGCAGGGGCTGCAGTTCTCGATTGCCAGAATGGCTACGGTAATGATTATCACCTGCCCCCACGCTCTTGGATTGGCGATTCCGCTGGTAGTCGCCCAGTCAACAGCAAAATCAGCCCAGAACGGACTGCTGATCCGTAACCGTACAGCCTTCGAGAATGCCAGAAAAATTTCCGTCGTTGTCTTCGATAAAACCGGAACGTTGACAAAAGGAACCTTCGAGGTCAGCAGTGTTGATGTCCATGACGACACTTACGATAAAAACACTATTCTCAAATTTGCCGCGGCACTGGAAGGGCAATCTGAACACCCAATCGGTAAAGGAATTGTTTCTGCCGCTAAGGATGCTGGTGTATCAATAGGATCTGCTGACAATTTCGAAGCGATTAAAGGCAAAGGCGTACAGGGAAGTGTGGATAACAAGTCGGTATTGGTTGTAAGTCCGGGCTACCTTGAAGAGCAGAATATTAAACAACCTTCTGAAGCCGAACGTCAGGGCGGAGTAACCCGGGTCTTTTTGTTGGTCGACAATCAGGCAGTCGGTTCGATTGCCCTTTCAGACACTATCCGTCCCGAATCGCACCAGGCAATCAGAGCCCTGCAGAAACGGGGGATCAAGTGCTGGATGCTGACCGGCGATAACCGTGAAACCGCTGAAGCCGTATCGAAAGAGCTCGGCATGGATGGGTATTTTGCCGAAGTGCTGCCCGATCAGAAGCAATATAAAATCAAAGAACTGCAGGAGAAGGGCGAATATGTGGCCATGACCGGAGACGGAGTGAACGATTCTCCCGCCCTGGCTCAAGCCCAGATAGGAATAGCGGTGGGTTCGGGCACCGATGTTGCCGCTTCCACAGCCGATATTGTGCTGGTGAACTCCAATCCTCTCGATATTACAGCACTTATCCTGTTTGGACGCGCAACGTATCGCAAGATGGTCCAGAACTTGATCTGGGCTACCGGTTACAATGTGATCGCCATACCCCTTGCCGCCGGTGTCCTGTACAACGCGGGAATCGTTCTGTCCCCCGAAGTGGGAGCAATCCTCATGTCCCTGTCTACAGTTATCGTTGCAATAAACGCGCAGCTGCTGCGTGTGAAGAAGGAAGAACTAGAGGAGGCACAAACATGATGTACGGTTGGAATACAGGTATGGGAGGATTCGGTGGAGGACTGCTCTCAATACTTATCATAATCGGTGCCATTGTCGGGATTGTTTTTCTCGTCCAATGGCTTATCAGCATAAACAAGCAGTCTTCCGAAAGATCAAGTGAAAATGAAACGCAGCAAAGCGCCGAAGAAATTTTAAAACAAAGATATGCCCGGGGAGAGATCACTAGGGAAGAATTTCAAAAAATACTTGAAGAAATAAAATAATGTGGACTGTAATGGAAATAATCTGTTCCCAGTTTACAGGAATACTCGATTTTTACTTCGTCTGTATAACTTGACTACTGAGTTGATGAATAGGAATAAAGCCCCCGTCATCAGAATTTTTTCTTGGGACTGAAGGGGAAATATCTTTCCGGGAGTTGACCAAGTTCGAAGC
>JAGYPA010000193.1 GCA_018399255.1 Spirochaetales bacterium | reverse complement strand
TTGTTGAAATAGCTCGTGTGTGGCATTCAGCCAGAGGAATCCCAAGATTATAAATGCTAACAAAGTTGCTCCAGCTTACCAGAAGCGGCGCTTCGCGCCCCTCCTGGAAGCTGAGCATAACGTTCGGACAACAAGAAGAAGCATAATGAAACAAAAACTAAAATCAATCGTAATTCTATCATGCATAGAGCTTGTTATGGCAGGATGTATAAACAAACAAAATGAAATATCGCCTTTTGCTCCAAACTATGCCGAATCGAGTACGTGGGTCACGAAACCAGAAGCCTTAACTCACGATGTGGATGTGTTTTATGTGTATCCGACTATCTACACGGGAACTGAGCCAAAGAATATGGACACATCTGACCCGAGTCTCCGACGTAATGCAGCAGGACTGCTTAAAGCACAGGCTGGCGTTTATTCGCCGCATGCTAACCTCTTTGCACCCTTCTATCGTCAGCAAACCGCCGCAACTCAGAGCATGTCTGCTGGAAATGAGGGAAATGATCCGTTCAAAGACCCGTTGTTTCTGATAGGTTATCACGATGTGGAACGAGCATTT
Source organism: Spirochaetales bacterium (assembly GCA_018399255.1). GTDB lineage: Bacteria > Spirochaetota > Spirochaetia > JABMQR01 > JABMQR01 > M55B182. The sequence goes on along the minus strand of JAGYPA010000193.1, from coordinate 1,673 downwards.
GACTATTACCTCAAACATCTCAATCCAGATCGTCCGTTTTTGATTGCAGGGCACAGCCAAGGTTCCATGGTTCTGATTCATTTAATGCGGAACAGATTTAAAGATCCTGAACTTCAAAAGCGACTGATCGCCGCTTACCTAATTGGTTATTCGATTCCAATAAAAGAGCTGAAAACCTATCCGTGGATGAAGCCCGCACAAGACAAAACCGATACGGGTGTTATTATCAGTTACAACACCGAAGGCCCGAATGCGGGGCCGTCTCCAGTACTTTATCCTGGCCCCGTGATCTTAATCAACCCGCTGAACTGGAGAACGGATGCCACGCCCGCCCCTGCAACAGAGAACTTGGGTGCCAAATTTTTTAATGATGCCACTGGTGAATTGATTGAGGAGATTCCACAGTTTACAAGTGCTTTAATCGATCCTGAAAAACATGTATTAGTGGTCGAAAATATGAAAACGCCAAAGTCGAAGCAGATTGACTTCGTGAATCTGGGTCGTTGGTCTAAGGGTGTATATCACCGCTTTGATTATGCTATGTTTTATAACAATCTTTCTGAAAATGTCCATAAACGTATCGAGAGTTATAGAAAGGAAGCGGGAAAATGAAAAAGACAATCAGTATACTCATCGCATTACCTATTTTCGTATTGGCAGAACTCTCAGGTTCTGTTGACTATAGCTCTGAAGAGAATTGGGTAAATATACCCTGCTCATATGATAAATCAGTCGATGTTTTTTATGTTTATCCCACCGTCAGTAGCAACACTAGCGGATATATGGATATCAGCAATCCTGATGAGCGGGATTTAGCGCAGGGCATTTATAAGTCGCATGCATCCATCTTTCTTGACAGAGCCAATGTAATTGCTCCTTACTATCGTCAGTGTAGTACGGGTGGTTCTACCCATGATTATATTCCCGGACAGCAGGATGTGAATGATGCATTTCAATATTACCTTACCTTCATCAATCCGGATTTGGAACGTCCATTTATTCTGGCTGGACATAGTCAAGGCTCGCGTGCGTTAAAGGTGTTGATTTCCAATAATTTCACAAATATGGTTGTTGGGGGAAAAATGATCGCCGCATATTTAATTGGGGAAACGATTACGTTGGCGGATTTGACTGATACCGGGCTGACACCGGCGCAAGGAGAATCAGATACGGGGGTCATTATCTCTTTCAACACTCAGGCGCCCGGAATAAACCCCGGCCCGATGGTCAGTACTAACGAAGCATTTTGCATCAACCCGCTCAATTGGAAAACAGACGCAACTTATGCCACTAACAATTTGCACAAGGGTGCGGTAATTTACGACCATGAAACCGGAATGGTATTGGATGATTATGAATATCCCTATATCGAGTTTTGCGACGCTCAAATCGACGTAGCAAAACGTGGTCTTATGGCAAACATTCCCGATGCATACACCAACAGTCTTGATTACGGTGATTTTGGCGATGGAATCTATCATCGCTACGACTATGATTTTTGGTATGAAAATCTTAAAGAAAATGTCGGAGTACGCATTGACGCATACGGTGTTTCGAAAGCAACGATAATCAGCTTACACTAGCACCCCAAAGATATTCAGATTTTAAGTGTTATCAATCGAGACTGATCAAATGAAAGTCGGTCTCAATCGGGTGGCCGGGGACTGACCCAA
>JAGYPA010000192.1 GCA_018399255.1 Spirochaetales bacterium | reverse complement strand
CTTGGGTAAGAAATAGGCTGGTGACCATGTTCGGGGGAAAATGAATGCCTCGACGGATCCCCTCAAGTACTATAACTCCGACCATAAGCCCAATCACAAGCCCCCCTAAGCCGAGAAACGCCGATTCCAGCAAAAAAGAGAAGATTGTTGTATTCCGCTGCATCCCAAGGGCTCGGAGCGTACCAACTTCTCGAGTTCGCTCCCATACAATCATACTGAAGGTATTGCTGACTCCCACCATGACAATGGCCAGGAACATCAGCATGACAACAGCAGTTATGGCGGATATTGCCCACATAAGGTCTTCTATCTCTTCCAGCTGTGCACCCACTGTAACCACGCCGTATTCACGGGATTCCCGCTTTTTGGATGCCTCCCTGCTGTATGCATCTCGTTCCTTGATAACGCCGAAAACAGGCAGTTCGCCGCTAAGCTCTTCAGCTAGAAAAGCGGCTGCCCAATTCTCATTCTGCACCGGTTTTTCAAGGTAGATTCCCACCTCATCTACTGTATTTTCAGGGACTTCACGGAGCCGATTCAGCGCTAATCGATGCAGATATGTCTGATATCCAAAGAACGATGATTCAGCATAAATTCCTTTAACCGTCAGTTCCGCTGTGTTCAATCGGCCGCGATCACTTTTTATGGATACCAGCAGCTTATCTCCAAGCCTTACTTGAAGTTCCTCAGCCGCTGCTGTGGAAATAAGCACTGCGTTTTCATCACCAGGTTCCGGTACGGAACCGGAAACAAAATCGAAATTCTCCAGTACGGGACGTTCTCGATCCCATTCTACCCCCGCCAATTTTCGCTGCCGGGTATAGTAGCCGGAAAAAAACAACTCAATATCTTGACTGCTGACGTAGGAAGAGCGCTGGGAAACAGCTTTCAAGTCTGCTCCTGCTTCTTCCAGCTTTTCAATCGCCTTCAGAACCGCTTCAGGCTCCTCAACTTCGCGGTCTCCGCTGCCGGCAAATCCCATCACCACGATATTTCCCGCAAAATAGCGACTCGCTTTTTCATACAGTTTTTCCCGCATCCCGAGGACCACGGATAGTACGACAACAAGAGATGCAGTAATGCAGACAAGGGCGATCAGCAGTACCTGATAGCGTCTCAGGTTGCGAATAAAATTTCTGAAGGCTGTATATACAATTCCGATCATTCTGCCATAGCCTCTTCGGGCTGTATCTGCAGAGCCCGCTTGAGGGGATACAGCATTGAGACAATGGTGAGCCCAAGCGCTGCTGCTATTTGCTTAATGATCAGTTCTGCCGACATGAGCCCCTGCAGCGGTTCTCCTCCGAACAGGAGTTCTACATAGGGATTTTCTATGATGATCTCAGAAGCATTCAGCCAATTCAGGCCGAACCAGCCTAAGAGAATACCTGCGGCTGCGCTGCTGAAAACGATAAAAAAGGTCTCGAGGAATATCATAACTGCTATACGCAGACGCCCGGCTCCCAATGCTCGGAGTGTGCCGATTTCCTGCGTCCGCTCCAGAATGGAGAGAAGCAGCGCATTTGCGGCGATGATTACCGCTGCATAGGAGACAAAGATAAGGCCTATATTGAACATCAACTGCAGGAACCAGGCAAGCTGTGCGTTACCTCCCACACTTGCATTCCATTTTCGTATCAAAAAACCCTGTTTCTCACTGAACCCTTCAGAAACTAATGCTTTCCTGACTTTTCTCCAATCTCCTGCATCATGCAGCGATACCAGCAGAAAGTTCCAGGATGTGCCTGTACTAGCTGAAACGCTTTCATTAACTGCGCTAACATCAAGAGCTTCTGCATCATCAGAAAACAAAAGCTCTGGGTTTATTAACGAAGATGACGGATTTTCATTATTTAAAAAGACTTCAGCACCATCATCTGATTCATCCTGAAATTCCTGCTCCAATGAATCTGAACCAGAAAAGAGATCATCGACATCGGTTTCCAATGTTTTCCTGTCTGTATCAGGGATGGGATTCTGCAGATCACTGCCGTAGAGGTAGCCATTGAGGGCTCTCGCAGTATCAGCATCAGCTAAAATTACATTATCTAGCACCGTGTCGCTGACCGGATAGCTGAATACGCCGGCAACGGGCGCTTCCCGGAGTACAAAACTCATACCCAAGGCTGAGGCGAGCAGAGCTTTCTGCCCGATACTTTCGCTACTCTTTTCCCACCCTTGATCCTGAATGAGAATCCCCGGTTCCCCTTTTTCAGGGAATGTTCCCGCTTCCAACTGGAGCCCTGTCGCTGTA
>JAGYPA010000191.1 GCA_018399255.1 Spirochaetales bacterium | reverse complement strand
ATTTTTAAGTCGTTCCAAAATTTTTTTCTCCTGCTGATTTTCTCCCGGCTGATACAGTCTTTCCTTTTTTATTTTTTCAGGAAGAAAATCCTGTTCCGCAAAATTGCCCTTATAAGAGTGGGCATATTTATAATTTTCCCCATAACCTATCTCTTTCATCAGTTTTGTAGGTGCATTGCGGATATGCAAGGGCACTGGGAGGTCGCCCGTTTTTGACACCAATGACAATGCATTTTCAATTGCCATATAAGCCGAGTTGCTTTTAGGAGAAGTAGCCAGGTAAATGGTACATTCTGAAAGGATAATCCTTGATTCGGGATAACCAATCTGATGGACGGCGTCGAATGTACTTTGAGCAAGCAGGAGGGCATTAGGATTGGCAAGGCCAATATCTTCGGCTGCCAGTATCAGCAGTCGCCTGGCAATGAATTTTACATCCTCGCCTCCTTTAATCATCCTTGCTAGCCAATAGACGGCAGCATCCGGATCGCTTCCCCGGATGCTTTTTATAAATGCAGAAATAATGTCGTAGTGCATTTCGCCCTGTTTGTCATATGCGGCGAGGTTTTTTTGAAGACATACGGTCACCTTGGCGTCGGTAATTTCAATATCATCATCCTCTTCTGAATTGACCAACAGCTCTATTACATTCAGTAGTTTCCGGGCATCACCGCCTGAATAGCGAAGCATAGCCCGGTCTTCTTTTATCGAGATGTTCTTTTTTTTAAGTTTCGTATCTTTTGTGAGAGCAGTATCGACAATCTTTAGCAGTCCCTTTTTATCAAGAGGGTTCATTATATAAACCTGGCATCGTGAAAGTAATGGCGATATTACCTCGAAGGAAGGGTTTTCGGTAGTTGCACCAATTAGTGTTATGGTACCATTTTCAACTGCTCCCAGAAGCGAATCCTGCTGGGATTTGCTGAAACGGTGAATTTCATCAATAAAAAGTATCGGATTTGGCCTGTCAAAGAATTGCTGCTTTTTAGCTTTTTCAATAACCTCCCGGATATCCTTTACACCTGAATTAATTGCGCTCAATGTGTAAAAAGGACGTTTAAGGGTATTGGCAATGATCTTTGCCATGGTTGTTTTGCCTACTCCGGGGGGACCCCAGAAAATTATAGAGGGAATATTTCCCGATTCAATCATTTTACGTAACACAGCCTTTCTGCCAACCAAATGTTCCTGTCCGATGAAATCATCAAGTGAAGTTGGCCTCATTCGTTCTGCCAATGGCTGGTTACTGCCCATTTTTATATATCATTCAAAATATCTAAATACGGAAATTATATCTTTAATACCCTACCCTAAGGGTAGAAAGTTTTTGTCATTCAACTATCTGTATTTTTTCTTCCACCTTTTCCCTGTACCATTCCAAAGGATGTGAAGTCGGCCTCTCAATCGGCATGCCGTAAACACGGTCGTTGACAAGCGATGCCAGCACGCCTAATGCTCTTGATACGCCAAACAATACAGTGTAGAAAGTATATTCCTGGATTCCGTAATGGTATAGCAGGGATCCGCTAAATGCATCCACATTGGGCCATGGATTTTTGATCTTGGCTATTTTTGAGAGAATAGGCGGAACTACTTTATAAAGTTGATTTACGATATCAATCAATGGTTCATCTTTAATATATTTTTCAGCGAATTCCTGCTGTACAGTGAAACGCGGGTCCGTTTTTCGCAAAACAGCATGTCCGTATCCGGGGATAACGCGTCCTTCTTCCAAAGTTTGCTTGCAATAGGCAGCCACCTGTTCATCAGTTGGAGTTTCGGTATCAAGGTCCTCTATCATTTGAAATATCCAGTGAATAACATCTTGGTTAGCATAGCCGTGCAAAGGACCTGAAAGTCCCGCCATAGCAGCAGCATAAGCATAATAGGGATTACAAAGTGCCGAACCCACAAGGTGTGCAGTATGTGCCGAAACATTACCACCTTCATGATCGGCATGGATAACCATATAAAGACGGAACAACCTGCGAATATCTTCGGAGTCGAATCCCATCATATGTGCAAGGTTACCTGCCCAGTCAAGCCGCGGATTTGCTTCAATCTGGTCATCATTATAAAAATTACGCCGGTAGATATACGCTGCCACTGGGGGCAGGCGGGCAATAAGGTTCAATACATCTTCGTATGTGGAATCCCAGAAATATTGTTTATTTACACCTGCGCGGTATGCTTTTTGGAAGATGGATTCAGTTGCCATGGCAAGTATTGCAGCGCTGAACTGGGTCATGGGTCTCGAACTCTTGG
>JAGYPA010000190.1 GCA_018399255.1 Spirochaetales bacterium | reverse complement strand
AAGCAAAATTTGACGAACTGGTTGGATTCCCGCCGGTAACCAAATCGGCTGCCAAGCTGCCCCAGTTCCAGTCCAAGCTCTATCAGGCTCTGAATGATGCAGCCGCCAATGCCAAACCCTGGCCGCTTATAGAGGGTTTTGCCGAAATGACCGATGTAATCTGGGATGCGGTTTCTCTGTCTTACCTCGGGGAAAAGACTCCCAAGCAGGCTCTCGATGACGCTGCTGCGGAAATCAATGCCTTGATGGATTAATGCAGCCTCGAATATTTCTCAATTTTCTGTACAGCATGCACGGGTCCCCTGATCGGGACTCGTGCTTTACACTGACATGGGGGAGTGAAGTATAAGCTATGAAGCGATTGCGAATCAGCCAGGAAACCCGGGTAGCGTATCTGTTTCTCATCCCTGCAATTGTATTTTTTGCCCTGTTTATGTTCTATCCCATTGGATATGTATTTTCCATGGCATTTTACAAGACAAACAAGCTCGGGATACTGCAGGAGTGGGCGGGATTCAGCAATTTTGTCGAAAATATGAGCAAGCCTGAGTTCTGGCAGATAACCTTCCGCTCGTTTCTCTGGACGTTTCTTGCGGTTGCCGTCAAGACAGTCCTGGGGATGATTATCGCGCTGTCTCTTAATGTCCAGTTTTTTGCCCGCAAGATTGCCAGAATGCTGTTTATTATTCCCTGGGCTTCATCGGTACCTATCAGTGCCATGCTGTGGAAGTGGGTTCTGGACCATGAGTTCGGGCTGCTGAATCATACGCTGGTCGCTCTCGGCATAACCTCCAGCCCTCCTGTCTGGCTGGGTGAACCTATTTCTTCCTTTATTTCCTGCCTGTGGGTGGATATCTGGATTGGTATTCCTTTTATGGCCCTCGTTTTTCTGGCCGGCATGCAGTCAGTCTCCCGAGATATTTATGAATCAGCTTCGGTTGACGGAGTCAGTGCCTCCAAGCAGTTCTTCTTTATAACGCTGCCGATAATCAAGCAGATAATATTTATTGCCACCCTGCTTTCCAGTTTATGGACGTTCAACGATTTCAATACGATTTACATCCTGACAAAGGGCGGCCCGGCAGGCAAGACCCATATTCTGATAACTGCAATCTACACGAACGGGTTTGAGTGGCTGAAATTCAGCAATGCGGCAGTTATGGCGGTATTCACCTTTGTTCTGCTGCTGCTTTTCAGCTTCGGCTATGCCAAGTTCTACTTCAGGGGGGATGATTCGTTATGATGGTCAGCAATAGACTGAGAACGCAGACATTCACCGTAATTCTGGTAATACTGCTGCTTATAGTTATGCTCTTTCCGTTTTTTGTGATGATATCCACAATGCTTCGATCCAGCCAGGAGGTCTACGTCAAGCCTACCTACTGGATTCCCAAGAATATTACCCTCAATAATTTCGTAAAGGTCTGGAGCGAGTACAAGCTGTTTGGTTATTTTAAGAACAGTATTATTGTGGCACTGGGGACAACCCTGCTCAATACGTTTATTTACATACCGGCTGCTTACTCAATTGCCCGCTTTCGTTTCCCGGGACGAAAAACCATGCTCTACCTGCTGCTGGTTATGCAGATGTTCAGTCCGGTTATTGTCATAATCTCTCTGTTCAAGATTTATGTGAGATTCGATCTTCTCGACCGCTACAGCGGCTTGATAATTGCGAATACGGTGTTTTCCCTCTCTTTCACCATCTGGCTGATGTACGGCTATTTTTCCTCCATTCCAAAGGAGATTGAGGATGCCGCCCGTATTGACGGCTGCAACAGGATGTCGACGCTGCTGAGGATCATGATTCCGATTGCAGCCCCGGGGCTGGTGACGGCGATGATCTATACCTTCATTCTTGCCTGGAACGATTTCCTTTTCGCTTTGTCTTTTATCAAGGCGCAGACCAAGATGCCGCTGACTCTGGGTATTTATCAGTTTGTCGGCCGATGGTCAACTCAGTGGGAAATGCTGACAGTTGCCGCATTTGTCGCCCTGATTCCGGTGCTCGTTCTCTTCTATCTTATCGAGAAGGAGCTGGTTTCCGGCCTGGCCGGAGGCGCAGTAAAGGGCTAGCCGGATTCTGACGGCAGTCACAGCCCAAGAAACTATTCCCAGGCTGCCTTCAGCATGGCTGCATACTTTTCCACAGGAATATACTCAGGAACAGAGTTGCCCGTTCCCAACGCATAAGCTCCCTCAGCAGAAGATCTTTCCAGCATAGCCCGGCTCCGGCGGTAGATTGCATCTTCTGGTTCCAGGACCAGGGTG
>JAGYPA010000019.1 GCA_018399255.1 Spirochaetales bacterium | reverse complement strand
TCAGGCTTTCAGGCAGGCCGGCTGCCCGGAACATGTCCTTATTGTAGAAAAGCATGTGGACGCCGTTTCTGAAAACGATACCATAGGTTTTGCCGTCGATAACGGTATGGTTCCAATGAGTGTCATAGAATCCAGCCCGGAAATCAGCAGGAACATACTTATCAAGTTCAAGCAGCGATCCAGTTGCATGGAAGGTTCCTATGCTTGCATCATAAATGGCAAACACATCAGGAAGGGTTCCGGCCATCTGGAATCGGGTGAGAGAGTCAACGAATTCTCCCCAGGGAACTGCAGAAAGTTCTACGGTTACTCCTGGATTCTCTGCTTCGAATTCAGCGATAAATTTGTCATATACCGCTTTTCGAGCATCTGGCAGGGTCCAGCGAAAGAGAGAAAGAGTTATTTCCTCTTGTCCCGCTTCTTTTTCTCCTGCTGCAAAGACATTTCCTGTGGTGAAGAGCATGGCAAGCACAACGACTACTGTAATTAATTTCTTCATGTCAACCTCCTATAAATGATTGATTAAAAGTTTACTAATCATAAACCCATATAAAATGAGTTGTCAACCTTTATTATCTGCTGCGTTATAATATCATTAAAAAACATTTAAGAAAGACCTCCTATAATTCTCGTTATATTAAGAATTAAATCGACTAAGCAATTATAGGTACCCATTTGCTGTTATAACTTTCCAAGAAGGAATACATTTAAATGAGGCTAATAATATTGTACACTATGTAAACAACAGCTCAATTCTTACTGCAGAAAAATAATTGTTAATCCTTCAGCAGCAATCTATTCATCCTCCTTGCTGTGCATTAAACTGACTCTTTTCTCAGGTGTCTACACCACCTTTGCATAAGAATTATTCAGTGCATCCAGAACCTCCGGCAGCCCTTTGGCGACACTGGGAGGTACATCCTCGCTTACCAGAAAGCTGTAGAGCTTGTTTTCGGCCTCTTCTGCAGCGTTCTTCACAAATGCTGTTACCGATTCCGGGCTTTTTTCATAAAGGGAGAGCGACGGGTGAATCCAAAGATAGGTATCAGCCCAGTTCTGACGAGCTTCAGCTACTGTCAAATCCCCTTCTGGAGATGATGTGAACGAATCTATGCCAAATATGCCGGAGTCAGCGATTTCTCTGACAATCAATTTTGTTTTTCCGTCATAATGGACGTGGAGTCTTTTTCTTTTTTCTGCAAGAATTTTCACTATTCGTTGATATACCGGAACGAGATGGGTCTGATAGATTTTTGGTCCAATAACATCAATGCTCATGTTTTCCCATAATTTAAAGTCCTGATAGGTATGCTGGCTGGCCGACAGAGTAATTTTCTTATAAAGCTGATCATTCAGCTGTTCTAAAAGATCAAACAGGGGGTTGCATCCAAGTGCCATATCAAAGAAAAAGCGCTCCAGTCCGGCATAGTCGATCTGCAAAGTCTGAAACGGAGTTCGGCCGAGAGAGATAATTTCATAAACCGAAGATTCTGGAATAGAGAGATCTTCTGGAAAAGGAAATTTCGGTTCCGGCTGTTTCAGAAAAAACTCTCCTTCTGACAGGGCATAGGCCAGAATACTGTAGTCCTGTTCGTTTTTGATCAAATATTCCATTCTCCAGGGGAGAAGCGGATTATTCTTATCCTGAAGGTAGTATTCGTGGAGTATGCCGCGGTCGGTTTTCCAGAAAACAGTACGTTTAATATGTGTTTCACTGGTCTCTATTTTTTCTTCAATATCGAGATGCGGGAATCTGCTGCCGATAAGGTCCATGTGTCGAATTACCCCCAGGCCTTGTCGGCAAAGTAAACTCCAGTCGACCGTTTTCAATGAGAGAAAGGCATCATATACAGAATAGGTTGGAGTTGTAATGTTCCTTCCTTCAAGTGATTCTCTGATCATTCTGCCTGCCTGCATTGTCTTTTCCTATGTATCGTCCTGTTCGAAAAGAGCGCGGTAAAGGACATTAAATCCGGCCTTCTTTACCGAGTAGGTCTCGATGCTGCGAGGTCTGAATTTTTTCCTTATCGTTACAGCGCTTTCAACTGCTTCTTTATAGCTGGAGAAGAGACCGTCGTTCACGGCTCCCATTATTACCGCCCCCAGACAGGCTGCCTCGTTGTCAGCTGGAATTTCCACCGTCAGTCCCGTTATATCGGCCTTCATTTGCGACCAGAGATCGGATTTTGCTCCGCCTCCGGTGGAGATTATACGGTCAAAAGCGATACCATTTTTCCGCATTTCCGCAATATTGCGATCCAGCAGAATGGCAACTCCTTCCATGACCGCACAGGCGAAGTCCACGGCATCATGTTCCGCATGTATTCCGTAGAAAACACCGCGTGCGTCTTCGTTGAATTCCGGGGCGTTTACCCCCACAATGTAGGGGAGAAAAATCATGCTGTTCGGGCAGCCTCTTTCTGCAGCCAGATCATCAATATCCTTGAATGAGAGGTTTTTCATGAACCTGCTGCGAAACCATTCAAGACAGACTCCTCCGCTTTCAGCTACCTGCATAAAAACATACGAGCCTGGAAAGGGTCCGTAATGCAGTGTAGCTGTCTCTTTTCCGGTCAGCGGAAGCTTTGCCATAGCAGCTATGCCCAGTACGGTTCCAGTAGATTCACTTACCGTTCCCGGATGGATGTTTCCTGTTCCTATCATTCCGGCGAAATGATCAAGTGTGCCGATATTGAGCAGGGTATTCCTGTAGGCAGGTTCCCGGGATAAATCGTGTGTTACAACGCCAAGTACCGTTCCTGGGTCAGCCAGCGGCGGGAGCTGTTCGGGAGCAATATTACAGGCTTTCAGCATGGCGTCCCAATACTTTTCGGTGTGAATGTTGAAATAGAAGGTAAAGGTTGCAATCGACTTGTCGCTGACAAGCTTTCCCGTTAATCTGAAAGCTATGTAGTCCTTAATCATAACAAAGAAGGAAGTTCGGGCAATAGTATCCGGTTCATGCTTGCTCAGGTGCAGGATCTTGGTAGCAGGCCAGGTTGGTATGATATTTTTCTGGCCTGTTACTGCATAGCAGATTTCCTCGTCGAATACCTCAGAAAGTTCGCGGCATTCCTCCTCTGATCGTTCATCCATCCAGGAGATAGCTTTACGCAGCGGTTTTCCATCTTTTCCCAGAAGTACCAGAGACTCAGCCTGACCGGTGAGAACTATAGAACGAACTTCGAGGTCGGTTTTCCCCAGCTCCTTGAGCAGGCTTACTACCAGATTGAAGTATTCATCGGCATCGAATTCAATATGCTTACCTTTGCGGTCGTAGGCAACTTTTGAGGAACGGATTGCAACTTTTTTCAGCTTGCTGTCATACAGAGCGGCTTTAATGTTGGTTGATCCCAAGTCTATTGCCACATATGCCATGGTTATTGCCACAGTTTGTCGATTTCGGCAATCAGACGCTCTGTCAGCTTGACGCCGCTGTCCGGACCCACGACAGTTGAGGCCGGTTTTGATGAATAACTTCCCCCGGCAATGGCCGCCTCTGTTGGCAGATATCCCCCGGATCCGTTGGTAAGCTGGAAAATAAACACTTGCTCTGCCTTTGTCCGGGCTCTGATACGCAGACTGTACTCAACAAACAGCTCGAAGGGGTTAGTGGCAACGGTAATGTCGCCAAGCCGGATAATATTAGATTTGAATGAGTAGTTTGAAGATTTCTGCAGCTGCTTCCAGCGGTTGATAATCCCGACCGGTTCGAATAATGATACCTGATCTGCTGATGACATAGGGCAGTCTGGTGAAAAGTGTGATCGTTTTTCCTCAATAATATTCAGGGCCTCAAGATAGTCCTGTTCTGTCACTTTTCGAATGGGAAGCGTGATGTCAATGACTGAATGCCGGAATACCGGGCGCGTCTGAATTCTGTTTTTTGCTTTACGGCAGCCGCGGGATACAGCTTCAGCAATTCGTTCTCCAATGTCGCTGCATTCGTTTTCCATATCAAAATTCCGGAAAACCTCGCCAGCCTGTGCATTCCAATCCTTGAGTTCCTGTACGTTTGTTTTAGAAAGTCTGACCAGGTCAAGCGGATTCTGGTCTCCGGCAGCACCGCAAATTGAGAGGACGTTAATGTTTCCAAGCCGGTCTCTGATATAGTTTCTGGCGGGACCCCAGTAGTCAGCGGAAATGAAATAATGAAGTTCTCTTACCTGAGATGGAGCTGGTACGTCTACAAGAACGCCAGTCAGGTTTCTTTCCAGATCCCATGTATAGAGCATGTCAATTGAGTGGTCAACAGTTCCCTCAAACCTCAGGAAATTATCCTGTGAACAGACTCCATACATCTTGCTTTCCGTTTTGCCTTCGCCCAGGTCGAACACGGGACGACGGTTGAATCCAATCGCAGCGTAGTCGGATGCATAACTGATTCCCCCGGGTTTACGGTTTTCCCATGCATCCCGGATAATGCTGACAAGTTTGTCATGAATGAAATTCCGGGACTCCTCAGCGGTCATGAGATTTTCCGGTTCCTGAATTTTCTGCAGTACATCCCCACCAATGTTTTTCTCGAAAAGTTCTCGGTGGGGATCATCAGTAAATCTGCTCGAGTTGTGCGTATGTGTGGCACTGAAGGTGATTTTTCCCGGATCCAGCCCTTTAATATCGCTTACGGTGTTCAGAACTCTTTCAATGTAATCAAGGGATACGGATGCAACATCCAGCGATACCATGGTAAACTGTTCATCGCCGTTCTCCACCACTAAGGCGGTCGCAGTTATAGGGTCGTGCACATATGAGGATATCCGGTGATAGAGCTGTCCGTGCAGAACAATGGGGCGGTCGGGGGTTATTGACGTTGAAGCCCAGCCGATCTGTAATTGCTTGTTATTCATAGCTTTTCTCCTTGAAGCTGTTCCTTGTACAGGTGTGAAAGGTTCTCAGATAATTATAATATTCATCAGGGCGCAAATATCCCGCAGGGTTTCCGTATGGTTTCCGTAAGCAATAATTACATGTTGTGAAGATACTTTTCCGGAAAACTCCTCTACGCTGCAGCTGTCTGGAAACACTTCCAGGCTGGGCAGCTGCGGTGCCGGCTGTTCCCACCCGAACTCTTCCCAGACTGGTGGTTCTTTGGCTTCTCCAGTATACATATGCATAAAGTATTGCCCTCTCTCATATATGAGCCGGGCACAAGTTACATATCCGGTCTTGACTTTGGAAACGTTTAGAAGAGAGGCGGAAAAGTTGCCGAAAGCGGCAGGGAGAACGGTGATTTTACCGTCAGTTGCTGATTCGGGTATATAATCCGGGACTCCGATGAGCATGCTTTTTTCGAAAAACTCATAGTACTCCATATAGTGTGCAGTTTTGCCGGTTGCATACTTCATGATAAGCTGGGTGACGTTCCCAAGGATATCGTTTTCTGGTATCGTCTGCACGTCGTAAAACTTATCAAGCAGCATGAACACCATTGCCGGGGGAAAGTTGAGGAGTTTTTTCATACCATCCACATCATTCAAGGTAACAGCTTCAAATTTTCGTTCCTTTATTTTTTCACCGATGGCCAGAGCATAGGTTACTCCCTTTTCTATAACTCCGTCGTCGCACTCTTTCAGGAATACCCAATTATTTTTAACAAACTGAATCCCCTTCAGTATTTCGTCATGATCCAGCTTTTCCAGATTCTGGACAACTTCAAGCATCTCAAAGGGTTCCACTTCGATGCCAATATCAGCTCTCAGAGACATGCCCTCAAACTGCGTACCATACAGAAGCATGTCTCGATAGCCCATGGTGCCGACTCGTGCATGGCGAAGAAGGGCGATTGTGTGAGCAGCGGTGATAAATGAATGTATTTTATCAATTGGATCAGGTTTATTGATGATGCTGTAAATAAATTTGAACTTGTAGCCCAGGGCTTGAAAAGCTGGTCGAAGGGCAGTGGTGCCTGCCTGGTCTGCAGTTGTTATTATTCTTCCATCTTCCTTCCAGCCGCAAAGTCCCCATATCAGCAAGGGAAGGTGTCTGAAAGAATCAGTTACTCGAATTACTGCGTGAGTAGGTATCCAACCGGCAATACAGACAACCAGGCTGCTGATCGGGTAATTATTCAGTTTTTGTATTGATGCATCAGCAGTTTCATATCCGGGATCGTCGACGACTATGCCTGCATCGGCAACTTCAAGGTCAAGTTGCTTCAGTGAATGCATGGCGCTGTCGTGTTTTATCTGAAGGCGTTCGTACGGGGTGTTGACTTCTCCGAAGCAAATAAATCCGACAACAGGTCTCTTTTTCATCGGCAGCTCCTTTCTGGCTTTTGGTTGCACGGTCCTGAATACCGGTTCCTGTTGCGAAACATCAGAGCAGTAGGTGGAACCCTGCCAGTCAATTAACAGGTTATCACAAGTGTTCAAATTGTCAATGATTTTTTCGAAAAATAATAGAAAAATATATGAAAATATATAATATATGTAAATATTTTTGTCAAATAGATGAGAAAATTTTCGATAATATGCTTTATAAAGCTTTAAATTGGTATATGAATGAAATATTTTTTCGAAAACATGTTTTGCTGCAAGTCGTTATTATCATTTTTCTCAAGCGTTCCTATGGTTCTTTTCAGTGTTATGCTGAGCTCTCTGCAGGAATTCAGACTGGTGAACTGCTCATTTCAATGGTTCCTGAACGGTCGAATTCCATGGTTATATGCATTTTATCACTACGCATCCAGATCAGGGCATAGTCTACACATTTTCCATACTGATCAAATGATATTTGCTCGGCAAAAAGTGTCGGGCTGTCAGGTTTTATTTCCAGATATCCGGCAAGCTGCCTGCCGGCTGCGGCTGCAGATAAGTTACGTACTGTTCGACTGACAATTACTCCGTATTCGCTTTCAATCGCATTATGGAGACCTGCTGCTGAAAAATCTCTCTCAGCAAATTCAGGGAATCGATGGAAGGGAATATAATTTTCAGAATACATCAGCCCTGTTCCTCCGGATTTCCTGAGTCTGCATATTCGTATCAGCAGATTTTCACTTTCTGGAAATTTGAAAGATTTGTCGGGCAGGGCTGAAGCAGGGACAACAGCAATACTGATTTGATTGGCGGAGAACTCAATTCCCTTGTCAGAAAAGCCTTGAAGAAAGGAGGTTGTTCCAGGTGAACTCATTTTAAGATCAATGCGTTCAGGACCGACAAAGGTTCCTCTGCCATGTATTCTGTAAAGAGTCTCAGAGCGGACGAGCTCACTTACAGCCTGGCGGACAGTCCCCCTGGACATAGAAAACTGGTCTGCAAGCGTATCTTCACTTGGCAGTTTGTGGTGCATGCTCCACTTGCCTTCATCGATCATTTTCTGAATATAAGCAATAACCTTCACATATTTCGGGGTGCGCTCTTCCTGCAGTGTATTTGCCATTTCAGTTTTTTCCCTCCAATGGTTCTCATGTGTTTTTTCCATTTTCTATCTCCCATCTTCCATCTCCCCGCTCCCCGGTTTCAATAAAATAACCTGAACAGAGTTCAAATAACAGCCCCGTTGGCTTTCAGTTCTCTCTGCAGTTCGGAAATGGATAATCCCCGCGGTGTTGTACCATGGATGCAGGCCAGCGCAGCCGCAGTACCAGCCGCCTGACCCTGTGCCATGACTGTTCCCTGGAGCCTTACGGTTCCGGAAGCTTTCTGGGAGGCCGATATTGTCCGGCCGGCCACCAGAATTCCTTCTATGCCTTTCGGCAGCAGGCAGCGATAAGGGATGGCATAACTTCCTCCTCCATGTATAAAGAGAAACTGAGTTCGGCCCCCCTTCGGGTCATGGATATCAGAGGGATAAGCTCCCCGGGCTATTGAATCCGGAAAATCTCTCCCCTGCAGTACATCATCTTCCTGGAGCAGATAATCACCAATAACTGTCCGGCTTTCCCGGATTCCAATGGGGGCTGTGCGGGAAACGTAAGAATTCTCAAAGCCTGGAATATTTTTCCGCAGGCCGTTAATCAGCCGTTTTATATTGCGCCGTTCAGCAATTTCTCCCCGCGTGAGACTGTCTGCATCCGTTCCGTCAATATTTACGGTTCTGGTTGCATTCAGGTAAATTTCATGTTCTCTTACTGAAACAGCGGTAAAGGTTACCTCTGTACTTTCGTCATCCCATGGTACAAAATGGCCTGCTATATGGATAACCGAAGAACGGGAGCTGTCAATTTTCCGACCGCTGACTATTCTGGAATGCCATGATCCCCAGCCGTGTACATTTTCTCCCTGTTCAAGGGCTTGAAGCAGGCGTTCTGTGTCAACTCCGTTCACTGTAAAAAGTATCGATGAATTTTGAACACGTTCTTTTTTCAGCATCTGAGCACCGGCCAATGCGCATATATCAGCATCACCGGTAGCATCAATGACTACAGAGGAGGTGAACTTCCGTGTTCCTGATTTACCGACTGCCGTTATACCGCTTACTTTGTTTCCCGACATGACGGCTTCTGTTATATATGAATGAAGCAGTATGTCAACTCCGGCTTCAAGAACCATCTCCTGGGCTACGTATTTTGCTGTTTCACTATCGAAAGGCGTCAGGATAAATTCATCTCCCGACATATGCCCGTTGTTAGACCATCTGGCTCCGTGAATGTGCCCGACCGCCCCGCCTTCGCTAATCAGGCGGTCTGTAAAGCGCTGGACGAAACCGCCGGCTGCCTGTATGCCATTTCCGTCAAAAACACCCAGAAGGGGTATGCCTGTGACCGATGTTCCCCCAAGATGTCCGTTCTTTTCGATCAGTAAAGTTTTTGCCCCCATACTTCCGGCGGCCGCTGCCGCAGCAATACCGGCTGTGCCGCCACCGGCTACAATAACATCATACATCTTTTCACTCATAGATACTCCCCTCTGCGAAACCGGCAGTGTGCTGGTTCTGGTTTTACTTACTGAAGCAGTCTTTAACTGCCATAATGGGAATTGTAACATATAGACGTATATACGTCTATATGTTAAAGCGAAAATCAAAATCCTCCAATTTTAGCTTTATTGGCGAACAATTTTCGTTAAATACTACATATAACTGTTTAAATTGGTATTTTGTATATTCCGCAATGTTGTTTTCGAAAAACCTTGAGCTGATAACAACTTTGCGCTATAGTAGGATGGGACTGCGGGAGACTGCGTTACTGCATTCTCACATTATATTATGAGGTTATCGCAAACCATGCGAACATTGAAAGAACTGGCTGACATTGCCGATGTATCAATATCAACCGTCTCGAAAGCACTTAATGACTCGAAAGACATCGGGGAAGAGACAAAGCAGAGAATTCTTGAACTTGCGGACCGGTACGGATATGCGAAAGCCAGGAAAAAAACTGCCGTCCAGTCATCTGACGGACCTGCAATCGGCGTTATTTACTCTGATATAACAAGTAATTACTATTCTCGGCTTATCGAAAAATTTGACAACTACATTGCCGGTATCGGCGGTCTCATGATAATGAGCTGCGCCCGATTTGAAAACAGGCAAATAAATAAAATTACCCGATATTTTGAGTCATCAAACACTGTTGACGGTATTATCTGCATCTCACCCTTCAACGTATTCGGCGATATTTCCAGAAGTTCACTCCCGATGGTCGGGCTCTCATATCCGAGTTTCGAGAACCATCCTTTCGATTATATCTGCGTTGATGACAGTATCGGCATAGACGAAGGTATTCAAAGTTTAAAAAAGCAGGGGCACACAAAAATTGCCTTTCTCAGTGAGAAATTTACCGATCACCGCCTGCAGTTTTTCAAGCATTCAATGAAAAAGCACAATATCCCGATAGATCCTGCCCTCATCAGGGTCAGTAATAATCGCTTTGAGCAGGCTGGATTTGAAATGATGCAGGATATTTTTGCCAAAGGATCTGTTCCCACAGCAGTCTTTGCAGCTTATGACGATATAGCTGTCGGGGCAGCTGGATTTCTGATTGATCATGGACTGAAAATTCCAGAAGACGTATCAATAGCCGGTATCGATAACACTATGTGCACAATCAATGGACATAACATGCTTTCTTCCGTCAACTGTCACATGGAAGAGCAGGTTGATATAGCTGTAAATATGCTTATGAAAAAAATTAATAACCCTGATTTTACCGTAATACAGAATGTGAACCTGCAGACCAGTTTTGCTGAACGAAATACGATCGGGCCGGCACGAGATTCCTGAATGTGAAGAGTACCTTTTCTATCTATCCCTTGAATAGATGAGGGCTGGTGCCGCAGGCTCCCGGTCGGCACGAGAAAACCATCCCGCCATATGGGGAGGCTCCATCCCGGGCTGTGGTAATGAACAATGTCCGCATATCCACACCGCCAAAGGTACAGGAAGTGACGTTCCGGACAGGGACTTTGATAAAACTGAGCAGCTTCCCGTCACAAGGATCCCAGCAGCCGACCCCTCCGCCGTTCCAGAGGGCTATCCAGAGATTTCCATTGGTATCGATAGTCATTCCGTCGGGCAAGCCCATTCCCTCAGGGATTTCTATAATGGTTTCGGGATTGGAGATTGCTCCGTCTACGAGAGAGTAGTCGAATGCCTGAACCTTCAAGGTGGGAGTGTCAACATAATAGAGCGTCGATCCGCTGCTGCTCCAAGCCAGCCCGTTGGAAATACTGACATTATTGAGCAAAGTTCGCATCGATAAATCAGTATCCAGGGAGTATAGACGGCCGAGAAATGGCATACTGTCCTGATGCATGGTTCCTACAAGGAATCTTCCATCTGGATCGCATTTACCGTCATTGAATCGCAGTTTCGGATTTGCATCCTGAATCTCAAATATGGTTTTGATACTGCCGTTTTCCGGATTGAAAACTACAATAGAATTTTTCAGCGCGGCAGCCAAACCGCCATGAACGCAAGGCGCAGCTGAACCGATGGATTCGCCAAGGTGATAGGTGACCGGATCCCCTGCGCTGCCGTCCGGTCTGCAGGGAATGCGATACAGGTTTCCTTCAAGAATATCGACACTCCAGAGATCGGGAGAAATCCACAAGGGACCTTCTCCCAGCCTTGCTCCGGGATCAGCCCACACATCAGCAGTCAGGTTTTCCATAAACTTCCCCTCTACCCCTCTACCCCTCTTCCCAGCTTTTCCAGCTTGAAGAATGTTTCTAGAATCTACGGTAATCGTAGACCACATTCAGAAGGATCGCTATCTCTTCATTATCGTTGAAAAGTTGATGCTCCCAACGCGAATCGAAATAGACGCTGTCTCCGCTGTTTATGGTATACTGCTTTCCTCCGTAAAGGAATCTGATTGAACCGCTGACAACATAGATAAGTTCCTCACTGTCATGGGTCAGCCGCTTGGTATGTCCCTTTTTAATTCTCAAGAGATAGGGTGCCATATACTTACCCGTAAAATTGCGAACAAGCGGACGATAAGAATATGCGGCGTTGGAATCAAACGTATGGGACGGGTTGTCGCCTTCAGCGGTAACCAGATCGATATGATGAGGATGGTGCTGGTTCTTACCGGTATCCTCAAAAAAAACACCGATATCAATCTCCAGGGCACGGGCAATTTTCTGCAGCGTAGGCAAACGGGGAGAATCAGTGGAATTCTCTATTCGTGACAGGTACCCCTTGGTAAAATCAGTAAGATCTGCCAGCTGCTGGAGGGTCATTTTCTTTTCTTTTCGGAATTTCTTAATCTTGTTATTTATATCTTTTGACATGATTCCCACGTTTTCAGAATATAGCCCCAGCCCTTCCTAACACCTTCAATGCCAGTTCCGCTGGCTTCTTCCAGTGAGATCCAACTATCAAAGCCGCCGTTGCGCAGGATCCTCAAAAGGCGCGGGATCGGTACAATCCCTTCACCAATCACAGACGGTACCAGAGCCCCATGAACCTTTGTGTCGGCAGCGTGCACACATTTTACACGATTAACGATCTTTTGTAAAACAGGTTCAGGATTTATCCCGAAGACAATAAAATTTGCCGTATCAAACAAGATGTGTATGCCGCTGCCGTCAATCGAATCGGCAATCTCAAGAAATATCTCCGGAGCTGCTGAAAAATCGCAGAATTTCCAGTTCCCAGGTTTTGAATGATTCTCATAAACCAGCTGAATGCCGACTGTTTCGGCAACGGCCTGAGCCTGGAGAAATCCTTCCGTTACCTGACGAATGCCCTCCTTTCTGGATGTTTCCGGATATCCTTGACCAGCCACAATGCGGACAAATTCAGCTCCAGCAGCAGCGGCTGTGCGAATATCCTGGAGAAGACGGGCCGTTTCCTCCTTCCTTCGCGTTTTTTCCGGATGAGTAAGATCGCTGTAGGTGTTGATAATGGCCGGGGAAATACGATACTTTTCAGCAGCTTTGCGGCATTGCGCCGCAGTATCTTCCGGAGATTTCCGGAAGAAAAGAATTGAGAGATCAAATCCGTCAAAACCCAGCTCTGCGGCCTCCCGGACCCAAGAATCTATAGTGCGTTTACCCGAAATGAGATCGGGAAAATATGAGACCGGAAGACAGCTGAGTTTCATTCGCTGTATCCCTATCTCTCTTTCAGCATCCTGCCCCGGATAAGGGAAAGGAGCTCCGCATAGCCTTCGATAAACTGCCTCAATGTATGCACGGTAGAGCCGTAGGAGGCGAAATCATCAATATTCATGCCATTTTCCTCATATGCCCGGTTGAAATCTGGAAAGTGTTCTGCAAGAGTTCTGATAATATGTTTATCTACCGGGATGTTTATTCGATCTTCTGCCGGCACATCGGAAGCGTCAAAACGTTTCCACCAGGTGTAGGGAATGGTTAGGGCAAGGTCACCGCCAACAAACTCGGACCATTGCATATGATTTCTATAAGCCGCCGATAAGAGTCTGGACTGGTAGCCTCGCTGCCTGAAAATAGTGTAAAGTTTTTTAACAACAGCAATTCCTGCCCATTCAAGGTATCCGGGTTCAACTACTATCTGTTCTCTGGCTGCAACCCGTTTCAGGTGGTCATCGAGCCGTCCCACCATAACGACAACCATTGGCGACATGGCATTTGTGCTGATTCCTGCCTTATGTGCTTTCTTCAGTCCGCGTTCAACAGCCTCTGCAGCTGCTAAAGCCTGGGGTACCGTAAAACTGACAGTTGCTGTTACTGAAATTCCCCTTGCTGTCATTTCTTCCATGGCAGCAAGTCCGGCTGAGGTAACGGGAGCCTTAATTGCAATATTTGGTGCAATTTCCGCGATTTTTTCCGCATGGCTGATCATAGCTTCCGGATCACGATAGAAGACAGGATTAACCTGAACAGAAAGCCGCCCCTTCCTGCCCTTGGATTGTTCAAAAACAGGAAGCAGCAGCTTGGAGGCTTCCCTGCCGATTATCTCTACAAGCATCCAGCCTATCTCAATTTCTGAAAGTTTCGGGTAGTCGGTAATGAGTTGATCGATAACCGGTCCCCACTGATCCAGATGGCTTCCGGCAACCTGTGAGACGATTACAGGATTGGAGGTCGCACCCACCGCACCATTGGAGACAGCCTCGGAAAGTTCTTCCAGATCGCAGGAATCGTTCCAGAAATCAGTCCCGAGCTGTGCCGTCTGCTGCATTCTTGTCTTTGTCATAGGTGTCTTCTCCCAATTAAGAAACGATTTGGGGATTGGATTTCCAATCTTTGATATCATCGAGCGGGAACGTGGGACGTGGAATGTGTTTCCACGTGAACCTGGTCAGATCCGATTGGGTTACGCCCGGGGTATCGATTCGAATCAGCTTCTTTCTCCAATGGGAGAAATACTGGAAATTGCTGCCGGTTTTACAGACGACCATCTTCGCTTCCGTCATATCGAGCCCCAGATGGGTATAGATAATGGGTAAGTTTATTGTATGATTTCGTCTTTCCAGGATGACCAGTTTTACATTATTGATCTCCATAAGTGCAGCTCTGCCGATCTCTGACAAGTTTCTTTCTGTCATGATCTGCAGCCCGGGGCTTATGGCGGTAATAAGGCCTTCCACCTCTGCCGGCGTGCTGAAGGGGTCTGTACGACCGCCCACTGTCAGTGCTGTCTTTCCAGGACCAGCTTTGAAGATTTTCTCAATTGCTTCCGGATCCACAATGGGCAGGTATGCCTTGCAGGGAATATTTTGACGGATCATCTCTTTCAGAAGATGGGTGCTGTCGCCGGTTCCGCCCCCGTAGACCGCATCACCGGTGTCAGAGATGACGACCAGTCCTTCATCAGCCTCGACTGCTTCGCGGATCCCTTCCTCAATGGAGACGCGTTCAGAGATCCAGAACTCTTCGCGAAGGCTCCAGGCCTCATCTGCCAGTTCTTTTACAATCGACCGGGCAAGCTCGGGATTGTTGTTGGTGTAAGCAATTACAGACCATCCTCCCGATTCCACATCTACCCAGGGCTGCATGGGAAAGGGAGATATTGATAAAACCTCAGGATTTTTCTCCAGTTCCCTTGCATGGTCAAACCACTGTTTCATAGCTCCTCCCGAGGTAAGGAACTGATCCTGAGGAGCAACCATCGGGATTTTCTCGAAACACTTAACCGGTCGTATGTGCTCTGTAAGAAGTTTGTAAAGAGATGCAGAGGCTTTCCATCCCGTTTCGTATGGTTTATGAGGCTGAGTTTCGTGACCGTCGATAATGTCAGCCTGCCGCATAATTGTTTCTGTAACAACACCGTGATGATCCATAGGGACAGAGATAACCGGACCGTTTCCGACAGTTTCCCGGGCTGCTGTAAGGATGAAGCCGGCAAAGTCATCTACATTTTCGGCGGCATGGGCGCCGTGAAGGGAGAAAAGGATTCCATCGAGCGGCAGGGCAGCTCTGAGACGGGTAATCAGCTCATTTTTAAAGTAGCGGGTTGTTTTTTCGTCCATTCGTCCCCCGGCAACGCAGTTTGCCCAGAATAGCGGAACCAGTTCCACATCGGGTTTGGACGAGAAAAAATCAACAGCTGCTTGAAGCGTATCTTTTTCCGGATGATTTCGAAACAGTTCTCTGTCGAAAAGCAGCATTTGATTCCGGAAGTTTTCCAGACTTGATGGAACCGGATTGAATGTGTCGGACTCCTGACTTATACCGACTAATGCAATTCTCATCTTTTTTCTCCTATTTAATTTATCTCAATAATGCGCAATAAAACAGTGCAAATACCAGGCTATAACATCTTTCTGTCCTTCATGGCCAGAAGGACTTTGGTGGTGCCTGCAGCAATATCCTCCATATCCCCTTTTGTATAATTCGGGAGGATGGCAATTTTGGCAAATCTGCGGTCCATCTCTTCTGTGGATTCAAAGATCTCGGGAAAATAATTTCCGGATTCTTTAAGCAGGTATTGAACAACATCGATACGATCCATTGTCTGGCAGTATGAGGTCGGGCCGTAGACGAGACCTTCAGCTTCAATTGCCCGGGAAAAAAAGGCGACATTTTCTGCTTTTCCCAAGTTGAACGCCAGAAGCAGGCCGGTATCTAATGCAGGATCTGTCTTTCTGAACTGAAGCTCAGGAATGGCGGATGAAATTTCTTTTCGCAGGTAGTTCCACTTTTCTTTTACCGATTCCAACAGGCCCGGGAGTTTTCGCAGCTGCGCCAGGGCTACCGCACCGACGAGTTCACTCATTCGCCATTGCATGCCGTTGAATACAGCGGTTGTTATCGGCTTTTCCAGGCGCTTAATAAACCTATCTCTGATCATTCCCAGATCGTGATATCGTACAGCCCGCTCAAATATCTCCTGGTCATCGGTTGCCAGAAGACCTCCATCCCCGGAGGTGATAGTTTTATTTGCCTGCAGGCTGAAACAGACTACATCTCCGCTGGCTCTTTTACGGTCTTTGTTGCCGAGCCATGTCTGAGCGGAATCTTCCACTACCTGTATGCCCTGTCTGCGGGCTATGCTGCAGATTTCATCAATCCTGCTGACAGCTCCCTGATAATGAATGACCATTACGGCTTTAGTTCTGGGAGTTATCAGTTTTTCAAAAGCCTCAGGACTCATATTCAGACTTTCGTCGATCGGGGCGAAAACTGGAACAGCACCGGTATGTACAACACAGCTGTAGTCAGTAATCCAACCATAGGCTGGGATTATTATCTCATCCCCCGGTCCCCAGCGAAGAGCCGCTGCGGCGCAGAAAAATGCGGCACTTCCCGTTGAGAGTGCCAGTGTGTATTTTTTTCCGATAAATTCTGCTGCCTCAAGTTCGAAATCATCAACCATGTGAGGTGGAGTGGGTCCATAGTGGCGAAACAGGGTTTTGTTATGAAGAACTTCCTTGACCAGTGTTTCCTCATCAGCATCAATAATATTTAACCCGACACTCTGATACCCCAGTGGGGCTGTACGTATCCGGCTGCCTCCATCCATGGCGAGTTTATCCTGCTTCATACTCCCTCCCGCAAAATATCAAAAGTTTATTATTAGGAAACTATTGTAGTACGATGACAAATAAGATGTCAAGGTAAAATTATTATTTATAGCAATATATTTATTGTTTGAAAATATTTATAGCTTGACAACTTTTGTGGATGTGTAATAATGCATTTATAAATTTTTTTTATAAGTAAACTTTTGAACAACAAACACAGTACTGATCAAGTGCCTGGCTAAAGTTGATCAAGCGGTGTGGTTCAAACTTTATAAGGTTCAGAGAGGGATTGATTGATGGATAATTACAAGATTACCAGGGAACTGAAGAGCACGCTGAAAGAAATGATACAGGAACTTGTTCCGCAGATCACTGAATTCCGGCATGAGCTTCACAGACAACCGGAATTGGGATTTCAGGAGTATGAAACCGCACGGCGAATTCGTGAACAGCTTGCCCGGACAAAGGCTGAGGTGCTTCCTCCCTATCTAGAAACAGATACAGTTGCACTGCTGTACGGCGAAGGAAAAGCCTCTGAAGGCTCTGAAGGCTCTGAAGGCTCTGAAGGAACTGAAAGGCAAACGCATGGCAGAAACATTACTTTACGTGCCGATATTGATGCCCTTGCTCTTACTGACCGATGCGGCAAACCATGGCAGTCTGACAATTCCGGTAAAGCACACAGCTGCGGGCACGATGGTCATACTGCCATACTCCTTGGGACTGCACTTGTCCTCAGCAATATGACAAACAGCTTTTCCGGAAGTGTGCGATTTGTATTCCAGCCCGCTGAAGAACAGCTGGGTGGAGGAAAGGCTCTTGTTGAAGCGGGAGTGCTCGAGGCCGACCCGAAAGCTGACGCGGTATTTGCCCTGCACTCCTGGCCGGAACTGCCAGTTGGAACGTTTGCTGCCAAAAGTGGTCTCAGTATGGCTGCCAGCGATGGTTTTTCTATTACTGTCAGGGGGAAGGGCGGACACGGGGCTAAACCCCATCTTGCTGTCAATCCAATTATCCCGGCTGCCCATATTGTGCATATGATCGAGGAGGCGGTTACCCAATCGATTGATCCGCTGCTGCCGGTTGTAATATCCATTTGTCAGATCCATTCAGGGCAGGCCAACAATGTCATTCCTGAGGAAGCTGTGCTATCGGGAACTATACGATATTATGAACCGGGTTTGAAGGATATAATTGACAAGAGACTGGGAGAGATAGCCCGGGGCTGCTGTCTCGCAGCTGGAGCTGATTGCGATTATACCTACCGTAAGGGATATATTCCATTGGTCAATGATAAAGGGCAGACTGAATTTGTCCGCGGTACGCTCATTAAATGGCTGGGTGCCGAAGCATGGGACGACAGTCTGGGTAAAACCACCAGTTCGGAGGATTTTTCTTTCTATCTGGATAAAGTGCCGGGAACATTTATAAGGATAGGAACGGGAAATCCAGAAATCAACCTGCATAATCCGGAATTTGATTTTAATGATAGTGCGATCGAGTCCGGCATTCTTGCACTCTGTGCTCTTGCCCTGGAATATCTCGGCATCGAATCAGAATAGGCGAATGAAAAACTATAAGAAATACTAGAAGGAAATTTCTAAAAGGAGGAAATTATGCTGCCAATTTGTGAAGAGTTCAAAGGAAAAGTGGTAATAGTAACCGGCGGCAACAAGGGTATCGGCGGCGGATGCGCTGAAGCCTTCTGCCGGGCAGGTGCCGCTGTTGTTGCCGGAGCAAGAGACAGAAAGTCGGGAGTGGCGTTAGCAGAAAGTCTTACAGCAGCCGGACCTGGCAGCTGTAAATTCTACTATTGCGATGTTTCTGACCATCTTCAGGTCAAGAAAATGGTGGAGTATGCTGTTGAGACCTACGGCAGACTGGACTGCATAGTCAACAACGCCGGCTACCTGCCGAAGCGGGCACCTTTAGATGAAATATCGACCGATGATTTTGAAATGCTTTTGAAAACAAATATGATAGGAGTGTTTTCAGGCTGTAAATATGCGCTTCCCCATCTGCGCAAGACCGGAGGATCAATTATCAACATCGGATCAGTTCTCGGTACTACAGGTCAGGACGGATCTTCTCTCTACTGTGCTTCCAAGGGGGCGATTGCTGCCTTTACCAAATCAGTAGCAATGGATGAAGCACGCAACGGGGTGCGGGTGAATGTGATTCTGCCGGGAAACATAACATCGGATCTGGGAAAGGAGAATAGAGATCCGAAGTTTAATGACCAGGGGGAAGCAAAAGTCCGTTCATCCCTGATACAGTGGATACGACGCGCTGGTACACCGCTGGAAATAGGGTGGGCAGCTCTCTATCTGGCCAGCAGTATGGCCAGTTTTGTGACAGGGGCTGAATTTCTCATTTCCGGTGGATTTGAATTGGGAAATGGATTTCATCTCTACCGTGATGAGACGGCCGGTCTTCATCTGAAGGATCTGGAGATTCCGATTCTCTAGGGGCCCGGCAGGCACAGAAAAACGGAAGTTCCAGCGTATCAGGAGGTTATTATGCAGAAATACGGTACAGCCCATATAGATATAGATAAGCCCGTGATCGCAGGATCATATCAGACTGTTCGTTATACCTATGCAGCTGAACACCCGATTGATGATTCCGGGTATATCAAGCTGGTTTTCCGATTTGCCAGTGATTTCGGCGTTCCCCAATTTACCGAACCGGAAGATGATAACTTTTCTACCGTCACGACGGACGGCGACTGCCGGATCGAACCGCGCTGGGACCCGAAAGGGCATACCCGTCCCTGGGGGAAAGCGCTGTATCTTAAGATAACGGGAGGTTATCTTGATACGGGAGAGACGATAACGGTTGTATTCGGAGATACCGGACAAGGGTCGCCGGGGTGGAGAATTCAGACCTTCTGCGAAAAGACCTTCGAGTTCAAGACGTTTGCCGATCCCTATGCAACCTACCGTTTCAAGGAACTTGAAAGCTCCCCGATTATGGAAATTGTTCCCGGACCGCCGGTAAAGGCAGTCTGCATTGCGCCCTCGCAAGTAAAGACGGGGGAGGACTTTGCGGTCAGACTGCGCCTGGAGGACAGGTGGGGCAATGCCGCGGGACCGGCAAAGTCCTTCACGTGCAGATTTCCCAGTGAAGGGGGCGGTGAGTATGAGGGCAGGTTTGGGAGCGGTGTCAATGTCTTCACCGTTCGGGTGAAGGACGAGGATTCCGGTCTTTCTGCCGAGAGCAATCCGGTGCTCCCGGCTGCCGATACCGGTGCCCCGGCCATGTGGTGGGCCGATTTCCACGGGCAGACTGAAGAGACAATCGGATCTAATACGATAGAAGAGTATTATACCTACGCCAGGGATTGTGCGGTGCTCGATATCTGTGCCCATCAGGGAAATGATTTTCAGGTGACCGATGATTTCTGGAGCAAGATAAACGATGCTTCGCGAAGTTTTTATGAACCGGGGAAGTTTGTCACGTTTCCCGGCTATGAGTGGAGCGGCAACACCCCGCTTGGCGGAGACCGCAATATCTACCACAAGACCGAAGGCGGTCCGATTTACCGCAGCAGTCATGACCTGCTTCCCGATGAAGCATCTGTATATTCCCCGGCACCCACAGCCGATGACCTCTTTCAGCGGCTCAGTGTCGACCAGTCGTTTGCCTTTGCCCATGTAGGCGGCCGCTATGCCGATACTGCGATGCATAAGGAAGGTCTCGAAGTGGCAATGGAGATTCATTCGGCCTGGGGAACTTTTGAGTGGCTTGCAAAAGATGCCCTGAGCAGGGGGCACACAATTGGTATTTGCGCAAACTCTGACGGCCATAAGTGCCGGCCCGGCGCCAGCTATCCCGGAGCAGGCAAATTCGGATCCTACGGGGGACTAACCTGTCTCCTGGCACCCTCCCTTACCCGGGACGATATTTTTCAGGCCCTTCATGATCGTCATTTTTTTGCAGCAACAGGAAACCGTCCCCTGTTGTCAGTAACAGCAAGAGCCGGCAGCAATGGAGAGCCGTTCATGATGGGTGACATCATAGCAGCGGGAAACGATTTTCTTGAGCTCGAGGTTGATTATTACGGAACTGCACCGATAGATTATCTGGAAATTATTGACGGGAACACCCTACTGGAGCGAATCTTTCCCGGTGCTGAGCCTGCTGCAGGAAACCGTCTGAAGCTGGTCTGGTCCGGAGCGGAAAGAAAAGGACGGGCACGGCAGACTTCCTGGGATGGTCATCTTAAGGTTTCCGGCAACAGGATTGTAAAGGCAGACCCGGTTAATTTCTGGAACCCGGATCGACAGCCCTATGCAGAAGATGGAACCCTGATACGCTGGGAGTCGATTACGACCGGGGGAGCGGCCGGCCTGGTTCTGGAACTGCAGGAGGGGCGGAAGGGCAGCCTCAATTTCTGCTCTAAGCAGCTGGACTGCGAAATCTCTGCAGGGGACCTCAGTCAAGAGCCGACTGTTTTCAGGGTCGGAGGGTTGGAGAAGCAGCTTGCCGTCTATTTGCTGCCGGATAACGGTTGTACGGAGCGGCATCTGGTACTGAAGCGCAGGATCGATCCTCCAGCACCGGGCGCAGCGCGAAGAGCAATATATGTAAAAGCGGTTCAGGAAGATGGGCACTTTGCCTGGAGCAGTCCGATGTATGTCTATTGATGACAGTATTTCGCATTCTTTAAGAATTCAACAGGTACCTTGTCCCACCGAAAAGGAGGAGTTTGTGCTATGGGGAAAAGAATGACATTTGCTGCAGCTGGCGACAGCTTTATAACAAGGCGCCAGCCGGGATCCAATAAAGCATTTACAGATATTGCCTCGCTTATCCGTCGGGCCGAGGTGCGGTTTACTAATCTCGAAGTGACGATTCACGACTATGAGGGATACCCCTCAGCTGTTTCCGGCGGGACCTGGGCGATTGCATCCCCGAACGTTTTGCAGGATCTGGCAGATTACGGCTTCAATATTCTCTCGACAGCAAACAATCATGCACTGGATTATTCCCATGGGGGGCTCCTGGCAACCCTGAGAAACCTTGACAGGAAAGGTTTTGTTCATGCCGGGGCAGGCAGGAATCTGGCGGAAGCCGGTGCCCCCCGCTATATTGATACACCTTCCGGAAGGACAGCTCTTATAGCTGCCTGTGCAACTTTGGATCCTTCAGCTGCAGCCGGGGATCAGCGGCGGGATTCAATCGGTCGCCCCGGATTGAATCCATTACGGATGCAGGTTACACAGGTTGTTACCCCTGAAGTATTTGCGATTCTGAAGCAAACTGCGAGCGATACCTATCTCAATGCTTATCATGATTTGGTTGTACGTGAGGGATTCTATAAAGAGCCGGAAGACGGAGCGTGGCTTTTCGGGACTTATCGCTTTAAAGAGGGAAAAATGCCGGAAAGACAAACGGAACCAGTTTCCGGGGACCTCGAACGGCTGGTGAATGCTGTCCGGGAAGCAGCGAGGCAGGCAGATTATGTACTGGTGAGTATCCATTCTCATGAAATGGATAAGGATGACAGGGCTTACCCAGCAGAATTTCTTATTCAGGCATCGAGAAAGTGCATCGACAATGGTGCTCATGCGGTTATCGGACATGGACCTCATATCCTGCGCGGGATCGAGATTTACCGGAACTGTCCGATTTTTTACAGCCTGGGCAATTTTATATTCCAGAGCGAAACGGTAACCAGTCAGCCGGCTGATTTTTATGCTAAATATGGACTTGGAGCGCAGCACAACGTAGCTGATGCTCTTGATGTCAGAACCGACTGCGATACAAAAGGACTGGGGGTGAATCCTGAGGTCTGGGAGGCGGTTATCCCCTGCTGGAAATACCGTGGTGATATGCTTGAAGAGCTGGTTCTGTATCCCATCAGCCTTGGGTATGGGCTTCCTCGCTATGAAAGGGGGTGGCCTGAGCTTTCGTCGAATATCGGTACGCTGGAACGGCTGGCAGAAAAGTCCAGATTGTTCGGGACGGAAATTGAGATTGATAACCGGGCCTGCACCGGCAGAGTACGTCTGCTTTCTAATTTTTCAAAGGAGGTTCAATAATGCGGAAGCTGCATGTTCTTGTTACGATGGATGTTGAGCCAGTCAAGCAGAGAAGCATATGGACTGGCCCTGAAGATAAGGAATCTTCAGAGCGTTTTATTACAGCATATCGGGATATCAGCGTTGGATACGGGTTTATGCCGAGTTTTTTCGTGCATCCGGAGGCAGCGCAAATCCATGCCGACCTGCTTCTCGAGTACCGTAAGCAGGGAGCGACATTGGGACTTCATGTGCATCCGACCAAATTCCATTTTCCCGATTATCAGTATGAATTTGGCGGCTACAGTGGTGAAAAGCAGCGGGAAATTGTTCAGTCAGCTGCTGAGGAATGGGAAAAGGCCCTTGGCTTCAGGCCCAGGTTCTTCCGTCCCGGGGCATTCAGTGCGAATGATGCTTCAGCATCCGTTTTGTCTGCGCTGGGATTCATTGGCGGATCACTTTCCATTCCAGGCAGGGTCTGGCCGGAACGTTACTGCGTCTGGGCTGGTACTCCGCCCTATCCTCATCGTACTCATCAGGCATTCCGCTGTGCTGCCGGATCGATGGATTTTGTCGATATTCCGCTTAGTGTCGATTTTGACCGTCCGGCAGCTTCATCAGCATTTTTCTGTTATGAAGATCTTCGCCCCTCCGGCAGAAAAAGTTCTCCAAAAGAGCTTCTCATCGATATGATTGTCAGGATGGAGCGGGAAAAACCGGATGTACCGGTAATTCATCTAGTCACCCATAATGATCAGCCCTATGATGATCCCGGGAACGAGTCCAGAAGACGGCTTGAAGAAACCTTGCAGCTTTTGCCTTCTATCAGTGCTGATTATGGATTTGAACTGGTAAGTGCATCGATTGAGGATATAGCGGCATCGGTTCTGTCGCTGCCTGTTGAAACACCGGAAACATGGGAGCAGGATAATGAGGTCTATTTTTGAAATGCAAACTTCAAACAAAAACGTCGTTCTTGCTTTTTGCAAGAGCCTCAATTGAATCTCCTGAAATTTTACACCAGTGAGGAATGCGGAATCCCGTTTTTGCTGGTATACTACTGAGAGACGGAGTCGGAGTCGGAGATTAGATTAAACGGGAGGGGTAATTCATGAAATTGCGTGATTATATTGGAGATGCAAAACAGCTGGGCTTCATCCACCGCTGCAAACTTTCGGAAGGAAAGATGGATAATGTGGATGCGGCAATAATCCAGAACGGGGGCGGGCTCAACATGATGGTGCTTCCCGGCCGCGGAATGGATATTCCCTACGTCTATGCCAAAGGAATGGGGCTCCATTTTTCCTCGAGCACCGGCATCACGGCTGCTCCCTACTATGAGAAAGACGGAGTTGAATTTCTGCGCAGTTTTTTTGCCGGAACCCTGACAACCTGCGGAGTTACCTTTGCCGGCCATCCGGATGAGGATAATGGTGAAAAGCTCGGTCTGCACGGACGCATATCCAACACTCCGGCGGAAGATGTGCGCGTATACCAGGATTTCCGCGACGGAGTGCTGCAGCTGGCCATAGAGGGAACGCTTAAGGAAGCGAAAATGTTCGGCGAATATGTTGCCCTTACCCGGAGAATTGAAACAGATTCCCAAAGGATGGGCTTTACCCTCATCGACACTATAGAGAACCGCGGCAATATTCCCGCACCCCTGATGATCATGTATCACATTAACTTCGGGTATCCGCTGCTAAATCCTGATTCAAAGGTAGTCAGCAGCAGCGGCAGGCCGGCCCCCGGCAATACGCTTGCGGAAAAACCCGAGGAAATGGCGGTTTGGGATCAGTTTCAGGAACCGGAGCCCGGCTACGCGGAGAGACTCTTTTTTCATACCTTCGACCCGGCGACCAATCCGGTGTCGGTGGAGCTGCTGCAGGATAAGTCCCGGCCTGAAAGTTCGCCCCGCGTGCGGCTCGAATTTGACCCGGCCGATCTGCCGAATATGGTTCACTGGAAGTCGATGCAGGATCAGCAGTATGTAGTCGGACTGGAACCCTGCAATGTGCTTCCCGTGGGACGGTCAAGGCTGAGAAAGGAGGGCAGACTTCCCATGCTGCAGCCGGAAGAGCGTAAAACCATCACCCTGCGGTATGATTTTATTGAGGGATAGGCAAAGCCGGAGTAACGATAACCATGGGGCTTAAATATAAGATCCTCCTTATTATCATATCTGTAGCGCTGCTCCCCATCTTCATCATGTCCTTTGCAACGGCCAGGATCTCGACCACGATGCTGATCGAAAAGGAAGTTACCTCTAAAATAAACATTCTTCACGACATCAGCGAAAAAGTGTATGCCGCTGTACAGGATCGGCAGCTTGTCGGAATTACCTTTCTGCTGAATGAAGCTGTTCAAACCTTGCTCTCCCCGGAAAAGAACAGCCGGCTCTCGCAGTTTCAGCGCGAAAAACTGTCATTCGAAATTGAAAAGATGCTGCAGAACTACAAATATCTCAATGGAACCGAAGCCCTCTTCCTTTTCGCTATTTCCGGTGAACGGTATACCAATTTACCGTTCAGCGCCTGGGATTTGCAGGATTTTACGGAAAAAGAGTGGTTCGAAGCGGCTGTCGCCAAGGATAAAAGCTATTTCTGGGGGGATCCCGACATCCGTGATTCATCAATGACCATCCCGCTGGTCAGGGTGATACGTAAGATAAGCTTTCCCGAGAAAACCGGATACTTCATCTCGAATATCAGAGAATCCTATCTGTTCAATCTTTACAGCAATTTCTTCAGCGGAGACGGTTCCGACTTCTACATTGTCAATGAGCGGAACGTTGTCATATCTCACAATAACAAGGAGAAGATAGGGGAATCGCTGGCCAGCCTGGTTCCTGATTTTGTCCGGGACGGGGAACCTGAAGGACATGCATACAGCAATGCGGATAATCGGCAGCTGCTGCTGATCTATTATACGGACAGCCGGAACGGATGGACGTTTATCAATAGTGTGCCCGGGGTGGAGATAAAGCGCGGTGCCCGCTATATTCAGCTGTTCACCTACCTGCTTTCCGGCATTCTGATAATCATCTGCTTTGTGCTGGCCTACTTTCTTACCAGAAGTCTTATTCATCCGATAAATTCACTGGTGGAGAGAATGGAGAAAGCGCAGAACGGAGATTGGGATGTAGCTGTCGAAACCGACAAAAAAGGGGAAATCGGTAAGCTTGAACGCAGTTTTGATGTAATGATACAGGAGCTGAAAAAGGCTTTCGATGAGATGATCTCAATACAGGAACAGAAAAGAAGCGCCGAGTTTAAAGTATTGGAATACCAGATAAACCCCCATTTCCTCTACAACACCATGTCCACAATAATCTGGCTGAGTGATATTCATGATAATGATTCGGTAGTCAAGGTGGCGGAAGCACTTTCGGAGCTGTTCAGAATAAGTATAAGCAAAGGCAGTGAGGTGATTACAATTGAGGATGAGCTCAAGCATGTCGAGAATTATGCAGCCATCCAGAAAGTCCGCTATCCGGATGAGTTTACTGTGGAATTTGCTGTAGATGATGCAATCAAATCCCGAACTACCATAAAGCTCATTCTGCAGCCGCTGGTTGAAAATGCGCTGTACCACGGTATAAAGCCGAACGAACGTCCGGGGTTTGTTGGAATGATTCGCATCGAGGGAGCCTTTACCGATACCGGCGATATTCTTTTCCGGGTTATCGATAACGGCAGTATGCTGGAAAGAGAAGATATTGATCGGCTTAATACATTTCTCCAGACGGATGATCGTTCGGAGAGCGACTTCGGTGTGGGGATTCAAAATGTTCATGATCGGGTACAGCTTGCTTACGGACTCAGATACGGCATCAGATTTGTTCCTGCAGATGGACTGACCATAGTGGAAGTTCTGATACCGGATGCCGGTTCCATACTTCGGGAGAAGGATAGATAAATGTTCAACTTGCTCATTGTGGAAGATGAAAAAATAATCCGCGAGGGTTTTGCCCGTGTCATAGACGAATTTGAAGATTTTCAGGTTACCGCGGTAAGAAGCGGGGAAGAGGCCCTGGAACTGCTGGAGACGGGCAGCTTTGATGCGATGCTGCTCGATATAAAACTTCCGGGAATGAGCGGTCTTGATGTGCTTGACTATGTGCGGGATCAAGGGCTGCAGGATGTTCTCACTATTATAGTCAGCGGTTTCAATGATTTTGATTATGCCCGCAGAGCGGTGGATATGCATGTATTTGAGTATATTCTCAAGCCGGTTACCCCGTCACGAATCCGGGAAATTGTTGAAAAGCTTCGTGAAGCATTGAAAGCGCACAAGCAGCAGGAATTAAATGTACAGTTGATGGAAGAGAAAATTGACCGGGCCAGACCGATTCTCAAGCAGAGCCTGTTCGGGGATATCCTATCTGAAAGCCAGACGGAAGAGGAACTGCTGGAACGGGCAAAATTCCTCGATACCGATCTGCAGGCTGACAGGTATCGGGTTATTCTTGTCAAACCTGAAAAGGGGAGTCCCAGGGAAGGGGAAGGGGAAGGGGGAGGGGGAGGGGGGGGCTGGGAGTTTTTCCGGCAGGCCACAAACCAGAAAATTTATGAAATCATTGTGGAATTTCCCTGGTTGGAGCCTGTTGAGGCTTTTTTTCTCACGACTTACTCTTTCGCGCTGATTCAGATGGGGAAAAGCGGAGAGAGCACCTGCCCTGAGGACTATGCGCTCCTGAAAAAACTGTTCTATAAAATTCATCGTGAGACAGGAATTGCGGTGCTGATGGGAATAGGGAACTGGGTAGAGACCCTTTCTGAAGTCCGGGAGTCATATAAACAGGCATCATTTGCCCTTGTCCATTCTTCCGATACTTCGACTGCCGGCAGCGGACCCTGTCGGTATTACCGTGAAGCAATAAAATCCGGGCTCGAAACGGTACCTGATTTCAAAGAATCCGGGGAGATATCCTTTGCCCTTATCAATCTTGACGGCGATTCGCTCAAGCGTATGATTTCCGAAAAACTGGCGAGAAGTCTTTCTGAGAACTCACTGGAACCGATAAGCTTTATTGTCATGTATCTGCATGTTGTTCTCTCGGTAGTGGGTGAATATGCACATTTTGATGCAGAGGGAGTTCGGAAACGGGTAGCAGAAATCTGTTTGCTGATAAATCAGCATGCGGCATTTGCGTATCCGGAAGCTCTCTATACCCTGACAGATCAGGTGCTGGATGGAATCCGGAAGGAACGCAGCCTGATGAACAATGATCTGGTTCAAAAGGTGAAGAAATATATCTATGCTCAATATGATCAGGATATCTGTATTTCAGGGCTTGCTCAGGAGCTTGGCTACAGTCCTAATCATGTCGGGGCTGCCTTTAAAAAAGAGACCGGACAGACAATTCATGATTTCTGGCATACTGTCCGGATTGAAAAAGCGAAGACCCTTCTGAAGAAGAAAAATCTCCTGATCTCTGAAGCGGCTGTGAAAGTTGGATACAACGACCAGTACTATTTTTCGAATGTCTTCAAGCGCTACACGGGCGTTTCTCCCAAAACCTACCGCAATTCTTGAAAACAATTCCTGGATAATGTTTCGAGGAGTCCGACAGACTCCCAGCTTCGTTGATATGCATAAAAATTCATTAGTTGCTTCATGTACGGGGCGGGAAGGGCGAAATATCATGATGCTAACATTTATTGTTGGAGGTTTACGATGTACAAAAAAGGATTGAGAATTCTCGCATGTGCTCTGGCTGTCATGGTATTGGGCAGCGTCATGGTATGGTCCCAGGGACAGGCGGAACCCGCGGGAGATAAAGCGGTTTCTGCAGCAAAGCTCGGAGTTTCCCTCTTTTACCGTCGGGATGAGTTTTATAAGGACCTTGAATCGGGCTTTCTCGAAGGTGCAGAAAAATATGGATATGAAATCAACATCCAGGATGCTGATGCTGATCCGGGAAGACAGACCCAGCAGCTCGAGGATTTTATAGCCATCGGAGTTGATGTCATAGCCTTTGCCTGTTCTGACCCTGACGGGCTGATCCCGGCTGTAGAAGAGGCTAACAAGGCCGATATTCCGGTATTTACCTTCGACGGCGGGGTTAACGGCGGTGAAGTTGTATCGTTTGTCGGCATGGACAATTTTGCGGCAGGGAAAATTGCCGGAGAGTGGGCAAGAGACTACATACTTGCAGAACTGAATGGGAATGCTAATGTGGTAATCCTCGATTTTCCCCAGTCGGCAGTAGTCTGCGGGGACAGGGTGAGCGGATTCCGTTCTGTTATTGAACCTATGCAGAATGTTCAGATCGTTGCCCAGCAGGATGGTAAAGCCAGCAGGACTGAATCCATGAATGTCATGGAGAATATCCTTACTGCCAACAGTAAAATCGATGTTGTCTTTGGAATCAATGACGACACTATTTTTGGCGGAGTTGCAGCCTGCGAAGCAGCCGGAAGAGATGAGATGGTATTTGTCAGCGTAGGCTGGAGTCAGGAGCTGTTCAATAAGCTGGCTAATGATGATCCCTATGTCAAGGCTTCTGCTGTGCAGAACCCCTATCAGATGGCAATTAACACTGTTGAAGCGATCAACAAGCATCTTAACGGCGAGACGCTCCCTGCGGAAATTCTGCAGGACGCTGTTCTTGTTACCAAAGAGAATGTTGGGGATATCGGCTGGGAAGAGATTGTCGCCAAGAGAAAGTAGCCAGACCTGATTGCACGGAAAGCCGGCAGGGGGAGCATCTCCTGCCGGTCTCTTTTATTTTTCTGATGTTATTATCAGATGATCAATAGCGAGGAGTCAGGCATGAAATCCCGGAATAATGAGCAGCAGATGTCCTTTCGGACCAGGGCAGCAAATTTTTTTACGGCAGTCAACAAAAAATATTTTATCATATATGCTGTAATTACGCTGACTGTGGTTCTCAGCTTCCTATCGGATTCTTTTCTCAGTGTTCATAATATTATCAATATTCTCCGGCAGAGCTCGATGATCGCGATCATTGCAGTCGGGGTTTTCTTTACCATAGTTTCCGCGGGAATAGATATTTCCGTCGGTTCAACCGTAGCGCTGGCAGGCATCATCATGGCG
The DNA here is from genome assembly GCA_018399255.1 of Spirochaetales bacterium. GTDB lineage: Bacteria > Spirochaetota > Spirochaetia > JABMQR01 > JABMQR01 > M55B182. Next base: position 37,181 of record JAGYPA010000019.1, on the reverse strand, counting down.
AAAGTGCTGGTTGACTATTCAGCACCGGTGTTTGTTGGCGTTCTGGCAGGTCTGGCGGTGGGCGTCGCTATCGGGTTTATCAACGGGTATCTGGTAACCAAACGAAGAATACCCGCCTTTGTTGCGACGCTGGGGATGATGGGTGCTGTGAGGGGATTAACCTATGTAATAACAAATGCCTATCCGGTATCCGGACTGCCGAAAGGCATCTATTTTATCGGCCGGGGATATGTGGGACCGATTCCTGTACCGGTCATTATCATGGTTGTTGTGTATGCCGGCGCCTATGTTATTGCCGAGCATACAAGGATCGGAAGATTTATCTTTGCCATCGGGGGCAATGAGGAAGCTTCCCATCTTTCCGGCATCAAGGTTGACCGCTACAAGCTGTTTGCCTATATGACAAGCGGCGGGCTGGCCGCTCTGAGCGGAATAATTCTTGTCTCCCGCCTGGCTTCCGGGCAGCCGAATGCAGGAATCGGCTATGAGTTTGAGGCAATTACCGCTGCGGTTGTAGGCGGGACAAGTCTGTACGGAGGAAAGGGGACAATTCCCGGTGTCTTTCTGGGAGCCATATTTATCGCAATCCTGCTCAACGGCATGGTGCTGCTGAATATCTCATCCTATTATCAGCAGATGCTGAAAGGTATCGTTCTGATTCTGGCGGTTATGATCGATGTAGCCCGGAATGCAGACCATTAGTCCGGCAAGGCGGCAGTATGGATATGAGTATGAGTATGAGTATGAGTAGAGAAGCAATTCTGCAGGTGAAGGGGATGAGAAAAGAGTTTCCAGGAGTTTTAGCCCTGGAAAATGTCGATTTCAGCGTGCAGCAAGGGGAGGTGCGAGCTCTGGTAGGCGAAAACGGGGCAGGAAAATCAACGTTGATAAAAATCCTCACCGGGGTCTATCAGCCGGATGGTGGGGAGCTTCTTTTCAAGGGCAGGAAAACGACCATTGCAGGGCCTCTGGCCGGGCAGCAGATGGGGATCAGCGTAGTTCACCAGGAGCTGAATCTTATTGAGGACCTGTCTATCTGCGAAAATATCTTCCTTGGGCGTCCGCTTCTGAAAAAAGCCTTTCCCCACCTGATCGACTGGCAGCTTATGAACAGAGAGAGTTCCGCCTTACTGGAGCGTCTGAAGGTTGCCCTTGATGTGGGTGAAAAGGTGAAAAACCTGAGTGTGGCGCAGAAGCAGATTGTCGAAATCGCCAAAGCCCTTTCGTATAATTGTGAAATCATGATCATGGATGAACCTTCTGCTACCCTGACCGAGAACGAACTGCAGGTGTTGTTTGACGTCATTTTTGAACTGAAGCGGCAGGGAGTCACTATTGTCTATATATCGCACCGTCTGGAAGAGATCTTCAAAATTGCAGATACCGTTACGGTACTGCGTGACGGGCGGCACATTGTTACCGGGAAAGTAGCCGATACGGATAGAAGCGAATTGATTCGCAGTATGGTCGGCCGGAGTATGGATAATGAGTATCCCAAGCGTTCCGGAGTAATCGGCGATACCCTGCTCGAAGTCTCCCACTTTACCAGCAGCCGGCTCAAGGATGTCTCGCTGCAGCTGAAAAGCGGGGAAATTCTGGGGGTAGCCGGGCTGGTGGGAGCCGGCAGAACTGAACTTGCCCGGGCAATTTTCGGGGCAGACAGGAAGGATGGGGGAACCCTGCTTTTGAGGGGGAAGGAGGAAAAAATTCATGCAGTTTCCGATGCGGTTCGCAAGGGGCTGGGACTGGTTCCTGAAGAACGCAAGAATGACGGACTGGTTCTTGGTATGACGCTGCGTGAAAATATTTCCCTTACTAAAATTGAAAAAGTGGAAAACAGCGTGCTGCTGTCACCGGCTAAGGAGCTGAAGCTCAGCAATGAGTATATTCAGAAATTGCGCATTATCACTCCCGGACCCGAACAGCTGGTAAAAAATCTGTCCGGCGGTAATCAGCAGAAGGTTGTTCTGGCTAAATGGCTTGTTGCCGATTCAGATATTCTGATATTCGATGAGCCTACCCGAGGTATCGATGTGGGGGCAAAGTATGAGATATATCTGCTTCTGAACGAACTTGTCCAGGCTGGTAAGTCGATTATCATGATTTCATCCGAGCTGCCGGAACTGCTGGGAATGTCTGACAGGATTATTGTAATGCATGAAGGGAAAATCACGGGTGAACTTTCAAGAGAAGAAGCAGATCAGGAAAAAATAATGAATCTGGCTGCCGGCTGATAAGCAGGGGAACCGCATATGCAAATGGAATTTATGGACATTCTGCAGCTGAAGAAGGGAAATGGCGGTCGATCTAATCCTTGTATTCCCTGGACGGCAGATCTGGAATACTGGATAGCCGGACGAGAGGAGGACGGCACTGCCGATCCTGCCTGGCGCACGGAAGAGGGGTATCTGGAACTCTGTGATGGGCTCGGGGTTTTTCCCTACTACTGGTATCAGAACTTCTGGTGCGGCAGGCCGGTATATGACGAAACTGTCCGGGTTGAAACAGATATATCGGAGCGCAGAGCGGCAAAAGCCTGGATAACCCCCAGAGGAACTATACGCGAAGTGGTTGAATACCTGCCCGGCAGCTGCTCATGGGCTCATACGAAGCACTGTCTGGTAAGTGAAGAGGATCTGGCGGTTTTTGAGTATATTATTGAACACCGGACGATGGTTCCGACTGCTTTGGACGATTACCCCGAGCGGCTGACACGGTGGAAGCGCCATGGAGGACTTCCTTCTATTGCCCTTCCCCGGGGACCACTATCGGCTTTCTTTTATGAATGGGCAGGTGTTGTCAACGGTGTCTATCTTATTATGGATTATCCCGAGCGGGTAGATCATATTTTCGCGATGATGCAGGAACAGGAGAAGCCGCTTCTGAATGCCCTGGCTGAAGTCAAGCCGCCGCTGGTTCATTTCGCCGATAATGTATCAGCCGATAATATGACCGGATATTTCGACCGGTATATGCGACATGTATATGAAAGCCGGCTCGAGGTGCTGCACGGGGCGGGAATTGCCTGTGCCGTTCATCTGGACGGGGTTGTTAGAGGGATAATAGACAAGCTGGCCGGTGTCGGTATTGATGTTATAGAAGCTTTGACGCCCGCCCCGGGAGGAGATCTGGAGGTGGAGCAAATCCGGAAGGCGGCAAACAGCGATTCTGTTATTCTGTGGGGCGGTGTTCCCGGTATCCTCTTCTCACCGCCGCATACCTGGGACGATGTCAGGAAGCATGTTGAACGCACGATTGAGGCCTGGAAGGGCACTCCCTTTATTCTTGGTGTCGCTGATCAGGTTCCTGCTGACGGTAATATTGAAATTGTCAGGAATATCAGTGATTATGTAGGTGAGCAGCGAGCAAAGTGAATAAGGAGTCAGTTATGAGTCAGAAAGATAAAGGTTACGCCAACGCGCTTCAAGGTCCGGATTCCGCGCGCCTTCGGGAGAAAGTGCTGAATAGAATTGCGGAAATGGGCGTGGCTTTGCCTCCCGGCGAGCCGATGATGTTTGATTTCGGGCTTGGGGACTTTTCTGCCATCGGGGAGACGGAATTCTGGATTGCCAATGAGGAAACCCACGGCTACTGCGGTAAATATATGTTCATGTTTGCCGGTCAGCGCTGTCCTGAACATATGCATAAAGAGAAGCATGAAACGTTTTTTATCGTTAAAGGCACCGTGGAAATGACGGTGGAGGGTAAAACTTTCGAAATGCTGCCGGGCGATGTGCTTCCTCTAGATACCTCAACCCGTCACACCTTCAAAGCCGTGACCGACTGCCTGATTCTCGAGATTTCAAAACCCAGCATAATTGCCGATAACTACTTTTCCGATCCGCGCCTCGGGTATAAAGAATAGCCGCTGTGAACTTATTCGAAGCCCAACTGACCCCCAGACCCCCTGATCCGCAGACGTTCCCTGATCCGCAGAATTAAAAAACATTGACAGAACCCCCCTCCCGTCTTAATATCATATTGTTATAACAAATTGCTGATTGGTTGCAAACTCCGCAGCTCTTGTATACAGTGACCTTAAGAAGCTTGCTCTATCAGGTTTGTCCAGTTAGAAAAGTGAAGGCAAAAACAATACCATGGTTAAAAGACCCGTTATAAGTAACATTATATTACTGAACACGTTATTAAGTTATGGGATAATTTCAGCCGGTCTTTTTTTTCTTGCGCGGGATAATGAATTTGATTGGTTTTTTTTCTGGGTAACTACAGTTTTTTTAAGCATTTCATCAATCTGTTCAATTATTAAGTATTTCTGCAAGACTGCAGGAAAAGAAAGAGCTGCTCTTGCTGTGCAGCTGGCAGCTTCCTTTTTCATACTGCCCAACATAACTGGTTACTTTCTCTGGGAATTGCTTTTTTTAACAACAATAATTTTAGAAACAGCAGTGTATGAAGAGTTTCCGATCAGTATTATCCTTTCCCTGAGCTTTCTTATAATAGAATTGGGGTATAGTATTTTAGCAAGCGGGGTTATGAATCAAATGCATTCTTTTGAAACGACAGCCACGTTACTGTTTGTTGAAGCAGTCATTATTTTTTCCGTAACAGGCATGATTTACTATCGAGAACAACTGGTATATGAAAAGCATGAAATTCAGGAAATAACGGAGGTTATGAAACGCCTCACGAAAACAAATCTGGAGTATCAGGATTACGCGGTGGTGGCTGAAGAAACGGCAACTGAGCAGGAACGTAACCGAATAACACGTGATATTCACGATATCGTCGGATATACGCTCACAAACACCATAATGATGATGGAAGCGGCGATTGATATGATGCAGCGAAACCCTCTGGGAGTAGCTTCATTAATTAATACAACGAGAGAGAATGCCCAGGAAGGACTGGAGGAGACACGTCGGGCGTTGTACAAACTCCGGGAAAAGCATAAAGAACGACCGAAAGGTATGGTTTCGGTTATTCGCATGATTAATCTGTTTACTACTGCTACGAAAGTAAAAGTTGATATTCTGTGGAATGATCTTAATTGGGATTATGATGAGATAAGAAATTATATTATCTTTCACTGCATACAGCAGGGGCTGATTAATGCCTTTATTCATGGAAAAGCATCTAAGGTGATAATACACGGTACGGAAAAGCAGGGGATGCTGGTACTGTCAATTAATGACAACGGAGTCGGATGCGGAGAGACTCCGATAACTGAGGGGATCGGGCTGAAAGGATTGCGGGAGCGATTGGAGAAAATTGGCGGCAGCTATGAAATTGGAACCCCGGTAAACGGGTTCCTGCTGACAGCTGCCATTCCGCTGGAGCAGCAGAAAACAACTGAGAAAGGAGATGCATTTGAACGAGAACTCTGAAAACCGGTCCATAAAACTGATGCTGGTTGATGACCAGAAAATCTTTCTCGAGGGTCTTGCCTACGTGATAGAATCCCGGGCTGAGGATATCAGTGTTGTTTCTCAGGCTCTTGACGGACAAGAGGCGGTGGAAAAAGCGGAATTATTCAGACCTGACATAATTCTCATGGATGTACGCATGCCGAAGATGGACGGAGTTCAGGCTGCCAGGATCATTCATGAACGTTTTCCGGAAATAAAAATTGTCATGTTTACTACATTCAAAGATGATGAATACGTTAAGAAAGCTCTCTCTTATGGTGCTATTGGATACCTGCTGAAAAATCGACCTCCTCTGGAACTGATAAATTCCCTCTATGCTGTACAGTCTGGCGTAATGCAGCTGGACCCCGATGCGGCAGCGTCGCTGATTATTAACCATTCTCAAAAACCCAATTACAACGAGGATACGCTCAAACGCTATAAGTCCTTAACCTCTAGAGAAAAAGAGACTCTGGCCCTGCTTTTGAAAGCCTACAGCAACAAAGATATAGCAGATCAGCTGAACATTCAGGAGCAGTCGGTAAGGAACTATATACACCTTATTTACTCCAAACTAGGGGTCTCAAACCGCACCGAAATATTCAGAATTATGGAATCTCTCAAATACTTCGTCGATTCAGGCTTTTAATCGGACAGTACAAAAACACAGTACAGCTGTACTCATTGAATTCAGTCAAAGATGCAAGTATTCAGTATCGCTGTAACTTGCCCGCAGCGGTATTCACCCCCTATACTCACACTGTACAAAGAAATATTCATAAACAGGATTTGAAGAGACGGAGGAGATGCCTCGTGGCGAAACAACTTCATTCTACCGTAAAAACGAACAACAGACATAACAAGAATGAAAAGAAGCGTTTCCGCTCAATATTTTACAAACGGAGTCTGACCGAGAATAACGGCACCGCCTTTGTCTTTCTCCTCCCGATGCTCATCGGGATTTTCGGCCTGGTGCTCTTTCCGATTATGGAGAGCTTTCGCCTCTCCTTCTTTATTATCCAGCCCGGCGCAGGCATCAATCGCTTTGTCGGGTTGATGAACTATCGGTTTGCTTTTTCAGACTTTGTTTTGTGGCGTACCCTGGGAACTACTATCAAAATGGCTTTGATGGAGGTGGTAATTACCGTTCCTCTGACCTTCATTATTGCAACCCTTATTAACAATGCCTATCGGGTCGGCAATATCTACAAAGTAGTCTATTATCTCCCCAATATCACATCGGTCACGGCAACTGCTATTGTTTTCAGGTTTGTTTTTTATTCATCTGAAATGGGAATAGTAAATTATGTTCTTTCCTGGTTTAACATAGCTCCGATCGGATGGCTTACCAGCGTGAATTACGCGCCTATTACGGTAGTTATTTTCTCGTTCTGGCTGCGAATGGGTTTCAATGTTCTTATCTGTCTTGCAGCATTACAGACGATCAGTAAAGAAATGTATGAGGCAGCCGATATTGACGGTGCAAACCCGCTGAAAAAGTGGTGGTACATCACAATACCACGTTCACGTCCTATTCTTATGTATGTTCTTATCATGACGCTTATCGGTGCTATGAAGCGCTTCAACGAAACCTTTGTTCTCGGGGGAGAGGAAGGACTTCCAGGTGGAAGTCTTTTTACCACGGTCATGTATATGTATACCGTGGCTTTCAAGAGCGCAAATGTCACTTATGGAGCAACTATTTCAGTCCTTCTGTTCATCATCATATTTTTCATGACTTTTATAAATATGAAATTCATCAAATTCAACGACAGCGACTACTGATAGAGGAAGATGCAGATGTTTGGTACAAGAACCATCAAAAAGAATTTTATGATCAGCCAGATTCTCATAAACACCTTCCTGATTGGTGGGGTTATTTTAGTAATTGTTCCGTTTGTCTGGATGATTGGAACCAGTCTGGATTTGAGTGCCAACACACAGCTGCCTTTTCCTCCCCGATTTTTTCCTCCGGAACCTACTTTTAGAAACTACTACATCGGTTTCATGAATGTCCCTATGGCGCGTTATTACTTCAATACATCGATTATTACCTTTTTCGCCGTAATTTTGGGTTCACTGTCATCCCTTTTTGCCGGCTACGCATTTTCAAAAATTCGTTTCAGATTCAAGAAAGCCCTTTTCCTGATTTTCATGGCTACGATCATGGTGCCTTTTGAGATGACCGCAATTCCCATGTGGCGGATGTTCAGGGCCATGGGACTGCTGAATACGCATGCAGCCGCAATCTTACCCTACATAAGTTATGTACTGGGAACCTTTCTTGCAAAGCAGTATTTTGACACGATGCCCAATGCTCTTAAAGAGTCGGCATTTATTGACGGTGCCAGTGAGTACAGTATTTTCTGGAGGATATTCTTTCCCATTGCAAAACCTATTGTTGCGACCCTTGCCATCCTCCTGTTCATCGGGAGCTGGAACTCATTTCTCTGGCCTTTGATTGTCATGAACAGTCAGCGGATGTACACAATTCAGATCGGTATAGCGCTGTTTACAGCCAATGCGGACAACCTTTATCCCGGAGTGGTTATGGCACTGGCCGTAATCTCTGTTATTCCGGTAATTATCGTATTTCTATTTTTCCAAAGGTATATTGTCGAGAGCGTTGCTCTGACAGGACTGAAACAATAATCCCAATAGAAAAAACATAGTAAAGGAGAGTAAGATTATGGGAAAAAAGATGACTATCTTTTTGATGCTGACAGCTGTTCTGCTTTCAGCCGCGACCGTGGCTTTTGCCGGGGCTCAGCAGGAAGCTGACTCATCACCAGCGATGGAAGGGATTGGATCAATTCCTCCAGGAAAATACTACATAATGATCGGAGGTGAGAACGCTAAGGATTACATCGACCCGGTTACTGGTGCCAAGATGAAGGGCTGGGAGACTCTCATGCAGCCGCTGATGGAGGCGAATCCCGGTGTAACCATAGAATTTGTCGAAGTACCCTGGTCCAGCTACATAGTGAAGCTCGAAACGGGAATTGAGTCAGGCGAGTATGATGCTGTTCACCTGGCGGGCGGACAAAACCATGTCAGGGCCTTCAACGGGAAGCTGATTTCACTCAATTCATACCTTGAAAGCGATAAGGATTATGATCCTGCAGAAACTTTTGGAGAAGTTTTCTGGAATTCTAATATTATGAAGATGGGTGATGACCACTACAGCATGCCGAAATCGGGCTATACATTTACTCATATTGTAGATGTAAAGCTCTTTGAAGAAGCTGGTGTTCCTATCCCACCCGACGGGGCAACCTATCAGGACCTTTATGAAGCGGCCAAGGCAATTCATGGTAAAACCAATGCCAATGGGGACAAGATTTACGGCGGCTTTGAATGGGCTCCCTACGAGACCTTCCGGGCTCTCATGCAGACCAAAACAAAACGGGTGGACTGGCTGGTTGATTGGCCGGTAGATGAGTATATCGGCGGGGATCTTTCAAAACTGTCGTGGGATTTGCCTAACATTACCGAAGAAATATATGAAACTCTGGCCCAGATGAAGGCGTTCACTGCGCTTATGCCGGCAGGCTGGAACAACCGGCAAGGTGCAGAAAACTTTTATACCAACAAAAACAATATTGCTATTCTCATGAACACCGACAGCGGAGGCCGTTTTAAGGCTTTATATGATTCAGGTGATCTGGAAACCCTTTCCCGCTACAAAGTCTATCCTTATCCGACCGTCGAGATGGATGGAAGAATGCAGCTGGCTGCAGCAGGGAATGTGCATACCTGGGGTATTCCGGTAACAGCAAAAAATCCTGATGCCTCCTACGAAATCATCAAATATCTGGCTTCAGAAGAAGTGCAGCGTGAAAACTATGAAGCCCGCTGGCTTGCTCCTATCGTTCCAGAGGGAATGAGTTTTCTCAATCCTGCCGATCCGCTTTCCAAGGTGAGCATGGAAGCTCTTCAGATTGGGCACGGATACGAGAAGTACGGAATGCTTTCGGTCTGGTCGCAGCTGTTTCCAATGGTTCGTGACAGTATCCTGTTCAAAGGTCTTGAAGAAGACAATATCGATGCTGATATAGCTCAAGTTCAGCGATATCTCGATAATTGGCTTAAAAATGCCATAGAGACAGGCACCAGATAACAGATCTAATCAATTGGGGCGCCAGCGTAACCGAAACGGTTGGCGCCCCAAATCTTGAACTGAATAACCAGCCGGCGCAGCTGAAGCATCCGCCAGTGGATCATGCTTAAAAATTCCGAAATAATCCAGTTCAGAAAACAATTCATCAATATTGACAAATTTATCAATTACCAGTGGGGCGGGTATTCATCAAAGCCCTTATCAGTTCTGGATGAGGTTTGCTCCTGGCAGAAGTATGAAGGAATGCTGCCCTCCTCGAAAGAGATACATACTGCAGTTCAGGAGATGAAAACCGCATTCCGGAAGAAGCTTGCTGCTTTTACAGGATGTCGGGAGGGCGAGTTGGCTCTTACCGACCATACCACCAACGGCATAAACCTGATTGGATGGGGGATCAGGCTCAACCCGGGAGACAGAATAATCCTGACGAAGCATGAGCACCCGGCAAATATTCTACCCTGGTACAATCTTGCCCGCAGGTTTGCCTGCGAAGTGGTGTTTTTAGATGCGCTCCATTCAGACAGCATGCTTCTTGACCAGCTGGAAACAGTTCTTAAATCCGGTCATTGCAAGGTGCTCTCGGTCAGTCACGTATCTCGTCAGACCGGTTTCCGGCTTCCCGTCAGGGAACTGTCGGCGGCTGCCAGAAGCTATGGAGTTTTCTCTCTGATTGACGGAGCTCAGAGCGTCGGCAATATCCCGGTAGATGTGCGGGAGATCGGATGTGACGCATATGCTCTTTGCGGACATAAATGGATGCTCGGGCCTCAGGGAACCGGTGCACTCTATGTCAGAAGAGATGCAATGAAAAAGCTTTTTCCTTCACTGATCGGATCCAAGTCTCAGGTGAGCTACGATCTGCAGGGCAGTGTCGAATGGAAGCCCGATATGGATAGATACGAGTATGGAACTTCAGCGGTTACCCTTTTTGCCGGGTGGCTGAAAGCCATGCAGCTTATTGAAGAGCTGGGCTGGGACCGGGTCTTTTCAACGATCGCCGCCAAAGCCCATTCCTTCAAGCAGCGGCTTCGGGAAACCTTTGGAAATATAGTTGTGACCCCGATGGATCAGGAAAAATCATCCGGAATAATAACCATCAGGCTGAATAAAGGAACCGGGGTCGAGTTTTCAGCATATGCCTGGGAACACGGCAGCATACAGATAAGTTCTTTGGAGCAGCCCGATCAGGTCAGGATATGCAGCCATTTCGTCAATACTGAAGATGAGCAGGAGCAGTTTTTTGCTCTATTACATACATATTTGCAGAGGAGCTGAGTAATGCGTACAAATGCTGATACCTTAATTCGAGGGGTCGCCGTCGGAACGGTGAGTGACAGTTCCTGCGGTGCAAATCCCACCATGGTCGGCAGCGAGGGGAATATTGTCAATTTTTTCGGAACAGGCGGGGTAAGCATCAATGTCTCAATTGGAGACCCGGCTTTCGGATGGGCTGCCGATCATATTGAACCGGGAGTTTCGCTCGTTCATGCCGATGTGAATAAAAGCCGGGCTTTGAATCACTTTTCCTGCATCGGCAACAGAGCCGTTATTGTCAAGGCCGCCATGCAGGATGTCCAGCCGATAGTCGGCAAGGAAGGTTTTGTAACCGGTAAGCACGGCGGTGCTGAGAGAGTTCTGGTATGGTTTGATGAAGAAACGCTTAAAGCAGTTACTCCCGATGATGCAGTGAGAATCGAGACCCATGGCTTCAATATGGTTCTGCTCGATTATCCCGATATCCTGCTGCGAAACATGAGCCCCGATCTTCTCAGCCGTTTGCCTGTGAAAGAAAGAAACGGCAGGATAGTCATGGGGGTAACAAAAATCCTTCCCGGATTGCTGATGGGGTCCGGTCTGGGAACCGGCAATACGCTGCGGGGAGATGTGGATATCCAGACAACAGATTCCGTTCAGCGCGAAGCGCATTCTCTCAGCGATATTCGTCTGGGAGATATTGTTGCCGTAACTGACTACGATACCACATACGGTGCTTCCATGAGAACCGGATCTCTTACCGTGGGACTGGTGGTTCATGGAAATTCGATGCTGAGCGGTCATGGACCGGGAGTAATACCCCTGTTTGCAACCCGCAGGAAAGACCTGTTCGAACTCGCTCTTGAGCCGGTCAATCTTGCCGACCTCTATACTATACGCTGAATAAGGAGAATATACACCATGAATGCGCCAATATATATCGGCAGCCGGAGAGAGCTGTTTGTAGACCGGTTTCTCATTGATACCCTTAATAATCTGGAACATGTTCTCCACCACCCCTGGCCGGCGGGTGACAACACTGAGCCGCTGCGGGGCAGTTACGTTACCATTATACAGGATGGAAAAGAGTATAAGCGATTTTACCGTGAGAACCCGGGAGAGGGATACTACGACGGGCATCCCGACGAACTCACCTGCCTGGATGTTAGCCGGGACGGCATTCACTGGAAGCGGCCTGAGTTGGGTGTTTTTAACCCGGTCGGAGAAAACAGCAATATTGTCTGGGCAGGGGATCCTCCTAGAAACCATAATTTTTCACCCTTTCTGGATGAAAACCCGGAAGCGCTGCCCGAGGAGCGTTATAAAGCTCTTGCAGGAACTCATAAAGATGACAACGGCAGGCCCGCCGATGTGCCGCCCCTGCCGGATATTGACAGCGGTCTCTATGCATTCTCCTCGCCTGACGGCATTCATTGGAAGAAAATGGCTGCATATCCGGTCATCACCTTCCCCGAATACGCTTTCGATTCACAAAATATCACTTTCTGGTCAGAGGCCGAAGCATGCTATGTCTGTTACTTTCGCTGCTGGGAAGAAAACCCCCTGGCCGAGAAAGGTCCCGGAGAAAAGGTCTCCGGAGAAAAGGGTTCTGGAGAAAAGGTCTCCGGAGAAAAAAGAAGAGTTTCCATGCGCACCCATCAGCGGTCGATAGCCCGGTCGACCAGCAAGGATTACCTCAACTGGAGGGAGCCTGTCCGGATGAAGCCGAACTTTCCCGGAGAGCACCTCTATACAAGTCAGATTCATCCCTATTATCGGGCACCGCACATCTACATAGCCTTGCCGACACGTTTTATGTCGGAGAGGGGCAGCTCGACAGATATTATGTTTATGACTGCCCGGGGAGGGGGAGCGGGAGCGGGAGTGGACGAGGGGAAGTTTGACCGGACTTTTACCGGCGCCTTTGTCAAACCGGGACCTGACCCCGCAGCCTGGGGTAACCGTTCCAACTATGCCAGCCTTAATACCTATCAGACTTCACCAACCGAACTTTCTTTCTATGTTCGCGGGATACGGCGGATTCTGAGGATTGATGGATTTGCCGGGATAAGATCTTTTTCCGAGCCGGGAACACTGATAACGAAGCCCTTTATATTTACCGGGACAAAGCTGGTCATGAATTATGCAGCATCTGCTGCAGGAAGCATAAAAGTCTCTTTTCTTACTCCCGATGGAGTTCCTGTTACCGGTTTCTGCGCTCACGACAGTATCGAAGTTGTGGGTGATGAAATAGATGGAGTTATACCGTTCAAAGCTTTTCCCGGGCTTGGCTCCCTGTCTGGTAAGCCCGTCCGCATGCAGGTATGGCTTAAAGAGGCCGAGATATTCTCTTTTACATTCAACTGAGAAGAACCAGTTTTTCACAGCAGAGACCCAGACGAAAGGCAGGAAGACATGGAAAAAAATAAACCGGCAACAGATATTGGAGAGAGAAACGAACTTTTTACAGACAATTATCTTATCTACGAAATGCTAAACACCTCTTTGCGTCTCAATAATCCTGAGAGGCGGGAAATAGTTCTGAAGATGGAAAAGCCCTGGGAGAAAAAAGGCAGCGGAATATATTCTTGTGTCTTCAAAGCCCCTGACGGGAAATATAGAATGTACTATCGGGGAACCGGGTATTCCGATACCGCAAAATCGGATCGAAGCGAAAAGCAGTATACCTGTTATGCAGAAAGTAATGATGGAATTCACTGGTCCCGGACTGAATTGGGTTTAATAGAGTTTGAAAAAAGCAAAAACAACAACATTCTTTTCTCTGGCCGACTGGCTCACAATTTTTCCCCTTTTCTGGATGCAAATCCGCAGGCTTCCGCTGATGCTGCCTATAAAGCGGTAGCTGGATATGCTCCAGAAGGGCTTATGGCCTTCAAATCTGCAGACGGCCTGTCCTGGGAACCGCTGTCACAGACTCCGGTAATAACGGAAGGGGCGTTTGATTCCCACAACATCTGTTTTTTTGACCCAGCCATCGGGCAGTATCGCTGCTGCTCCCGTTATTTCGCGATTCCCGGTACCGACCGGCAGATAAACGATTTTGCCGGTATCAGTGCGGGTGTCAGGGCAATTCAATCGAATACCTCTTCAGACATGCTTTCCTGGAGTAAGCCGATACCTAACTGCTACGAAGAGGGAGTTCCGTTGGAGCATTTTTATACGAATGCGACGATCCCCTGTCCCGGAGCGGAACATCTGTATCTCGCTTTTCCCATGCGCTTTATGCCGGAACGTCATGCCGTCAGTGAACACCCGACGGTGGGAGTGTCTGATGCGGTATTCATGACCAGCCGGGATGGAGTCCATTTTTTCCGCCCCTTCCTCGATTCCTGGATACGTCCCGATCTCGATAGAAGAAACTGGACCCAGAGAAACTATATAACCGCCTGGGGTATTCTCGAAACAGCAGATGATGAGTTCTCGTTCTATGTTTGTGAGCACTATGGCTGGGAAGATGCCTATATTCGTCGCTATGTAATTCCTCGGCATAGATTTGCCTCAGTGTATGGACCACCCGAGGGTGGAGTTGTGATAACGGAACCCATAATATTCTCCGGCCGCAATCTCTATCTCAACTATGCGACAGCAGCATCAGGCTCGATCAGGGTAGGAATTGCAGCTGATGATACCGGCTGGCCGGCCAAAGGCTTTTCGACCGAGGACTGCGACAGCATCTATGGGAACGAGCTGAAAAGAAACGTTACCTGGAAAGGGAATGGCGACCTCTCGAAATTTATCGGAAAACCGGTGCGATTGAAATTTGAATTGAAAGCGGCCGATCTTTTTGCACTGCAGTTCAGTTCAAATGCTTCCCCGATAGACAGAATGAAGCCGAGTGCAAAAACTTCTGAAAAGAAGAGGAAAGAGGATGAAAAGTAAAGATGAAAAGCAAAATAGTTTTTTTTGATGATTATTGGCTCGATATCAGAAAGGGGGTTTGCCGAAGATGGTTCAAGCCGCAGCTTATCTCAACCTACATAGACCCTGTGTATCGTAACGGTGTCTATCCATCAGTCCAATGGTGCCCGGAGGTGGGAAAGTATCGTCTCTGGTATGAAGTTCTTCCAGACATCCGAAATGATGCACTTCGCTATCTGGCATCAGCTGAAAGCGAGGACGGACTGCATTGGAAGCCGTTGGAAGCCTGTGAAAGCTCTGAGTCAGGTGAAAGCTCTGAGATGAAGCCGGGGGACCCTTCCCACCTTGTTTATAAGGGAAACGGAGGATTGCACGGTACTTCAGTAATAAGAGATGCTTTTGAAAGTGATCCTGAAAAACGGTACAAAGCAGCCGGTATGACAAGAACCTGCCCGGAGGGAAAAAGGCCGCCCACGCTTCCAGTCAGGCTTTCCACCTCACCCGATGGAATACACTGGAAAGAGCAGAACATCTTGCATCCCTACACCAGTGATGCACTCAACTGTCTGTTTTTTAATCCCTATACAAAACGGTATTCCCTCCTGCACCGGGCAGCGTATGTAGATCGCAGGGTGTTCCTGAGCAGTTCTGATGATCTGGTCACTTGGAATTCACCCAAGCTGATAGTTCATCCTGATGCCGGCTACGGAGAAGGAGCTGTTCAGCTCTACAGTATGTGGGGCGGATGGGATGAGGGTATGTTTCTCGGATTTACCTTGAGGTACTATGTAGATATGGATGAATCCAACTATTCGACAATGAACGGGTATATGGACAGTGAGCTCATGTACAGCTATGACGGCGAATACTGGATGCATACTACAAGAGAGCCGATTGTTGAACGGAATCTGCCGGGGGAATTCGGTCATACCCAGCTTTCGATTACCGGGATGACATCCACGAGAGATAATACGGGCTATATAATTATTGCTACCGGGTCCCGGTTTTCCCATTCAACAACTGATGTCTATGAAAAACTTCTCAAAAAGTATGATACGGCTGCCCATCAGTTCTTTTTCTATACTATACGCAAAGACGGCTTTGCCGGTCTGGAGAATTCAAGCTCCGGAGGAAAGATTACGACCAAAACAATAGAACTTCTCAAGCCCGACTTGCGGATTAATATTGCCGTACCGTTCGGCCGGGCACGATTTGCCCTTCTTGACCCTGATGGAAAACCTTATGAGGGTTTTTCTTTTGATGATTCTGTTCCATTTTCCGGGGATGAGATCTTTCTGAAGCCGCGATGGAAGGAGAAAAGGATCGACGAACTGACCGGCCGCCGGATGCGAATATCTGTCGATATAACATCTGGAGTTATCTACTCAATTCAGGCAACCATGAGGCCTTCAATCAGGGTTTCACAGAGCTCCTTCGGCAATGGGATGCAGCTGGAACCGGAAAGGAAAACAAGAAATGAGACCTGAGCAGATAAAATTTCTTTTTTTTGACAATCATACACTGGAATTTGTCAGAGGCTTTGCAAGAAAGCTGGGACAGCCGCATAAATACGTGCATAATCCAGTGGTGACACCTGAGCTGAAGCATGAATTCAATCGGACCCATCTGTATGGGACCGCTGTGTATGACTCTTTTGAAGATCATTTTACCATGTGGTACTCTACCCACTTCTGGGATCCCGATGTTGGGGAGTCGGATCCGAAATCCTATTCATATCTCTGTTATGCCGTATCTTCGGATGGAATCAGCTGGGAAAAGCCTGAACTGGACATTGTTCCCGGGACAAATATTGTCTTTGACAATCATATAGGAACCCACGGGCCGACCGTATTGGTCGACTATGACGAAGAGAATTTACATAAGCGGTACAAGCTTGTCATGTCTCCATATAGTGAAAGCCGCAAAAAGAATGGATTGAAGCTGTTTTTTTCTCCTGACGGCATACATTGGACGGAATCGGCCGCCCCCCTGAATCTTGATGTTGACAGTGACTGTCATATCGGTTTTTACCGGGACAGCTATTCAGGGTGGTACCGGATAACATTCAGAACGAGAGTGGTCGATAGAAGGGTATGGATCAGTGAAAGCAAAGATCTGGTAACCTGGACTAGACCGGTGCTGGCCATAGAGCCAGATCAGCTGGATTCCTGTGATACGCAGTTTTACGGTATGCAGCTGACCCAGTATGGTGATTTTACGCTGGGCTGGCTGTCCATGTACTACACCTTCGGTTATGAGGCAGATCCGAGTTTCAAAAAAATGGTTGGCACTATGGATGTCCAGATGGCCTACAGCCGCGATGGATTTGGCTGGCACCGCTGCCTGCAGAATAACCGGTTCATACCGAACGGCGGAGCGGGGGATTGGGATGAAAACTGCTTGATACCATCATCGAGCGCTGTTTTCACCAGAAACTCGATTCTCTTCTATTACGCTGGAGCCCCCTATTACCATGGGCGGGGGTACGAACCTGAAACTCAAGAATGCATAGGCATGGCAAGCTTGCGGCCTGACGGTTTTGTGAAGCTGGAGGCGGGAGAAGAGGTCGGGGAGATAATGACGAGACCCTTTATGTCAAGAGCTTCGGACATTTTTATCAATGCCGATGCATCGCAAGGCTATGTAATCCTTGAACTATGCGATCAGGCGGGAAATGCCATCAGCGGGTATGATTTTGACAGCTGTATTCCCCTGACTAAGGACAGGGTTTTCCATAAATGTCAGTGGAAACAGAATCCTGATCCTGAAAGCTTTGCAGAGAAACCGATCCGTCTGAGAGTTCGCGGCAAGAACGTTTCTCTATATTCGATTTCATTTCCGAATGGAGAGAATCCCGAAGAATATTGGAATTTCAGGGAGATCAGCTGCATAAACCCTCTATACGATATTGAGTAATACGCTGGAGGGAACTGCCGTGGATGCATATAAGGTTATTGCCGGTGAAGCCGTCTGTTCCTCACAGGCGGGAAAATTTCTTGAAAGACTCGTAAATGATTTTCCGGGGCGGCAGTGCGGAACTGCCGAAGGAATAAAGGCAGGCAGCTTTATTCTGGACTCATTCCGCACACTGGGACTCAACGTTCGGCGGGAACCCTTTTCCTTCCCCGGCTACGTCCAGGAAGACGGCAGAGTTTCCGCAGGTATTTATGATGAGAAGGGAGCCTTCAGGGAATTGTTCAGCTGCAGGACGAGAACGTACATCTATTCACCAGTCGGACATTTTTCCGGTCCGCTGGCTGTCGCTGTCCAGGATGGACTGGCCAGTTCTCAAAATGATGCCCCGATGAATATTCAAGAAGGGGCGATTGTGCTGTCTGACCGCATGCTCCATCCGAAACTGCTTCACAGAAAAATATCAGCCTTCATATATATCACTCCTGAGTCTGCAGGGGGAGGCAGGTACACCGCCAGTATTATTGACCGGCTGTCGGAAAACTTCATCAGTCCCCTTCCCGCATGCTCAGTTGGGAACCAGGACGGCCGGAAGCTGGCGGCTCTTCAGCAGCGTTATCCACATCAGATAAAAGTGAGGGTTGTCACGGCAGCTTCGTCGGCAGGCACACCTTTTGAGGGAGCCAATATTACCGCTGTTATTCCCGGGAAGGCTGCCGGTGCCTGCAGCAGTAAGGAAGGTTCAGAAGAAATTATTGCCGCGGGAAGCCATTACGATTCATTTTCAGGAGTTCCCGGAGCAACCGATAACGGAGCCGGAACGGCGGTGCTGTTTGAAGCGGCAAGAATACTTGCGCAGCTTGCCGCCGGGAAACCGAATAAACGGGCGATCCACTTTATAAGCTTTGATGGGGAAGAGCTTGGACTGCTGGGTTCTTCTTTCTATGTTAAACGCCACGAAAATGAACTGAACCGCTATCGGATGATGGTTAATCTTGACTGTACCGGAAAAATCGGACCGAAGCGGCTCAGAGTCCATGCCTGGCCGGAAATTATTCCGGCAATCTCCCGCCTTACCGCTCAAATTCCCCTGACAGGAGAGGCCGTCGGGTCCTGGTACAGCTATCGTTCCGACCATTTCCCCTTCTGGCGCCAGGGAATTCCGACCATTTACGGGTATGACGGCTTTCAACCGCTTGCAGGCGGACAGCACACCCCGAACGATACCTTGGATAAAGTTATTCCTGACGGCCTGCTAAGTGATGTAATTATCACCGCTTCTCTGCTCTACCTTCTGGCTAATGCTGATGAACTGCCCTGGAACCGCAGGAACCCTGAAGAAATGACCGGAGTATTCAACGAGTATGGTATACTGGAGGAGAGCAGGCGATTTGCTGATCCAGGAGTCTGTCGGACAGGCTCCAAGTATAATTCTCAGCATTAAAGGAGAGCGGCATATGGGAAAAAAGGTTATGGTGCTGGCAAACTTCTATGCCCGGCAGGGAGAAGAAAAGCGGCTGGAACCTATTTTATATCAGTTGATGGAGGAAAGCAGGAAAGAGAACGGCTGCCTGACCTTTGAATTTTTCCAGAATATGGAGAATTCCGGGCGCTATTCATTTGTAGAGGAGTGGGATAATGAAGAAAACTTTTCAGCCCACCTGGCAGCTCCCCATCTGGCTGAAGCAAAGAAGCTCATGTCCGGATTGCTTATGCAGGAACAGGAAGTTTATACCTGCATATCGGCAGACCAGGATGCAGCAGCCCTGTAATGAGTGTTTTCATTGAGGATATTACCAAGAGGTCAGAACAAGTATCCGAACATGGATGCATATGCTAAGCGTTGACTATGCATAAAAGTAAAAGTAATATTATGCATAGGAGGGTTGGATTATGAGAACGACACTGGATTTACCTGAACTGCTTATTGATGAAGCAATGGCCCTGACACAGAGTAAAACAAAGACAGAAGTTATAAAAACCGCATTATTGAATCTCATACAAAAAGAAAAAATTGGAGGCATTAAAAAATATTACGGAAAATTAGATCTTGAAATTGATGTAGACGTTCTGAGGGATCGCTGAAATGATTTTAGTAGATTCCTCAGTATGGATAGAATACTTCCGGGGTAATGAGAAAACCTTACCATTGAATGAGTTGATTGATACAAACAGTGTTTGCATGAATGATTTAATCCTTGCAGAGCTGCTGCCCTCAATCAATCACAAAAAGGAAGGTGAATTAAGAGAACATGGTAAGGAGCTTTATATGATCGTTGACCGATTTTCACAGATTGAATTGTATGCCTCCGTTCATCCGGATATCCCTGAACTGCTGAAAGCGCTGCAGGAGATTGATCCGGCAACGGCAGATCCCGGTAAATATCCGGTTCCCGGGACTGACAGCTTTTTCATGATACAGAGATATGAAACCAGGAACCAGCAGAAAGGAATTTGGGAAGCCCACAGAAAATTCATCGATCTGCAGTATGTCGTCTCCGGGGAAGAGCTGATAGGGTATCAGGATATTGAGAACCTGCAGGAAGATACCCCCTACAGCGAGGAAAAGGATGCGGCATTCTACCGGGGAGCCGGTACGATGGTTCCCGTGAAGGCCGGAACCTTCATGCTTCTCTATCCCCACGACGGCCATATGCCGGGCATTGAAATTGATGAACCGGGCAGCGTTATCAAGGTCGTTGCAAAGCTGCCCGCGGTGTCCGTCAGCTGACAGAATCCGAAAGCTGCCCGGCTGGAATAAGTATCCAGTGGATTCCCGTATGATCGGTAGTGTCTCCGGCATAGAAGGAGACCAGAAGATCTCCGGATCTGGTTTTTGCTGTGCAGGGCAGACCGACAGAGAACTTGCCCATCTCTTCCCAGGCCTCATTCATCGAGTCCTTCTTATACTGTTGAGATGCTGAAGTCCTGTGCTCATACAATACCTGCTCGTGAGTCCAGGAAGCTCCCTTGTCCCGGCTGAAGCAAAGTTTGATAGTCGGGGCTGCGGTACGATCAATATAGACCATCGCGCACAAGTTCTCCCCCCAGACCAGATCGACTGGCTGGGCAGGCTGCCCGGGAACGCCGGTGTCGATCAGCTCTTCCCAGGAATGACCGCCGTCTGGAGATCTCCGACTGTGAATATTCCTGTAGACAGCCGCTTTGTTGTCAAATGTCCAAAACAGATCGAGAATTGACCCGTCGCGCATAACCCCGGGACGCTGATCCCAGTAGAATACTTCCGGGTCATGACTTACTACGTGATAATCAGGCCACGAAGCACCCTGATCACTGGAAAACATGAGCACCGACGAGTGCAGCCACTTTTCTGTTTCGTAGTAATGCTTGTTGAGTTCAAACTGCAGAATCCACTCGTCTTCATGAACCAGGATCGGCCCCGTAATCGGGGTGGGGGTCGTAAATGGGGCGGTGTCAACCAATACTGGTGTTTTCCAGGTTTCTCCCTCGTCGGCGGAAAAGGAGAGAAAGATTTTCGTATCCAGCAATCCCTCAGTCTCCTCGTTATAGAAAGGAAGTTCAGGGTTTGAATGATCTACCCAGCAGAGCACGATTGCCAGACGATTATCGGGCAGTTCGGTGCAGTAGCCGCCGCGAAACAGTCCCGGTTTACCTGCATGGACTGCAGGCAGAAAGGGTTCAATCGGGGGACTCCAACTTTTTCCCTCATCATCCGACCAGCAGACAGAAACATTCTGTCCGCGGGTGGTCTTTTTTTCGGGGGCTGTTCTGAAGGTGCTTATCCAGCGTCCGCTTTGCAGGGCGCAAATTCCCGGAAAGGCAGCGCTTTGTCGGCTGCCGGCTTTCTGGTCTTGGAAGATAATTCCTTTTTGAATAGATTTCATAATGTTTTCCTTGTACTATGGGTTCGACAGACTTCTAGCAATGGCATATTTTATAATGTTATAATATTATATATTTGTCCAGCTTTTTTTCTGCTGGAACAGCTGGAAAAACTGGAAAACTGGAACAGCTGGAAAAACTGAAGCAGCTGGAATCAGCAAAAATCGCACCGGTGAAGGAGTCTCTATGTCCGGTTCAGTTACCGTTCTTCTGATTATAACCATCGCCATTATTCTTTTTATCCAGGGGAAAATTCCTCTTGCTGTGACTGGAATGGGAGTCATCGCTGCCCTGATTATGACCCGGGTGCTGACGGTGCAGGAAGCCTTTGCCGGTTTTTCCAATCAGGTGACCCTGCTGATATTATTTATGGCGCCGGTAGGGGAGGCGCTGATCCGATCCGGGGCGGGGAGACTCATCGGGATCCGTATAATCAGGATGGCTGGCGGCAGTGAAAGAAAGCTGGTTATGATCATTATGCTGCTCAGCCTCTTCATGTCTGCCCTGACAACCAACACCGGTACGGTGCTGGCTCTGCTGCCAATTGTCATCAGTGTCTCGGTAAGCTTCAATATTCCGCGGGAACGGCTGCTGATTCCCCTCGCTTTTGCATCAGCTTTCGGAGGGGTGCTCACCCTCATCGGGGCCTCCCCCAATATCCTGATTAATTCGTTTGCCCGGGATTACGGAATTGAACCTTTCGGGTTTTTCACATTTGCCAAAGTTGGAGGTTTTATTGCCGCAGGGGGCATGATCTACATGTACACCATCGGGATCAGGCAGTTGAGCCGCAGCGGGTCGGGCACGCCTGCAGACAACGTTGAAAACAGCGATGAAAACAACGATGAGAAAATCTTACCGGATGCCGTGGCGGTTGATAAGCGGAAAGTTGTGCTCTCTTCCGTGATTCTCGGATTGACGGTTCTCGCGATGATGAGCATAAAATGGGTCGAGGCCTCTCTCGGGCTCTCGCTTGCCGGGATAGCAATGATCGGGTCTATGTTCACGGTCATTACCGGCTGCCTGACTATGAAAGAATTTTACCGCTCGGTAAGCTGGGATTCAGTCATTCTTTTCGCAGCCCTGATAGTCCTCGGCCATGCCATGACAAAAACCGGGGCAGCGGAAATGGTTTCCCTGCAGATAATTCGTATTCTGCCGGCGGATAACTTCTATCTAGTCACAGCAGTCGTATTCCTGATCGGGGGTCTGCTTGCCCAATTCATGTCGCACACAGCGGCAGTTGCCATCCTGGCTCCCATATTTCTTACCATGGCGAATACAATCGGGATGAACCCCCGGACAGTACTTATGGCATTGTGCCTGTCGACCGGAATAGCCGTAGCAACACCGATTGGAACACCTCCCAATGTTATTGTCTATCATCATGCTTCATACAAGTTTTTCGATTTTGTAAAAACCGGGGGGCCGGTTTTTATCATCAGCTGGATAATCGGCACGGCCCTGCTGCCGGTATTCTTTCCATTCTAGAGGCCTGCCCGATACCCGAATATTGGCACTGAACAATACATAAAATATACGACATACTTCGGGGATGGAAACACAAAACAACATCAAGCAAACCATTTCCCTATTTGCCAACATTGCAATTATCCGCGACCTTACTGCTGATCCTGCGATTACCTCCAGAAGCAAGCTGATTAAGCGAGTATGTGATGAATAAAACCCATAAGTGTTATGCACAAAAGGACCCGATAGATATCTGGGTGGTGCATGCTGTGGAAACAAACCCGCCGGAAGAGGTACGGGCCATTGAGTGGTTCCTGCTGACTACGCTGGAGGTAGAGACCGCAGAGACTGCAGAGACTGCAGAGACCGCAGAGCTGTGTATTCGCTGGTATGCCTGCCGATTTGCTATTTTCTGATATTGAGATTCGTACACTGCAGGCCTATGCGGAAAAAAAAAGACTGAATGTTCCAACGACAATCGGGGAAGCAGTACAGCTTGTTGCTAATATGGGAGGGTATATCAGTCAAAATAACGCCCCACCGCCAGGACATCAGGTACTACCTGAACAGTAACATTCTTCAGGATGCCGGGATGACCGGCAAGTGCTAACTTCCTCGTCCGCCAAAGCTGGAATCGGCACCAGGTACCAAAGATTGGTCAGCCTCAACCAAAAATCTTTTTATTCCCTTACCCTTAATTACTTACCGCCCCAGAACTTCCTCTAGAAAATTGGCCGTTTGTGGAAAATATACCTGGTTTAGTAGTGCTTTAGAAATTATATTGCTATGTTTTCCAGTATAAATTCTGGAGCGAAATCAACTTCATTAGGCCATGTAATGGTTCCTAAAGTTCTTGAAACTTCTACTTGTTTAAAAAAATCAATATTTCTTAATGGCTCAAAAGCAGGACCCCATAAATGTTCCTTTAAATCAACAACCCCTGTTTGTCCATTATTAAACTTTACCCAAAGTTTATATTCTGATGAATATTTAGCGTCAATTATTTCAATCATAACAACTACTCCAATGGTGGTATTTTTTTTAGTATTTCATGTTTCTGAGCTAATTCCCAATCTTCTAGTAATTCGGTTTTATACATTTCAAACCATTCTAATACTGCATTCAAAGCTCTTTTAGGGAATCTACCTGTAATTATTCCAGAAAATATTTCTACTGTAATTTTGTAATCTCCATAGATTGCATGAAAATGAGGAGGATTATGGTCATTGTAAATCATAGATATAATAATTCCTAAGAATCTAGATATTTCTGGCATTAAAAACTCCTGTTTATATAATATCACTTATTTAGTTTAAAGTTAATATAATTTCTATGTATATGGGAGCCTGGCAGTGTATCCACATAACCCACACAACTTCACAGCAGTATCAGCCCGATTGATTCCCAAACGAAGCGAGAGGAGCGGAACCATCTTGATGGTTCCATTGCCGAGCGAGTGCCGGGATCGTGGGGTAAGCTTCGCTAACCCTTTGAGATACCCCCCGCAGTACTCTGCGGCCAGTACTCTGCGGCCAGTACTCTGCGGCCAGTACTCTGCGGCCAGTACTCTGCGGCCAGTAATCTGCGGCACCCTTAGGGGCGGAACGGAGGCACGAAGTGCCTCGGGTCCAAGCATTCCCTTTGGGAATGCCGCTTACCGTAGGTAAGCCGCTTGCCTAAGGTCAAGTTCTTGACCCGGGTTTTGATACCTTTCATTTTCGATAAAACTGGGTTACATCTCAGAATACTGAAACTGCTTAGCAAATTGTACGTTAAAGTGTTGACTATCCCCTTTTTAAAGATAGAAATAGAGGACCAGCCAGAGCGAAGCGGTAGACAGTATGGTACTCAGCACAATAACATTTCCCGCGAATTTATGATCTCCGTTCATTTCCCGCGCATAGATGTAGGCTGATGAGGCCGTGGGGCAGGCAAGAAAAATGAGGGCAATAAGGGTATAGTGATCCGGCAGGGCTGTCAGGCGAGAAAACAGAAAACCGAAAAGCGGGAGCAGAAACGTATTGAACAGGGCTGCAGAAACAGCCAGAGGAAGCGAATTTCGTATATCGGAGAAGGAAAGGCCGGCACCGATGCTCAGCAGGGCAAGCGGAAGAGCCAGTTTTCCCAGCGAATCAAGCCCCCGGTTAATGGGGGAAGGAATAGCAATATCAGCAACTGCCAGCAGGAGACCGAGCAGACAGGCAAGAACCATCGGATTGAGAAAAGCTTTCTTCAGCACTTGACCAATCCGTATTCCATATTTTCCGGTACCGTCATTCCCCATCACCATAATGGAAAGGATGTGGACAAACGGTATCATAGGGGCAACGGCAATGCTCGCCGCATCCACCAGATCGGGATACTGAGCATTGCTTCCCAGGGCATACAGGATGACAGGGAGACCGACAAATGACGTGTTGCTGTGAAAGGAGGTGTGAATAAACGTTTTTCTCCTGCTCTGATCCTTACTGGCAAAGCGTCCGATGACCGCGCTTACTGCAGCCGCAGCTGCCGTGGCAAAAATCATTACCAGGGAAATGTTCCAGGAGGCCGAAAAATCGACGTTGGCATTGGCAATCTTGTAAAGAAGCAGCGCCGGAAGCCCTATCCAATAGGTAAGCTTTGCGCAATTCCTGAAAAATACCTCATCAAGAAAATGAATTCTCAGAAGAACATATCCCAGGGTAACCAGAAGCAGGACCGGGAGCAGAATGCTGATTATATGCATACGTTCCATCCATTACGGCGTATTGAACCTTGTAATCTTCAGCTGACTGCCCCGATGCCCGCATCCTGACAGGTTGTCGGAACCTCTAAGATCGCGGAACCTCTAAGATCGCGGAACCTGCTCCCGGCGGGTTTCAAAAAGCAGCTCGACCGCCGTATCAACAAGCTGCAGTCCGCTTTTCCCGGTGAGCATCGATGCTCCGGTTTCGTATCCCCCGGAAGCATACGCCTGCTCTGTAGCAGCATATCCCGGAAGCGCTCCGTTTGCCAGCTCAATCACAAAAGTTTTTGGAAATGGCGATCGATACTGAATGGTGATCCCATACTCCACAAATATTTCACCCGGCAGACAGGCAATCCGTACATCACCAATACCCAGAACCTGAACCTCCATGGGAGAATTCTCGTTCAATGCCGTAAGTTCTCCCTTTTCATGGAGCAGCAGCATGCTCAGAGTGTCTTCAGCACCGAGAAACAGCAGCTCAGCATTCCAGACATCAGGTTCCGGGGCACCGGAATCTCGTAAAGTATGCCAGACTTTCCGGGCTTCTTCAACACGAGCCTCAGCTTCCTCTTTTTTGGGGAAAGTTCTCAAATCCAGCATAATTTCGCGGGACTTGACGACAAGCGGAACATCACCGGAAAAACTCATATGCTGCAGAACCCGTTCAGCTTCCCTGCCGATAGCCGTCCCGACCCGCTCCGCCTCGGCAAATGTTTTGCCTGAGCGGAAGTAGCGAGGACTCTGATTGCCCGATGTCCCCTGGGCAAACAGGAAGACCGTCTCCGGAAACCTGCTGTTTATGTACGATCGAATATATCCCGGATAATCGGCAGAAGCCAGAAAATTGTCAGAGTGCAGAAAGGTTGGATGAAGTGCATACTTAACCATGACTGCCAGCAGATTGCCCTTGGGGTCCTTCACCCCGATTGTCCATACCTCAGGATCGGCAGGGCCAAGCGGATCGCGCCGGTTCCCTCCGACTCCCTGCTCTCTGCCGCAGAAACCTTTCTCGATACCCAGTTCCGCCGGAACCGCTGATGCAGCGGCTTCCGTAATAATTGCAACTGCAGAATCGATAACTTTAGCCACAAATACTTCATCAGGGGCTGCCTGAGTCTCAAAAACATCCATGGTCATATTTGATGAGCCCCGGGGAGCTGAATGCGAGTGCGAGCAGCTGATCATTATATGATTGCCCGGTATGCCGGAGGCTTTGCTTGCCTTTTCCCGGATTTTCTGCACGTTGGATTTTGACAGACCTATGATATCCAGAGTAACCAGAGCCAGCTGTGTCTGCCCGTCTGACAGATAGAGACAGGCGGCATACAGGGGATCGTGAACTCCGGTGTTTGGACGGGGATGATGCGGATAACCGCCGAGAGAAACCCCTTTCCGGGGTGAAATATCGCGTAGTGAACTTCCGGCTCGCAACTGTGCACTCATGCTTTCCTCCTGATAACTGAATATCTGTTACAATGCTATTAACTATTATAACATTATGTCAATATGTAATTGTGTTTTCAGGGAATGTATGGGAAAATTATTCCGAAAATCGATACAGGAGCAGAATTATGGTACAGACCGAGGTGGATAGGCTGCATAAGGAGACATTGGTTTTAGACGCACTCTCCTTTCCTTATATTCTGGAGGACCGGTATTTACCCGCCGTAAAAGCGGGAGGAGTTGATGCTGCCTTCATTACCGTTGCCATATCGCAGAATTTCCGGGAAACGGTTAAGGAGATTAACCGTATAAAGAAGGTAATTGCCGACAAGCAGGAAATCTTTTCCCTCTCCCTGACTGCAGCAGATATCCGCCAGGCTAAAAAGGATGGCAAGATAGCGATACTGATGGGGTTTCAGGATATTGAGCCGATTGAAGATGATCTGTCATTTATCGAAACCTTTCATACGCTTGGCGTAAGGATAATGCAGCTGACCTATACCGGCAGCAACCGGGCGGGTGACGGATGCGGGGAGAGAATTGACAGCGGACTGCGCTATTTTGGCCTGGAGGCTATTGAAGAGATGAACCGGACGAGGGTCCTTATCGATCTTTCACATACCGGTGACGTTTCTACCGATGAGGCCGTACGGCATTCTGAAGCGCCTGTTCTCTTTACTCACACCAACTGCAGAACCTTGTGCGATAATAAACGGAACAAGACAGACAGTCAGATCCGGGCAATGGCCGATACGGGAGGGTGCATGGGTCTGACTCCCCATCCAGCCCTGGTTGTCCGGGGACGGGCTCCCGACCTTGAGGATTTTTTGGACCAGATTGATTATGCGGTAAAGATTGCCGGCATCGAGGCTGTGGGGATCGGACTGGACTACATTGAGGGACTGAAATCCGGAACAGCCATTCCCCCATCGGTAAGGACCTGGCGAACCCGCCGCCCCGATATATTCGGGACCGTTGATGATTTTTTTCATACCAGCTTTACTTCAGGTCTGGAATCGATAGACAGACTGTCAGCTTTGACCGGCGGACTCGTCAGGAGAGGCTACAGTTCCGCTTTTATTGAAAAAATTCTCGGCGGTAATTTTCTTCGCGTGCTGGACGAAGTCGTCTGATGAGTGATAATTGAGCTGTGGAGGAACTTGGGATGAAGATGAGAACTGAAAGAGATGCCTTGGGAGAACTTACCCTTGATGATGCATGCTATTACGGGATTCAGACAGAACGGGCCCGGCAGAACTTTGCCGTTTCCGGCAGAACGATCGGGGAATTTCCCCGGTACCTCTGGTCACTGGTTACGATAAAAAAGGCGGCCGCGCTGGCAAACCGCGATGTCGGAGCTCTGGACAGGGAGACTGCTGAGGCTGTGGTAAAGGCTGCCGATATTGTCCTTGCCGGCGGCTGGTATAACCAGTTTCCCCTGGATGTTTTCCAGGGCGGCGGCGGGACATCCACAAATATGAATGCCAACGAGGTGCTGGCCAATCTGGCTCAAGAGCTGCTCACCGGAAACAAGGGTTATGATCGAATTCACCCCAATACGCATGTGAACATGTGTCAGTCGACAAACGATGTTATTCCATCAGCTATGAAGCTTGCCTGCTGGTATCTGCTTGAGGAGCTTCTCGGAAGTCTTGCAGTGCTGGAGGAGGCGGCTGCACAGAAATGTGCTGAGTTTGCGGATGTTGTGAAGCTCGGCCGTACTTGCCTTCAGGATGCGGTACCCCTTACCCTTGGCCAGGAGTTCAGCGGGTACCTCGCCTTAATACAGAGGCAGAAGGAGCGCCTTGTTCAGCTGCAGCGTGATTTTCTGGCAATTCCTCTGGGAGCCACTGCGGTGGGAACCGGTATGGGGACGGTTCCCGGCTATGTTGATGCGGTTTTTTCGCATCTTCGTGAACTGACGGGTCTGGATATCAAGCAGGAAGCGAATCTCTTTGACGGTCTGCAGAACGGGGATATCTATATTGATCTTTCGGCAAGGCTTAAGGCGCTCGCAGCCGGTCTCTCCAAGATGGCTACGGATTTTCGCATTCTTTCTTCCGGACCCAGGGCCGGATTTGGTGAGATTGTTCTTCCAGCTCTGCAGCCGGGTTCCTCCATTATGCCGGGAAAAATCAATCCAGTAATTCCCGAGCTGGTCAATCAGGTCTGCTATCGGGTTATTGGAAATGATGTTACGGTAACGATGGCGGTAGAGGGGGGCGAGCTGGACCTTAATGTATGGGAGCCGGTTATTATTACGGCGATATTTGATTCCTGCACGCTGCTTGCCAATACGATGAAACTCTTTGCGGAAAAGTGTATTGCCGGGATCAGGGCTGACCGGGCTGTATGCCGGGAGTATGCCGGGACATCGCTTGCCCTGTCGGCGGTTATTGCTGCAAAGTTTGATTATCCCACGGGAAGCAAACTGGCTGCCTATGCCAGGGAGCATGATATTTCCATTCAGCAAGCCTCTGTTGAGACAGGGCTTCTGAGCGCGGAGGAGGCTGGGGAGCTGCTTGATCCCGAAAAGCTGGTATAGGAGCCTGCCGGACTTGTTGGGGCTTGATTTATCTTGGATGTTAGATTATGGTAGATTTTATCATATATAAACACCTTCTGATAAGGAGTCCTGCGACTGCAGGGAACACGACCAATGTATGCCGACCATTTATCGTA
Source organism: Spirochaetales bacterium (assembly GCA_018399255.1). GTDB lineage: Bacteria > Spirochaetota > Spirochaetia > JABMQR01 > JABMQR01 > M55B182. The sequence goes on along the minus strand of JAGYPA010000019.1, from coordinate 7,459 downwards.
CAAAGAAAAAAGACGGTACATGAATTATGCCATCCTTTCTTCTTGTTTCGGGGTAGTAATTCAGCGGGCTTTGAGTGAGAGCAGCCTGTTTCTGCTGTATGCTGTAAGCATGGGTGCCGGAAAGTTTATCTCTCTGGTAACGACTTCGGTTATTCCTCTGATGACGCTTATTACGCTGATTCCTTTTGCCTATATTATGGAGAAAACTGGTCTTAAGCGATTTTTACTGCCCTCTTATGGTATCGGGATGCTGGGCATGCTGACGGCAGCAGCGGCGGGTTTTTTCCCGGAGGTCAGTCTGTATCTGTTTTCCGGAGGTATAATTATTTATGCAGTTTCGATCAGTTCACATTCGGCGGGCTGGTTTTCTCTGCAGCATTTTATTATACCTGATCATGAGCGCGGTGCCTATTTCGGTCGGTTGAGGTATACCTGGCAGTTGGTAGTTATCGTGTACCTGCTGTTGTCGGCGCTGCTGGTTCATGAGGATGCCGATGTGTTCCGGCTTCAGATGATTATTACAGCTGGGGCTTTGCTGATTCTGGGCAGGATGTTTTTTACGTCGCGGATTCCTGAGCGCAGGCCGAGGGCAAAGGTTCCGCCGCTTCGGGTTATGCTGCACGCGGTTTTTACCAATAAGCGGCTTCTGCATTATAGTGTGCTGGTTTTGCTGATCAATTTTTTGACGGCTTCCACGGTTCCGTTAGGTTTTGCTTTTTTGAAGTTTGAGCAGGCGGCGGCGGATAATTTATTGGTGTTGTTTTCGGTCTTCACCAATATTGCAACGGTCAGCGGGTTTGTTATTGCGAGCAAGGTGATCGACCGCCGCAGTATCCGGAGTCTTTTTTTTCTTGTGCAGGTTATCTTTTTTTCCGTTAATTCTGCTTTTCTGCTGTTTCAGGATCAGAGTACTTTCTCGATTGTCGGGGTGGTTTTTCTTATCTGTCTTGCGTCAGCAGCTTATGCTTTCTGCAGTGTTGTTATCAGTGCTAAAATGATGGGTCTGGTTAAGGTTAATAATATCAATATTTCGTTAGCCTTCAGTTTCGGTCTGGCCAGCGGCGGGATAGGTCTTTCAAGGCTTATCAGTAGTCTGATGCTTGAATTCAGTCCTGCTTTTGTCTCCGTTTTCGGTATGAGTCTTTCGGTGTATCATCTTCTTTTTTTGTGTTTTGGTGCGGGAATTCTTATTCTGCTTTCCTTTCACAGGGTTTCTACTAGTCTCATAGGTTGAATGTTTGAAATTCATCTTTTTCCTGGTTAAAAAAAGGCGAAATTTGGTATACAATAATTGAATACTATTAGTCAACAAGGAAAGAGGATGAAAAATCAATCAGAACGTGCTTATCAAAGAATGCGGGAAAAAATTCTTTCCGGTATCATTGTTCCGGGAGCGAGGTTGGTGGAGCAGGCGCTGAGCGAAGAGATCGGGGTAAACCGGGGGGATGTCAGGCAGGCTCTTTCGCGGCTTTGTGCTGAGGGGCTTGCCGCAAAGGGGGAGAAGGGGGGATTTTTTGTCAGGCAGCTTACCGATAAGGATGTTGAGGAGATTTACGAGGTTCGCTATATCCTTGAAACATCTGCGGTCAGGCTGATTATTCAGCGGGCTCATGAAGAGGAGTACCGGCAGCTTGATGAGATTGTGGATCACATGGAGCTTATGGCTGGCAATAATTATATGCTTGGGGTCTATGAGGCTGATCTTCGTTTTCATACTGCTCTGGTCAAGGCAGCGCATAATGAAAAATTGTTCGATATTTATATCAGTGCCAATATTCCCCTGTCAGGTGTTCACGGGTGGAGGCATGAGATTACCCGGATTGATAAGGATTATATGAGGGATGTCAGCGAGCACAGGCGGATTGTTGAGCATCTGCGCAGGAAAGATGCCGATGCCGCCATACACCTCTTAAACACATGTCACGAAGACAGCAGGGACAGTATAGATCCGCCCGACCCTGCTCCACTCAGTAACAGGTAAGGAATCGGGGGAGGTACATTGCCGTGGGCACCTCAGGATTCTTCAGCAGACGCATCCAGACCAGCTGCTCGAACCAGGTCAGCTTCGTCCGCACATGGCTGAAGAACTTCCTGCGGGTATAGATATTGGCAGTCGCCTGCTTCACCGCCTGCTCATCGATACCGGCCCGATGGTAATGGCGATAGTGCTTCATCGACACCGGATCGTTAATACGGAACTGCTTCAGATAGTTATGGTAAAAGAGATAGCTGTGCATGCGCTCGAGCTGGGCATTGACGTTTCTGGCAATGCAGACGGTCTTGCGTCCATGCTCCTTGAGATCCGTTGCGGAACTCACGATCCATGTAGTTGACGGGAACAGGGGATTCATCCGGGTCCGGGGATCCTTTGAGCTGATGGTCTTATGGTAACCCTGGGCATGGATGCCGGCAATGGGATCAGGATAGGCAAGATGCTCATCGGAGAAGACGGTAAGCTTGGATTCGGGGTCGGGGAGAACCGGTCGACCTGGATGGCGAGTATCTGGATAGCCTCCTGCTGCTTGGAGAACGGCTGGGGCTCCTGATTCTGAGCTCTCTGGCCCGGATCTTCTGCTCCTTGGTCATGCGGCCTTTGCGGTTAAGCTGGGTGTAGGAGGCGCCGTAGACGAACTGGGAATCGGAGCCGGCAGCGATGTTGATGTTATTGGGATGATAGTTGCTGAGGGTTTTGGATTCGAAGCCGTCGAGGGCGATATTTTCTTTTAGCTCATGGGTTTCGAGGATTTCGGCGTTGGCAACGATAAATGGCGTGACTCAGGCATATTGCGGTTGGAGACGGTATCAGGAGAGCAGCTGAGGTGGCGGGCGGTAGCGCGGAGGCCGGTGGAAGCATGGGTGAGCTGCTCCAAGTTCTCGTAGTCGATAACGCGTTTGGCGTAATAGTCGAGGCTGAAGGTCTGCTCACTGCAGGTCTTGCCGCAGATGGTGCAGAGGAAGCGCTGGACGATGCCGAATGCTTGGGTAGAGCGAGTGCCGCACTTCTCTGGAAGGTGGGCTCATTTTCCTCTCGGAGTTTTTCACTGCTTCTGGGTAGTGCAGCGGGCAATCGGGGTTAGGGGCAATGGGGGGATGATTCTATGGGGACCTCCTGGATCAGTAGTGAATACGAGCGGCTGAGGAGCTCAGCGTATGCTCTATATATATGTACTTCGGAGAATTGAGAAAAAATTCAAGTTTGGGAAAAGTTTTTGAAAAAGTACATGAAGGGTAACAGTAACTGAGCAGATATGTGACTTATAGCGTGTATCGGTCAGGCCATTTCCGGAAAGTGCGGACCCCACTCTTTTCGGGACATGTTTTCTTCGGGACATGATTTGACTTTCATGGTATTATTGGTTATAACAATATTGTGTTTAACAATCGGAGGTCCCCCCATGGCAGATGTCGCGTATCAGAAGGTCTACAACATACTAAGGCAGAAAATACTTGATCGATCTTTGGATGCCGGTCAGAAAGTGCCGCCTGAGCGCATTCTATGCGACACCTACGGAGTTTCCCGCATAACAGTCAGACATGCTCTGCGTCTTCTGCAGGACCAGGGCCTTGTGGAGCGGCTTCCGGGGAAAGGGACTTTTGTCCGTTCAATCCGGGAAAAAAAGATGCCGATCCTTGACATGAATTATGAGAAATCCCTCAAAAAAGAGGCTCCGAATGTAATCAGGAAACTGATCACCTGTGAAAACATCCTTCCCCCCGAAGAAATCATGCAGATACTCGGACTCCTGAAATCGGAACAATGCATGCTGATAGAACGGCTGGATGTTCTCAACGAAGAACCGCTGAGCTATGACAAAGGGTATATACCTCTTGGACTCTCATCCAGCATCGATGACGACATCCTGCGCCGGGTCGAGTTCTTGAACCTCTGGGAAGAGCGGGAAAACCTGGCAATATCCTATGTACAGTCAGCGACAGAAGCAGTCCTGGCCGATGAAATAGCATCTGAGAGATTGAAAATCGCCATCGGATCACCGGTACTGCTCACCACAGATACCGTCTATTCCATAGACGGCAAAGCGCTTTCCGTGTTTATCACCGTATATCGAGGTGACCGCTATAAACTGGTCTCAACAAACTACGGCGGAAATCGCCTGTATACAAAAGGATATACCGTTTAACAGCAATTTCGGAAAGCTGAGCCTGTTAATAGCACCAGGCTGGGAACATTGTTGAAATTGTTTACATAAAGAACTCTCTTTTTGTAGACAGTATTTTTGCATAACGCTATACTGAATTTTGTTCCTGTATCCGCAAGTATCATGTAAAGAATAGCTGAACCATTATGGAACCCTGGAAAAAAAATCTCTACATATTATGGGTTGCTCAAGTCTTTTCCCTGATGGGCTTCGGGTTTGCTTTACCCTTTATCCCCTTCTATTTCCAGGAACTCGGGGTAACAGAACCTGATCGGCTCAGGATATTGGTGGGAATCAGTTCAGCCCTGCCTGCCGCCTTAATGGGGGTAATGGCCCTGGTCTGGGGAGCCCTTTCCGATAAAATCGGGCGCAAGCTGATGATCCTCCGGGCGCTTCTGGCAGGAGCCCTGATCATCGGCGGTCTGGGACTGGCTAAAAATGTAGAAACCGTCCTTGTTCTGCGTGCAGCCCAGGGGCTGCTTACCGGGACCATGACCGCTGCGGTCACGCTGGTCGCCGCCGGAACACCCCGTCACCGACTATCGTATGCCTTGGGACTTATTGCATCATCAAACTTTATCGGATTCTCATTCGGACCGTTTGTGGGCGGTTTCACGGCAGAATTTCTCGGATACCGGATATCATTCTTTATTGGCAGCGCCCTCCTTTTTTTTGCCTTCTTCCTCGTACTGTACGGGGTCAAGGAGCTCGGAGTCAGGAAACATGGTGAGAAAGGTGTACCCGCGGGATCCGTGGTACCAGCAGATCAAGCAGAACCTGCGGGACCAGCGGAAGCAGCTCTCGATGGCGGAGGGGGCAGCGAGGGGGCAGAATTTTCCCTGAAGATGATCTTTCGCCAGCCCCTTCTTCTCGGTTTTGTACTTATATTTTTCATGCGCTTTCTGCGGGCATTAGCTCAGCCGTTTCTTCCCCTCTATTTTCAGGAAATGATCGGACGTCTTGAAGGCGCCTCTGCGATAACCGGGAGCGTGACTGGTCTGGTCGGTCTGGCCACCGCCGCTGCCGGAATAACCCTGAGCAGACTGGGAGATACGCACGATAAAATAACCCTGATCCAGATATTCATCAGCATAGCGGCATTTGTTTCGTTTCCGCTTTTCCTGGTCCGGGGTCTGATTCCTTTTACCATATTTCTCGTAATCACCCAATTTTTTCTGGGAGGGATAGAGCCTCTCCTGCATTCAATCCTTGGAGTGCATACTCCTCCGGAAAGACGGGGGATCGTGTTTGGAATTCAAACGTTTATCGGAAGCATGGGCTGGTTTTTATCACCCCTTGTCGGAAGCACTATTTCGGTAAGCCTGGGAATCCGGTATATCTTTCTATCCAGCACAATAGGAATAGTTCTGGTCTTTTTCGTCATTCTTTTTTTTAACCACAACAGAAAAATAGTTCGCTCAATTCGCTCAGCAAGGAGATTCTTTTCATTTGGCCGGAAGACTTGAACTATTTATTGACAGCTGGCCCTGGTGATGGTAATGTCATTATAACATTAAAATCTTAATGTAAAGGAGAGAAGCTGATGAGTGAAAAGCGCTATCCATCTACCATTCTCGGAACCGTTTGTATCCCCTGGACGGAAGTTAACGTCTTTGATCGGGAGGCTTTCTGCCGCCAGATCGAGATCCTCACCGGCAGCAGGCTCGACCACCTCTATCTGTTCGGGACTGCCGGAGAGGGTTATGCGATCAGCGATGCCCAGTTCGATGAAATTGTGACGCTTTTTGCAGAACAGATGGCGGGTCCCGGCCTCCATCCGATGGTGGGAATTGTCAGTCTCTCCTTTCAGACGATGCTTCAGCGGGTAGCGCGGGCATACGAAGTGGGTATACGGGATTTTCAGTTTGCCCTTCCTTCCTGGGGAGCGCTTTCGGATCTTGAAATGAATAATTTTTTTCATGCATTGTGCGACCCCTACCCCGACTGCCGCTTTATCCTCTACAACCTCATGCGGGCTAAACGGCTGGTAAGCGTCGGGGAGTTTGCCGTACTCGCTGAGGAGATCCCGAACCTGGTCGGAACAAAATTTACCAGCGCCGATATACTGACAATTCATGAGATGGCTGAAAGCGATCTGCCTGTACAATTCTTTCTGGGAGAAAAAAACTTCGGCTACGGAAGCAGGTTTGGTGAATTCGGATATCTAATATCACTGGGTACATCAAATCTGGATCGCGCCTGGGAATATTTCCATGCAGGAGCAGCCCGGGATTCCGATGCCCTGGATACGATAAGCAGTGAACTGTACGGCATGCTCAAGGGATTTATGGATATTATGGGCCGGGGCAGAATTGACGGAGCGTATGACAAGGTGTTTTCAAAAATACTGGACAGCAGTTTTCCCTTGCGGCTGCTTCCTCCTTATGAGTCGAGCACGGATGAGCAGTTCAGCCGATACTGTGACTTTTTACGAGAGGAGTATCCCCAATGGCTGAAATGAGAGGTCACCTTGCCTTTGTCGGTGATATGCATATTGCTCCGGAGAATACAGGTGCCGATCGTGCTCAAAGCACTCTGGACAGGCCTGCCCGCCGGAAAAGGCATCTTGAGACCGTCCTGGCGGATGTCTCACGCAGTAAGCCTGCCGCTCTGTTTTTCGGCGGCGATAATGCGAACCAGCCGATGGATACGCCAGGCTATGCGCAGGAGCTTATGGAGATTCTGGAAAGGAGCCCCCGTCCCTGGAAAATAATTCCCGGAAATCATGATGTCGGATCGACAGTGGGATGGCACCACCATGATCCTGCGGCAATGCAGCGAGCGGTGCAGGCCTTCCGAAAGGCGTTTCAAATGGATTACTGGATATATGAAGCGGCTGGTTTTCAGGTGATCGGTATTAATTCCCAGTTGTTCGGAGCTTCTCTTGCTGAGGCGAGGGAGCAGGACCGTTGGCTGATAGAGATGCTGCAGCAGAAGCGGTCTGCGGATCTCGTGCGGGTGCTGTTTCTGCACACACCGCCGTACCTGCAGAGCTGGGAGGATCGTTATTCCGACGGATCTGAGCAGATGTGCCTTAGTCCGGCAGCCAGGGCTTCTTTTAAGAGTATAGTTCATGCAAATCCGCCCGATATTCTGGTAACCGCACATGTTCATCGCTGGTGGGTAAGGCGGGAAAAGGATTGGTGGTGGATCGGCATACCTGCCACTGCCCTGCCGTTAAGCGAGATGGGAGCGGTTCCTGATCATCATGTGCCCTCTGGTGAAGATGTTTTGGGTTGGGTTGCTTTAGAGCGTGACGGAGCCGGTTGGAAAGCTGAACTGCGGCCCCTGCCGGAGCATAG
>JAGYPA010000189.1 GCA_018399255.1 Spirochaetales bacterium | reverse complement strand
GCGGATATCAGGGATTCCCGCCGTTTAACCCTTCAGCCCCCCGACAGCCAACCCTTCTTCCACGTACCGCTGGGTAAAAATGTAGACAATCACAATAGGGATTATCGATATCAGTGCACCGGCCATAAGATAGTGCTGATAGTTACCAAACTGAGTTCCCATATTGCCGAGTCCCAGCTGAAGGGTCCACTTTTTGCGATCGGTCAGCACGATTAGCGGCCAGAGAAAATTGTTCCAGGCCCCCATGAAGTTAAACAGACCCATGGTGAAAAGCACCGGCTTTGAAAGAGGAAGCGCAACCTGAATAAAAACCCTGAACAGCGATGCACCGTCCATAATCGCCGCCTCCAGGTAGGCATTGTCGATGACAATCATATTCTGCCGGATAAAGAAAATCGCAAAGGCATTGCAGATTGCCGGTAAGATCAGCGCACTGTAGGACCCCAGCAGCCCCATCGTCCTGAGAATGATGAAGTTCGGAATCATGGTTACCGTAGCCGGGATCATCATGGTCATCAGAAAAAGCGAGAACAGCTTCTCCCTTCCTTTGAACTCGATCTTGGCAAAGGCGAAGGCGGCCATGGCAGAGGTAAACAGCGGAATAATGGTCAGCATGATGGAAACATAAAAGCTGTTGATAATTGCACGGCCGAAATTGATATTGGTCAGCGAAAAAATCGCCTTGTAGGCATCCAGACTCGGCTCCTTGGGAATCCATCGAATCGGGATCGTGTGAATCGCTTCCCTCGCCTTCAGGGAGGTGCTCACCATCCAGAAAAGCGGGACGACAGCAGCCAGCGCCGCCAGCGTGAGAATAAGGTAAAATATGGTTTTCTTCAAATATTTTTCAGCCTTCATAATTCACCCACCTCTTCTGAACCCGGAACTGCACAAATGTAGCCGCCGCTATGACAAGAAACAGCATCCACGATATGGCCGCTGCATAGCCCATGTTGTAGTAGGTGAAGGCGTTGCGGTATATCTGCTCAACCGGCACACGGGTGGCTCCGGCCGGACCGCCTTCAGTCATGATGAATATCGATTCAAACACCTGAAAACCGTTTATCACATTCACCACGATGAGCAGGAATATGGTAGGACTGATCAGCGGGATCGTTATCCGGCTGAAGCGGACCCAGCGTGAGGCCCCGTCAATTTCCGCCGCCTCGTAGTAGTTGGTATTGATGCTCTTCATCGCAGCCAGCAGAATGAGCGCATAGTAGCCGGCATCCTTCCAAGCTGCAGCGAGCACGACTCCCGGCATCGCCCAGTCCTTGCTGGTAAGCCAGTTCGGTCCTGCAATCCCGATCGCTTCGAGCATATGGTTAATCAGCCCGTACTTGCCGTTAAGCAGCCAGCGCCAGATAAGGGCAACCGCCACCCACGACGAAATGACGGGAATATAGAGCAGAATTTTATAGAACTTTTTCATACGGAAGTCTTTTGCCAGGACAACCGCCTCAACGAGAGCTGCCAGGAGAACCAGCGGAATATAGAGGACCATGTAGTAGAGGACGTGCCGATACTGATCAGAAAGATCATTTGTTGCCAGATATTTGGAAAAGTTGGAGAGGCCGACGAACTTGATGGCGCTTACCGGTTTCAGCGGGTCGTATTCGAGAAAGCTTAAGGTGAAGGACGAAAAAATGGGCAGAAGAAAAAATATGATGAGTCCCAGGGTAGATGGTAACAGAAATATCATCAGAGCCCTTCGTTTCTGCTGCTTATTGCCGATATACATTACTGCACCTGCCCTATTGCTTTGCTTATGAACTCTTTTATTGCCAACGTAGCTACCCCCCGTACCCAATGGTCGATATCCGGCTGCAGGGTATGGATTTCTATATCCTGAGCCAGCTCATAGACGGTATTCTCGGCAATAACCTGCTTCATGGCATCGACAAAGAGCCCTGCTGCTCCCGCCCGCTCCCCGCCGATTATTATCGCTTCGGGATCGAACAGATTGATCAAGGTTGATATGCCGTTGCCCAGCCAGAATCCTGCCTTGTGAAAGGCTTTCCGGCACTCTTCATCACCGTTTTCCGCCGCCGCAGTGACTTCTTCAATACTCAGAATACGTCCGTCGCTTTTTTTCACATACCCGGTGATGGCTTTGTCGGAGGCAAACGCTTCCAGACATCCTTTCCGTCCGCAGGAGCATACCGGTGCCTCAGGATCGGTGCTGATCTTGATGTGACCGAACTCCCCTGCCCCATGGTGATGCCCACGGTAGAGCTTTCCGTCCAGAACAATACCCAGCCCGATGCCTTCTCCGA
>JAGYPA010000188.1 GCA_018399255.1 Spirochaetales bacterium | reverse complement strand
GAATGAATGGCAAAACTGACATTAACAAAACTTGAAAACCTATTGCTCACTGCCTGTGATGATCTTCGCGGCAGCATGGATGCCAGCGAATATAAGGAATATATCTTCGGCATGCTCTTTCTCAAACGAGCCAGTGACCTCTTTGAACAGAGGAGAGCAGAATTACGAAGAGAATTATCCGAACAGGGCTTAAGCGAAGCGGATATCCAAGCAGAACTGGAAGACAAGGATAACTATTCCGGGAAATATTTTTATGTCCCGCCCCGTGCACGATGGAACGAAGGCTGGATACAGGTAATAAAGAAAGATGATGGTTCTGAGGATCGCAAGCAAATCCCTGCATTAAAACACCTCAAAGAAAACGTCGGAACCATGCTTAACAAAGCTCTTGAAGCCATTGAAGATGCCAATCCTGAAGCATTGCAGGATGTGCTAAAGACCATCAACTTCAACAGAAAGATCGGGCAGCGGACTCTGGATGATGATACTCTGGCGGATTTTCTACAGAACTTCGAGAAAATACCGCTGAAAGACGATGATTTTGAATTTCCTGATTTACTTGGCGCCGCGTATGAGTGGCTGATCAAGTATTTCGCCGATTCTGCCGGCAAAAAAGCGGGTGAGTTTTATACGCCTTCTGAAGTTGTGCGTATTATAGTTGAAATTTGTGATCCAAAAGAAGAAATGAGCATCTACGACCCTACGGTCGGTTCTGGTGGTATGCTCATTCAAGCTCGTGATTACCTTCGCGAATGTGGGGGTGAGCCCAGCGAACTATCACTTTACGGGCAGGAAAAAATGGGAACTACCTGGTCCATCTGTAAAATGAATATGCTCCTTCATGGAATCTCCCATGCAGATATTCGCCAGGAAGATACCATAAAAAATCCTCAGCATCTGGATGATCATAATGAGCTGAAACGCTATGACCGAGTAATGGCTAATCCGCCGTTCAGCCAAAATTATTCGAAGAAAGATCTGAAATTTCCCGGCCGCTTTCCGGTCTTTATGCCGGAGAAAGGGAAAAAAGCAGACCTCATGTTTGTCCAGCATATGCTGGCTGTGCTCAAGAGTGATGGCCGCCTGGCAACGGTCATGCCTCACGGCGTACTGTTTCGCGGAGGTGAAGAGGCCGAAGCTCGTAAATATTTTATTGACCACGGATATCTGGAAGCGATAATCGGCTTGCCAGCCAGTTTGTTTTATGGGACAGGAATCCCTGCCTCTATTCTTGTGTTGAACAAAAAGGACGCACACAAAAGAAAGAACGGCCATGTTCTGTTTATCAACGCCGACAGAGGTTATCGTGAGGGCAGCGCCCGTAATTACCTGAGGCCCGAAGACATCGACAAGATTGTACATACGTATCATACCGGAGAAGATGTACCGGAAGCAACATTCAGCATTATTGCTGATGACACAAAGCAACCTATGTACGCGCGCAAGGTTCCGGTTTCAGAAATAATCACGGAAGAATACAACTGCAATATCAGGCGCTATGTGGATAATGCCCCGCCGCCCGAGCCCCAGGATGTGCGGGCACATCTGCACGGCGGGATACCGAAAAAAGAGGTCGATTGCCTGGCTCATTTCTGGAACAATTACAAGGGATTGAAGGAAGACTGCTTTTCTGAAAAAGAGAGCGATTATTATCAGTTTTCCGGTAAGCTTGATAACAGACGCTCTATTTCTGAGTTTATCAACAAGCACCCCGGTGTGCAGAAAAGGCATGAACAGTTTATAACATCTCTTTCAAACTGGTGGGATGAAAACCAGCCTGTGGTAGAAGCTCTGGCGCATGATCCGGAAAACCGGCATGAAAGTGCCGGCAATGTGTTCCTGATGCGCCGGTCCCTTATCCAAAGTATTGAAAACTTGCTGAGAGATCAGAACATTCTTTCCTCTTCTCAGGTACGCGGGGCATTTGCCAACTATGTGGATGAACTGAAGGCAGACTTTAAATCCATCGCTGCCAGCGGATGGGGGCCGGAGCTGATTCCCGATGAAGAGATCCTGCAAAGTCAGTTTCCGGAAGTACTGGAAGAGATGGAAAAATACCAGTCAAGAATCGAGGAACTGCAGGCACTCTTTACCGCTGCCGATGATGAGGATTTTGAAGATGATGAAGATTCCGGCGTGCTTCCCTCATCCGAAGTAAAAGAAAAAAAGGACAACTTGAAAGAGTTAAATGCCTCATGGAGGCAAGAACTCAAGACACTAAAATCTCTTGCTGCAGATCTGTTTGCCGAAATCAAGGCGGCCGGCAAGCTTCCCGGGAGTGAGAAAAAAGGGTTCTATTGTGCCGA
>JAGYPA010000187.1 GCA_018399255.1 Spirochaetales bacterium | reverse complement strand
AGGAGCGGGAAGCGGGGGAAAAGCTGGGTGAAGCCCGCGGTGAAATGCGAGGGGAAAAACGCGGTAAAGCTCAAAACACCTGGCAGCTGGCCAGGCGGATGCATGCCAAAGGCTACCCTATTGCAGAAATTGCAGATCTCACCGGCATCCCGGAAGAAAAGCTGAACCTGTCCCTGTCAGAAGCAAAGAAACATCCCTGACAAATCTCAATGATTATGCTGCCTCACTCTGTTTGGGAATTTGGCAACCAGCACACAGAGAAACTGGCATCAGATGGCAAGGTAATGGTAAGTTGGTGAGCAGAAATTACCATAGAGCATTCCGATGCTTGAATTCATCTGACTTTTAATCTCCGCCGAGCGCTTAAGTCAACTTGAATTTGCAAAAAAACCACAACTGAAAATCTTAACGCAATAAGTCGGGCATTTTCCCGAAAGTCGGGCATTTTCCCGATCAGGCTTCTCTCAGCTTAAAAAACCTGCTTCAGATAGAATCGCCGGCATTCCTTTTTCCTCTCTTTCTTCCCTGCCTCCTCATATTCTCAACAGCTGTAGCGAAATGTATCGGCTCGCTGTCTTTCAGCCACTCGGACCAGAAATCAATCGTTGCACTTAAGGGTTTTTCCACAGGCTCATGAATGCGAATCCGGCTTGGCAGCAGAACCGCATCACCAATAACCATCGCCTCTCCTATATCCATAACAGGAAGCACATCCAACAGATTTTTGAAATTTTCCGGCATCAACTTTCTAACAGTCGCCTGGTCGGAGCCGTTTGTCAAACGCAGGGTAATAACGTTATTGCACTGGCTCAATATCGTGGAACTGACATCTGAAGGGCGCTGGCTGACAATAACCAGAGCTACCCCGTACTTTCGTCCCTCCTTTGCAATTCTCTCAAAGGCCTCTATAGCCCGCTGAGAAACCGGATTTTGCCCCTGCTTGCCGGGAAGATAGAGATGCGCTTCATCACACACCATAGCAATGGGATTTCGCTCTTCCGGATCAGTCCAGAATTGTATCTGGTAGATAATCCTGGCTACCAAACCAACGATAACCGACAAGATGTCGGAGGGCACTTCAGAAAAATCAATATCCTTAATGTTTGTATTCTCCTTACTGAAATCCATCATTTTATGAATTATCTCAGCCATCGCCTGATACGTGTGATACGGTTCGGGAGCATCAAACAGAAATCCGTATCGCCGATCTCGTATCTTTGCCTGGATTCTCGTGAGGAATCGACTGAACTGCCCATGGTAATCACCTTTTCTCAGACCTCGTGCTCCAGGGACCATCTCCTCGTTCAGGTATTTTATTTCAGCAATAACCTCCTCCACTGAAAAAGGAACAGGGCTGTTGAGCGTAAAAGTCCGTACTATTTCATCTTTACCCAGTTTTTTAAGAAACTTTTTTTTCGCATCAAGCACTTTCTCCTGAAAGATGGCCACCTGATTCTGGGCGCTGTGTTCAGACTGGTCAACAAACATTGATAACAGCTCTTCAGAATTCAGAAGCCAGTACGGCAGGTAGAGAAGATTTTCAACATGTGATCCAAGTTCCTCAGGCCCCGGGATATGGAGACTTTTCACATAACTCAGTTTTTTGTATTCACCATGAAGATCAAACACTACCATATTAGCGGAGGGAAGTTTTGCCGTTTTCTCCAGAATAGAAGCCACAGCCCACGACTTGCCGGACCCGGTACTTCCCAGAAGAGCAGCATGCCTTTGAAACAGCTTATTGCCGTCAATATAGGCTTCAGCATCACGGGATATAGAGTACCTGCCAAACACGAAAGAGGACTCTGACTGCCCTTCCCGGGTAAGCAGATGGAAAAAGGATGTCAGAGGTGCATCTTTAAGAATATAGGATTTTGCATCGATAACCGGAACCTGATCTATAGAGCGGGAAAAGGACCTGCTGCCATTCGAATCGGAGATCTTTATCGCACCGACAGGGGTCAGCAGTACCCTGTTGGCAACCTCCTCATGAAGAAAGGATTCCTCATTCTCACCTGGCGGAGAGAGATTGGCCATAGATGCTGATTTTACCACCTTTTCAATCATGCAGATCATCCAGCTGCCTGTAAATACCAGCTCCACGGCTGCAAGCTGTCCTACCTGAGCCTTTCTGAGATTGTCATCTGATTTCACATGCAGAATTATCTGGCTGTTCTCGATCTCTCGTACGCTTCCTAAAAAATGTTCATGCTCATTGAACTGCAACATATTTAATCCCTTCCTTTTTCATTTATTTCACCCATCTTATTCTTCACATCCCACAGAAATGAACGCAGAAAAGAGAAG
>JAGYPA010000186.1 GCA_018399255.1 Spirochaetales bacterium | reverse complement strand
TTTCACCTTGTCCGACAGGAGTCGCCACACTTTTCTGCACTTTCATTCCCGTGCATGCTCCCGCGTAGGACCGCAGATATAATCGAAAGGTTGCGCCTTTGCCCGGCTCGCTGCTGACATTGATAAATCCGTCATTCTGCTTCACGATACCGTACACGATGGAAAGGCCTAGCCCCGTGCCTTTGTCCACGTCCTTGGTGGTGAAAAACGGTTCAAATATTTCCTCCAAGGTTTCCTTGTCCATTCCGCAGCCCGGTCCTCGGGGTGGACGAAACCAAGAAAAGTTTCATAGCTGGGGGTGAACTCCTGCGGTTTGCAGCCGAAAATGCGATATACCTCGTCCGACCAGGTCAAACGGTTTGCGGTCAAGTCCAGTTTCCAGCTTCCGGTGTGGGCGATTTCCTGTGACCTGGTCAGCAGATCTTCGCTCTCGCGCAGGGATTCTTCGGCCTGCTTTTGGGCCGTAACATCTTTCAGTATACAGTAAGTCTGTTTAAAGCTGCCGTCAGCATTGTGTCCAATGCGGCCATCGAAGGCGATGTATCTTCTACTACCGTCTTTGTGAATCATGTGGAATTCGGTGTGCACACTTCCTTCAGCCTTGAATACAGGAAACCGCTCCCTGAAAACCTTCACATATTCCGGTGCAAGGAAATCGCCGAACCATTTTCCCATTACTTCTTCGCGCTTGTATCCCAGAGTTTCAAGCCAAGCAACATTTACATCTATAAACCTGCCGTCACTGTCGAGTGATTGGTAACCTAGCGGCGCTCTTTCGAACAGTTGATGGAACCGTTCCTCGCTCTCGCGCAGGGCCTCTTCCGCCTTGATACGTTCAGTGATGTCCCGCGAT
The DNA here is from genome assembly GCA_018399255.1 of Spirochaetales bacterium. GTDB lineage: Bacteria > Spirochaetota > Spirochaetia > JABMQR01 > JABMQR01 > M55B182. The sequence goes on along the minus strand of JAGYPA010000186.1, from coordinate 1,496 downwards.
ACACCCTGAATTGCGATGGGTTTGTTTTGTTCATCACGTATGAAATTCGCACTTATTGCATCCCAGCCAATGGTTCCATCAGCGTAATACCGTTCTACTTCTAACTGAAATATCCGATTCCTGTCAGATTCAGGATCTCTCTCTTTTGCGAATTCTTCAGCTAATGTTTTCTTGAATTGTTCAAGCGATGTCGGAGGGTAGGTTTGTGTTACGGGGAGCTGAAGATAATCTTCGGGTTTGATTCCCAGAACCCTTTCAACCGATGGACTTACGTAAGTCGGGTTCATTTCAAGATCGGTAACCCAAACTACATCGGTTACATTATCTGCAATGCGACGGTATTTATCTTCGCTTTCGCGCAGTGCCTGTTCTGTTTGTTTTTGCTGGGTGATATTTGCGTTGAAGCCATACCAGGTGACGCTGCCGTCGGGCAATTTTTCCGGAGTTGAACGAGATAGAATCCATTGAACAGGTCTGCCTGGAATCAGCACGCGAAATTCGCAGCTATAAAAGGTCAGATGTTCAGCGGAATATTCGAAATCAATAAAGACCCGCTCGGCATCATCAGGATGCAGTACTCGTGCTATTGCTTCACTATTATCTGCTACATCTTCCGGCTGGCAGCCGAAAATATTTTTGATTCCTTCCGAAGCTATTGGAACATGATACGAGCCATCCGGTCTGCGGGTACATTGAAAAATAAGATCAGGAAGATTGGTAGAGAGTTTTCTGAACTGAATATCCTTTTCTCGAATGTTATCTTCAGCTTTCTGTTTTTTAACGAACGTGGTGATCTGCTGAATAAATGCCTCGATCAGTTTGGTGTTGCCGGGTTCAGTTTTTTTATGAGTGATGATAGTAACATTGCCCATGATGTGCTCGTCATGATGAATGGCAATGCAATACATTTTTTCGGCAGAGAGCAGCTTTTTTACAGCACTGCCGACAGCAGCTGATAGCTTGTTATTGAAAAGGCCGGGAAAATCAAAGGCAAGTTCTTCTAACTTGCCGCTGGTGATCTGCTGATAATATTTTGTGGAGATTTCGCCTACTATGTTGTTTAAGTCAAATCCTAAATGACTGGAAAGTTCCGCAGCTTTATTGCCAACCCCTTCTATTTGCTGCATTTCCCAGCGGTTTTCACGTTGATTATACTCTACCAAGGCAACTATCGCATTGGCTTCAAACAACTTGTACAGTTTCTGAACGGTGTATGCATAGATTTCCTGAATGGAAGTGAGTTCAACCAGTTCAAATGCAGTTTCTGCCAGGAACGTGCTATGCTCCTTGCTCTTCCGCAGCGCCTGTTCCGCCTTGATACGCTCAGTGACATCCTCGATTGCCAAAAGGATGATCCGATCCATGCCCTTCGCTTGTTCAATCTGCCGGGCATTCAGCAGCATTGTGCGCTTGCCGATGGTGGTAAAATCGTGTTCAACCTCATAGTTGTCAAAGCTGGTCTTTTGGGGGAGGATGATTTCCAGCAATTCCCGCAG
>JAGYPA010000185.1 GCA_018399255.1 Spirochaetales bacterium | reverse complement strand
GCCGCGTGGATAAGCGGCGGGACATTTCCCTCTTTCATCAATTTGTGAGAATTGATGAATCCCTCCATCAGACCCGACAGATCATCAGGTTTTGGAGAGATGAAATGTATGATCTCATTCTGATAAGGGACCGTCTGCCCTACATAATTCTGTCTCACCCGATAGCCGTTTTCCTTGAAACGGGGATCAACTATGAGGTTCTGAAGCTCTATCATCCTTTCCTTTTCACAGAAATCTTCCTTTTCAGCAAGCTCCAGGGATGTGATGAATTTTGCAGTTCGAGAAGCGTTGGGCTTAATATGCTCAATTTCAAAGGATGACTTTGTTTCCTTGTTGTAAAGGTAGCTCAGCGCCCGGCGAAGCAGTTCCGGTGGATATGCGTTGACAATATCCTCACATCTCTTGCGCAGGTTGGCTGAATCCAGACTGGAAAGCTTTTCGGTTCTTCTGACAACCGGACAAAAAGCCCTGGACCCAAGGAGATTGTTTACAATGCGTTGGCGTGAATATTTTTTCCCGTTCGTAGCGGTGTAGTAATACTTATCTTCCAATGCATCGACATAGTTGCCGGAAGTCAGGTTGTTGACAGGCAGCCGTTTTCCGCTCAGAAACTCATAGAAAAACCAAATTCTTCGGGCATACTTCCCGGTTGGCCTGGATTTGATGTACTCGGTGAGCTCCCCCGGAGAAATCTTTTCGAAGATTTGAGCCAGCAAACCCAGGTTGACGCCGTCATATTTGAGCGCGAACTCCAGATGGGAACCAACCTTCTCCCCCGGCCAGTATTGAGTCCTGAAAACTTCATCAACAAAGCCATCCCGAATCTTTGAATAGTGAGCGCCGGTAGTGGAAACCGAAGAGCTGTGCCAGTTAGGTATACCCGAGAGGGAAAATTTTTTCAAGAAATATGCGTAACCTGCCGGTCGAATATCATAATCGTTTATTTTCATGGGCACACCTGTATAAATTAGTATTTCACAGCAAATATAATTATTTTACCCCGATAGTACGATAAAAACAATTATTTTTTATCTTTTATAGCTATTATTTTTTATTTTCCTATATAAATCATTACTCCTCTGCAAAAACAATTACGGACCGCATATATGTCTCCGCGTAGGACAACCGCTATGGATAATAGACTGTCCCGAAGCTTAGTGGTTTATGGTAATCTTAAAAAAATTTGATAAAAACCTGGATTTTAATGCGGCCAGGAGCAGCCGGATATTCAGAGATGGCTGTAGAGTTGACAGGAACTATTCGGTCACCTAAGCTTCTACCTATGGCAGGAAAATGAAAATAACTGTAGAAAACGCCCTCACCTTCGGCGGACTGGTCAACGGCGAGGTCGTAGCCGGGGCGGACGGGATAGATAACATCATAGAATCGGTAACGGTACTCGAAGTTGCCGACCCCTCCGCAAGGGCATGGAACCTGCCGAACCAGCTGCATGTAACGGCCTTTTACGCCATTTCCAATGACAGGGATGCTCAGATTGCCGTGATAGAAAGCCTTCAGGAGGGTGGCTGCTCAGGTCTTGTGCTATGCCATCTCGGTTACTTCATGAAGAGCATCGATCCCGAGATACTCAAACTATGCGATGAACTGGCCTTTCCCCTGATCGTGGTTCCCAGAACCGTTACCTACATAGAAATTCTCGTTCCCATCGTGAACAGAATTCTGGAAATAGGCAATGAGAAGAACCGTTTAGCCCTGGAAATTCAGGAAACCCTGCTGCAGAAGGTGGTGAATGAGGAAGGGCTGGATTCCATTTGCCGATATCTCGGAGAAAAGTTGGCGGCGGCAATTGTGATTATTGATGTGATGGACAAGGTGGTTGCCGGTTACGGGTGCAGCCGGGACGAGATCGAACTCATTCAGGGTGAGTTGCATCAGTCGAGAGAACAGATTCTCACCAACAACACCTATGTGACTATTCACCCGAAGAAAAACTACTATGTATATCCTATTGTGAACGAGGACGAGCGCTACGGCTACCTGGTGTGCGAAATCAACAACCTCGATTTGGATTATGTTCTGCTGATGCTGAAACATGCCGCGGTGGCCAGTTCCCTGTTGGTAACCCACCATCAGCGCAGGTCGAAGATGCAGCAGTTGTATATAAATGAACTGATCAAAGATATGTTGGAGGAAGAAGAACAGAACTGGGACGACCTGCAGAGAATTGCCTCCGGTGTGAACTGGAACCTGAAGCTCATCAGGGGCTTACTGCTGTTGGAAGCGGCCACTATTGAGGATCAGGATATGCTCCGGTCTGTGGATCACATTTTCATACAGAACGGTATCTGCCGTCAGTTCGGCTTGCTCAAGGGGCAGTTGGTCATTTTCATCGACGATGACACCGACGGACCTGGAACAGCGGTCCTGCT
>JAGYPA010000184.1 GCA_018399255.1 Spirochaetales bacterium | reverse complement strand
ACCACATCCACAAAGCGCATAAGCACCTTTTCGACTATTCCCCCCACATACCCGGCAACTATTCCTATCACGAGACCGAAGGACAGCGAGATTCCCACTGCCGTAAAACCGACGCGCAGTGTTATCCTGGACCCGTGTACTATCCGGCTGAAAGAATCCCTTCCCAGCTGATCAGTTCCGAGAAGGTGCTCGGCACTTGGAGGTGCTATTGAGGGACCGACATTTCTCTCCATAGGATCATAGGGGGCAATCATATCGGCAAAGATCACCACAAAGAGCAGCAAGCCCAGGATTACAATTCCAATTAAGGCCGTTTTATTATGAAACAGTTCATAGAGTACGGCCTTTATTTCACTTTCATGGGAACCGTCCATGGTTTCCGTTTTCATTTTTCCGTCAATTATTTGATCTGTAATTTGATCTGCCATTTTGTCACTTCCCATCCAACCGTCAGTCGTATTTAATTCGCGGATCAAGCCATGCGTAGAGCAGGTCGACCGCTAAAGATATAAAAATTACTATAGTGGCAAAACTGAGGATAAATCCCTGTATCATGGGATAGTCCCTTTGACGAATCGCCTCTATTGCCAGACGCCCTATTCCGTTCCAGGCGAACACGTTCTCCACTACTATTGCTCCACCCATCAAAAAAGCGAACTGCAAACCGATCATGCTCACGATGGGTATGAGACCGGACCGCAACACATGCCTTGAGAGAATCACCGATTTCGGCAATCCCTTCGCCCATGCGGTTCGCACGTAATCCTGATTAAAAATTTCTATCATGGAAGATCGAGTTACCCTCGCGATCATGGCCGCATTCGAAATTCCGAGGGTAACCGCGGGGAGGATAAGACTGCTTAAGGTCCCTCCGGCAACCGGCAATATTTTCAGCTGCATACTGAATACATACATCAATACCAGCCCGAGCCAGAAATACGGTATTGATATACCGACTATGGCGAGCCCTATCGTACCCGTGTCCAACCATTTCCCACGGTGATAGGCGGCAATGAAGCCCAATGATATTCCGATAACAATAGCAACCAGGAGGGCGGCAACAGTAAGCAGCAGGGTATTGGGCAAACGGGTCAGGAGGAGGTCCAGCACGGGCTGGTCCCCCCTTATCGTTCTCCCGAAATCCCCACGTACGATTTTGCTGATAAACATCACATATTGTTCATGGATAGGTCTATCCAATCCCAGGTTCTGTCTCACCAGTTCAAGTTGCTCCGGCGTGGTCCCCTGCGATTGCGCATACATCAACCTTACCGGGTCGCCCGGAATGAGATGGATGAGATAAGCTACGGCAATTGTTGTGATAAAAAGTGTTACTACCGACAACAATACTCTCTTTACGATGTATTTCCACATACTGATCCGCTCCTCCTGATTTTCTCAGCCTACTGACCCATTTTCACATCGTTGAAATAAGGATGCAGGAAAGGTCCTACATAGAATCCTTCAAGCTCAGGACGAAGGGCATAAACCCATTCCCATCCCGGTGAGTACTGGTTGATATGCACTGCATTCTCAAGCAGATAATCAAACACATCCCAGAAGGCTTCCTTTCTCGCTGCCGGTTCTATGGTAGTACGGGTTTTCTCAAGCAATCTATCCAGAGTATCGCTGGTGTATCCTCTATATGCTCCCGGTGAATGGTGAAGCTGAAAAAGAATATCAGGATCATACCATGACCAGGTCATCATATCGAAGCTTCCCTTACCCGAGGTTTTCTCATTTTCCTGGCGGACCCTCGCGTTAAAACTTCCGATATCCATTATCTGAACATCCGCGTCAATTCCTATTTCGGCGAGCTGAGATTGATAGATCTCCATGATCTTATCCCGTTCTCCTCCCGTCCAGCCGAGAAAATGTACTTCCACGGGGTTTTCGGGGGTGTAACCGAGCTCGGCCATCAACTCCCTTGCCTTCTCCGGATTATATTCATAACCCTTATCACGACAGGTATCCTGAGAGAACATATTCGGGTTATGGTAGGGGCACCAGGCCACATCGGAGAGATCTCCGTATATCGATCCCATCGCTTCAGCCGCATCGGTACCGTAGGCGACAGCCTGTCTCGCCCTTACATCATCGAAGGGGGGGCGATTCGTGGTGAACTGGAAAAACACGTTCTGCCCCGTATTCTCGGCAATATAGATATTCAGGTCTCCCTTCTCCTTGATTTGTTGAACCAACGGAAGAGGCGGTTCGGCGACATCGACTTCTCCGGTACTGAGAGCTGATAGTCTCGTCTGTGCCTCCGGCATGGTGGTTATAAGGAGTCGATCCATGTGGGGGGCTCCCTTATTTTCAAAGGGTTTGCCGAAATTCTGGTACTCTTCATGTTTTTCGAAGACTATTCTGTCTCCCTTCACCCAGCGCACGAGTTTCCAGGGTCCCGATCC
>JAGYPA010000183.1 GCA_018399255.1 Spirochaetales bacterium | reverse complement strand
TTTCCTGCCTTGTCCAATTGTAAGTTATTATAACGAAGACTCGAATTTCATTGTGATGCGGTGAGTGAAGAGATCGTGTCGCAGTATGATCTGTGTGCTGCAGAGAACAGCTTCTGCATTCGTGGGATTTTTTTCTGAATCAGGCTTATACGATCCGGATCTATTCGATTTTCATAGACACTTCTGAATACATGCCTGAATCCTCGCAATTCGTCCGTAATTTCCGCGAGTTCGTCTCCCATGAATGCGGGACGGATCCCAGGTAGATCGAGCTGCATTGCCTCAATGAGATGCTTGTGCCAGGTTTCAGACGGCAGGTGGTTCTCAAAGGTTTTTGAAATACGGAGGAAGTAATTTTCTATCGTTGTGTAGAGCATATGAAGTGTATATCCTAGTGCTGCCCAGTCGAGTTCGTCATCAGCTCCCTGTTGAATTCGTTCCCAGGCTTTTCTGTTGAGACTGCAGTTTTCTTCAAATGTCTTGAATTCTTTATCAAGCTGGGCGATGAGAATGACTGCCTGTTCAGGCATCAGCTTCATAGAGGATTCTCCCATGGGTATCAATTTCCTCCTGCATAAAATCCGGCAGGGATCTGTAATCAACCAGGTCAACTTTGAAGCTGCTGTTCAGGGCGATGGATGTGCATGCGTACAGTTCTCTGCCTTCAAAGGATAAATCAATATCAAAATTCGGGTTGCGGGGCGCTCCACTGGCCAAAGAACCGAAAAGAACTATCCGCTTCAGTTCCGGATCCCGTTTGCGAAACTCCTGAATAAGTCGTTCAACCTCATACATCGCTTCCTGTATACGCTTTTTCAACGCCAGTGATGCTTCCTCATCAGCACGTTTTTGAGATTGTTTCACTGCTTTCAGCAAATCTTCTGATATCATATCTGCATAATACTATATTCTTAGACTGGTGTCACCTCTTTTGGTGTTCACATCAGATAGAGTTTATTGAAGAGCTGATTAGGTTTCTCTTTTTTGTTTTTTTCGCAAACTCATGGCCATAGGTTTTCGCCTCTTCAAGTATCTTCTCGTCCGGTTCCCACAGCGTTTTCAAGCCCTCGCTAACCACTTCGAAGCCCGAATCCTCCAGTGCCTTGGTGAGCAGGGATGCCGCTTCTCCGCTCCATCCATAGGGACCGAAAGCAGCAGCCTTTTTTCCGCGAAACCGCAGCCCCTTCATTTCCTCAAGGAGAGCAGCAATTGAAGTGAGAATTCCTTTGTTTATAGTGGGAGATCCGAGAATCAGCGCTTTTGAGCGAAAAATTTCTGTAATAACATCATTTTTGTCCCTCCGGGCACTGTTGAACAAGCGGACATCGACTTCGGGATCAGCTTCCTTGATACCCTGAGAGATAGCTTCGGCAATCCGCCGTGTGCCGCCCCACATAGTGTCATAGACGATACTGATTCTGTTTTCCTGATATGCATCCGCCCATTCTAAATATTTTTCCACAATTTGTGTTGGATTATCCCGCCAAATAACCCCATGGCTCGTGGCGATCATATCAACCGGAACTTTCAGTGCGAGCACTTCGTTTATCTTTCTCGTTACTAAAGGGCTGAAAGGGGTGAGGATGTTGGCATAGTACTTAATTGATTCGGAATGGAGCTCTTCCTGATCGACCAGGTCGTTGAATAGAAATTCAGAGGCATAATGCTGTCCGAAAGCATCATTGCTGAAGAGAACATTATCCTGGGTGAGATAGGTGAACATGCTGTCCGGCCAATGAAGCATTGGGGCTTCGATAAAAACAAGCTGCTTGCCGTTGCCGATATCCAAGGTGTCCCCCGTTTTCACTGTTCGAAAATTCCAGTCCTGGTGATGGATTCCTTTCAGCGACTTTTTACCGTTGGCACTGCAGTAAATCGGGACGTCGGGGATATGCTTCATCAGTTCAGGCAAAGCTCCGCTGTGATCTATTTCTGCATGGTTTGCAATGATGTAGTCAATGCTGGACAGGTCAATTTCCTTTGAAAGATTTTCTACAAACTCTTCCGCAAAGGGGGCCCAGACGGTATCAATCAGGACGACTTTCTCTTCTTCTATCAGATAGGAGTTGTACGAACTCCCTTTGTGGGTGGAATACTCATTACCGTGAAATTGGGTCAATTCCCAATCAATTTTCCCGACCCAATGTACATTGGATGTTATTTTCCGTTTCATATCGTTCTCCTCCTACTGTAAGTGTATCTTATAGTATGCTCTTTTTTTCGGCGAACGTATGTAACGTAAGTTACAATTATAGCAAATACATTTATGTAAGATGGTATTTGATGATGCTGATGCTAAAGCAGTCGAAAAATGGTTTTCTGCAAAGTGAGGAATTCGAAAACGGCCATTTACGGGTTCCTGAGATGTTTTTTCTACAGCTGTAAAGTTTCAGAAGGCATTTTCTGGAACGAAACGG
>JAGYPA010000182.1 GCA_018399255.1 Spirochaetales bacterium | reverse complement strand
CGCGCTTGATATTCTCAAAGATAACGGGCTTGGAGACTTCATTGAAGAAAAAGTGAACAGTAACAGAATATCAGCTTATGTCAGGGAGTACGAAAAGAACGATGAAGCAATCCCCGCCTGGTGTATTGAAGCCTTGAACATCACTGAAAAATTCAAGGTTGGAATGAGGAAGGTTTAAAAATACAAATTTTCGAAGGGAGAAAAATCATGAGTACAGAATTAATGAAACTTGATAACTTCGCCGCGCTGCAAATGAGTGCGACAGACCTAAAGGAAGTATTGCAGGAGAATCTTGGAGGGCAACAGCTCTCAGCGTTTGAGCTGGACAGGGTGAAAATCCCTTCTGGTGGCGGTACTGTGTGGGAAGTACCCACACTTGAGGGCAACGAGGATGCAAAAAGCATTGAAGGGGTCGTAATTTATTTTAAAGACCAGAACGGCTACTGGAAAGAGAACTATGATGGCCAGAACAATCCTCCGGACTGCGCGAGCACTGATGGACGTATTGGCATTGGTGTTCCTGGGGGGGAGTGTGCAAAGTGCCCGTTGAATCAATGGGGCAGCGGAAAAGATGGCAAGGGCAAAGCTTGCAAGAACATGCGGACGCTGTTCATCATCCGGGAAGGTGATGTTCTGCCGCTTGTTCTCACACTGCCACCGACTAGCCTGAAAGAAGCAAGGAAGTATTTTCTCAGACTGGCATCCAAAGCAGTACCGTATTACGGTGTGGTAACTGAAATCACTCTGGAAAAAGATAAGAATGAGGGCGGCATCACGTATTCCAAGGCAAAACTGACACTCAAGAGCAGGCTGGATGCCGAGACAGTAAAAAAACTCAAAGCATTCCAGGAAAGTTTGAAACCGGCACTGGAAGCAGTGAAGGTTGAAGCTGAAAGCTACTTCCCTGAAGAAGGGGAATCAGAATAACAGCTGCGGGCTGTGCAATGCAGCCCGATTTATGGGATAGTGGCGGAATGGTAGACGCTATTGAATAACCGAGTAGTGTGCGCCTAATAGGAATTCCGGAATTACTAAAGGCGTTCGGGACAAGGGATCACACGTGCAGGTTCAAATCCTGCCTATCCCACAATATTATACAGGGAGGTCATACCATGTCAGCATTAACAATCAAAAAATTAAGAGAGAAGCTCAAAAGTATACCAACTACGGCACTACTAATAGACAATGAAAATCCGGATTTTGCAATATCAAACGTTGAATATAACAGCGATATTGACAATTGTTATATCACTTTTGAAAACTGGCGGGAGGCAGGGTCATGAATGAAAAGAAAAGAAGTTATTTATACAGAAATAAACTAGAGTTCCTACAAAAATACTGCCCGAATATAACCTGCGATAAATGCGAGTATTATGACCCCGTCAAGGGCTGCCAGCATCCATTATATCCGGGGAGATTATATGGGAAGGGAAGGTGAGTGTATATGTACTTGTATGTAGAATTTGCCAATACTTACTCAGCGTATGAAGAGGCGCAAATGGGCTTTAGCATTTCCAGTAGCAATAAAAGAATTAAGAAAATAAAACTTACTGACGAGCAAATCAGAGAACTAGAGCCAAGAGAGACTTACAGGAGCGGAGAGTTTGCTTTATATGAAAAAGTATCAATACTGAGTATACAAGAAGACTAAAGGGGACTTTGAAATGCATGAGTTTTTCAAGACATTATTTGAATACAATGAAGATAATTATATCCTTGTGTGGACTTTTAGCAAGGATAACACGAAGGAATCTCACTGGTTCAAAGATTACAAAGCAGCAGCATCCTTTGCCCAGTCTATCAAAGATATAGACATATACGTCGGTGTGGGGTTGTCACCGAAAGATTACGGGCCACATGCACGCTGCCTGCAAAAAGACATTACTGGCATCCCGGCTCTATGGATAGATATCGACATCCAGGATGCGGTGCACAAAAAGCCTAATTTGCCGGGATCTGTCGATGAAGCTATGAAGCTCTTCGACTGGCTGGAGCACAGGCCAACAATAATAGTCAACAGCGGTCACGGCCTGCAGGCTTGGTGGACATTCAATGAGCCGTGGACGTTCGATGGAGAAGATGAGCACAAAGAAGCTGCTGACCTTGCCAAGCGATTTGTATATGGATTCAGGCTCCATGCGGCAAAGTACAATTGGGATGTTGATTCAGTTCACAACCTCGACAGAGTACTACGGGTACCTGGAACTATGAATTGCAAGTCAAAGCCGGTGCCTGTTGAACTTCTGGAATGCAATGAGCTTAGGTACAATCCCTCAGACTTCGATGATATGCTGCCACAAATCAATGAGAAAGATTACGAAAGCACAGTCAAAAGTGAACTAATCCTTAACCCGAACGCCGGACCGCCATTCGACAAGTTTGAGGCGCTTAAAGCGATAGAGCAGAAATTCACTCTATCGTGGGAGCACAAA
>JAGYPA010000181.1 GCA_018399255.1 Spirochaetales bacterium | reverse complement strand
TTTCTACCAGTTTTCCCTGTTCTACAGCGGGCGTCTTGCCGATACCTCCCAGCAGGCAGTTTACGGCATAGGGCGTTATGGGTATTCCCCACCCCTTCTGACTCGAAAACATCTGCAGGGCCGAAAAGGAGACCGTCCCGAAAAGCTTTTTGCGCAGGTAGGGGTTGCGCCGCATCATATAGGCAAGAACAGCCTTGCGGAGAAAGCGGGGCAGGCGGGCAAAAAGGTCACCCAGACTGCGCTTTTCCCTGCCCGCAGCCTTGCCTTTGGTAAAAGCGGAATCGGCGGTATCGCTTTTTGCTGCCGCCAGCTCTTCATCAATTTCCTGCAGACTCTTTTCATTGGCTTTCCGGACAACGTAGGAGGTGGTGCTCAGGAAGCCCTGAACTCTGCGCTCAACCATGGTGCTGACGTCCACATCGTCAAAGATAATCATTTTGCGGCCTTTGGCATAGGCCTGCATCTGCTTGAAGTCATTGAGTGTATGGGCGAGTACCCAGAGAATATAGGTGGTTACCGAAAGGCTCGATCCGGTGGCCCGCCGGAACCTCCGGATGGCAGGACGGATATCGGTAATGTCCAGTTCAAATACAATCGCTATGGTGTGGTTGCGCTTGGCCTCATCGAGATAATCGATAATCCCTCTCCGCACATGCGGCAGGGAAATTTTCTGATGCGGTATATCCATACGATCTCCCGGCTGATCATGAAATTCAGCTGATTGAAAATTTACCTATTATCGCCGGATCCGGCATGAATTTCAATGAAGGAAGAAGGATATATGAGCAATTTAGCATGTTATTCATTTGAGTCAGGAAATTGCTTTACCCGAGCCCTTCTTTCTGCTATATTAGTATATTAGCGGATACTAATATAGGGTGATAATTATGGATAACGCAAGAAAGCTGGCTGAAATAATGAAAGTTCTCTCGGTCGAACCGCGTGTCAGGATAGTGCTGCTGCTCAAGGAGCGCTTCCTGTGCGTCAATGCCCTTGCTGCACGTCTGCAGCTGACTCAGGGTGCCGTATCGCAGCATTTGCGGATTATGCGGGCTGCCGGGCTTGTTAATGACACGAAAGTGGGAAATTCTGTCCATTACCGGCTGGACAGGGAGACGCTGACTTTCTGGCAGGCTGAAATTGGAAATTTGCTGACATGGGAGAACGGGGCCGTCAAACAGGCCGATGGCTGTAGGGAGAGCGTGGCCGGCAGCCGGGACCGGGAAGGGTATGGCGTATTGGAGCAAATAGAGCAGGAGGATTCTCGTGAAAACTGAGCAGTCAGGACAAATCGAGCGAAAGGGATATGAAACAGCTATAGCGGTGCAGGGATTGAAAAAAAGCTTCGGTGCTGTCCATGCAGTGGCCGGGGTGGACTTCACTGTCGCTTCCGGGGAGATATTCGGGTTCCTCGGTCCGAACGGAGCCGGCAAGACTACTACCATAAACATGCTTACCGGGCTGTCCAGACCTGATGAGGGTTTCATCACGGTACGGGGAATCAACTGCACAGGAAAGCCGAAGGCAGCCCAGCATCTGATGGGAATCGTTCCGGACGAGAGCAACCTCTATCCGGAGCTCAGCGGCTATGAGAATCTTTGCTTCTGCGGTTCTCTCTACGGGATGAGGAAGGGGGAGCGGGAAGCCCGGGCCAGGGAGCTGCTTGACCAGTTCGGGCTCGCTGCCGCCGCGGACCGGAAATTCGGCGGGTATTCCAAAGGCATGAAACGAAAGCTGACGATTGCCGCGGGGATTATCCACAATCCGCCGATCCTGTTTCTTGACGAACCCACAAGCGGCATCGATGTAGCCAGCGCCCGGCAGATACGCCGGCTTATTGCCGACCTCAACCATGCCGGCACCACTATTTTCCTTACGACCCATTACATAGAAGAGGCCGAGAGGCTCTGCAGCAGGATAGCTTTTATCGCGGCAGGGAGAATTGTCAGAACCGATACCGTGGAAGAGCTGATGAAAAATCTCCGGAATACCCATGAAATGCAGTTTACGGTTGCCGGGGCTGACGGAAAGCTGTGTGCTGACGGAAAGCTGTGTGCTGCCATGGAGAAGGAGTTTTCGGGTATCCGGTGCACCAGCTCTGACCCGCAGAAAATCCGGGTGGAATCACCAGATCCGGTGCAGGTAGGGCCGATTGTGAGGTTTCTTGAGGATGCAGGAGCTGAAGTGTTCGAGGCCCGTCGACTGCAGCCGACGCTCGAGGAGGTTTTTGTGCAGATAACCGGCATTGAAGCGACAGCCATGAAACAGGAGCAGGAAAAACCGAAAGGAGGCGCAAACGCATGACAGACGGGGAAAAGAGAGGAGCCGGGAAAGCCTGGACAGCATTCTGGAATATCCTTGCCAAGGACATGAAATCCTACTATCTCAAACCGCCGAACATCAGTTGGGGTCTTATATTCCCGCTTGCCTGGACGGCA
>JAGYPA010000180.1 GCA_018399255.1 Spirochaetales bacterium | reverse complement strand
CTGATATTAAGTTTCTCTTGGGCAATGTAAATCAAGCGGCAAAAGAGTGGGCTCGATACCAGGCCAACGCGATTATCATGACCGGCTTAAAAAAGGCCGAGGATGCTAAAGATACCCTTGATATTAAAATTGCTGAACTTTTCATTCGCGCCGGTAAAGCCATGGCTGATGTGCATAGGCTTAATAAAATGGATGTTGAAGAGTTGCCTTTCGACCAAATTCAAACGCCGAACCTCGAACCTGTTTGGGATCCTTCCCTTATTGGTTCGAAAAAATCACCTGACGAAATTGAAGAGTTGCGCTTAAGGTTAGAGCGTAAGTATGGTAAAATACAAGATGCCGAGGTGATAAATGAGTGAGGTTAAGCGCAAATATTATAATAAGCGGCAAATTGAATCAATGGCCGTGGCCGCTCGCAACGAGTATATTGTCGCTTCTAGGGGCTTCGGTAAGTCAGTTGGTATTGATGCGCCTCGGCTTTTACGTAATGTTCATGCCATGCCCGGCAGCACTGGGGCTTTTCTCTCGAATACATATGCTAAGCTATTACAAAATACACTGCCTGCTGTTGCTTCAGCTCTCGATTCGCTAGGCTTTAAACGTGATGTACATTACGTGATTGGTCGTAAACCTTTAAAGGGTTTTGCCAAGCCTTTATTCCCCCCGTTTAAGTACGATCATGTGATGTCATGGTACAATGGTACAATTGTTCATTTGCTTTCATTTGATCGTGCAATGTCAGCAAACTCAATGAACCTTGACTGGGTGCTTGGTTTTGAGGCTCGATATCTTGATTATGAAAAAACTAAGGTTGAAGTGTTCCCTGCTATTCGGGGTCAATCTGAATATTTTGGTAAATGTCCCTGGCATCACGGTCGTGTTTTTACAACCGATATGCCGATGGATCGTAAAGGGTCATGGATTTTTGAGAAAGAAAATGATATGGATCCAGAGCTAATTGAGTATATTAAACAACTTTATGCTAAATATTCTTATTACAAGTACAGTGTTGATGCTTCTCCACATTCACAACGCCGCCAGCGTGAAATACTCAAAGAACTGAATAAGTTTCGCTCTATTGCTAATTATTATGCTGAGTATTCTGCGTTTGATAATATCGAGATACTGGGTGAGCAATTCATCGCTGATCAACGTCGTGACCTACCTGATCTTATATTTAACGTTTCTATTTTGAATAAGCGTTTACGTAAAGTTGATAATGGGTTTTATTCAGCGCTCAATCGTGACATTCATTGTTATGAGGCTTATAACAATGAATACCTCGATTCTCTGGCTTATAACCTTGATCGGTCTCGTAAAATTGACTGCAGGTCTGATGCTGATTTATCAGAGGCTCATCCGCTCGCTATCTCTCTTGATTACAATGCGGCGATTAATAATCTTATTGTGTCTCAATTAATTGATAATCGTCACAAGACTGTTAATGCGTTTTATGTTAAGACTCCTAGAAAGCTGCCTGATGTGGTACAAGAGTTCTGCAGTTACTATGCACATCGCATTAACAGACATGTGACTTACTACTATGATTCAACTGCGATATGGGAGACTGCCCAGTCAGGCAATGGTTATGCTGAAGATGTTATTGATATCCTATCTCGAAACGGTTTCATTGTTGAAGAGATATATCTTGGTGTTCCCATGCGCCAAGATAAAAAGCACCTCATGATTGATAACGCAATGAAAGGTGATCAACGCTATCCCTTCCCTTCATTCAACTTAGGTCGGTGTGAGTTCCTTATGATTGCCATGGAACAAACAGAAACATCAATCACCGCCAAGGGCTTTGGTAAAAACAAAAACCCTGAAAAGAAACCTGACACACCGCAAGAGCCCGATGAATACAAAACCCACGTTACCGATGCCTGGGATACTAACTATGTTGGTTGCTCCCTTTATCCTCCCGGCACACAAAACACAAATCAAATGCCTACTCACTGGGGCTAACCCCACGTGTAAAAGCGTTTAAAACAAACACTTTCACTACTCCCCACATGAGAGGTTCCGCTACGCTGCACCACTCATTGTTTTCATACCCGCATGTGTTTTCTACATCGCTATTTGCCTACATGTGCAAAAGCAAATGTAGGGGGCTTTTGTGTTGTTTTTGTTGCCACTCAGCATATAACGTAATTCTAAAAACCTGTTTCCACAGTTTTTCAAGAGTTAAATGTTTTTCTACGAGCTAAGGAATCAATTCGGCTTCAGTTACAGTTTGTAAATACTCAAAACTTACGCCCGGAGCCATTTCTTTTACTTTTAATCCTTTGTCTGTGACATCCAAAATAGCCAGATTCGTATAAATGCGATTTACGACGGCTTTTCCCGTTAGTGGGTAACTGCATTGCTTAACAATCTTTGCTTCACCGGTTTTGGTGTTGTGTTTCGTGATAACAAAAATTGTTTTTACGCCGGCTACCAAAT
>JAGYPA010000018.1 GCA_018399255.1 Spirochaetales bacterium | reverse complement strand
CAGGTCAATCCTTGTCAGCTGACGCACGGCCTTGATGCCTTCCGGTATACGGGCAGCATTCTGATCCCATACAAGCTTGAGCGGCCAGTCATCGTCACCCAGCTCCTCACCGTCCTGATACATGGCAACTATTACATCCTGGCTGCCGTCCAGTTCGCGGGAGTCGAGGGTGATGGAATACCCGTCAGCAGCCGATATTTTTACCTTGTACCCCTTCCGGGCGGCCTCTGCATCATAGGCCTTTATGTCATGATCAGTCTGCTTGTGCGGGGCATAGTCAGGATCATCGGCAATAGCCAGCAGGGCAAAAAGCGGCATTCCTGTATAGTATTCAACCTCACCGCTCTTTTTGTTGAGATATTCTACATCGGTTTTATGCGCTGTGCAGCTTATTCCGGACTGCATGGAGGCGCGATCCACAAGGACCTCCATTTTCCCGGACACGGTCAGCTCGAATGAACGCAGGGGGGCTGCGGAGAACTTGATTTCCTTAACCATTTTCGCCGAAGAGTGACCATCGATATTGGGAACCGGGCTGCCCACCTTGACCAAGCGGATGTATCCGGGATCAAAAGCCATCGGAACACCGTTTTCCTCAAATGCGGCTATCCAGGTACCCTCACTCGTGTCTTTGAGATCGGCAGCGGCATAGCTCATTTCATACCCGTCGCTGGCAACTACGGTTATCGATCCGTCATCCCCGATATCTCCGAATGAGCTGAGCAGTGCATAGAGCTTGACGCCCCCGTAGAGCGATTCGTAATAGGTCCCCGCCGAGGTTGTGTAGCCGCCCGTCTCTTCAATGTAGTACGGGGTCTCCTTCAGTTCAGCAGTAGTAAAAGTGATATCCACATCGCTGCTGGTAAGGGTGAGGGTCGGAATTACCGCAGCAGCTGCCTCCATGGAGAGCTCTATTGCGGCAACATCCTTTACCCAGAGATCTTTTGTCAGTTCGGTCCCTATGAGCATGGGGCTGATAGGACTGCCGTCCTGCTCATAGGCGATTATAGTGCTGTCCGAGGCGTAGTCTGCGGAGAGGAAGGCTGCCGAATAGCCGTCACCAGCTGTAGCGGTAACTTCATAGCCAGCTTCCCAGGCATCATAATCAAAGGTGTAGGGATGATTTTCCTCGCTGCCGTCAACCATTGCCAGCACCATGTAGAGCGGAATTCCGGTATAGGTCCGGTTTTCTCCTTTTACCAGCACCTTTATCGAGGTGCGGTGAGCTGGAAGGTTGTCTGAGCCGATCAGCTGGCTTGATTCGAGCAGCAGTTCATTCTTGCCCGACAAGGTGATGCTCCACTGGAGAAGTTCTGCCGGGGCAATGACAGAGGCTTCTTCCGCGGACGGCTCTGTATCCAAGGGCTCTGCCGCTGCCGATTCTGGTGCCGGTTCCGCTGCCGAAGGTAATTCCAGAGCCAATTCTTCGGGTCTCGCTGCCGTTGCACAGCCTGAGAATAACGATACTGATAACAGCAGTAACGCTGAGATCAGAAGCAGGAAAACTGAACGATGTAACCGCATAAATGTATGCCTCCTTTTACTGGTTAATCCGGGTAATTTGGTTATTAATAATCTCCTGGGCGCTGTTAAGCCCTTCTTGTACGGAAATTTGCTGCGACAGAATAAGACGGATCATCTTCCACATGGTGTCCTTCGATATTTTATAGGCTGGTTCAGGCGGAATAATGGTGCCTCTGGCGATACTTTCCTGAAGGACCATGCTGATGCGGTCCGGCAGGGATGAAAGTTCCCAGATATCATCTCTTGCAGGATTCTTGTAATTTGCGAAGGAGAACTCAGCCTGAATCTGCGGTGAGGTGAGGTATTGGATCAGGCGCCTGGCTCCGATCGGGCTGCGGCTTTTTTTGGGGATTGCGAAGCCTTTATAGTCGATGAGCGGCGAGACATAGGATCCCGTTTCCTGATTGACGGGATAGGGAACGATATCCAGGGGTATTCCCAGATCGATAAAGCCCGGCAATGCGTAGGATCCGGTCAGGATCATTCCTGTCCTGCCCTGGATGAACTGGGAAATCATGCCGTCTCGCTCCAGAGCGCTTATTAATCCGCTGTCGATGAGGTGCAGCAGGTAGTTCATTGCTTCAACTGTTGCCTCATCATTCACGAGCAGCGATCCGTCCTCTTCCAGCAGCGTTTCTTTTCCAAAGCCAAGCTGGAAGGGTATGAGCCAGTAGGCTGAATAGATGTTCCAGGCTGCGGGGGTAAACGTATCACTGACAGCGGAGAGGTTTTTTTCGAGCATTTCCAGCGTTCCTGTAAGGTCGTTGTCCACGCTGCCGTAGGGGTGGGGTAAAATATCCGGGTTCCAGCAGACAATCTGGACATCACTGCTGAAAGGGACGGCATAGAGCTGACTGCTGGTAAATGAATCGAGACCCAGTTTCTGCAGGGCAGCTGAGGTCTCCCAGAGAACAGGCTGCAGGGCTTGCTCAGATATCAGCTGGGGAAGATAGTCTGACTGCACCATGACGACATCGGGAATACGCATACCTCCGCGATTGTGGGCGGTGAGCTTGGTATCGGTACCGGGGATCACGTTTGCCGTTACCGATATCTGGTAGGTCTCGGCGAATCGGCTGAGAATCTGCTTCAGGTGATTGGTCCCCTCCCAGCTCAGCCAGACTTCCAGTGGTTTGTCCGGGAGCAGGTCGCCTTTCAGGGTGACGGCAGTTATTCGGGTTACGGTAATATCTCGATGGACGAGATTGAGCGCTTCCCCATCAGCATAGATGTAGGTTTCAAAGAGAAAGTCCTCGCTCCAGGAATGGAGCAGATCATGAGTCTTTCCTGCCTCATCAGTTACAGAAAACTCCCAGAGGTCAAGAACGAGTGGAAGGAGATCTGCCAGCGATACTGCCCGGACAATTATTTTTTCTGAATCCGACAGTGAGGGGTTACTCGAAGAGGGCCGGGGCACGGGTACCTGAAAGCTGGCGGAGAAGCTGGTGGAGAAGCTGGCGGAGAACAGGGCCTCTGCTGTATAGAAACGTTCTGTTTCGTTGAAAACTATCTTCAGCTGGTGATCGCTGTCTGTGAATGATTGTGAGTTGGCGGCAGTTCCGGTTTGATGATTTGCAGGATCTTTTTCTGTTTCTGATTTCGAGCCCATTGCGAAGACGTTTGGGGATCCTGAAGCAAACAGCAGGAATATGAGAAGCCCGGCTAAGGTAACGGGGTTCAAGACACGGCGTGTCCGCATCTTCTTCTGGATCTTCTTCGGATGTGCAGTCATAAGTCTTCCTTTCCAATTGCGGGAGGCAGCACCGTTTCCAGTGCAACCCGGCGGATGGAGGGCATATATCGTGTCATTCCAGCGATACGTAGCCTCAGCATCTCGGAAGTTTTCTGTTGTCAAGCAGTCTATCTATCGTTAAGCAGTCTATAGTGTATTACCACGGAAAATGGCAGTTGTCAATTAAATTTTTGTTTTTGCCGGCCGGTTGGTTTTGTTTGGGGGTTTTTGCGGGAATTGATTTAGGATACACTGTATTCCAGCAGAGCTGAGGGATGAGGAGGAGATATATGCGAGCTGTTCAAGTGAGGCAATGCGGCGGTCCAGAAGTGATGCGCGTGGAAAACCTGCCGGATCCGGTTCCTGGAGATAATCAGGCGGTAGTCCGTGTATATGCCGCAGGAGTCAATCCTGTCGATACCTATATACGGTCAGGCAGCCAGGGGTATGCGCCGCAGCTGCCTTATACGCCGGGAAGCAATGCTGCCGGAGTTGTGGAGGCTGTTGGGACCGGCATAACCGGGTTTGTCCCCGGGGATCGAGTCTACTGCAGCGGCACGATAACCGGAGCATATGCTGAGCTGACGCTTTGCGATGCAGCGCAGATCCATCCTCTTCCCGACCGACTTTCCTTCAGTCAGGGGGCGGGAATCGGGACAGCCTATACCACCGCCTACAGTGCGCTTTTTCTGCGGGCCCGGGCGGTGAGAGGAGAGACGATTCTCATTCATGGAGCGAGCGGCGGAGTGGGACTGGCAGCCCTGCAGATGGCGGTATCCGGGGGAATGCGGGTTGTCGGCACATCCGGGACAGAACTTGGCCGCAGTCTTATTCTGGAACAGGGAGCAGGCTTTGCTGCTGATCACAGCGATCCCGGCCATTATGACCATATTGTCGAATCTGCCGGGGGCAGCGGCGTCGACGTTATACTGGAAATGCTGGCCAATGTCAATCTTGGCAATGACTTGCCTGTTCTGGCGCAAAACGGCAGAGTGGTAGTGATCGGCAGCCGCGGTGATGTGACCATAACTCCGCGGGACCTGATGCGGAAAAATGCGGCAATCCTGGGAGTTATGGGGACGCCGCCGGAGGAGACTGCCGCGATGTATGCCTACATCGATGACGGATTGAGATCCGGAACGCTGACTCCGGTGGCAGGCAGGGAGTTTCCCCTTTCGCGGGCTGCAGATGCCCATCGAAGGGTTATCGAATCGCCTGCTTACGGACGAATAGTCCTGCTCCCATGATTTACTAAACAGGAAAAGTATTTTATACTGCCCGAATTGAAAACATACTACGAATGGAGAATTGATGCACATGAAAAAGATTATTGCCTTACTGCTTGCTTTAGCCGTGTCCGGACTGCTGTTTGCCGCCGGTGCCCAGGAGACTTCCGATGCTGACAACTCACTGAACTACATCCTTGATAAGGGAGAATTGGTACTCGGTCTCGATGACAGTTTTCCTCCCATGGGGTTCCGTGATGAAAATGGCAATATTGCCGGTTTTGATATCGATCTAGCCAAGGAAGTAGCCGCTCGTATGGACGTTTCCCTCAGATTTCAGCCGATTGACTGGGATGCCAAGATTCTCGATCTGAACAGTCGCGATATCGATGTTATCTGGAACGGACTTACCATTACTGATGAACGAAAGGAAATGATTACATTTTCCAAACCTTATATAGCCAACCGGCAGATAGTCATAGTTCAGGCAGACTCCGGAATAGACCTGAAAGCGGACCTCGACGGTGCCAAGGTAGGTATCCAGTTGGGAAGCAGTGCCGAAGATGCGGTAAATTCCGACCCTGCTGCTTTGCAGTCCTTTGATGAACTCTTCAAATATCAGGACAATGTCCAGGCACTGATGGATCTGGAGATCGGGCGAGTAGATGCAGTGGTAGTGGATGAAATCCTCGGACGCTATTACATCTCCAAAAAACCGGGAGTTTTTGCCGTAGCCACAGACTTCTTTGCTGCGGAAGAGTATGGAATCGGATTCAGGCTGGGAGAACTGGCTTTTGCCGCCGAGGTTGACCGTATCCTTGACGAAATGGCTGTCGACGGCACTGCAGCTGCAATTTCTGAAAAATGGTTTGATGAGGACGTTCTGCTGGACCGCTAGGCTTCAAGCCTGCTGAACGGCCCGAACGCCTATGGATTATCTGCTGCAGACAACCGGATATATATTTCAGGGGGCCGGCGTCACCCTGAAGCTCTTTATTATAACCCTGGCGGTATCCCTGCCGTTAGGGTTTCTCTGTGCCATGGGAAAAACATCGAAAGTAAAATCGCTGCGGCTGTTAATGGAGCTTTATACCTCTATTGTGCGGGGAACCCCCCTGCTGCTGCAGCTCTTCTTTGTCTATTACGGGCTGCCTATTCTTATTCCCGGGCTTCGGTTTGAGCGTTTTACTGCTGCTGCCGTTACCTTCATCCTCAATTACGGGGCCTACTTTACCGAAATATTCCGAGGCGGCATTCAGTCGATAGAACGGGGACAGTATGAGGCTTCCCGGGTTCTCGGCATGAGCTATTCCCAGACAATGCTGCGGATAGTACTTCCCCAGACGGTAAAGCGTGTGCTTCCCCCGGTTTCCAACGAAGCAATTACCCTGGTAAAGGATACCGCCCTGGTGGTGGTGCTCGGGATCGGTGAGATTCTGAGGAATTCCAAAGAGATCGTATCCCGTGATTTTACTATAAGCCCGTTTATTATCGCGGCAGGAATTTATCTGGCACTCAACTACCTGCTTGTTGTGCTTTTCAGGAAGCTGGAAAAGAGGTATGCCGTGTATGAATAGAGAGATGATATCAGCAAAGGGACTGCGGAAGAATTTTGGAAATCTCGAAGTGCTCAAAGGGGTGGACCTCACGGTCAGTCAGGGTGAGATAATTTCCATCATCGGGCCCTCGGGATCGGGGAAAAGCACCCTTCTGCGATGCCTCATTCATCTGGAAAAAGCAAGCGCCGGATCTATTCATATAGAGGGAGAGCCGATTGTTACCACTTCCGCCGAAGGGGTGGTGCATACTCCCCATGAGCGGCAGGTTCGCCACCGCTGCCGAAAGCTGGGGATGGTGTTTCAGAATTTCAATCTGTTTCCTCATAAAACCGCGCTAGAGAACGTTACCGAAGCCCTGCTGGTTGTGGCTAAACAGGATAAAAAACAGGCTGAAATCCGGGGTGAGGAGATGCTGGCCAAGGTGGGGCTCTCCGATAAGCGGGATACCTACCCCTGTTATCTTTCCGGCGGACAGAAGCAGCGGGTGGCAATAGCAAGGGCCCTGGCTATGGGACCGGACATTATGCTTTTTGATGAGCCGACAAGCGCGCTGGATCCCGAGCTTATTGGTGAAGTGCTGCAGGTTATCAAGCAGCTTGCTTCTGAACGCATTACTATGCTGGTGGTTACCCACGAGATGACGTTTGCCCGTGAGGTTTCCGACCGGGTCATTTTTATGGATGACGGCAGAATTCTTGAGGATGCCGCTCCGGACAAACTGTTCACTGACCCCGACCATCCCCGCATTAAAACCTTTCTCGAGAAAATGCTCTGAAAGCCGGCCTGAAGTCTGAGATTTCAGGCTTCAAACTTCAAACGTCAAAATTTAAACTTCAGGGAGAAAGCTTTGCCGGGCGGGTGAGCGAACGGCATTCATTAACCGGAATTCGCATATCCATGGCTGTCCCGAAATCCTGATGATCAAAAAACTCCCCAGCCCCTCCGGCGGCCCTTCCAAGAGCAAAGGCGGCAAAAGGGAGATCTATAACCCGCTGCGTTGTAATCTCCTTGTCAATCAGCGATTTCCAGCAAATACCCAGCCAGATGCAGGCCAGGGCGGCATCGACATTAACCGCCATAACCCGGGGAGCAGCCCCGTTAGCCTTGAGCGCTGCCGCCAGCTGCAGGTAAAAATCCAGAAATACCTGGCGGCGATTACTTTTTCTGATAAATTCCGAAATTACCCGTTCCCGCGGATCGTAGTTGATCTCCTCACCAGTGAATACCGGATGACCCAGGCAGGGTATTCTTTCGTATTCAAGGCCGATGGCCTTTGCCGCCTCCTTTTTCCTCCTGAAAGCCGCCGCGGCTTTTTTTGCCAAGGGATAGGTGGTAAATTCGGGATCGTAGGGATCCTTCAACCCGGAATCCGAGAAAATATCGAGCAGGTAGGCTGCAGCCTTGGATCCATTGCCGCCATGAACCTCGCCTATCGAAGCCAGAGTACCGATCATGGCCGTGTGGGGACGGTTTCCGGCAGAAGCTGAGAGTTTGGAACCCTGGGCGGAGATGGTGCCCGGGCCATTGGTAAGCGAGGCGATCAAGGTCATTTCGACAAGATGCTCTTCAAATATGTCATTCGGAAGTCTCCCGGTCCAGTAGAGCACCAGGCTGGCGACAAACGACCGTTTTTCCATCAGATCGGCTAATGAGATACCATAAACTCGGGGAACTGCCCCGTCATTCGAGCTGGCATGGGATGCGTTTCTCATAGGCTGGCGAATCATGGAATCGGAAAACCCTTTTACCAGCAGCTTATATTGACTCAGGTGCGGTTCGGGAATTGTTCCTGCGGCCAAAGCCAGTTCAGCCGGCAGTGCTTTGCCGAGATTGTGCAGATTGACAAACCAGGGATTGAGCGTAAGGGGCTGGAAGCGGGTAGTATCACGGGTATAGCCCAGAACCTGATATATAAGATCGGCTGCTGCCGGGATATGATGCAGGATGGTTACCCGCAGGCCTTTTGCCAAAGCTTCCGGTTTCTGCTGGTACTGCTGAGCAGTCATGGCTTGATTAAAGGGAGCGGATCCAAAATAGTCATCGAACAGCTGCTTTTTCCCGCTGGCTGAACTGGCCTTTCCCTCAATGACCGCCCCGGCATGGCCGAGAGTTATATCAGCTTTTTCAGCAAGTTCTCCCCCGACATAAACGATAACGGGTTTAGAAAAAGCATGATCTTTCATCCATGCCACTGCTTCAGCCTCGTAGGTGCCGCCGGGCTCAATATAGAGGACGATGATCCGGGTATGCTCATCATGCTCGGCCAACTCGAGAAGGCGCTTGAGGGGGGTAAGGATGAGACGGTCCTTGCCCGTAGAGATACCGAATGAGACCCTGAGCCCTACCGAAGCGAGGTATCCGGCTATGGTGTTAACCATATTTCCCGAATTGGAGATGATGGTTACCGATCCGGGCTTGAACGATTCATCCGGGGTGTCGCCGCCTACAGCTCCGATACGGACATGGTCATGAGTGTTTATCATTCCCAAAGTATTGCAGCCTGCCACATCAATACCAGCCTGGCGGCATAGACGATGCAGTTTTGCCGTAACCTCTACCGCTACATGCTCAGTGACAATGAACAACGTTTCCACCGTGCCGGTCCCGTATTTCAGGATCTCCTTCACTTCGCCGTATACCGCCTCAGGCGGCGAGTAAATCAGGATCTTGTTCGGGTGCTTTTTACTCGGGACCAGTCTGAGCAGTTCCTCAAAATTGGCAAATACCTGCACCGGACCTTTGGGAGTGTCCACCACCTGGCCGCCTTTTCCCAGGGCCCAGCCTCCCACTATATTGCCGCAGTACTTCTGGCTTACTGCAGTAACCTGAGAAGCTTCTCTCCCCGTTATATTGGATACTGCAATCCGATCGCCTTTTTTTAGAAGTTTTGAAAGTGTTTCAGCTGACATGTTCCTGTTCCTCCTGTTTTTTCGGCAGCGCGTTAACCAGCCGGGCAGCATATTCTGCTGCCATGGTTACCGGTGTATCAGGTCCGAATATTACGTAGGGGAGGTGAAGCTGTTCAAGCGTCTGCCTCATCACGAGAAATCCTTTCACCAGCTTGGGTCCGCCGCGGCCGATAACCACCGGAATGGTAAGCGGTCCGTGTTCACGGCAGTAATCGGAAAGGGCATCGGCAATGGCCTGAAAGGTAACGTCGACAAAGGTATTATTAGCTTTGCCGCCGAGAATCAGCAGCAGCTCCGCATGCCCGAGATGATAGTCGAAACAGCGTTTTGCTGTACCGTACATGCGCTCATACGGTGGATTGCCGCCGAAATCTGAGAGGAAAACGGGATCCCCTCCAGATGCGTGAAGTATTTCCGTTATGATCGTGGAAGCGCCGCCCCCAAAGAGCAGGGGCAGAATTTTGCTGCCGCCAAGATCGGATACATGGGCTTGACCCTGATGCGATGCGGCATCCCATTCCTGCATCTCATCCTCGAAATCGGTCGTATTTGAAGGATACTCCGGATAGGTGATGCCCGGGATGCGGCATTTATAGTTTGATTCGTCAAAGCTTCCCTTGAAATCACAGGCATAGGGTTTTCCGTCGGGAGTTATCCGCCAGGGGTTGATTTCCGCAGTTTCCATGCCGGTGGATATGAACATATCCCAGAAGGCGATGAGGACCCGGGAGAAGGAGCTTATCAGTTTTTGAGGGTAGCCGAGGTTCAGCAGGGCTTCACTGGCCTGGTAGGCATCCAGCCCCTCAAAAATATCAATGGGGATGGAGACTTGCTTGTTCCTGCTGACTTGCTCGATATCAATTCCGCCTTCAAGGGAGAGAGTGAGAACCGGTCCGAGGTGAGCCGTGCTGTAGGTGATCGCGGTAAAGACTTCCCACTTGGCCGGTATTTTCTCCACAAGATAAGCCCCGCGGGGAATGATGCCGTTTACTTCCATTCCAGCAGTACGGTTAAGTTCCTTTACGGCAGCCTGAGCACTGCCTACTGCTCTTATTGAGCCGGCTTTTCCGCGCTTTCCTGCCAGGACATCAGGTTTTACCAGACCTTCACCGCCCCAGGCTTCCAGCGATCGTTTAATTTCAGATAAGCCGGAATCCCCGGTAAGCAGGCGGGGAACGGGGATTTTATACCTCGGGGCAAAAAATTGGTTAAATGTGGGTTCTGTGATTTTTCTGGTCATGAATGCCTCCTGGCAATAGACTGCACTCGCCGGTTCCGGGCCTGGTGCTGGAGCCGACTATAAAGCTACCTGGCATGGAGTTCCATCACAGCGACTTTGATATTGTTGATGGAAGTGCGGTCGGGCGTAAAAATGAATTCTATGATTTTCTGCTCTTTTCCGACATATTGGCTGACAATGCGCTTCTGCTTCGGAGAGACCAGGATGGTGCTGCAGCGGGATACCAGATGCATGATGGTCTCTTCATCACGGGAGGTTGTCTCCAGAATGGAGGAAAAATTGAGATTCAGCCGGTGCAGCTCCTCCTTAATGATATTCAGGAACTTTTCACTGGAAGTGACGATTCCGATAGTTGAATCTGTCGGTATTTTTGCAATTTCCACAATAGTGCTGATTTCCGGTTCCAGATTTATGCCTATCAGCGGTTTTTCCCAACGGTGTATCAGTTCCGCCACTTCACGCATATGGTAGAAACTGGTCAGAATGAGATCGCTTTTTTTAACAGTATCCAGGACGATCTTGTCGCCGCTGCGAATGCCCTCCTGCAGATCGGCTAGAAGCAGGGGAATGCGGTGGATGGACGGGTCGAGATCCAGGTGTTCGGTGAAATAGCGGAGCTGCTCAATATTGCATTCAATAAAAATCAGCTGAATCTGAGCCAGGTTTTCGCGTTTCCGTGCTATGAAGCTTTCCACCTCCCGGGCAAAATCGTCCAGAGTGTAACCGAAGGAGAGGGCTTCTTCGAGGGCATGCCGGATGAATGTCTGGAGCTGATAGCCGCGGTTGTGCCGGTGCAGCTCTTCCTTGGTTGTGGTTACGAACGTTCCCCTGCCGACGGTACCGGAAATATAGCCGTCCTGCCGGAGTCCTTCGTAGGCCCTCAAAACGGTATTCATGCTCACCCCGTAGGCAGAAGCGGCATCCCTGACGGTCGGCAGCTTGCTTCCGGTGTAGTCTCCCTGCAGAATGCGCTCAGCAAAGTGTGCCTTAAGCTGCAGGTAAAGAGGGTCAGCGGCAGATCTGTCAAGAATGTCTGCAGCAGGGACAGCTGAAGAAGCAGGCTTTGTTTCCGCCACAGATTCCTCCTGATTGTATTCATTGTATTGAAACAATAAGAAATTCCAGTGATACAATAGCATATATCTACAAAATATCAACCGGAATATCGATAAAAAACTGAAATTCCATATAATTTGTCAGACAATTGTACTGATACAAATTGTTTTCCTATCTGATCTGCAGGATGGTTGACAGCCATCCGCTGTTTCGTTGTATGATAATGCAGGCGCGAGTAGTTGAGGAGCAGCCGGCGGTGATGCTTGTGCACACCGACCACCAGGGTTTCTTTCTGAACATACCAGCCGAATAAAAACAGGACTTGATCCAAAGGACAGGTACCCCATGAATTCATCCGAATTACAGAACCGGGATGCAAAACAGGAATCTTCCGGTTCGCCAGTTTCCAACCTTCCAGCCTCCGGCGCCCCGGCTGCCCGTCATCGCAGCCGGATAACGGCCCCGGAATTTATCAGCAGAAAACAGAAGAATATCCCGATTTCCATGGTCACCTGCTATGACTATTGGAGCGCCTCGATTATTGCCGAAACCGATATTGACTGCATACTTGTCGGGGACAGCGGCGCTATGGTGATGCACGGCTATGCATCAACTCTTCCGGCGACCGTGGACATGATGGCGCTTCATATAGCCGCCGTGCGGCGCGGAGCTCCGCAGGCCTTTGTCATCGGCGATATGCCGTTCATGACCGAGGTGGGAAGTATCGATAGTATTGTATCCCATGCACGGACCCTGATGCAGGCAGGAGCCAATGCCGTCAAGCTTGAGGGAGCTGTCGAAGGTTACGGGGGCAGTCTTGCTGCCATTGAGCTGCTTGTCAGGTCAGGCGTGCCGGTTATGGGCCATCTTGGTCTCACCCCCCAGTCAGTCAACAGCTTTGGAGGATACCGGGTACAGGGAAGGGCAGGCGATGCCCGCGAAAAACTGATTGAAGATGCCCGGCGCCTTGAAGAGGCCGGATGCTTTGCAATTGTTCTGGAATGCGTCCCTGAAGAGCTGGGAAGTGAGATGGCAGAAAAGCTGACGGTTCCTGTAATAGGAATCGGTGCCGGCAGCGGGGTCGACGGCCAGGTTCTTGTGCTGCACGACTTGCTGGGACTTACTCCCGGCAAAACTCCCAGATTTGTCAGAAAATACCTGGATGGGGCTGCCCTCATGCATGAAGCTTTGGAGAATTTTCACAAGGACATTCTTACCAGGGCATTTCCCGATGAAGCGGAGAGCTATACCTGATGGATATTGTAAGAGAGCCGCAGAAATGGCAGCAGATACTGCGGGATTATCGCCGGAAGGGAGACAGCATCGGTATTGTACCGACCATGGGAGCCCTCCATGCCGGACATCGGAGTCTGCTTCAGAGAGCGCGAGAGGAGAATCAGATAGCCGCAGCCAGCATCTTCGTTAACCCTTCACAGTTTGACAACCGGGAGGATCTCACCCGGTATCCCGTAACGCTGGACGAAGATATCAGCCTGCTCGAGAAAGTCGGTACCGATCTGCTCTTTGCCCCGCAGGCCGAGAGCATGTATCCGGACAACTACACCTATGCGGTAACCGAAAAAGCTCTCTCGAGAGAATATTGCGGAAAATATCGTCCCGGCCATTTTGAGGGGGTTTTGACCATTGTCCTTAAGCTGCTTCTTATCAGTCATGCCAGCCGGATGTATATGGGAGAAAAGGATTGGCAGCAGTATGTCCTGGTGAAGAGAATGGCTGAAGCGTTTCTGATTGATACCGAGATTGTATCCTGTCCCACGGTGCGGGAACCCTCAGGGCTTGCCCTCAGTTCACGAAATGGGCGTCTGACCTCTGATGAACTTGAGAAAGCTCCCCTGCTGCACCAGCTGCTGAGTTCAGACCGTACGATCGAGGCGATAAAAGAAGAGCTCGAGACCGCCGGTTTCAGAGTCGAGTATGTGGAAATCTTTAACGATCCTGAACTAGGAAGCCGCCTTCTGGCAGCTGCATATCTTGGAAAAGTGAGGTTAATAGACAATGCCAAACGAACACAAGGACCCCTATAAACCGAAAACGAGAATTCTGCTGGGGGTAACCGGCTCCATATCAGCCTATAAAGCGGCCAGCCTGGCCTCCGCCCTGGTGAAGAAAGATTATCTTGTTCAGTGTGCAGCTACGAAATCTGCCCTCCAGTTTATCGGCCCTGCCGCATTGGAGGGGATAACCCGGCGTATGCTGCAGACCGATATGTTTGCCGACTCTTCGGAAATCGCCCATATTGAATTAGCCCGCTGGGCCGATCTCATTCTCATTTATCCGGCATCGGCTGCAACCCTGGCCCGCCTCAGGATGGGACTGGCCGAAGACCTCATAAGCGCTGTCTTTCTTGCCAACAACTTCAAAGTTCCTTTCTGGATTGCTCCGGCAATGAACAGCAGCATGCTCGAGCACCCGGCAACCCGGGAGAACCTTGATATTCTAGCAGGCTGGGGTGCCCGGATCATCGATCCTGATGCAGGACTTCTGGCCTGCGGAGAGGTAGGTTCGGGCCGTCTGGCTGAACCCGAGACTATGCTCGCCTTAATCGAGGATTTTCGGGCAGAGACATGAAATATCTCATAACCTCCGGAGGAACCGAAGAGCCTCTCGACGGCGTGCGCTATATTACCAATTTCTCAACCGGAAAGACTGGTGCCGGACTGGCTGCTTACCTTGCTGCCGGAGGGCATGATGTGCTGCTGCTGCACGGGTATCATGCTGCCCTGCCTGATATGACCGCCCTGGCGAAAAGCAGCCGTATTGGGGGTCGCGGTTCCTCGCATGGCTCCATCCGGACTGTCCGCTACAGAACCTTCCGTGATCTGGATCGTGAAATTCATCAGCTGCTGCTGGCTGATGATACAATAGAGACGGTTGTGCATCTTGCTGCGGTTAGCGATTACAGCCCGATATCCATCAGCATACCCGATGGGGCAGATCTGATTCCGGGAGATGACGGTAAAATTTCATCAGCCCCTGAATTTCTCAGTGTGAACTTTAAACGCAACCACAAGATTATTGCAGCCATCCGGGGGTATGCAGGTTACCGGAAGCTGATTCTTGTGGGCTTCAAGCTGACAAACACCCCGAATACTGCGGAGCAGAAACAGGCTGTCGACCAGCTTCTGGACGAGGTTGACTGCGATCTGCTGGTCCACAACGATCTCGGACGGATCGGGGAAGAAGGGGTGCATGAGGCTTCAATTTACCTGGGGAACGGAACGCTCATGGAAGAGGTTACGACAAAGGAGATGCTCTACCGGCATCTCGAACGCTATACAGCCCGGCTGGCAGAAGAAATGCACCGGCAGGAGTGATGAACACTATGGTATTATGTATTGATGCCGGAAATTCGCAAATTTTCTGCGGACTCTACCGGGAAGGCGAACTGGTGCTGCAGTTCAGGAAGGTCTCCGATCAGATGGTATCTTCCGATGAGATGGGGCTCTTTTTACGCAGTGCCATACGGGAAAACGGGTTCGATCCCGACGCGGTATCGGCTATAGCCTATGGATCAGTTGTTCCCGACCTGAATCATGCCATGATTAACAGCTGTCGGCGATATTTCAGGCAGGAACCGTTTGTGCTCAGGAGCGGGGTGAAAACCGGGCTCAAGATTGCCTATAAGAACCCACAGTCGGTAGGGGCCGACCGGATTGCCAACGCCATCGGCGGGACAAGGCGCTATCCGGGTGAGAATCTCATCATAGCCGATTTCGGCACTGCAACTACCTACGATGTGGTTTCAGCGGGAAAAGTCTATCTTGGCGGAGTTATTCTGCCCGGGCTGCGTTTGTCCATGCAGGCCCTGGAAGAGCACACAGCCAAGCTTCCCAAGGTGGAAATTGTTCAGCCGGCCAGGGTGTGCGGGCAGACCACTGAAGAGAGTATCCAGTCGGGATTGTACTACAGTAATCTGGGGGCTGCCCGAGAGATAGTATCGCGGCTGACCCGCGAGAATTTCCGCGATAAGCCGCCTAAAGTGCTGGCTACGGGCGGATTTTCTTCTCTTTTCTGGGATGCGGGGCTCTTTGATGAGATTATTCCGGATCTTGTTCTCGAGGGGATTTTTCATGCTCAGCAGATGAACCGGCAGGTGAACCTGCTGTAGAGCCTGCAGATGAACCCTTGGCACAGCTGCCTGCAGCAAATCTGGAGAGGCTTTGCAAGTCTTTGAGCAGACTCTTCATCTCCTGCGGAGACAGCTGCCGGCTGGAATATAAAAGAATATTCAGCGTATTCTTTACCCTGCGTACGGCAGCGGCAGTCAGTGCTGTTCTGTCATCGTTCGCGACGGCTTTTTCTATTCTGGTAAGGAAGTCACCTGGCGCATCTGACGGGCTGCAGGCTATACCGGCACTTCGAGCCGCCTCGATAAGCCTGACAAACATTCTGATCACTGCACTCATCTGGCGTCGTTTTTTTGCGGAGCTTTTCTGCTGCTGGAGCAGAGCTGAAAGCTGAATCTTGTAAGGATCCTCCAGCTTCCCGTTTTGCGATGGCGTATTAAAAGCTTTTTTGAGCTGGAAAAGTTCGGAGACTATGCGGGCAAGGAGTCCCTGAACGCGTCTGCAGACGGCCAATAGACGGGCGAACAGGGAATATTGGCGTATTGAACGGTAGAACGTTGCCGTAAGAAACGGCTTCATGATTATCAGAAAAAGCACGGCCGCCGCACCGATTCCAAAATACCTCAGGAGGAGGTCCAAACGGATTACCGGTTTTCCGGCAGAAAGTTCACCGAGCAGTCCGGCAGCAGGCGATGGTGTAAATACCGGTGAGGAGAGCACCTCCGGCGGCATAACAACTGACTGTTTCCATCGGATGCTGCTCAGCAGGCGCGCCAGCCAGGCCAAAAGTTCATCTGGAGGAATTACAGCATCTTCAGAGGCAATAATCAGGGCCAGAAAACACCCCGCAGCAATTATTCCCGAACCAATAAGCGGACGGAGACTGTCATTCCTGCTGCCCAGCCTTATTCCCTCCTGCAGCAGGTGATGTCTGTCAGCTAGCAGTAAAATCAGCATTCTCAAGATAAAAAAGGAGATCATGGACAGGCCGAGCAGGAGAGAAAGGATTATCGGCGTTTGATACCCCGAAAACTGCACTGCCGCAGCGGCTGAAAACTGAACCAGCAGAAGGAGTCCGGAAAAAACAGTTGATCGTCGGCAGTCACGGAAAAATTCTCCTGACTCGTCGCTTATCTCCCGCATGTGCCCGACAAGGGCTGCTCCCTGACCGCGGGCTGCGTACTGACGCAGTATCGGCAGGGTTTTCCCCAGTTTGCCCATAGAGCTGGTGATAAGCCACTGAACAGCATAGAGGGAGAAAAGTGCCAGACCAGGGGTTAATGGGGTCAAAGGGGTCAATGAGGTTAAACGGGGTGGGGCTGATAGCAGACTGATACCGAGAACGGCCGCCAAACCCAGGATCTGCCTTCGTATTTCCATAGCCGTGCTTTCACGGGATGCCTGCATCCAGCTGCTGGAAACTCGCTCGAGAATAGCGATGACGGCCGAGATTCCGATACCGATTTCGAGAGCAGGAAAAAATGACCCGTTTCCCGCACTATCGATAATGATCAGGGCGAAAACAGTGGTGAGAAATGGAAAAATCATAGCGGCTGCCTTCAGGGGGGCATCGGTTTCAGGTATGAGGCTGACAGTTGGTTCCTGTTCTTTTCGTGGGTGCTTCGTCATAGAACAGCTTCCTTTCTGCTTGCCGGCAGCAGCTGCGCGCGGAAAAGATCCGGCCCGTATTCTATCAGCGGGGAAATGGCAACACCGCTGGCTCTGAGTTCGGTATCATCTTCAAAACGGGAGGCGGCCGGGTGATAATCAACAGCAGCTCCTCGTTTACGGAGGAATATCATCCGTGTGCGCTCTTCATTAAACAGCGTCGGTCCGATATAGAAGATCCGTTCACCCGCAGGTGAGACCGGGATATGCAATGATGTCTCAGCCCGGAGCAGCATAAAACTCTCCAGCAGCTTCCGGTAAGCTTTTGCAGGAGAGAGGGAAGCAAGAAGAGAAAGAATAGCCTCGATCTGGCCGCTTCCGGCTCCCGGCTGCAGCAGGAGAGGGGATGGGGGTGGTGCTTTATCGCTTTCAGGGAGTATTTCATAATAATTCGCGATTTCTGCTGATGGAGTCGTTCCGCTGCAGAGAAGACCGATCGGCTGCCCCACGGCTCCATAGGCTGTGCAGATTGAGGCGACAGCGGAAATTGCCCGTTCAATCCATGCTTCCCGATGCCGTTCCGGGTATGCTTCGCGGGCAGTATCCAATATTACCCAGGCGGGAGCATGGATGGTCCGCTCGTAATCCATAGTCTGGAGTTTTCCACGGCGAGCCGAAGCTTTCCAGTTGATAATCCTGAAAGGATCTCCCGGTTGGTAGTCCCGCATCCCGAGATAGCGGCTTACATCCTCATAAGCTTTATCAGTGGTACGTGAGCTTCCGCCTATCCTTCCCCGCTGAATGCTGAAGGGTTTGGCGAGGGGAATAATCTCGGGGTAGATTACTACCGAAACTTGCGTATTCGGCAGCTTTTTTTTCCAGGGAAACAATCCCAGCGGATCGCTGCCTGACAGTTCCATCGGTCCTGCCTGGTAGACTCCCCGTCGATACCCCTGCAGCCGACTGCTGACCGTGATCTCCCGTTTGCCCGGAATATGCAGCAATGCCGTCGGCGGCGTGCTGAAAAAAAGATCCGGAGCGGAATCGGTATATTTTATCCCGGGAAAGGGGATGCGGCTGCTGTTTTTCAGGATTGTTACGAGGCTGACAGTGTGATAGGCGTCAATTCGTACTATGTTCAGCTCTCTTGCTGCAGTCAGTGAAGTCCTGGCGGCTGACGACCAGGCATAAGAAAAGAGCATAATAATAAGATCGGCGAATGCAAGCACCTGTCCCATTCTGAAGGGCAGGAACAGCAGAGCTGCGACTGCCAGCAGCACACCGCCGGTCATTTTTTTAGACATCGACCTTACCGGAATTAAGAGAACTGCCAGAGTTGCCAGGGTTTTCAGGTTCGGGCGGGTTTACCGGATTGCGAGGTTTTCCCGGGACAGGTACGGGAACCTGCTCCATACAGCGGCGAATAACAATCTCCTCAGTCATGCCTTTCATGGCCTGATCCGGCATAAGGATTATGCGTTTGGCAAAGACAGGAAGAGCCAGCTCCCTGATATCCTCCGGGATAACAAAATCCCGTCCACGGAGTGCAGCAAGTGCCTGTGCTCCGTGAAATAACGCCAGACTTCCTCTGGGGGAAACCCCGAGCTTGAGGAGGGAGCTCTCACGGGTCGCTGCTGTCAGGCCGAGTATATAGCGGCGCAGTTCTGTACTCACATACACTTCCAGCACCTGGTTTTGCAGAGCCAGAACGTCCTCAGGGAGAGAGACTGCCGTCAAATTCTCGACAGGGTGGGAAAGAGAATGATTTTGCGCTTCCAGTATGAGCATTTCAGCATCTCCGGACGGGTAGCCGAGCGACAGGGAGAGGAAAAAGCGATCTTTCTGGGCTTCCGGCAGGGGGTAGGTTCCCTCAAAGTCGATCGGATTCTCGGTGGCCAGCACCAGAAAAGGATCCGGCAGCTTCCGGACTTCATGGTCGATTGAAATCTGGCCTTCCGCCATTGCTTCGAGCAGCGCTGACTGAGTGCGCGGGGTAGCCCGGTTAATCTCATCAACCAGTACCACGTTCGCTTCGATCGGTCCCGGACGAAACGTGAACTTGCCGTCAGCCGGATTGTAGACCGAAACACCGATGATATCGGTTGGCATCAAGTCGGGAGTGCACTGAATCCGTGCAAATGTCCCTCCCAGGCTGGCTGCAGCCGCCCGCGCAAGAATTGTTTTGCCCACTCCCGGCACATCTTCGATAAGCACATGCCCCCTGCACAGTACTGCCGCCAGAATCTGCTCAACAGCCTGTCGGCTGCCGAAAAAGACAGATCCCACAGAATCCCCGACTGCTTTTCCCCACTCCTGTATCCGCATGATACCTCCTTTGCATGACAAGACAGTATATGAGTCAGAACATAATGCAGGTTCCGGCCGTTTTTTAAAAATGTCTCGGTATCAGTATATCATATGTTGGAGGGGTTATGGACGGACGTTATGGACGAGGTTCCGGGCATTTACAGGAGCCGGCGATGGAGAAAGTACTTGTCGGAGAAAGGGGTTGATACGGCTTGATTTTGCGTATTCTGAGGTTTGAATATCGCAGATGGGGCACCAGTGACCGCTGTGAAGTACCAGACGGGGAGTTGCTGAGAATTCATGACCGCTGCCGCAGCGCCACCTGAGCGGATAACTGAGGTCTCCCGTCGTCATTGATTCTGCAAGGCATGTACCGCCGCGAAAGACAGCAGCAGTCTGAATATCTTCGAGGGTTATCGCCGCTTCAGGTTTGTTTTCGTCAAACCCGTGGAGAATTACCGATGAAGGGGGATTATGGTCGATGAAAATCTGCTTCCACCTGGAGGGAATAAGCTTCCAGTTTTC
The DNA here is from genome assembly GCA_018399255.1 of Spirochaetales bacterium. Taxonomy (GTDB): domain Bacteria; phylum Spirochaetota; class Spirochaetia; order JABMQR01; family JABMQR01; genus M55B182. The sequence goes on along the minus strand of JAGYPA010000018.1, from coordinate 48,754 downwards.
GATATTCGGCCAGAAAGCCTGACACCTTTCGATCAGCTGCAGTTTCAGCGCATGCAAGGTTCCCTCCGGCGCCATAGCCAGCGGCCGCATGACAGCCTGTTTTATGATCCATGCCGGCGCCAGAGCTGCCGCGAAGCGCAGAAAGCGTTTTTTCAGGGGCATTAAGGCTTCCATCTCCTTGAAAAACCCGTCAAAGGTATCCCGGCGAAAATCCAGAATCCGGTTGAGCTTGTCAGAATCCAGAAACCAGCAGCCGTGAAAATTTCCCGCGGCAAACCAGTTCGGATTGACCGTCCGGTGAAAATCTCTGATACCCATAGAACGGAAGCCCGCCTGCATGAATTCTTCATTCGTTTTCCGGAAGCTCTCACCGCCGCCGATGTTATAGATGCGGCACCAGAAATCGTCAGGCAGTGAACCTTCTGCCTGCTTCCGGCAGAGATTGACCAGAACCCGGGCTGAATCACCCACGGTGACCCACTCCATGTGAGTATTGAGGGGGTGGTGGAACATGATGGGATCGAGCTTGCTGAAGAGTTCGGGATACAGCATAGCGGTCTGCCTCAGGGATACCCATCCGGGCAGGCCCGATTCAATAACCGCCCGTTCTGCCATGACTTTGCTCTCTGAGTAGGCGTCAAACTGGCTGACCTGGATGGGATCTCCAACCCTGCCCCAGTGAACCGGCGGCAGACGACTGCCTGCTTCGGCCACGGTCCCGATAAATACCAGTTTCGGGCAGTCCTTGTCTGGTCGGGCTTTCGCGGCAGCTATCACATTCAGGGTTCCCTGATAATTTACCCTCCTGGCCAGCTCGGGGTGATAATCAGATGCCGGGGGAATTACTGCTCCCAGGTGGAGGATAATATCTGCTCCCGCTGCTCCGGCGAGCACATCGGCATAGTTGGTCAGATCGCCCCAGATGATGGTGAGGTCCTGGCAGCGGCGGTACGGGTTCAGTTTTCTGCGCCCTTCTTTGTCAGGCAACGCCAGCAGCCGTATAACGAAGCTGTCCGATTCCAGGAGCAGGCGCAGGGTCTCATACCCCATATGGCCGGTAGCTCCAGTCATGAATATCGTTTGCCTGTGCCTGCGTTCTCCGGTCACTTCGATCCTCCCCGACTCTTTTCGCTATACAACTCTTTTTCTTCATAGTACTGCGGCAGACAGAGGAAAAAAATCGCCGGTATGAGTGATTAGGCCTTTCGGAGAGGGGTATTTTTTCAATAGCCCGAAAGGGTGATACTTTATTGCCGGGAAGGCGGCTTTACTGCCGGGAAGGCGGCTTTAAAGCCGGGAAGGCGGCTGGTCAATTTTTATCTTGTGTACCAGCTGGACCCGGTTGGAAATCTCAAGTTTTTTGTAAATATTTCTGATATGCGTCTTGACCGTATTGGGGGAAATGAAAAGTTCATCCCCGATTTCACGATTTGTCTTGCCCTCGATCAGCTTGAGCACGATCTCCTGTTCCCGGCTGCTGATATCATGTTTGGAGAAGTAGGCGGCCGCGGCATCCTGTATGCTGTTCGGGGAAGCTTCATAGTTTACCAGATAGTGGCGGAGAATGTAGAAAAAGAAAAATCCGCAAAGCAGCGTGTGGGTAAGCAGGGTGAGCTTGAAGGAGAGCTCCCGAAGGAGAATGAGATCTGCCGGCAGGGTGAGCACCATCGGATAAAAGGCGATAAGCATGCTGGAGAGCAGCCGGTAGTTTTCCTTGCCCCGGTAGCGAGGAAGAAAAATTGATGCGACTATTGTTGGAATAAGAAGCAGCAGGCTGCTGTAAAGGAACATTTCGGTCAGGGCTGCTGACAGGGCGGCTTCCCAGCTCTCCCGGTTAAGGAGAATCAGGGAATAGATGCTGAAGAGCAGAAAGAGCATGATCAGAATATTGGTGATAATAAGCGGGATTCGTTTTTTTTCGGCATCGGGAACAATAAGGCTGACGAGAAAGGCGACTACTCCCTGGATAAAAGCTGCCAGAGCTATGCAGGTTACTATAAGCAGATAGAGAGCCAGCCCCTCACGGGTATCAGGCTGCAGGGCGGCAGCTTCCGCTGATGCCTGGTAGTAGAGAAAGTAGATCAGGGTGAACAGCGACAGGGGGATAAGGATGCGCAGGAACCGGCTGATTTGCGAGTCACGGGTTCGATAATAGATTACTATACAGAAAAAAGTAATCGAGAACACCAGGGAAAAATGAAAAACCAGCAGCAGTCCCGAAATAAAAGATATCATACCCCTGATTATAGCCTGCTGAGGGGAGGTTGGGAAGAAGAAAAAAAATTCTCTTGATTATTGCCGGACCATTGGAGTATGGTAAGTGATGCTCTTACAAAAACAAGGTTGAGCAGTGAGGAGATGGCGGGATTATGGCAAGGACGAAGAATGCAAACGCAGGCAAGCTTAAAATTGGCGACAATTGGAATGCAATCACCATAATTGCCTATTCCCAGAATAATCCCCTGAAGGCTGTGGCGGAATTTGTCGAGAACAGTATCGATGCCCAGGCAAAGCACATCCGGATTATTCGCGGGAAGCTTAAAGGGGATCATTATCTGAAGATTATCGATGATGGTACCGGTATAGATGATTTCTCCTATGTTGCGACGCACATTGGAGATTCTATCAAGCGGAAGCTTAAAAAGCAGGCCGGGAGCGGAGATACCGGGAGAATTCAGGGGGAATTTGGTATCGGTCTACTCAGTTTCTGGACTGTCGGGGATCAGCTTATGCTTACATCTACCGGAAGCGAGGGGATTACCCGAAGGATGAAACTGGTGAAGAACAATCCCGGCTACTCGATTACCGAAGTCCGGGAACTTTTTGAAAAGGGGACGGGAACTGAACTTTACATTACCCCCCTGCTTTCCGGTATCCGGTATCTATCCGGTGAGAAAATCCAGAATTATCTGGCTTCCGAACTGCGGGACCGGATTGCAAAGAGCGGAGTAGAAATTCGCATTCTTGACAAGTCGGCAAGAAAGGAGCTGCTGGTGGAACCGCGAAAATTTACCGGTCAGCTTATCCACAATCTTCCGCAGGCAAAAAATCCCCTGGGGGAAATCTACTGCGAACTCTATATCAATGATCCCTCACCGAAAAACAAGATCGGGCTCTATCGCCATGGTACACGGGTTATCGACGATATTACCCGGCTTGAGGCGTTTAACTGCTATCCCTGGAATTCCGAGCTGCTCGAGGGTATTATCGATGCCTCCTTTCTGCAGCTGACTCCCGGAACCCGGGATGGAATAGTCCTTGATGATGCCTATGAAAGCTTTCTGGCTTCCCTTGTGCAAATATCGGTAAAGCTTGAGGAGCTGGCCGCAGAGCAGAAAAAGGCCGAAGAAGAGAAGGTAAGCAAAAATATTCTGAAACGGATAAGCAAGGCCTTGCGGGATGCGCTGCTGTTCCTGCCCACGGAGGAGTATGGGTGGCTGCATATTCAGGAGAGGGTCAAACCGAAAGTATTGCGGGTTCCGTCAGATACCGGAGTTCCTCAGGCAGGCGGCCAGATAGACTCTGAAGATGAAGGTGATGGTGAAGGTGAGGGCAATGCAGAAACTCACTCCGCGGAAAATGCCGTTGAAAGTATTTACATGCCCGATCAGGATAGCGGGACGGCTGATGGGCCGGGGAAGGGTAATGGTAGGGAGCGGGATTTCTTTGAATTTTCCGGGCCGCTCCATTCAGCGGTAATAATGCCGGCTTCGGCAGTTATTTCAACAGGAAAAAAGAAGACATTTCAAGTCAAGGCTCGGGATCGTAAAAGAATAGTGCTGGAAGATGGATTCCGGGTCGCCTGGGAAATAAAGCATGGACTGGGTTCCTTGTCAGCTTATGAGGGTGAAATTGTTGAATATACCGCTCCCGATGAACCGGGTGTTGAAGAGCTGAGTGCAGTTGTTACGCAGAATGACGTCAGGGTGCACTGCACCGCCGTCGTCACGGTTACAAAGGAGCTGTTTTCCCGGGGTCAGGATCAGGACGGGGGGGCGAGGGGCAGCCGCGGTCTTCCCGGTTATACCTTTAACCATTGTCCGGGCGAACTCTGGCGCAGTTCCTATGATTCAAATCGATCTATAATCGTTATTAACAGCGGGCATGCCGATTTCCTCTACTCTTCCCGGACAAACTCACGAAAGCTGAAATACATCGCCAAACTGTATGCAAAAGAACTGGTTCTGGTGAATTTTCCCGAAGTTGACCGGGAGCAGCTGCTGGAGCGGATGATTGAGCTGCAGCTCTACACCGAAGAGAATCTGTAGAGTTTGCAGGGAAATGTCACGCTTCAGACAGGGCAGGAGCAACCTTGAGGCTATTATAAACCAGGGAAGCCAATATAATACACCCCCCGATAAGGGTCATGATACCAGGAACTTCGCCGATAACGGCCCAGACCCAGAGCGGCCCGAGTACCGCTTCCAAGACAACAATGACCCCTGTGTACGTAGCGGGGATTTTTCCCGACCAGCTGACGAAAACCATAAAACCGATCCCGGTCTGCACCATGCCGAGGTAGGCTGATACCAGCAGATCGTGAGGCGACAAAGAAAAATCACGGACAAAGATGAGTGAAAAAAGAAGCAGGATAATGGCTGCGGTAAAGGCAGCCGGAACCATATCAACATGTTTGAGCCGTCGGACCATGATCGCGCTCATAGCAAAAGCGACAGCTTTTCCCAGCCCGAACAGATTACCGCTGAGACGGCTGCTTGATAACGAGGGCAGAATAATAATCAGCAGACCGATTGTTATTCCGGCCAGGGCGAGCATCGATCTTCTGCTTATGGGGTCCTTCAGATAGAGGTGTCCGATGATGATGATAAACAGCGGGGCTGTGCCCTGAATGAGCATAGAATCGGCAGCCAGGGTTCTGGTCATAGAAAGAACATAGAGCCCGATAGACAGACTGATGAAAAATGAGACCGGCAGGCCGTGAAGCATGCTGCGAAAGAGACTGCGCTTTCTGCCCCGGTCCGAGCTGCGCATTATCAGCCAGGATCCGATCGACAGGGCCATAAAGAGAGAGCGCCAGAAAAGGATATTCCAGGGCGGCATGCTGCCTAACAGGCGGATAGCAGCTCCGCCAGTGCTCCAGATGAGAGGTGCAAGAATGGTCAATAGAAGGGGTTTTAACGGAACTTTGGCAGGGCCTGGTACTGACTGGCGCATGCCGTCTTCAGGAATGATCTTTTCTGATCAGTTCTGAGATGTTAAGAATATGCTTTCCCATCAAGGCCTGGGCCTGTTCCTCATTACCAGCCGAAATGGCTTTCAGGATGCCTTTATGCTGATTGAGGGCTTTCTTGGATTCACCTTTTATCATACGCAGATGAGATTCCCGCTCGATCTCGAGCAGATCCCCGCACATGGCGACAAATTGCTCCAGAACATCATTGTGAGCAGCTTTTGCCAGGGCATGGTGAAAATCATTATCTCCGGAAAAACCCGATTCTCCCGCTTGAATCTGCAGCTCCATTGCCGTAACGGCTTCAGACATCCTGACAAGGTCATCTTCCGTCCTGCGCAGAGCAGCCAGCCTGCTGACTTCTATTTCCAGAACCAGCCGTACTTCCAGCAGTTCGATTATGTAGTTTTCATTCTGAATCAGCAGCGTTGAAAATGGAGAAATTATGGTGTCAATGGTCAGTTGCTTAATGAATGTTCCGCCGTTAACTCCTACTCTTGATTCAAGGTATCCCATCATCTCGAGAGTCCGCAGAGCTTCTCTTATGGACGGGCGGCTGACATTCATCCGTACTGCCAGTTCACGTTCAGGAGGAAGCTGGTCTCCGGGCTTCAGTTCCCCATCTTTGATAAGGCGCTGCAGCTGCTTGGTGATTGATTCGTACAACCGAATTTTTTTTACCGGTTCTATCATAGGTGACTCCCAAAGATAATGCTACAAAGTATTTGGTAATGGTAACACCTTTTGACATAATAGCAAAGCATTAAATAAGAAAAAACAAGCAGGATAATGAATTTATCTGCTCTGGATCAGGTGAGTTTCCTGCTGTCAAAAAGCAGCGTGAGCAAGAGGAGTGCATAACAGATGATGCCAACGGCCATTACCATGTGATAGCCGGCTGCCAATGCAATTACCATCGAGAAAACACCTCCGGCAAGGGAAGCCAGGCTGTTGATCCCAATCATCCAGGGATATTCGCTTCGTGTGGTTCTCAGGGAGACGTTCCGCTCCAGCAGTATCGGGAAGGGCATTCCCATGAAGAAAAACGGGGGAGCCGCAGCAAGCAGGGTAATCAGAAATTTATATACCGGCGGTGCTGCTGCGGTAGAACTAAGCAGCTCATCAACAACGAAGGGCCCGGCTGTCAGCAGTACAGCCAGGATAAGGATAGCCAGAATGAACCTCTTGCCGGTCAGAAAAAACCCTGACATATAACTTCCCGCACCGCTGCTGATCAGGATTATTGAAAGAACAACCGCCAGGGCCAGTGTCTGGTGCTGCCAGTAGAGGATGAATTTCTGCAGAAAAGCGATTTCGACCATCATATACCCTAAGCCGATAAATCCGAAAGAGGCAAACTGAAGAATTGATTTTCTGCTGAATGGCAGGGAGCCCGGCAGCTTTCCTTTAATCAGGAACAGGCTGGCGATCAGCAGCAGAATTGCAGCAGAAATAATTGCTACGGTCACCACTTCCTGCGGGAGGGTTTTGCTCATCTGGTAGAAGAAAGGCGAATTGTCGGTAACAATCCCGATATCTTCCCTGCTGTGAGCATTAAGGTCTTCAATGTTCCATTCTCCCAGGGCAAGACTGGAGAGCCCCGGATGGAATTCGTGCACAGTTGATTTTGTACTATCGGGGAGGGTTATTTCGCGTGACCGCTGGGGCATGCCGGGAATAAAGTTTGTTGTTCCCTGCAGACCCAGAGATGTCATGACTGCGTAAAAGACCGCAATTTCGTCAGCGGTAAAAGGAGTTGTTTTCAGAATAAGAGCCGGGGCGCTGTCAGTTCCTATTGTCACTACCTGTTTCATGGCATCTTCAATAGCCAGACCCCGATTCATCAAAGCGGCTGCGGCATTAGCGGTAATTTTAAGCAGTTCGTTCGGATAATGGGCAACAATAATTATAAAACCGGTGCTGTTGAGCTTGTCAAGATACTCACCAAAGGCATTGCTGGTGAACAGGTAGTTCTCGGTAAGCGCCTGGTTGCCGTAGTTGCGGGCACTTTTGGTGATTGGCAGCGACATCAGGATAAGGTCATAGATTTTGTCAACAGCCCGGATAAAGGACCTTCCTTCGCCCTCAATAAGGTTGATCTGGGGATTATCCGTATAAATTCCCCCGTTGTAGGAGCTTTGCTCTTTGACAATCTGAATGAAGTCCGGATTGATCTCCACGGCATCGATGCTGCGGTATCCGGCAAGAAGCAGGGTTACCACATCTATACCGCCGCCGCTGCCGATTACCAGAGCCTGTTCTTTATTGCTGTCGTCAACAGCAAGGAGCGGTACACCGCCCATATACTGATAGAGGAGGGTTTCTGCCGTTTCCCTGGTAACCTTGCCCTCTTCCATTTTAATCATCTTTGTTCCGGCCGCTCCGTCAATAAAGAGTGTTTTAAAAAGGGGGTTGTCTGTTTCCGTCAGGTCTACCCTCCCAAAGGCCGACCAGCGGGAATCGGTGATTACCGCTGGATCTGTCGGGCTTTCAAGCATACGGGTCATTTCCTTCATGAGGGAACGCTTGGGCAGGAGAGAGGATACAGAGCCGGAAATCAGCACCAGGGCTATGATGAGCGTGAGTGCTGTTGTTTGCTTGAGAAACCGGTGAGAAGGAGCCTGAGGAACCGGAGTTTCCTTAGAAAGCTCAGGCTCCCTGAACAACTTATCATAGAGCAGCAGGCACGCGAGACTGATTGCCGAGGCAGCAAGCAGCGTTGCATACATTCCGCCAAGCGCATTGAGAATCAGGAAGGCGGCAACAGATCCGAAGGCCGCCCCGGAAAGATCTGAGGCGTAGAGTTTTCCTGCCTGTACACGGGGCTGCTGGAAGACCAGCACCTGGAATAATCCGATTGTCATGAATATTAAGAATGCCGTTAAAAGCGAAACAATCACTGCAGCCTGAAGCAGACTCGAAAGCAGCATGACTCCTGCAAGAAAAGCCGGAAGAAACAATGCAGTTCTGAGAACCTTTTGCCGAATCCCGTCCCGGAGAATTCGCATCAGCACCGATCCGAGTCCAAGCCCGGCCATGCTGACGGAAATGATGATATAGACATAACTATGGGTGAAGAGGTACGAGAAAAGCCTGGTAAGGGAGACTTCCAAGGCTATTCCTGAGGCGCTGAGGAGAAAGAGCAGCGGATAGAGGGAAGACTGCAGACGCTTTTTTTTCTTTGTCATGAATTAGCATACTAAAGGGATGTTCTTGCAGTTGTCAAGAAATATTTCAGAGGGTTTTTTTAAATATGCAAAATGTAATACCTTTTTAGTTGACAGATGTGAATTCCAATGTTTAAATGGTATTACCATATAGATACTAAAATCAGGAGAAGAAATATGAGTGACTTTCGCAACGTTCAAGGTAAAGTAGCAATTGTGACTGGAGCTGCCCGGGGTATCGGCAAGGGAATTGCAGAAACGCTGGCAAGTGAAGGAGTCCATGTTGTCATGGCTGACAAACTGGAACTGGTTATGGAATCCTTTGAAGAAGTCAAGGCTGCAAATCCGGATAACAAAGGGTATGCAGTTGTTCTGGATGTCTCCAGCGAGATGGAAGTGAAAGCCCTGGTTGAAGGCTGTGTCGAAAAACTCGGCAAGCTCGATATTATGGCAAACAACGCCGGCATGCACATGGATACCGGAAATGTCTGGGAGACTGAAGAGAGCCAGATTGACAGAATTCTGGCGGTAAACTTCAAAGGTGAATTTTTCGGCTGCAAATATGCCGCGATCCAGATGATCAAGCAGAAAAGCGGATCCATTGTGAATACCGGTTCGTTTTTCGGAAAGGTCGGTCACGCCGGTTCTGCCACCTACGGCGCTTCCAAAGGAGCTGTGCATACTATGACCCAGGCACTCGCTCTTGAGCTGGCTCCCTACAATGTCAATGTCAACGCTCTCTGTCCCGGGCTGGCCGCATCAGAAATGCATTGGGCCTTTGTTCAGGCAGATGCAGATGCCCGCGGCATAACCTTTGATGAAATGAAGGAACTGGAACTGAACGAGATTCCGCTTCATCGCTACGGGTACGGCAAGGACATGGCTGGTGCCATCATATGGCTGGCTACCCCGTCCGGTTCTTATGTGACAGGGCAGCTGATCAACGTTAACGGCGGGTTGGATTTTACCTAGGATTACCGATACAGGACCGGGAGAATGCCCGCAGCACCATCCCGGTCCCGGCAATTTTTAGAAAAAGAGGAGGAGCTGTTTATGCAGCTGTCGGTAATAAAGAAAAAGGCACTCGGGTTTGCCGAGAAACAGGGACTGGTTATCGCTTTTCTGCTGCTGGTCATCTTTTTCTCAATAGCGTCCGATGTGTTTCTCACCTATGGAAATATTATACTGGTCCTGCGGCAGGTTTCGATATTGGGAATAATTGCCTGTGGAATGACATTTGTCATCATCGGAGGCAATTTTGACTTGTCGGTCGGTTCCCTGACCTCCCTGACAACTGTCGTGGTTATCAGTCTGCATGACAAGATCGGCCCGATTCCGGCTATGATCGTCGCCTTACTGGTCGGGATGCTCTCCGGTACGCTTGCCGGGTACCTGATTGGATATCTCAAGCTGAACTCGATGATTATCACCCTGGGGCTGCTGGGAGTTATTCAGGCGGTAACCCTCATCTATACCGGGGGCAAGTACTCGCGGCTGACTGACCCTGATGAAACCTGGTTCGGGTTTATCGGCCGCGGATTTGTGCTTGGCATTCCGTTTCCCGTCATAATTCTGGCAGTCGTCATTATAATATTCGCGGTAATTCTCATGAAAACTGTTTTTGGCCGGCAGCTTCTGGCAGTCGGCGGCAACCAGGTTGCCAGTAAGTTTTCAGGAATAAAAGAGACGCGGATCATTATGCTTACCTTTATTGCCTCAGGCCTTGTAACAGGGATCGGAGGCATTGTACTCGGCTCCAGGATTATGGCTGCCCAGAACTATATTGGAGAAGGCTATGAATTTCAGGTCATCACGGGAGTAATTCTTGGCGGAACAAGCCTTACCGGTGGTGAAGGGAATATTTTCAAGTCTTTTCTCGGAATACTTATTGTGGGCATGCTCATGAATGGATTTATCCTGCTCGGTTTTCCTTACTACACCCAGTGGGTTGCTCAATGGGTGATACTGGTGGTTGTGGTATGGATCGACATTGCGTCTAAGCGCGGGAAGGTGCTGGCATGAAAAAAATACTGAGGTTTTTTAAAAAGAAGCCGATCTGGGCAATTCTGCTGCTGCTGGTAGTTATCATCACTATCCTGGCACCGGAGTTCATTCGCCGCAGAAATTTACTGAACATACTTCTTCAGTCTTCCGTTAACGGGGTTATGGCTGTAGGGATGACCTATCTGATGATCAATGGGTTCTTCGATCTCTCAGTCGGAACCGTCATGGGTTTCAGTGCCGCTCTGGCAGTCGGGCTGCAGCCGCTCGGGATATTTCCAGCCGTAATTATAGCCCTTCTGGCAGGAGCCGGGATAGGGGCGGTTAACGGATTTCTGGTTGCACGGGCTAAAATCAATGCTTTTGTCGTGACCTTGGGTTCCTTTATCGGTGTCCGGGGATTGATTTATATTTATACCAAGGAAGATGCCCTGATCGGTGAGAGGATGGTATTCAGCGATTTCGGCTCAAGTTCTGTCCTCGGGATTCCCACCCTGTTCATAATAATGCTGGTCATTGCCGTTATAGCCGAATTTGTTCTCAGAAAAACCCCGCATGGACGTAATACCTATGCTGTCGGCGGGAACTATGAAGCGGCGGAAAACGCTGGAATCAGGGTAAACCGGACCGTTATGGTCAATTTTATTCTATGCAGCCTAGCTGCTGCTGTCGGAGGAGTCCTGCTTGCATCCAGAATGAATGCAGCTACACCCGGACTCGGATGGCCGGACCAGAACCTGATGATTATTGCAACAGTAGTACTCGGCGGAACCAGCCTTAACGGCGGTTACGGAAGCATTGTCCATACCATGGGCGGCGTTCTTACCATCGGAGTAATTCAGAATGCGCTTAACCTTTTGAATGTTCAGAGTTACTACAACATGCTGTTGATGGGGATTATCCTGATTCTTGTGGTATTTGCCGATTCCCGCTTCAAGCAGGCACGCAATGCGCTCAGGGTGACCGATTCATGATTTGAAAAAGCAGGCATGGTGCATGCCTGAAAGAATTTTATGTAAGGAGAAAAGGAGAATGACTATGAAGAGAATTCTTACTGTATTGATCGTTTTGATGCTGGCTGTCAGCGGACTGGTTTTTGCGACAGGTGATGCTGAAGCGACAGATGATGGGACCATTGTAATTGGGCATACCGCCAATAATGTGGGTATTGACAGTTATCAGACAACCCATGACCAGGTTTTCCGTGACACCGTTGCAGCGCTCGAGGGTGTATCCGCAATTCAGCTGGATGCCGGTGGTGATGTTGCCCTTCAGATTAATCAGGTAGAAGACCTGATCCAGAAAAATGTTGATGTTATCGTGATCTGGCCGGTAAACGGCAAGGCAATCGTACCTGCTGCAAAAAAAGCATTTGATGCTGGAATTCCAGTGCTTATCTGTAACTCATTGATTGATGAATCAGGCTACCAGTATGTTAAAGGATTTGCAGGACCGGATACCTACGAAGAAGGCGTTAATGCAGCCGTTGGTATGATCGAAGCTCTTGACGGAGAAGGAAATGTAGTAGAGCTGATGGGTATGCCCGGTTATGTGACGGCCATCCGCAGATCAGAAGGCTTTCAGGACAAAATTGCCGATGATGCCCCTGGAATCGAGATTCTGGCAACCGAACCGACAGACTGGAACCGTGAGAAAGCTACCCGGGTTATGGAAAATCTTCTGACAAAGTACCAGAATATCGATGGTGTGTATGTTGCTGACGATAACATCGGTATCGGCGCTCTCAATGCCTTGAAGGAAGCAGGACGGGCAGGGGACATCGTTATGACCAGTGCCTGTATGTTTGGTGAAGGCTACGATGCCATGGAAGAAGGCTTCATTTACGGTTCCGTATACCAGTCTCCGGCAGAAGATGCCAAAAAAGCTGTTGAAGTTGCTGTAAAGCTGGCTAACGGCGAAGAAGTTCCCTTCTGGAACTTTTTCGAGACTCCTGTAGTTACAAAAGCAAACATGGATCAGTTCGAAAGACCTAATTTCTAAGTAATCCAGACTTGCGTTGTGCTGACGATGCACCGACGCAAAGTAAATGAGTTGTGCCTGAATCCTGCAGGAGGAGGGCACAGCTCAACTGCAAAAAGCTGGTGATAGCCAGGGTCAGGCGGTTTCACAAAAGTCTTACCAAAAACAGTGAATGAAGGTGATGCAGGATGAATGAAGAACAGATAATTCTGGAAGTCAAGAATATTTCAAAAACATTTCCGGGAGTAAAAGCCCTTTCGAATGTCAACCTGAAGGTCCGCAAAGGGGAAGTTCTTGCTGTAGTGGGTGAGAACGGGGCCGGCAAGTCGACCTTGATGAAAACTCTTTCAGGGGTTTTTTATCCGGACCACGGCAGCGGCGGCATTATTCTGGATGGAAAAACAGTCAGCTTCTCCAATCCGCTCGAAGCTAAAAAGGCTGGACTGATCCTGATATTTCAGGAGCTTTCCCTGGTTTCCGAACTGAGCGTTGCCGAAAATATCTATCTTGGCAACCTGCCCAGAACAAAACGGGGGCTGATAGACTGGAGAAGACTGAATGAAATGGCTGGAAAGATTATGGCGGATCTGGAACTTGATATCGATCCTCGGGAGCTTGTCGGCAACCTTTCAATATCCCGCCAGCAGATGGTAGAGATTGCCCGCGCGCTTTCGATGGGGGCTAAAGTGGTCATTTTTGATGAACCTACCTCATCGCTTACCGAAGCGGAGAAAGAAATCCTGTTTATGAATATCAGGAAGCTCAAAGAGAAAAAAGTCTCTGTAATCTATATAACCCATAAAATGGATGAGGTCTTTCAGATAACAGACAGAGTGGAAGTTCTGCGGGACGGACAGAATACCGGAAGTCTGGTAACCGCTGAAGTTCAGCTTGAAGATATTACCAAACTGATGATCGGGCGCATTCTCGATGATTATTTTCATAAAAATCAGGCGGTAAAAGGGAAAGAAGTCCTTAAAGTGGAAAACCTTTCCAAGGCTGGTCTTTTTGAAAATATCAGCTTCTCCATCCGCAAAGGAGAGGTTGTCGGGTTGTATGGCCTTGTGGGAGCCGGCCGCTCCGAAGTAGCGGAAACCATTTTTGGAGCACGGCAGCCGGACTCAGGCAGAGTGTGGATTAACGGTAAGGAAGTCTCGATCAGGAGTACCGAGCAAGCCGTGAAAATCGGGATCGGATTTGTGCCGGAGGACAGGAAGGAGCAGGGGCTCGTGCTTAAAATGTCATGCAAGGAGAATATCAGTCTGGCTAAGCTGCCCTGGATAAAAAACCGCGGTTTTCTCGATACCGCTGTCGAGATGGAAATGTATGAGGAGTACAAAGATAAGCTGTCAATATCAACCCCCGGGGCCTATCAGAAAGTTGTCAATTTGAGCGGGGGAAACCAGCAGAAAATTGTTATTGCAAAATGGCTCAGCATGACCCCCGATCTGCTTATACTTGATGAACCGACACGGGGTATCGATGTCGGGTCGAAGGCGGAAATCCACAAACTTATCGCCAAGGCAGCTGAATCAGGATATGCAGTTCTGGTTATCAGTTCTGAAATGCCGGAAATTATCGGCGTATCGGACAGGATTATCGCTATGCGTTCAGGCAGGGTGACCGGCGTATTTACCGATGCTGAAGTTACCGAAACCACGCTGCTTAAAGCCATTGCGCATGTCTGACAGGGCTGCGGGTAAAACAACCTTAATGAAGAATGGAGAGAGAAAAGCTATGAAGAGAGTTCGACTGGGTGTTCTGGGTATGGGACGTCAAGGCCAGATTCATTCCAAAAACATTGCTTACCGGATTCCTGAAGCCGAGCTTGTGTGCGTGAGCGACATTACCATGGAGCGGGCAGAACTGGTCGGCATCGATGGAGTTGCCCGGTACGATGACTACCGGAAACTGCTTTCGGAGCAGCAGCTTGATGGTGTGGTCATAGCCACCTCTACCGATACTCATGAAGAAGTTATACGGGCTGCTGCAGATGCCGGGGTACATATATTCTGTGAAAAGCCGATAGCCACAACTCTGGCGGCTATTGATGAGGTGCTGGCTTATGCCGAAAAGAAGGGGGTCAAGTTTATGGTGGGTTTCAACCGCCGCTTTGATCCTACCTTCAGCGGAGTGAAAAAACTGGTGGATGACGGGATCGTTGGAAAACCCATGATTATCAATATTACCAGCCGGGATCCGCAGCCTCCCCATCTGGAGTACCTGAAAGTCTGCGGCGGGATCTTTTTTGACACTACTGTTCACGATTTTGATATGGCCCGCTTTCTTTCCGGCGAAGAGATATACGAAGTGTACGCTGCGGGCAGTGTTCTGGTTGACGAAAGGATTGGTGAACTGGGAGACCTCGATACTACGATGGTCACCTTGAAATTCGAGAGCGGGGCGGTCGGATCCATAAACAATTCCCGACGGACTGGCTACAGCTACGATCAGCGTGTGGAGGTCTTCGGAACGCAGTCCTGTGCTTTCGGAAATAATGAGACTCCGACCAGGGTGGAATATACCAATCCTCAGGGACACCATAGTGATGTTCCTCTCTATTTTAATATTGAACGGTACCCTGAGGCATTCTATGGAGAGATACAGGCTTTTGTAGATTGTCTCTATCACGATACGCCGCCTCCCGTAACAGGTTCGGACGGTCGGAAAGCGGTTGTTTTATCCATGGCGGCAAAAAAGTCATGGCAGGAGAATCGACCGGTTCGTATTTCGGAAATCGGTCCCGTATAAGGTGAGCGACAGCTATGAATAAGATTGGAGCATGTGAATGGGCATTGCCGATCGAAGGACCGGCAGCCTGTAAATTGGCTGCAGATGTGGGGCTGGATGGAATCCAGCTTGATATCGGCCCCTGGGAACGGGGATTCACCAAATCACGGAAGTATGTCCGGGATATGTATCTGGAA
Organism: Spirochaetales bacterium; assembly: GCA_018399255.1. Lineage (GTDB taxonomy): Bacteria > Spirochaetota > Spirochaetia > JABMQR01 > JABMQR01 > M55B182. The sequence goes on along the minus strand of JAGYPA010000018.1, from coordinate 33,488 downwards.
TTTGCACATCGCTATGGAATTGAGTTTCCCTCAATGGCGGTACGAACCGGTGATTACTACAGTCTTGTAGACGAGCCGGGTTCCGTTGAGCATGAAATTGTTCGAAGAGGGATATTAGCGGCTGTTGAAGCGTCTGAGTATATGGACATTCCCCTGATTATGGTTCCAACTTTTGAGAAAAGTTATATACAGACGGAACATCACTTCAGAATTGTGGTTGACGTACTTCGGGAAGCCTGCAAGGCAGCTGCGGGATCAGGAATAACCATAGCCGCGGAAAACACCCTGAGTGTCGCACAGACTCTCCGCATGGTGGAGGAGGTTGATTCCGTCAATTTTGCCCTCTACTTTGATTTTCAGAACTACTACCTGGCCAATGACGACTGCACACCCTGTGTTCTGGAGGAACTGTACCCGTATGTCGTCGAGGTGCACGTCAAGGACGGCAGGAACAAGGAGCTCAGCGGGGCGCTGCTGGGAACCGGGGATGCAGATTTTTTCGCCAGTCTGGAAGTTCTCAAGCGGCGCGGCTATGACGGATGGCTGGTGAGCGAGAACTATTATGATATGCCTCCGTTGTGCACTGTGCATGACGATCCGATAGAACTGCTGCGCAAGGACATTGCTGTATTGCGTACGGCACTTTCAACGTAGTTATACCTCCCTGATAGAATCCGGACATTCAGGGATTGGAGATAGCGATAGCTGTAATATATGAAAATCTGCAAAGAAACTAGGAGGAGATCATGGGAATACTCGGTACCATGGCCACTGATTGCGAAATCAGAATTGACTATGATAAATTAAGAAAAGATCGTTTACATAAAATGCAGAATCAGATCCGCAAGGATGGACTGGGATCGCTTCTGGCATTTGATCACGACGCAATACGCTATATCACAAGCACCAAGCTGAATGACTGGATGAACAACAAGCTGGCGCGAGCCTGTCTGGTTTCAGCCGATCAGCCGCCGATTCTTTATGAAGCCGGCAGTGCGATTGCTGCCAAGAAAGCATTATGCCCCTGGATCGCTGACAGGATATTTCCGTTTACCGGCGGCGCCATGCGGGGCTCCTTTCCCAAGCAGGTGGTATTTGATCATGCAAGGAATTTTGCGAAAGAAATCAAGTCCATCCTGACCGAATGGGGAGTGGCGGATGCACCGCTGGGTATGGATATTACCGAACTCCCTTTTATACTTGCGCTGCAGGCGGAAGGCCTCAATGTAGTCGACGGGCAGCAGACAATTCTTGAAGCTCAGAAGATCAAGACCAAGGAAGAGATCGACCTGATAGAGATGTCAATAGCCATCGATGAAGCTGCCTTCTGGGATGTAATTACCACAGCCCGGCCCGGGATTCGCGAGAATGACCTTAACGGGCTGCTGCGTAAGCGCATTTATGAACTTGGCGGAGAAGAGATCCAGAATATCAATGTTATAACCGGCAACCGTTCCTACCCGCATCCCCATGATGCTTCCGACCGTATGCTGAGAATGGGGGATATGATATTTATCGATATTGTCAGCGTTTTTAACGGGTATCATACCTGCTACTACCAGTCCTTTGTCGTGGGAAAGCCTTCACAGAAGCAGCTTGATATTTACAAGCAGGCGTATGACTGGCTCTTCTCAGCCGCCGAAATGCTTAAGCCAGGGGTGAGCACTGCCGACATAGCCCGCAAGTGGCCTGAAGCCCATTCACTGGGGCTCAAGTCCGAAGCTGAGGCATTTGCCCTGGAGCTTGGTCACGGTATCGGCATAACCCATTGGGCAAAGCCGGTTATCAGCCGATGGTTCTCGCTGGAGCACCCGGAAATTCTGGAAGAGGGTATGGTATTTGCCCTGGAAACATATAACGGCGAGGGCAATGACGCAGCCAGAATTGAAGAGATGTTTGTAGTGGAAAAAGATGGATACCGGCAGCTGAGCAAATTTCCTTCCGAGAGACTGATTTCCTGTCCGAATGTCGGGAGTGTTCTGCCGTAGGGAGGAGTTGGTTAACTGTTTTCAATATCTTCAACTTAATAGAATTGTGTGGTTCGGAACCGTTTTCCTCCTGATATTTTTGCCGTTGCGAAAAAACTCAGTTAACGGTTCCGGACTTTTTTTATTGGCAGAGGAAATTCCAATTGTGGCTCTAGCAAAAAGCAAGAACGACGTTTTGGTTAGAAGTTTGCATTTTGGAATTTCTTCGCTGCGGCGCTATTTACAAAACCTGCAAACGATGGTATACCTTTAAAAGGTAGAACCTTTGAAAGTACAAACCAAAGAAAATGAAGGGGTGAACGGGGTATGGATGATAAAGCATATATACAGTCATTAGTGGAAAAAGGTCGGCGTGCCATGGAGCTCTTTGAGCCGTTCGACCAGAAAAGCGTGGACGCTATGGTGCGGGATGTGGCCAGATTTGTCTTCGATAATGCCGAAATGCTGGCAGAAAGAGCCCATCGGGAATCACGAATGGGATCAAAAGAGTATAAAACCCTCAAGAACAAGGGTAAAGCCAGAATAATGTGGGCCAGCCTGCGCGGTAAAAAATCGATGGGAATTATTTCTGATGATGAAGAGACGGGAATTATCGAAATAGCGAAGCCGGTGGGGGTGGTGGGAGCTGTCCAGCCGTGCACAAATCCCATAGTAACCCCCATGGCTAACGTGATGAACGCAATAAAGGGGAAAAACGCGATAATCCTTGCTGCCCATCCGCGGACAACCGGCTGCACGCAGTATCTGGTCGAGGAGTGGAACAAGCTGCTTAAAACCCATGGGGCACCGGAACATCTGGTTCAGTTTGTCGAAGACGGCAGTCTCGAACGGACCACGGCCCTGATGCAGGAAGCTGATGTGGTAGTAGCTACCGGAGGACCCGGCATGGTCAAAGCCGCTTATTCAGGAGGGAAGCCCTCCTTCGGGGTAGGTCCCGGAAATGTGCAGGTAATCATCGATCGGGATGTCGATATCCGTGAGGCCGTACAGAAAATTATCGACGGCAGAATATTTGACAATGGTATCATTTGTGCCGGTGAGCAGACCATGATTCTTCCGGACGATAAGTACGATGAGGCCATGGCAGAAGTTCAGGCATACGGCGGCTATCTGGTATCAGACCCGCAGGAGCGGGAGACCCTCATCAGCCTGCTCTTTCCCGGAGGAAAGCTCAATCGGGATATGGTAGGGCAGACTGTACAGGATATAGCCGATGCATCCGGCATCCCCATGCCTGCTGATACAAAAGTTATCGTGATTCCGGAGGATTCTGCCAACAAGACCAGCCCGCTGCGCAAAGAGAAGATGTTTCCCGTTATCACGCCGTTTTCCTACAGAGATTTTTCGGAGGCAATCGATACGGCAATCGAGAATCTTAACATTGAGGGGAAGGGCCATACCGTCTCCCTGCACTCAAACAATCCCGAACATATCAGGGAAGTAGGGCTGCGGGCCCCGGTAAGCCGGGTAGTGGTCAATCAGGTAAGCTCTACCAGTGCCGGCGGCAGCTTCACCAACGGGCTCAACCCTACCAGCACCCTCGGCTGCGGATCCTGGGGCAACAACAGCATCTCGGAAAACTTCTACTACAAACACCTGCTCAACATAACCCGCATTGCCCGGCCGAAGAAAGACCAGACCGTGCCGGATGATGACGATTTGTGGAACGGCACGATCTAAGGACAGGGGAGGATATACCAGATGAAATTATTGGAATACAAGGCTCATGAGATCTACCGCAGATACGATCTGCCCTGCATGAACGGCATGGTGGCATCCAGTGCGGAAGAGCTGAAAGCGATGGACGGCAGAATTCCTTATCCCATGGTGCTCAAATCACAGGTGCAGACCGGCGGACGAGGCAAGGCGGGAGGTATTCAGTTTGCCGAAAACCGGAAGGAACTTGAAGAAAAAGCTGATTTTCTCTTCAACCTGAAGATCAAGGACCTTCCCGTGGAAAAGGTATTTGCCGCTCATAAGGTTGAGCTGACCCGGGAGATGTATCTCAGTATTACGCTGGACCGAAAGGTGAAGCAGGCCGTTATGATTTTCAGCCCGGAAGGGGGCGTGGATATTAATCAGATAGCCGAAGAGAATCCCGACAAGCTGGTTACCGTATACCTGCCGCCCAACGAACCCCTCCAGGATTTCACCCTGCAGTATGTTATGGATGCCAGCGGGCTTGACGAGAAGTACCGGGCGGACTTCAAGGATATAGCCGGAAAGCTGTACCGGATATTCACCGAATACAACTGCCTTCTGGCCGAGATCAACCCGCTGGTGGTAACCGATGCCGGCAGACTGCTTGCCCTTGACGGGAAGATAGATATCGACGACAACGCCCTCTTCAAGCATGAGGATGTGAGACTCTTCCGGGACGAGATTACCGGCAATCCCCTGGTGCTCGAGGCGCGCAGTTTCGATTTCCTCTATATCCCGATACAGGAGAAGGGCAGTATAGCGGTAATCAGCAATGGATCCGGAATGATCATGTCCTCCATCGACCTGATCTCAAAACAGGGAATGGCCGTAACCTGCGCCCTGGACCTTGGCGGCGGGGCGACATCCGACCGAATTAAGGAAGCTCTCAGAATTGTAGCCGAGAACCCGAAAGTCGAGACCATCTTTCTCAATATCTTCGGTGGAATCACCCGGTGCGATGAAATTGCCAATGGTATTATGGGCAGTCTCAGCCATCTGCAGAGTATCTGGCTGGTAGTCCGGCTTGAGGGAACCAATAAGGAAAAAGGGCTGGCGATACTGGAATCCGCCAGCGATCGGGTAACGCTGGCAGCCGGGCTTAAGGACGGTGTGTCAATATTGGAAAACAGGTTAGGAGCATAGCGTATGAGTTTTTTGATCGATAACGAGACAAGGCTGATAGTGCAGGGAATAACCGGTCGCGAAGGCGCCTTCCATACCGAGCAGATGCTGATATACGGTACGCAGGTAGTTGCCGGGGTAACTCCCGGAAAAGGGGGCGCGGAAGTTCACGGCGTTCCGGTATATAATACCGTCATGGAGGCGAAGGTGAAGCATGGGGCAAACGCGGCGGTGCTGTTTGTTCCCCCGAAATTCATGTACGGAGCGGCGTATGAAGCCATCATTTCCGGTATTCCTCTGGTTATCACCATTGCGGAAGGTGTTCCGGTTCATGACATGCTCAGGCTCCATCATCTGGCCAGAGAGAAAGGATGCCGGCTGATAGGGCCGAACTCCTTCGGGATCATATCGCCGGGTAAAGCGAAGGCGGGATTTATGGCCCATCGGATATTCAGCGAAGGTTCTGTCGGACTGATGTCCCGCAGTGCGACCAACGCCTATGAAACGGTGTTTCTGATGCAGCAGAAAGGCATCGGCCAGTCTACCTGTATCGGGGTCGGCGGCGACATGATTCCCGGGTCCCCTTTTGTGGATATGCTGCCGCTTTTTGAGGCGGATGAACAGACGGAAATTATTGTCATGATCGGGGAAATCGGCGGAGGCGAAGAGGAGCTGGCGGCTGCCTATATAAGCGAGCATGTCACGAAACCCGTTGTCGCTCTCATAGCCGGGAAAAATGCCCCGAAGGATACCAGCATGGGGCATGCCGGAGCAATAGTGTCACCTGATGGAGAAGGATCTGCCGAAAACAAGGAAGCAGTTCTGCGGGCCGCGGGAGTTCATATTGCCGAAGGAACTGAGCATCTTGTGGAAATAGTGGAACAACTTATCAAGGGAAAATAAAAAGGATAGATAAGGTTACGTAAAAGGATACTTAAAAGGAAAAAGCCATGGATAACAAGCGTTTGGAATGGATCTACAAAACAATGCTGACAATAAGGAATTTTGAGGATAAGGCGCTGAGCCTCTTCGAGTCCAATCAGCTGCGCGGATCGGTGCATCTGTGTACCGGACAGGAGGCGGTGGCGGCGACAGTCTGCTCCCATTTGCGGGATGAGGACTATATAACCAGTACTCACCGCGGACATGGACACTGCATAGCTAAAGGAGCTGAACCAGACTTGGCCATGGCTGAGCTGATGGGCAAGTCTACCGGTTACTGTCTGGGCCGCGGCGGGTCAATGCATATTGCCGATGTTACGAAAGGCAACCTTGGCGCGAATGCTATCGTGGCTGCCGGTCTGCCGATAGCGTCCGGAGCGGCGCTCAGCGCAAAGCTCCGGGGAACCGACCAGATCGCCGTGGCCTTTTTCGGTGACGGCGCCGCCAACGAGGGAGCCTTTCATGAGGCTCTCAATCTGGCTGCCGTCTGGAAGCTGCCGATAATCTTTGTCTGCGAAAACAACCAGTTCGGCATATCGACTCATGTGGATGTAAGCACCTCGGTAAAAGATATTGCGGTACGGGCAAAGGCCTACGATATACCTGGCGAAGTTGTCGACGGGAATGATGTATTTGATATCGATAAGGCCGTAAAGAAGGCCGTGGCCCGGGCAAAAGCGGGTAAAGGCCCATCGCTGATCGAGTGCAAGACGTATCGCTGGTACGGCCATTGGACGGGAGATCCGCAGGTCTACCGGAGCAAGGAAGATGTGGAAATCTGGAAGCAGAAATGCCCCATCAAGCGGCTTGAAGAGTATCTCCGTGAGCACAAAATACTTACAGAGAAGGAGATGGAAAAGATGCACAGCGATGCATCCAGCCAGATCGATGCTGCCGCCGAGTTTGCTCTGAGCAGCCCGGATCCCGATCCGGCAACTGTCCTCGAAAATGTCTATTTTGAAAATTAGAAGGAGAGCCCAATGAGTACGAAAAAATATGCAGTTGCCATTCGCGATGTGCTTCAGCAGGAAATGCAGCGGGACGAGCGGGTGTTTGTCATGGGAGAGGATATTGCCGAACAGGGAGGTATCTTCGGGTGTACCCGCGGATTGATGGAAGAATTCGGGAAGGAACGGGTTCGCAATACCCCCATCTCGGAAGCCGGATTTATCGGAGCAGGTGTTGGAGCATCTCTGACGGGAATGCGCCCGGTTATCGAGCTCATGTATATGGATTTCACCTATGTAGCCATGGATCAGATCCTCAACCAGGCAGCCAAGATACGCTATATGTACGGCGGCAAGGCGACGCTTCCGCTTGTTATCCGAGGACAGCAGGGTATCGGGCGCGGGAATGCCGGCACCCACTCGCAAAGCGTGGAAGCCTTCTTTACCCATATCCCGGGTCTGAAAGTGGCAATGCCCGCAACCCCTGCCGATGCCGCAGGACTGCTGAGAACCGCCATACGGGACAATAACCCCATTATGTTTTTCGAGCACAAGGCCCTGTATGCAGTAAGCGGCGAAGTTCCCGATGATCCAGATTTTTCCATACCCTTCGGCAAGGCTGCAATTATGCGGGAAGGAGCCGATGTTACGGTAATCGCAACCTCCCTGATGGTCTCCCGGGCTCTGGAAGCGGCAGAAAAACTGTCCGGTGAGGGAATTGATGTCGAAGTGATCGATCCGCGGACTATACTCCCTATGGATATGGATACGTTTGTGGGATCGGTCAAGAAAACAGGCAGGGCTCTTGTTGTTCACGAGGCTCACCGAACCATGGGCATCGGAGCTGAGATTGCCGCGGAGCTGACAGAAAAGGCCTTTGTCTATCTGGATGCCCCCGTTGCTCGACTTGGTGCTAAAGCCTGTACATTGCCCTTCAGCCTGGTGCTGGAGAATGCGGTTGTGCCGGGAGTTGATGACATTGTCGAAGGTGTCAGGAAAATCTGCTACAGATAGGAGTCAGTATGGCTGAAAAAATCATCATGCCGAAACAGGGTCTGCAAATGACCGAAGGTACGATTATTGAATGGAAGAAACAAGTTGGAGATACCGTCAAGGAGGGTGAGACCCTCTTCGAAATTGAAACCGACAAACTCAATATTGATATTGATGCTCCGGCATCGGGAACTTTGCTGGCAGTTCTTCGCAAAGAGGGGGAGACGGTTCCGATAACCGAGATCATCGGATATATCGGGGAGGCAGGGGAGGATGTTTCATCACTGACGGGTGCCCCGAAAAACCCTCCGACTGAAGCTCCGACTGAATCCCCGGCTGAATCCCCGACTGAATCCCCGACTGAATCCATGATTGAAGCTCCGACTGAAGCTCCGACTGAAGCTCCGGCTGGTGCGTCAGGCAGGAAGTTTGTCACCCCCCGAGCCCGGAAGACAGCCGAAGAAAAGCAGCTGGACTTGCAGAAAATCACCGGAACCGGCCCCGAAGGACTCGTTATTGAACGGGATGTGCTTGCTGCCGCAGTTTCTGCCGGATCAAGCGCCCCGGGACAGCCATCCGCCACCCCGACAGCCAGGAAACTGGCCGAACGAACCGGTCAGGATCTGGCCTCAATTACCGGTACCGGACCTCGGGGTAAAATATATTCAGCAGATATAGCCGCCGCTGCCCGGCAGAAGACGACTGGAAGTTATCCGGAATCTGCAGAGTATGGGGCTGAGGAGATTCCAATGCGCGGCATGAGGAAAGTCATAGCCGAAAGGATGCGCAGCAGTCTCGATGAAGCAGCACAGGCCGTTCACCGGATGGATATAGACATGAGCGAAGCAGTACGACTGCGGGCAGCTTTCAAAGCCGAAGGACGGGCAGTTTCATTCAATGACATTATTGTCAGGGCAGCAGCCGCAGCCCTTAAGCGCCATCCCCGCATTAACCGGCAGATAGGGAGTAATGGAAATATTCTGCAGTTCAGGGATGTCAATATCGGTATAGCCGTTGCCCTGGATGAGGGATTGATTGTGCCGGTGATTTCCCATGCCGACCAGCGCAGCCTCGAGGATATCCATGCCGAAAGCAAGCGGCTTGCCGCTGCAGCACGCAGCAATACCCTGCAGCCGGAAGATCTTGCCGGCGGACGGTTTACTATATCGAACCTCGGAATGTACGGCCTCGATAGTTTTACGGCAATTATAAACCGGCCCGAAAGCTGCATACTCGCTGTAGGCTCGATAACCGACAGACCGGTAGTCATAGAAAAGCAGCTTGCTGTCCGACCTGTCTGCACGCTTTCGCTTACCTATGACCACCGTCTTATTGATGGTGCTCCGGCAGCAGAATTTCTGCAGACTTTGAGAGGGATTCTGCAAAATCCCCTCCTGATGATTTGAACCAATGAAGAGGTGTTGAATGGCATTTGAACCAACCTACGACTACGACCTGGTTATAATCGGCTCCGGGCCCGGCGGCTACGTCGCAGCGATTCATGCTGCACGGCAGGGACTGCGGACAGCGCTCATAGAAAAAGATACCCTTGGAGGCACCTGCCTCAACCGCGGCTGCATTCCAACAAAAGCCATGCTGCACAGCGGTGAAGTGCTGGAGACAGTTCGACGAGCTCATGAGTTCGGCATAACCCGGACCGAACCGGGATTTGACATGGATAAAGTCTATGCATACCGTGAGAAAACCGTCCGCAAACTCCGTTCCGGCGTAAAAGGCCTGCTGAAGTATCATGGAGCAGAAATAATAACCGCAGCAGGGACCTTGACCGATAACCACACCATATCCTGCCTTGGAAAAGAGACGGAGCGGACGATAACAGCCGCCAGGATTATACTGGCAACAGGCTCAGAACCCTCAGTGCCGCCCATCCCCGGGCTGGAGCAGATAGACTACTGGACAAGCGATACGCTGCTTCTGGAAGCCCTGGAAATGCCGGAGAGCATAACCATTATCGGGGGCGGAGTAATCGGGGTTGAAAGCGCGCTCATTTTTCACGATTTCGGCGTCAAGGTGACCATAGTGGAAATGATGCCTCAGCTGCTGCCGCGAATGGATTCAGAAATTGCGGAACTTCTGAAGAAGGATTTCCAGAAAAAAGGAATGGAGATCATTACAGGTGCAGCCGTAAATACCGTAGCTCCGGCTGGAACCGGCTCCGGTGTCACCTGCCGCATCACCATTGGTGAAGATGAAAAATCCATTCAGTCTGACCGGCTCTTTATTGCCGTCGGGCGGAAACCGGTGACTGACGATATAGGGCTGGAAGCCGCGGGAGTTCCAACGCAAAAAGGATGTATTCCGGTAAATGATCACCAGCAGACAACGGTGCCCGATATCTATGCCATTGGAGATGTTACCGGAGGCTGGATGCTGGCTCATGCCGCCACTGCACACGCTCTAATTGCAGTTGACCATATCCTGGGAAAAAAGAACTATATCAACCGTCAGATAATCCCGTCGTGCATCTATACCCGTCCGGAAATCGGATCGGTCGGGCTGACGGCCGGGGAAGCAGCGGCGAGAGGATTCAAACCAGTTGAAGGCTTCTTCCCGATGAAGGCCGCAAGCAAGGCTGTTATCATTGGCGAGACGGAAGGATTCGTCAAGCTTGTTACCGATAAGAACAGCGGAGCACTATTGGGAGCGCACTTGATGTCGCCCCGGGCAACTGATATTATAGCGGAAATGGCACTGGCCATAGCGTCAGAACTGACTATTGAGGAAATTTACAGCACGGTTCATCCCCATCCGACTATAAGCGAGACAGTAATGGAAGCAGCCCATGCGGTTGAAGGCTTTGCAGTCCATACTATCGGCAGCAGCAGGTCTGCCGGAAAAAGGGCGGATTCTTAGAGCAGGACAGAGCAGGGCAGACAGGAGAGTAGAGATATGACAGCCAGAATAGAGCCGATCAAGAAGAGCCGGTTATCGGAACATGTCGGTAATATTCTTCTGCAGATGATTAAGGATAAAGTCTACATACCCGGCGACCAGCTTCCAAGCGAACGGGAACTGGCAGAACAGTTTCAGGTCAGTCGGGCATCGATCCGTGAAGCCCTCAAGATAATGGAGAAAACCGGATATCTCGAATCGAGGGTCGGTGTCGGGGGCGGAACCTTTGTCCGTGAGATCACCCTGGACACCATAATCGATCCATTTGCCGAATTTCTCGAGAGCGAAGACAATATGGTTATGGAAATGCTGGACTTCCGCCTTATCATAGAGACGGAATTTGCCCGGATTGCTGCTGTCCAGCGAACAACTGACGACCTGAATGCTATTTCTGCAAGTCTGGATCTGATGCAGCTTGATATCGCCGCCGGCGGCATCGGGCTGGTCGGGGATAACGGATTTCATGAAGCTGTAGCCCGGGCTACCCATAATAACGTATTTGAAAAAATGCTGCTGATGTCTAAATCGCTGCTCAATAAAACCCGGGAAACCACCCTGCGTCTGAAAAATCAGCCGAAATCGAGTCTGGCCGACCATCGGGCTATCTACCAGGCGATCAAGGAGGGGGACGGCGACAAAGCGGCATCCCTCATGCATCAGCACATATGCAAAGCCCGGGAGAATGCCCGTATTTCTTTAAGAAAAGCCGCAGCCCTATCTGAAGGCAAGCAGCTGGAAAATTCTTAACAGGAGCAGCCTTATGAAACTGTCAGTTCCCTATAACCGGAAAAAAATTGAGATAAATCTGCCGGAGCACAATTTTGCCGGTATGATCGAGCCGAATGAACTTACCGCCGCCGGCTCTCCCGAATCGCTGATATGGGATGCCCTGAACAGCAGTTCCGGGTCGCTGGACTATAATGAGATGATTAACGGGTCCGGCTCACTGCTGGTAATCGTCAATGACGGAACCCGGCCGACCCCGACCCGGCAGGTACTCGATGTTATTGCCGATGACCTGGCTGCCGCCAATGCGAAATTCATTATTGCCACCGGGGTCCATCGGGGGCCGACTGAAGAGGAGTACCGGTTTATCTTCGGCCGTCATTATGACCGGTTTGCCGATGCGATCTTTGTGCATGACGCCCGTAAAGATGAGGAGATGGTCTACCTTGGAACCTCCGGACAGGGTACGGAAATGTACATAAACCGGAAAGGATACGAAGCCGATAAGATCATAGCGATCGGGTCGGTGGAACCTCATTACTTTGCCGGCTACACGGGAGGGCGCAAAGCGATACTGCCTGGCATAGCCTCCTACAGAACCATCGAACAGAACCACAGCCACGCGATATCGCTCGATGCCCAGACGCTCAAACTGGCAGGAAACCCGGTCCATATGGATATGGTAGATGCCCTGAAAACGCTGAAAGATAAAAAAATATTCTCCATCATGACGGTTATGGACAAGCTTCACAACATTTACCGCGTTACCGCCGGCGACATACTGGTCTCGTTTGATGATGCCGTTTCTGCCGCCAACGAAATTTTTACTACCACCATTCCGCAAAAGGCAGATATTGTGATCTCCTGCGCCGGATACCCGATGGACGTGGATCTCTATCAGGCTCAGAAGGCTATAGATAACGGTAAGCTGGCGCTGAATGAGGGCGGAATCCTTATTCTTGTCTCCGCCTGTCGGGAAGGGGTGGGGGAAGCAGCCTATATCGAACTGCTGAGTTCCTGCAAAACACCGGAGGAGGTGGTCGATAAGATCAAGGCGACCTATCGTCTCGGGTTTCACAAAGCTGCCAAGATGGCGGAAATATCAACTTGGGCGCAGATCTGGGCAAAGACGGAACTGGAAGGCAAGCTTCTGGAAAATATTTTTATCCAGCCTGTCTCTGACCTGCAGGCTGCCGTGGATGAAGCGCTCCAGCAGAAAGGGGCGAACGCAAAGATATGGATACTGCCTGACGGAGCAGTTACCGTTCCTCTGGCGGAGCCTGGTCAGAACCATTGCGGGAACTGATGCCTGATAAATAATGCCAGACAATTCAACCCTTTCCTCGTTTAATTTTTGTCGGAATATGCTATACTTTCCTGATAGGGAAGCACCGGCAGTGATGGATCTGAAGATTTCCAGTATTCTGTTTCGGACGGAATTTCCCCCGGAGCAGTAAAAGAATGAAAGAATTTGAAACAGATGTCCGCTTGCACAGTCGGACGCATCTTGAACTGAAAACCAGTCTTCCGGTCAGTAAATCCGGAAAAGAACGCTACCATCTGAAGCTCTATATTTTCTCACCGGCGCAGCTGAATATACGGGGTTCTGCCAACTACCAGCCGCTGAAAATTCTGAATGATATTTCCGCCCGCACCCGTTTTTCCTCTCCCAATCTCTCCCTGGAAAAACTCCTGGATCCTGCCTGTGAACTCAGTCCATTGTATAGAATTAAAAGGATTCTGGAAAAGACAATCATTGATCCCAGGCAAGAGCGGCGAACTATCTATGAAATGCAGACGCTCGTTAATAATTTCCGCCGGGAAATGAAGGATACCGTCCAGATAATTCTGCAGGAATCGGTCAAACCCTCCGCCAGGTCTGTATGTACCGCAAAGCTGAAAAGAACCCTGGGATCAGCGGAAAAAACTGCCGGTACTTTTCGCGATATGTATCCTCAGTTTCTTGAGCCGCGAATCCCGGAGAGTCTGCGGACTGCATTCCGGTGGACTGATGAAAATATCACCTTGCTTAATCTCGATACCCTCGCGGAAATCTTCATGATTGCCCGCCAGATTCCCCTCCGCGATGAGCTGCTGGAGCAGATCGAGAAAAGCTTCAAGGCTGAGGAAGAGCATCGCCGGGAGTTCCAGTATATCAGTTTTGAGGTGAATGGACAGAACCATATAGACGAAGCGGTCTCTTATCGAACCAGCATGCTGAAAAAGTGGTCACAGTCATCACTCTATATTCATACCGACAATTCGACCCTCCCCAAACAGGTCCGGCATATTTTCGCCGGGCTGGCTGCTGCCTCAGCTATGACGTTTGCCGTTCTGGCCTCCTTCTATGCCCAGAAAAACTACAGCCAGAACACCCTTCCATGGGCAATCATCATAATCCTTGCCTATGTCTTTAAGGATCGGATCAAGGAGATCATGCGGGATGTGCTTGGCAAAGGGGTTCCCCGGCTTATTGCCGATAATATATCGCTCTATCGTGACCCGGCAAACGAGGCTAAAGTGGGCAGTGCGAAGGAGCGTATCGATTTTATCCGTCTCCGGGATGTTTCCAGCAGGGTTAAAGCGCTCCGTTACGAAAAGCCCAACCCCTTCAGAAAAATTATGCCCAATGAGGATATTGTCTATTATTCTCGCCACATCAAGCTCAATTCCAAGAAGCTGCAGAAGAACCATATGCGTCTGGAAGGAATCAATGAAATTATCCGGATCCGTATAGATAAATGGCTGAGGGAAATGGATGATCCCGATGACCGGTTTTATGCGATAGATAATCAGCAGATAAAAGAACGTAAAGGGAAAAAAGTCTATCATCTCCATATCGTTCTTGTACTTGCGGAGCTGGGAGGGGACGGAGGCGAGCAGTTGTTTCATTATAAAGTAGTACTCAGTAAAAAGGGCCTCTTACGGGTGCTTCCGGGCTGAAGGCTGTAAAGGAGTCTTCCTTTTTTATAATTATTTACGCTATACTGCTGCTATGGTCGAATTGAGTATCCTCGTGGTGGATGATGAAATCAATATCCGAAAGACTATTTCTTACTGTCTGGCTGAAGAAGGCCATGTGGTTATTGCTGTTGGCAGCGGTTTCGATGCGCTGGAAGAGGCATCACGTCACTGTTTCGATGCTGTATTTCTGGATTTGAAGCTGGGTACAGAAAGCGGTATGGATCTTATCCCCAAACTCCTGTCTACCAGTCCCTGGTTGAAAATTATCATGATAACTGCACATGCTTCCATAGAGAGTGCTGTTGAGGCCATGAAACTGGGAGCAGCAGACTATGTAGAAAAACCCTTTTCCGCAGGAAAAATTCGACTGATAGCTGGCCGTATTCAGAAAATACGCAGCCTTGAACTCGAGCTTGCATCATTGCGGGAGCAGACGGCAAATCACGAACCGGAAAGCTATTTTATCAGTGCAAACCCCGGAATGAAGCGCGTTCTGGAAACTGTAAAAACAGCGGCCTCTTCTGAAGCAGTAATGCTGCTGACAGGGGAGAGCGGAACTGGCAAATCGGTGCTGGCAAAGGCTGTTCACCAATGGAGCTCCCGCTCTTTGCGTCCATTTTCCATTGTTTCCTGCCCTGCGATGCCTTCAGAACTGCTGGAAAGTGAGCTCTTCGGCCATATGCGCGGGGCTTTTACCGGAGCGCATAAAGAGAATCCCGGAAGAATTGCTATGTGTGAGGGAGGGACGCTCTTTCTTGATGAAATAGCAGATATGCCTGTTTCGACGCAAGCTAAGCTTCTGCAGGTAATACAGGACAAAACCTATCAGCGGGTAGGAGACCCGGTTACGCGCAAAGCAGATATACGCATAATTGCCGCAACAAATGCAAATCTCGAAGAAAAAATACATAACGGTACATTTCGTGAAGACCTATACTATCGCCTGAATGTGATATCGATTTCTATACCTCCCCTTCGTGAGCACAAAGAAGATATCATTCCTCTTGTCCGCGGATTTCTTTCCCATTTTTCTTCAATCAATCATAAGCAAATTACTGAAATTGGTCAGGATGCTATGGAGAGGCTTGTCGGTTATTCCTGGCCGGGGAATATTCGTGAGTTAAGAAACTGTATAGAACGTGCGGTTATTCTTGGATCGGTTACTTCAATAAATCTGGATACGCTCCCGCTTCCCGGCGGAGTATTTACTGAATCCAGAACTCCTTCGCCAGGGGATCCTGTCTCTCTCAGTCAATTGGAAAAAATCCATATCTCCCGTGTACTGGCTCGTACTGGAACAATTCAAGAGGCAGCTGCAATTCTGGGAATAGATCAAGCTACCCTTTGGAGAAAGAGACGGACGTACCACCTCAATTGAAATACTTGCAGAATGCAATGTCCATTCCTGCCAAGGCTTTCATTATGCAATATGAATACCATATCATCACTAAAGTCGCTCAATCAGTTCGGCATCAGCGGTTGGCACATATCTTGCATCGATATAGGAAGGGAAAAAAATGACGCTGAAAAAAAATATTTTAATGGGTTATGGAGTAGTGTTTGCGCTGCTGAGTATCGTAATAATCTGGGCGATTACTAATATACTCTCGTTACGTGATGCTACTGATGCTATTCTCAGCGAAAATTACCGCAGCATCCTGGCTGCAAAAAACATGGCTGAATCTCTTGAAGCACAGGAGAGCCGTATATACATGCTGCTTTCCTATGCGGCCGCTGCTGGAGAAATTCAGGAGGAGCTCAGGGCAGCGGATCTGGTTTTTATTCAATGGCTGGCTAGAGCTAAAGATAATATTACTATTGACGGAGAACAGGATCTCGTCAACAGCATAGAGCAGACATACAGTGAATACAGGGAGCTGGTGTTTTCCGCTATGAGCACTCAGGGTATTACCAGTCCGGAATCCGGAGACGTTCTGCGCTTATCCTCAGTTGTTCGCAGCAAATGCAATCAACTATATGTCATGAATGAGAAAGTTATGTATGCGGCAAGAGATCGTGCCGGTTCAGTTGCTGCAAGAGCAGTCTGGTCCACATCAGTCATTGCTGCATCCGCTCTGATTCTGGCGCTGGTTTTCAGTTTGTTTCTGGCCGAAAGACTGGTTAAACCCCTGAGGCAGTTTATTGAAGCTTCCCGCATAATCTCAGCTGGTGATTATACAGTCAGCGTTCCGGTCCGAACACCTGATGAACTGGGACTGCTGGCGGGGGAATTCAACCAGATGGTATCGAAGCTGCAGCGGTATCATGAACTGAATATTGAACAGATTCTTTCGGAAAAGCGCAAAGGTGAGGCCATTCTGGCAAGTATTGAAGATGGGATGATAGTATTCGATCCAGTACTCGCAGTTACCGGAATAAATGCAGCAGCCCGAACATTGTTTGGTTTGGAATTTTCTGATTATTCAGCACTGCACTGCGATGATTTTATCAGTGACAAACGAATTTGCGGGATTATACAGCAGGCAATTGAAACCGGGAAAAAGCCGGAAGTGGCAGACGAGGACAGAATTCTTATTATTGCAAAAGAAGATGCAATTCGACATTTTCTCTTTTCGGTTACCAGCATTCGAGGCAAGGATGGTCAAATTTCTGGAGTTGTCCTGCTGCTTCGTGATGTAACGCATCTCAAGGAAGTAGAACGCATGAAAAGTGAGTTTATCATGGCTGCTTCACATGAGCTGCGCACACCGCTGACCAGCCTGGGAATGAGCATAGAGTTGATTCGCAATCAAATTGAATCTGATCTGGCGCCCCGCGAAAAGGAGCTGCTCCAGGTAGCCTGTGAGGAGGTCGACCGCATGAAGAATCTGGTCCATGAGCTTCTGGATCTCTCAAGACTCGAAGCAGGAAGCATAGAGCTGGATTTTGAGCGGGTTTCGGTTTTTTCGCTTTTTACACATGTTTCAGAAATTTTTTCCGGCCAACTGGATATGAAAAAGGTGGTTCTTTCGGTATCTGCTCCCAATAGCGATATTAAGGTGGAGGTTGATGCTAACAAAATAACCTGGGTGTTGTCCAATCTTATATCTAACGCGCTCAGATATGTCAGTCAAGGCGGGCAGATAGTTCTTTCAGCCTGGCGGGATAATTTGAATGCGTATTTTTCAGTTCGTGATAATGGACCGGGCATTCCTTTGGAATACCAGGCGAAAATATTTCAGAAGTTTATGCAGGTATCGAAGGACAAAAACAGCGGCAGCGGACTTGGCCTTGCAATATGCAAGGAGATTATTCGTGCTCATGGGGGAGCTATCTGGGTCGATTCAGCTGAAGGCTCAGGCAGTACGTTCACTTTTATGCTCCCTGTCGAAAGGAGATATGGTTGAAAAAAGAGAAATTTCTGATTTGTGATATCACTCGGACCATTACAGGTGGAGGGGGATGTGAGGTGGAGAGTTCACCAGTTCTCTGTCTGGATACAGCCATTACCGGGCTGTATGATCTGGTTCTGGTTAATTTCTGTTCAGTAGAACTGCGGGACCGGGAACGTCTGTCAAATCTTTGCCGCGCTTTGAAGCATCACGACATTCCAGTTCTTGCCCTTTTATGCATCCCTCATAGAGAAATACTGGAAACACTGAAGGATATTGGAACTGAATATTCGGGATGCGAAAAGAAGTATCTTAAAAACGGGATTGTTACAATTTCCGTTGATGATGGTCTGAATTCAACAGCAAGCATTCTGGATGAATGCTGCCCGTATCTCGCTTATGTTGAATTCAGCAATCAGGAGGAGATGGCGGTTTGCGGCGCCTGCCAGAACAGACTGGTTCTCGGGCATAAGATACAGCTGGAAAAGTGCACCCGTAAAGAACATACACATTGCACCTACTTTCTCAGTCCTCGGAGCTTGCAGTGATTCTTTCCGGCGCCTTTAAGAAAATACATCCCGGCGCATTGGTTCTCGCAAGCTTTCTTTCCCTTATCGGAATCGGCACGCTGCTGCTCATGCTTCCGTTCTCGACGGTGCAGGGGAGCATCAATGCACTGGACGCGTTGTTTACCGCAGTCTCTGCCGTTTTGTAACAAGGCTGATTATTGTTTATGTACCGGATATTTTGCCTTACCCTGTTCGGCCCAGCTGGTTATCCTGGTGCTCATTCAACTGGGGAGGTATCAGGGTCATGACCCTCTCTCAGTAACCATGCTTCCATGGATGAGAGAAGTGTATCCTTTCGACAGAAAGGTAATGCAGGATTTGTTTTCACACACTCCAGAGATGATATTTACCGAGTTTGTCATAAGTATCGATTTAAGTTTATATTTCTGATTGAGCTTATCGAGGGCGCTGCTGCTGAGCTTGTTCTGGTCCACGTTATGCCTGTCAGAATGCGCTTTATACAGGAATTTTCATGCTGTTTCCGCCTTCTGCAATGCCGGATTCTCTCTGTTCCTGACAGCCTTGTCACAGTACAGCAGCTCAATTTCTACATCTTAATGCTGTCATGAGCCTGCTGATCATCTTCAGCAGTCAAGGAATTCGGTCCTGTATGAGATTGAAAAGATCCTTACAAAATTAAATGGACTAAAAGTCTCAATTCAGACTTAGGACTATTTCTGACTACTTCAATCCTGCTGATGTGCCAGGGGCACTGCTCTTAAGCCTGCCGGAGTTTTCATTGGCCGATCCTGCCACCAGGAGAAGTATTTCTCAGGGCGATTTTCCAATCGGTAGCAGCCCGCACTGCCGGCTTTGCACAATGGATATTGCCGCCCTTGGTGATACCCGGACCAGCCTGATGCTGTTTCTGATGTTTGTGGGAGCATCCCGGTTCATGCGGAGGAGGGGTCAAGACAACCGCTCTGGCAATTCTTATGGCCAGCAGCTGGAGCAGAATAAAGTTATAAACGGGTGAGCATGTATAAAAGAGCATACCTGAAGATACGGTGGGACGATCTCTTATTCTGATCGTTGGCGAGTACTATTATCAGGCTGATTTTTTTTCCTGCTGGCAACCAACGGAAAAACAGTGCTGCCGTAATCGCTGACGCAACCATTTTGCCTGTTTGTTTGCAGGAAACAGTCTCAGCTTTACGGTACTGTCGGACTTTCCATGGGCGTTACACGCTGCTGAACGCTGCGCAACGGTGAATTTTTTTTATCTGCCTATAATGATTGTCGGCGGTGAGGGTTTTACGCCTTTCCTCATTATTGCCTTTGGCACGAGCGCGGCGAACGGAATTGAATATTCTGAAGAGAATATCATGATCGGATAGATAGATGAGCCAATTTCAAAATGCTTCGCATTTTTGAAATTGGCTCCAAATCGTCGCTCTTGCTTTTTGCAAGAGCCTCAGATGTTTTTCATGGATCAGGACCGGGATAGGCGGGAGAGGAGATAGACAATGAAGCGTTTTGCAGTTATCGGCCTGGGTAATTTTGGATTCTATACCGCAAAAACTCTCTTTGAGGAAGGCCATGAAGTTATCGCCATTGATGCTGACCGTGCCCGGATTCAGGCGATAGATTCATGTACAACGGAAGCCGTTGTGATGAATGCTACAGATAAGGATGCCTTGAAAGCCCTTGGATTGGAAGAAACCGACGGTGTTGTGGTCAGTACCGGAACCAAAATCAGTGAAAGTATTATTATCTGTCTCTATCTGCACGAAATTGGTGTTAAAAGAATTCTTGTAAAAGCCCTGGATGATGATCACGGAAAAATTCTGAAACGGGTCGGGGCTACCGATATCATATTCCCTGAAAGAGAAATGGCTATGCGAATTGCCCGGAATCTTTCCCGCCCGAATGTGCTCGATTTTCTTCCGCTCTCAGACAAATTCGATTTAGTTCAGATAGAACCGCCGCGAGAGTTTATAGGGAAAACGATCAGGGAGCTCAATTTGCGGGCAAAATACAATGTGCACATCATCGCCATAAAGCAGCTGGATCCGGAGGAGTTTATTCTTGTCCCCCAACCGGACTATGCAGTCGAAGAAGCCTCAACCCTGGTACTGCTGGGCAAGACGGTCGACATAAAAAAAATAAAAGCTGTCAAACGGGTTTTATAGCGGCCTGAAGGCTGCCAGGAAAAAAACGCAAAAGAATACTTGACGTCTGTGCGATTTGTGATATTATTACGTAAGCGCTTACTTAACGAAAGGTGATAGTGGATAATGATATCAAAGATCGATGACGTGGCGAGAAGGGCCGGAGTTTCAACAGCAACGGTCTCCCGCGTAATAAACAATAAAACCGGATTTACCGAAGACACACGGCGAAAGGTCCTGCGTGTAATTGATGAGCTCGGCTACAAGCCGAATGCAATTGCACGGGGGCTGGTAAGCCAGACTACCAACACAATCGGCGTGCTGATGCCATGCCTTTCCAGCCGCTTCTCATTTGAACTTCTCAAAGGAATTGAAAAGGTAGCCCACAGCAAGAACTATAGTGTCATAATCTGCAATACGGACCGGAATGGTGAAAGAACGCTTAACTACATACAAACGCTGAGTGAAAAGCGTGTTGACGGAATACTCTTTATCAGTGAATGGCTCAAAGATGAATATGGCGAAATTCTGGAAAAGCTCAATATACCGGTAGCCCTGGTGGCAACCTACACGGATAAATATCCGTTTCCCTATGTGCGGGTCGATGACCGGCAGGCTTCCTACAGCGCCGTCTCCTATCTGATCGGCCGGGGACATAGGAAAATAGGTATGATCAGCGGTAATCCTGAAGACCGGATAGCCGGCAAGCCGCGTATCGCCGGATACCGACAGGCTTTGGAGGATGCAGGAATCGAATTGCTGGAAGCCCGAATTGCCTATGGGGATTTTCATTTTACAAGCGGTTCCGCGGCGATGGAGGAGCTGATGCAAAGAGACCTCGGACTGACGGCAGTCTTTGCCGCAAGCGATGAGATGGCTGCGGGTGCGATGGCCTATCTGCATAGTAAACGGATACCCCTTCCCGACAGTATGTCAATAATTGGCTATGATGATACTCTGGATGCTGAAATGACATTTCCTGCTCTGACCACGGTCAGACAGCCGATAGAGAAAATGGGGGAGTGGGCAATGGATCTGCTGCTGAAAAGCGACAGGCGTGAAAATATTGTCCTGCGGCACAGTATTTCTGTTCGTGATTCAGTAACGGATGTCTGATTGCAAGGTGCCGGAAGGACGGGGTTTTTTTGATAGGTAAGTAAGCGCTTACGGTAAACGCTTACTTACAATTTGGAGGAGATATGGACAGCACTGACATTACAGCGAAAAGAACCCTGCTTACCGATACCAGTCTGGAAATCATAATGGCGCACCAGCATGCCGGCGGGGCCTTTGTTGCCAGCCCATCCTTCTCTCAATACGGATACTCCTGGCTGAGAGACAACACCTACAATGCATATGCGCTGCTCCTGTATGGGCAGGAAGAAGGAACCATGCGCTATCTGAACTGGGTAAGCGGGACTGTTCTCAAACATCGGCTTATAATCGAACAGCTACCCGGCAAACTGGAAACCGGCGGACCACTTGCAAATTCCGACTTTCTCGGAGCGCGGTATACCGTTGACGGCGGTAACGATGAATCTGATTGGCCGAATTTCCAGATAGACGGATACGGATCCTGGCTTTGGCTGCTTTCCCAATACCTGGAAAAAATACAGCTGCAGGAAATTCCCGGGAAGTGGCTGGAAAGTGTGCACCTGGTCCTTCAGTACTTATCGATGGTGTGGAATATTCCCAACAGCGACTGCTGGGAGGAACACCCGGATCACATTCATCCGTCAACCCTTGCCTGTGTTGCCGGAGGAGTGAAAGCGATATCCCGCTATCTTGACCCGTCTGCCAGGGCTGCTGCTGAAACCCTGGCAGGGACCATCCGCTCATTTATTATCCAGTATTCCCACCCATCCGGGAGGTTTCCCAAATATATCGGCTCAGAAAGCATAGATGCCAGCCTGATCTGGCTGAGTACTCCCTACAAAATATTCCCTGCAGATCACCCTTTGATGCGGAATACCGTCAAAGCGATAGAACGGCAAATTCTTGAAGAAGGAGGTGTAAAACGATATCCGGAAGACACCTATTATGGTGGAGGGCAGTGGATTATACTTTCAGCGTGGCTTGCCTGGTACTACCTTGAAGAAGGCAGTCCCGAAAAGGCCCGGCCGCTGCTGGATTGGATAATCCGCCAGCAGAAAGATGACGGAACGCTGCCCGAGCAGGTCCTTGCCCGGACAAACGATCCGTCAATGATTCGACCATGGGAAGAGCGATGGGGGCCTGTTGCCGCTCCGCTGCTCTGGTCCCATGCAATGTACCTGATAGTCGACTATCAGCTATCGGGGTATTATACTATCCAAAAGGAGAAAAATCATGCATAAAACAGTAAAAATACTCGTCGGAGTACTATTTATTGCAATTGCAGCCCTGTTTTCGCTATCCGCACAGGGCGTACAGGAGAAAAAGGCTTCTGTTGCCTATTTTTCGGGACGTGTTGAAACCGTAGAATGGGAAGATGCAAAGATAGCAGCTTTTGAAGCGGCAAATCCTGGAATTCATATTGAGCATGAATTTCAGAAGGATGCCAGCAATGTTATCAAAGTGAAGCTTGCTTCGGGAGAAATGCCGGATCTGACAACGGTAGTAACCCAGGATTTTATTGATCAGGGACTGTATGCAGACTTGTCAGACAGCGAATTCTGGGAGAGAATTGTACCGTCAGTCAAGGCTTTGTGCACCGACCTGAAAACCGGCAAGCAGTTTCGCATAGCAACCAATGTCACTATGGGCGGACTCTTCTACAACAAGCAGCTTTTCGCCGAGCTCGGCCTTAGTGATGCGCAGACCTGGGACCATTTTATAGCCAATCTGGAAACCGTCAAGAAAGCAAGGCCCGATATCGACCCGATTTTTCCTGGGCGGAAAAGATTCCTGGACCCTTGGCCATTTGATGGGAATTCTGGGCTCACGGTATAGTAAAGCAGGATTTACGGGAATACCCGGATCGCGTCAGGCATTTCTGAATAACGATCTGGGAGACCTTGCTGGGATATCCCCGAGGCGTAATGGAAAGCTTTGCGGCCGGCCTGCTCGAGCTGCGGGAAAAACGCCTTATCAATGCAGATGCGGTAACAGCAACTACACCAATCAGAAGGCTTTCGCTTCGGGAAAAGCCGCTATGATAAATCAGGGTATGTGGGTAGTCGGTGATATCATCAAGCTGAACCCCGAAATGGCAGACAATATCGGTTTTGCCCCATTTCCCCGATTATGGACGGCTATGCTCCATGGTGCTCAGTGCCGAAAGATTCAGTGTGGGCAGTCTCAGCAGAAACCGAGGTATATGAAGAAGCTATGGCATTTCTTGAATTTATGTTCAGCCCTGAAGTTCAACGAAGGCCGGCAATTCGCGGTATGCCCGTCAGCATTTACCGATGTCTATGCCGACTGGAGCCCATTAAAGACGATGCCAAGCGCCTGCTTGACACTTATGTCGGAATTAACTTTTCAACGAAGCTGCCCGGACTTTCAGTTGATGATACCAGCCGTCTGATCCGGGCTTCTGACCGGGCGGTACAACGGACCAGCGAATTTGCCGAGAAGTATGCAGCGCTCTGGGATGCCGCTTATTAAAAATTGTTTGGAGGCCTTATGTATAATAGGACAAACAGCAGACACACCCACGGACACACAATTCCATGGCACCAGTATATGGCTATACCGGCACTGCTGCTGTTTGCCCTCTTTTTTCTCTATCCTTACCGGGGAATGCATTTAAGCCTGACAGAGTGGGATGGATTCACCGATCCCCGGTTTATTGGACTCCGGAATTTTACCGATTTTGCTGATGAACGGGCATTACCCAGGATGTACGCAATACCCTGGTATTTGCCCTCGGCAGTACCCGCTGCTGTATCTTCCGGACTACCTGGCGCTTTGCTTCGCAGAACGCCGCCGCGGGCCCACGTCGGCTCGGGGAGGGGAGGAAACTTATTCCGGTGATACGGGGACTGGTCTATCTGCCCGCTGTTATCAGTCCTATGATAATGGGCAGCGTCTGGTATCTGCTTCTGCAGCCAGGCAGAGGAATGCTTGCTATTTTTGCCCGTAATGCAGGAATCTCGACGACAGCCAACTGGATGCTCTCCGGCGGCAGTGCCATGGCGGTACTTATCCTGGTGAATGTCTGGCAGTTTGCCGGGATGACGATGGTTATTTATCTTGCCGGGCTGCAGGCTATTCCAGATGAACAGTATGAGGCTGCTCATGTGGAAGGTGCCCGGGAATGGCAGGTCTTCACCAGAATAACCATACCACAGCTCCTGCCGGCCCTGCGCATAAATGTTATTACCAATATTATCGGCTCACTATCAGTATTTGAGATTATTCTGGCCCTGACAGACGGAGGGCCCGGGTATGCGACAGAATCACTGAGCATCTATATCATGAGAATGTGCTATGGGAACCGGACAGGTTTTTCCACGGCAGTTGCTATGATACTGTTCATCATCATCCTGATCCCGGTGCTTTTCTCGATGCGGTTCTTTGACAAGCTGGAGGACGCATGACCATTCTCAGGTATCAGATCGGAAAAAACTTTCAGAGGAACCTGAATGTGCTCCTCACAACAGCAGCTGCCATAGCCGCAGTCATCCCCTTTTACCTGCTTATTCTGATAGCACTCAAATCACCGGAAGGCGGACTTGGCGCTGTAAGGCTGGTTCCTGATTTCTTCTTTCAGAATTTCACATCGGCATGGCGCCGTTCGGATCTGGGACGTTCAATTTTCAACAGTGCGGTAATTACTTTCGGGGCAGCAGCCGGCTTGATATTTCTGGCATCCATGGCTGGTTTTGCCGTTGCCCGGTTCAGGACACTGCTCAATAAAACGATATTCTATCTCTTTCTCGTTTGTATGATGGTTCCCGGGATTATAAATACCGTTCCGTTGTATACCCTCATGATCAGGATCCATGGAATCAATCGCTATTGGTCCATGATCTGTGTATTAGCGGCTAATGCGTTACCATTTTCTGTCTTTCTCTATACCGGATTTATCAGGGCCATGCCGGAGGATATGGAAGAATCGGCGCTTATGGACGGATGCTCACGGTTTAAATCCTACTGGCTTATTGTCATGCCGCTCATAAAACCTGTTACCGCTTCGGTCGTCATCCTGCAGGGACTCGGCATGTGGAATAACTATGCCCAGGCAGTTTTCTTCCTGCAGGACAAAGCTCATCGAACCATCCCCCTGGCTATTTCACTCTTTTTTCAGCAGTATGGGGCAAACTGGCCTGAAATGGCTGCCGCGGCTTTCATTGGCCTAACGCCGGCTGTACTGGCTTTTATTGCATTTCAAAAATATTTTATTCACGGCATAACCGCCGGGGCGATGAAAGGCTGAGATTGCAGAAAATTCTTTGCCGAAAGAGGCTTGAGGAAGAGGAGCTCCATGAGAATTCATTTGATACCTGAGAAAACCCGATATAGTACAGGCGATACGATAGCAGCCGAACTGATCCTGCAATTTGACAATCTTGAAATTGCCGCGATGGTTAAACTGAGAAACCTTAGCTGCCGGCTTACGCTGTATCATTTACAGGAAAGCTTCGAGGCAGTCGAGTTGGAAGAAACAGCAATACCCAGAGTAATTCCAATAGTTATCCCTGTCCCGGAACTCTGGCGCAGACCGGGATATGCATTCGGCGTAACCGGCACCTGCAGCGTGTCCTATCTGGATTTCAGTGCGGGAAACAGCACGGAAAAACAGGCAGAAGTCCCGGTTTCCTCCGCATTTGATTTCATCAATCCCGATCGGCCGACAGTTCGCTACGGTTTTCTCTGCGATTTCAAGACCTCTGACAAGCAGCATGCAGCCGAAACTCTGCGATTCTTCAGACGCTTTCATCTTACTCATATTCAATACTATGATTGGGTATATCGACATCATGACTACCAGCCGCCGGCAGGGCTCTACCGGGATATGATGGGGAAGCCCATCGATCTATCAACGGTGGAACACTATATTCAAGCCTGCAAAGCAGCCGGCATTATTTCCATGGCCTACGGAGCCGTATACGCTGCATCCAGGGAGTATCTTGAAGAGCACCCTGAGCAGGGCCTCTACGCTGCTGACGGAAGTCCCTTCAGCCTGATAGACACCTTCTATATCATGAACCTGTCAGAAAACTCCCCCTGGTCTGATCATATTATCGAGCAGTATCGCATCGCCCTCAGGCAAACAGGATTTGACGGAATCCATCTCGATACCTACGGTTATCCCAAACAGGGCTGGTCCTATAAAGAAACCGATAAAGAAACCGAGTCAGGCAGGCCGGTTTTTCTGGAAGATGAATTTCCCGCATTTATTGACAGAGTGAGAAAAAAACTTCCTGATTCCTCCCTTATTTTCAACAATGTCGGCAATTGGCCGGTTCATACGACCGCAAAAACAGATCAGGATGCCGTATACATAGAGGTCTGGGAACCCTATTCTTCCTATAACGACCTTTTGGGCATCGTCGGGGAGGCATTGCCCTATGGAAAACCGGTGATAATCGCCGCATACCTTGCAGCCTTTAAAAACCGGGGTCGGAATACCGACAGTGACACTGATAGTGACACTGATACCGATAAAAGCGAAGACTCCTGCCTGACCGACAGTGCCTGCTATCTGATTGCCGCCGTATGCAGTGCCGGTGCAGTTCCGCTCCTTTTCGGAGAACAGGCGGCACTCCTCACACAGGCATACTATAATGACTGCATCAGCTTGCAATCCTCCGAAGAAGATATTCTTGCTGCTTATCAGGATTTTTCTGTCCGCTACCGTGAGCTGCTCACCGACCCTCGTTTTCGGGATATCACCCTGACCCATGGATTCGGGGAAAATCGCGAGTTCTTATTTACGGGTGCAGCAGTTACCCATGACGGAAAGCCCGGAACGATCCTGGTGCGTATCCGCCAGTACCATCATACCACCTGCATATATCTGATCAATCTTACCGGAGAGGATAACACTTACTGGAATCAGCCCAAAAATGGTCCGGCAGCGCCCGCTTCCCTGACTATCCAGATTCCTCAGTACAGACTCGGGCAAACAGTGTATTACTGCTCACCGGATGCCCTTGCCGGGACTATGCGGAAGGTGCCCTGCAGGGAAGTGACGGGGATCAGGGGGCCTTCCCTTGAACTCCAGATGGACGATTTGCTGCGGTGGGGAATGGTCTATTCTTATTGACATCCGTAAAAAATGGCAGTAGCTTCTAATTACTTAATGCACAAAATTTAATTGTTTTTTAAGGAGTTTCTGCATATGGCTTTTACCATACCGATTGGAGCAAAGGCTCCTGATTTTACCCTTAAAGCAACTGACGGGAAAATCTATACCCTTGCTGATTTTGATAAATTTCCCTGCCTGGTGGTGTTTTTTACCTGCAATCATTGCCCCTATGTCCTGGGTTCTGATGAGGATACCCGGGCAATAGCAAACGAGTTTTCCCCAAAAGGAACCGCCTTCCTCGGAATCAATTCCAACAGCCCGAACACCTATGAAGATGATGATTACCAGCACATGGTGAGAAGAATGGCGCTGCATCGATTCCCGTGGGTCTACCTGCATGACGAAACCCAGAATACGGCAAGGGATTACGGGGCACTAAGAACCCCCCATTTTTTCGTCTTCAATGCAGAACGCGAGCTGGTTTACACGGGACGTGCCGTAGACAATCCCAGAAATATAGAGAAAGCCTCAGCCAGTGAGCTCAGGGATGCCCTGATAGCTCTCACTACAGGGCGTAAAATTGCCGTTCCGGTAACAAATCCTGTCGGCTGCAATGTAAAGTGGGATGGAGAGGATGCCCACTGGATGCCGGCGGAGGCGTGTGATCTGGTGTAGAATCCGGAGGAAGGATGGAATGCGAAGGAAAGGCTTGAAGATAGGGATTGGAATTCT
The DNA here is from genome assembly GCA_018399255.1 of Spirochaetales bacterium. Taxonomy (GTDB): domain Bacteria; phylum Spirochaetota; class Spirochaetia; order JABMQR01; family JABMQR01; genus M55B182. The sequence goes on along the minus strand of JAGYPA010000018.1, from coordinate 5,271 downwards.
GCTTCTGACAGCTGCTGTGTATCTGCTGATAGGAAGAATAGGCAATACTCCGGAGTATGTAAGCAAGATCCGTTCTGCAGATTATATCAGTCTGGTTGATTTTTTTGAAAGCGGCAGTATCAGGGGAGAGTACAAAGGATACGAAAACATCATTGCCCTTACTAACCGGCCTGCCTATTATTTTGAGCAGAATGTACCCTATTGCGGCGGCTTTTCCATTGCCGGCATCCTCAGCGCTTTTGATATGCATGAAGATGTACCCGTTGCCAACTACATGTCACAGTGGGGGCAGATATTTGGCGGAATGACCCCCTCCAATGCCGTAGTTTCCCTTGCACGGTATAATGTTCAGGCCGAGCTGCGAAGAGCCAACAAGCTTTCCAATGACGCGAAGATACAGATTCTCAAAGATGAAATTGATGAAGGCAGACCGGTAATGCTGCTGGTCTCGAACGGCTACCGTAAAGATGGAACTTTCTCTCAGCTGAAAAGCCAGAATGCCGGTTATTTACACTGGATAACCATATGGGGCTACCATGGCGGGGGCTTTTTTATCTACGATTCTGTTGTGCATCCCTATCAGTATCAGCCGCTGCCCATTGGCAATATTGAAAGAAGTAATGAACAGCTCCTGCGCGACTGGGCTAACCCGTTCTATCTATCGCCGTTTCTGGGAAACACCTATATTACCATTGAAGTACCGCTGCTGGAACCCGAACTTTCCTGATCCTGAGACTGAGGCCTGGTGAACCGGTGCGGGGTTAAGGAATAATCAACTTTTCTGACAGCTTCTGCAGCTGCCTGAAAATCTCTCCGGTAAGCTGCTTCTGAGCGGTTCTGCCTCCGTTAGCTGCCGTGCCGGAAAAATGGTCGGCTGCTGAAATCGGATGACCCGGCAGGGCAAATGCCTGCACTCCTTTGGGAGAATACCGGGTGCTGATATCTCCTCCTTCCATGCGATTCACAATATCCAGCAGGTTAAGGGCATACTCACAGAATCTCTGAGGCTGACAGGGCAGATTGATATACCCGGGATCAAGATATTCGAGCACGTCCACAATCTGTGAGTGACGCAGGTAAATTCTTGCTTCCATGGAATGGTAGTCGGCAAGCTTGCGCTGAAGCAGCGGCATTCCGGATGGATCAAAGTGTTCAGGATAAAGACGCCGGACCCCGGCATATCTGATACGGAAAACACGATCCAGCCAGGTGCCCTGGGCTTTGAGCCCGGCCAGTTCTTCGGCTGCCGTCAGCACAGCCTCACAAACCTGCATAATGCGTTTCTGGAGAATATCCAGCTGCTGTAAGTCGGTAAGACCTTCGTTTCCGCCGCTTTCTTCCGAATGAGGTTTGTCGGGGACCTCTGAGAACGGAATTCGATACTGCGTCTCCAAAATACTCAAGGTCAGGTGGGTGGACTCGATGAGCTGCCGACGGAGATCCTGTTCAACTCCAGCTGAACCCTCCAGAGATGTGCGCTCCAGCCTGAAGCCCGTTTGTTTCTCCCAGCGGCGAAGCACTTTCCGAGTGAAATCTAAAGGCTTTTCAGAATATTTATAGCCGATAGCCACCGGCAGCACCAGAACATCCTTTCCGCTTTCCAGTCCCCACCTTGCCAGGGATGCTGTTCCGGAAGCGATCGGGTAGCATTGATGCATATGATACGTAACCTGTCCTTCAGGGGCCAGGGCGATAGGGAATTTACCGTTATGAAGTTCCTCCCGCAGCAGGGACAAGCCCTCTTTGTTCGGTTCTCCATTTACCACAGGGATATTGCCGATCCTGGGGAAAAGCCAGACAGCCGCCTTGCCGGCCCAGTTCAGAACATCCTTGCCGTAAAGAAAACGGGCATGCGGTATTTCAGGAAAAGGTTCTCCCAGCAGTTTCGCCTGCTTATGCAGAATCCTGCTGATGACATAGAGCAGTACTGGCGCATCCATCCGTGAAGAGTGGCGAAATGCAATGACCAGCCGTTTCTCCTTCTTTTGAAACTGTCTGTAGGCGTTAACAAGCAGCTCCGGTCTGTCGAGCCTGACTGAGGCAACACCTTCACCCAGACGCAGATAGAGTTTCCCGGCTGCCCGCATGAAACTGAATGTCCCGCGAGAGAAATTCGGGGCAACAAAACCCCGGCCGCGAACCGGACGGCTGTAGCGAAGATATTTTCCACCAGCTTTTACCATAATCGAAATACTCCCCAGCAAACCGCTCAGTCAGCAGCCGGTGCTGCTTTAACCTGCAGCCCTCCGGGAACAGATGCTGAGATCATAGAATCATAGTAAGCCCTGCTGATAGGGTAAGAAGCGAGAATGATAATGCCTATCACATAGAATACAACCGGCAGAGGTCCGCAGAGGATCTTGATGCCGGTCAGGGTGAACCGCTCCGGTATAACCGCCGGGTCGTACCTGAAAAAAGCCAGCAGCCAGCCGCTCACCGCAAGGGCGAACGCCTGTCCAATCTTGCTCGAAAATGTCCACAAACTGCTGAAAACCCCCTCCCTGCGTAATCCGCCATTATTAACGGCATCATATTCAACCACATCAGGAAGGATGGAGTGGGGCATAACATAGTGCGTCGAAAGACCGATGCCCCCGAGGGCCATAACAAAGAACGCAAACACTGGGCCCAGCTGTTCACCAAGCAGTGCGAACAGAAGCAGCGAGAAGCCCATTATTCCCATACCCAGATTGTAGCTCTGTTTTTTTCCGAACTTTCGTGATGCTGCAACCCAGATTGGTATAAAAAGCAGACTGAAGGTCAGCAGGAAAAGCAGAGCTATCTGAAAAAGTCCCTCATCCAGAAAAATATATTTGAAATAGTAAACCAGTGCTCCCTGAACCATCGTGGTTCCGGTAATGAACAGAGTCCAAGGGATCATCGCCTTCAGGAATACAGAAAGTCCGAGAACCTCGATATAGGTTTTCAGGAACCCCGGACCCTTCTCCCGCTCTGCATGCACCGGTTCACGGATTGCCCAGATAGTAATCAGCGCCGAGCCGAGCATAATCCCGCCCATTATGCCGCCCATCACAGACCAGCCGGTTTCACTCGATGCAAAGAGCCCGATAATAGGCATTACCGCACCGGCCCCGACAAACGTGCCGATTACGGCAAAGCTCATCCTATACCCGGTCAGCAAGGTCCGCTGATCAAAATCTTTTGTCAGTTCCGGCAGAAGAGCTGCATAAGGAATATTTACCAGGGTGTATGCTGTATTCAGAAGGCAAAAATAAAAGGTCATAAGCAGAAAAAGGGAACTCTGGCTGGTAAGTCCGGGTTTTGTGAACATCAGGATCATCGCAGCAAAAGATATGACAGCCCCGATAAACATGTAGGGCCTTCGTCTTCCCCAACGGGATCGGGTTCCGTCAGATGCGTAGCCCGTCAGGGGATCGGTAACAGCATCCCAGATCTTTCCGATCATCAGAACTGTTCCAGCCAGGGCTGCGGAGAGATGGACAACATCCGTAAGGTAGTAGAGAAGATAGAAACCGATGATGGTGAAAAAGAGATTCCCCCCGAGATCGCCAATCCCGAAACCGTATCGCACACGCTTGCTGAGCTTTTCCATAGCTGCTCCTGGACCCGATGATTTTGACTTAGTAAAGCAATTTCCTGAAATATGGAAGCAATTTTCTGAATGCTCCGCATTTACGGAAATTTGTTCATTGACTTTAGGAATTATAGGGGGTCTCTGAGGACTTGGCAAGCGTAATTATTTACTGAGGTTTTGCGCCGCGCTTCTATCGAGATTGCGAAGAAAGCTCTTGAGGAACCCCGATACGAACAGCTGCCAGGGATGGTAAAAAAGAAGCGGTAGGAGGGCAGCTCCCAGCAGTTCCGGTGAATTGACAAAAAACGTACTGAGCAGCGGAACCCCCATGGCGAGAGTTTTCTGCGGGGCAGTAAAAAGGATTGTGATAATATTGCTTCTTGAGAAACCGAAGGCTGAGGCTGAAAGAAAACTGAGCCCGAGCAGCAGCACAAAAGAGACAGCAAGATAGAGAAAGGGTGCAGCCATGGCGGGAAGCATGGAACGGAAGTCAGGGTCGGCGGCTGATTTGGAAAAATTAATAAAAACTATCAGCAGGAGACCTATATTTGAGAGTATGGAGAGTTTCTTTTTATGCTTCAGTCCTGATTTCCAGCTCTTGTGCAGTATTTGACCTGCTGTGAGCGGAAGCAGGATTTTAAGTCCGATACTGATTACGACGGAGAGGATTTCTTCAGACGCATCCAGTTCACCGGAACTTTTTATAAGCAGAGAGAGCAGGAACGGGGATATGAATATTCCCAGAAGATTAGCCAGGGCCGCGTTGAACATGGCTCCCACGGTATTTCCTCCCGAGGTCTGAGTGAACAGCACGCAGGAAAAAATGGTAGTGGGCAGAACGGCGAGGGCAAAGATCCCTATCCGGGTTTCCGCAGAAAACTGGAAGGGGATAAGGAGTAAAGTAAGATAAAAGTAGAGCGGTACTACGGCAAAAATAAAGATCTGCAGGAATAGATGAAGCTTGATTTCCCGCAAGCCGTTTTTCACAGCTTCCGAAGGCAGGGTATACCCGGTAATAAGGAAAATGAGGACAATGAGTATATTTGTCGTCACTGATCCCGCGCTGATGCCGATTCCGATATCTGGTGCGAGAAACCCGACCGTCAGCAGAAGCAGGAGGCCGATGAGAAACCAGTTTTTCACTAAAAATTTCATAACGTATCCCTTTATTATTATTTAAGAGGAGATTTCTGTTCTTGCCGACTCAGATTATAAATCAACTCACCAATTGACTCGGTACCATTTTCCAGAAGCATTGCATCATAGCTCTTCTGAACAGCCTGCAGTGTCTGATCCTTGATGCACTCTTTTACCGTAGTGAGAAAAGTATTGATATTCTTCCCGACATAGAAGGCAACCTTATTTTTTAGGGCGAAGGTAACATTGGCTGCTTCTATATGGGATAACAGCTGATAGAATATTATTGGCTTGCGCATGATCAGGCTTTCATAGGTGGAAGAGGCACCGGGTTTAATAAAGCTGATATCACTTACAGCAAGAAGCTCATGCATATTATCCACGTACCCCAACGATAAGATGTTAAGTGACCCATGAGCTCCCTGAGGAACTTCTGCTTTAAGCTTTCTCAGCATAGCAGAATTTCTTCCAGTGACAATAATCAGGTTGAGGGGAACTTCAGCAGTTCGCAGTACTGATATATACCTTGAGAGATCTCCCGCACCGTAACCTCCAAACGTTATGAGCATTGTTTTTTT
>JAGYPA010000179.1 GCA_018399255.1 Spirochaetales bacterium | reverse complement strand
TATATCATTATTACGCTATTTCTGCAAGTAAAAAATCAGAAATACAGTATTACTGTAAATCTTCATTTATGCAGATACCGAGGTGGTCAAGATTACCCTCCGGGGGTTTTGAGCTGAGGTGGCTTAAGAGTCGATCGGATTTTTCAGGCTGAACAGACCGAAGGCTTCAAAATCTTTTGTATTGCGGGTGTAAAAAGTATCCACCCCATGAGAGGCAAGTGTTATTGCCAGTATGAGATCAAAACTACTACGGGACGGAATTGTTTCCTCTTTCCAGAAGGAAAGTAGTTTTTGCATCATATCGGGTTCCCATGCGCAGCTCAACCATCCGGACCTCTGCCGATACCATTCGATTGTACCGGCGGCTCTCTCCGCACTCAAGGGCTTTCTCAGGACTGAAGGATTGCGTAGATGTCTGTAGAGCTCGAACCAGACCTGGTCTGCAACGATCCACTGGTGAGGTTTTTCCAGGGCGTCTCGTATGAGTTGTGCTGCATTCTCATGTTCGGGGCAGTCGCTATTAACGGCATAGAGAAATATATTCGTATCGATACTGTTCACGGTTCTGCTCTGTCCTCATACGCCTGTTCTCGTAAATCCTGCGGCTTAACGAGAATCTCCCCACAGCCGTACATGGGAGGCTCCTCAGCAACAGAAGCCGCCTCCGTCTCCCCATATCGGGAGAGCCAGAAATCCACCGCACTCCGCACCAACTCGCTGACCGGTCGGTCCAGGGTAGCCGCGATTCTTCTGAGGCGGGCCATCTGGGGTTCCGGAAATAGTATCTGCATCTTTTGCATGTATCCATTATATACATGGATGATGTTTGTGTCAATCACGCATACAGTTTCAGTTCTTTCGCAACCTTCCCCAGCCTGGTGAAATCGGTGTCATCGTGGAGCAGGTACAGATCGTTTTCGATTGCAGTCTCGGCGATCAGAAGGTCTATTGTACTGCGGATAGTGACGCCCTTTTTCCTGCACAAAAAATACAAGTAAGCCGCCTTCTCGAAGGATGCCTTGCCGTTTTTAAGTTCATAGAAGGGGATGGTACTCAGATATTCCTTCAGGCGGTAGTATTCCCTTTCATCCTTTGCCCCCTGTAGCAATTCCTGGTATACATAGACGTTGATGCCGAAGGGAACATTCGTTTTAATTATTTCATCCAGGGCTTCGTAGCGGTTTCCTTCCCGGCCCTTCAGGTATCCGATCAGGATTGAGGTATCCAATAAAATCATCTGCCCTCTCTCATGGATTTGTAGTCATAGTTCTCACGAAAGGATATTTTGCCCCTCAGGTCTCTCAGATTTTTCCTTTTCCTGTTGTGCACGAACTCCTGCAGGGCGACCCGTATCAGTTCCCGCTTTGTTCTGATATTACCTGCAAATTTGAAGGCTTCCTCCACCAGCTCATCATCAAGGACGATATTGGTTCTCATATACACACTCCTATACACATTATAGTACACTTTTGAAGGGGATTCAACGGCAAAACAGACTGAGCTTTTTCGGCAGGCTGCAAGCGTTTATCTGGTCCGATATTTAAGAACTTCGAGGGTGAATAGGGACTCTAAGAAAATGGTTTCTCCCAGCGCAGGCCCCTGAACCTGCCGAAATCGTCATCCAGGGTAGCCAGGCTTGCTCCATGCTGGATCGTAATTGCCGCAAGATGTATATCCGAGGTAAGGTTTCCTGCGGTTCCCGCTTCCGTTATCAGATCTCTCACCAGATTCCAGTGATCAGGTTTCGGTGCGGGGATATGTACAAGGGGATGGGTGAGCCACCGGTCGACGAGATCAATCGCCTGTGTTTCTCCCAGGGGCTCGGGAAAAATTTTGCCATTGGTCATGATCCGAAGGAATCCTAAAGTTACTATCCAGGGAATGCCGAGGCTTTCGGTGCCATGCAATTGCCCTTCCAGCCACTCCTTCGCTCGGGTGTGGTAAAAGGAACTCTCGTTTACCCCATAGATGAGTATGTTCAGATCGATTATCTTCACTTCCGCATCTCCAGCTTTCGTTTAATCTCCGAAGCCTCCAGGTGTCCCGCCGATTCCAGCGCTTTTATCAAGTCGTATTCGCTATAGGGTGTACCCATGGAGTAACTTTTCTGTACAAAATGGCTGGGCTCTCCACCCGCCGACAAGTTTTGAAGTCCCGAACTGAGCAGCATATTAATTGCCCTTTTGAAAGATATGCCCCTTTCATGGCAGAGCTGCTGAATCTGCTGATAGATGGAATCATCAATGGTTATGGTAGTTCTCATATACACATCATACAACGATTCTATTTTGATGTCAAATATATATTAAATTAGCATCAAAGCATCAAAATGGAAGTACTCTGACCGAATCAAGTGTCAACAGTCTTTGGATAATCATGTTGAGATCACCCACGTGCTTCCTTCTTCCGATGCGATTGCCGATGTAGTCGATCTGTTTATCGAAGCATTCAAACCGAAGATTATTCAT
>JAGYPA010000178.1 GCA_018399255.1 Spirochaetales bacterium | reverse complement strand
TCGGTATCGGAAAGCCGGGGGAAGGAGATCTTCAGTTTTGCATATGATGAGGTCTGGCTTGCATCCCGGGAACGGGTCTTACTTGACCCCGGGCTGCAGTTTTATCCAGGGCCCCAGTATCTGTATGATGAAAAACCGAACTTCGGTCTTTTTACCGATTCTTCCCCGACAGGAATGATGCAGTTGACTCGGGTGCCTGGGAAATGCTTGTCCATGAACTGGCCCGACGGGCTGGAATACACATGACCGATTGCCGGGCAGAAAGGTTTAGCAGCCGGCATCATACTTTTCTCACCAAACGCTTTGATCGTTCTCCAAAGCTGGAACGGATCCATTATTCCTCAGCCATGACCATGCTGGGTTACAGCGATGGTACGGACGCGGCCGCCGGTGTCAGTTATCTGGAGATTGCGGAATTCCTGGTGAGGTACGGAGCTGCCCCCGATGAAGACCTGAAACAGCTCTGGAAGCGGATAGTTTTTCATATAGCTGTTTCCAATACGGATGACCACTTAAGAAATCATGGCTTTCTTCTCACCCCTTCCGGATGGCGTCTATCTCCTGCCTTTGACATTAATCCTGATCCGGAAAGCTCCGGGCTGAGTTTGAATATCACCGAAAACGACAATCGCCTTGATCCGGAACTTGCCCTGGAGGCGGCCCCTTTTTTCCGGGTGGGTCACAGGGAAGGTAAAGAAATTATTGCGAAAACCGAAGATGTTGTAGCCCTCTGGCCGACTTTTGCGGATAGATACGGTATCGCTTCATTTGAAAAGGAGCTGATGTCCAGGGCATTTAGAGGCCGGTAGGGATGGAAGAAGAGGGCCCTGGTGATCATTTGACAGATCTACTATTGAATCGTAGATCTGTCAATAATTATTCCCGACTGAGCTTTTTCCACTTTGCTCCTTATGGGGCAACTCACAATAGGTCATAATATTGGGAAGGAGTTAAAACAAGGGGTTTTCTCATCTTGATTTCTTCAAAATCCTTATCACCGGTTAAGATAACATCCACATCTGAGAGGATTGCTGATGCTAAAATGGGTAGATCCTTACTATCCCGAATGTCCGGGAAATCTGCAGGTTTGAGTGTTTCAGGAGTTGAAAAAAATTCACAATCGATCTCTTTGTAAAACGCCTCGAGGGCCGGAATGGCATTGGGGAACTTTCTCGAGAAAACTGAATAGCTCTCTTTAACCGAATAGGTAGATATCACTGGTATGTGAGATTCCAAAATATGTTTGAAAACGAAGGCTGTTTTGCTCTCAGGAAATATGATAGCTGATATAATAACATTTGTGTCAATGAGGATTCTCACGATGATCAGATGTCGTTTCGAAGTGCTTTTATGTAGGAGATTACATCTTCTTCATTGCTAAAATTGGTTTTTGCAGGATCATTCTTAACCTGATCCTGGATACGCTTAAGCGCAACCTGCGAGGCATTTTCAAAATAAATTTTGCCTTTTTCCTCTACAAAGAAGACCTTATCCCCTTCACGTATACGTAGTTTTTCACGAATTTCTTTCGGGATAGTAATCTGTCCTTTTGAGGTCAGCTTGGCCAGTACCATATAGTCTCCTTACATTCCTTACTTAATAATACTTGATGGAGTGCCAATAGTCAAGATTATGTTGTTATGGATAAAGATGGCACTGAAATGCGGCTGGATTTACTTGTCTTAGCAGTAAATCAGCCTTATCATATAATAAAAGGAGACATGCTATGAGTATAAGTAAGGTTTTTAAGGAAAGTATAGCAGCGGCAAAGGGGAACATCCTGATCTTTGTCCCGATGTTGGCGGCAAGCGTTTTATCGGCGCTTATCAGCCTTATCGTCGTGGGATCGGCAGTACCCATGATGAAAAACTTCTCCGGTGAGCAGATTGCCGCCAATCCGGAACAGGCCCTGGCCGGAGCCGGAGTAGCTGCAGGGGGAATGATGGTCGTCGGAATAATCAGCGCTCTTGTCGGCCTCCTCTCCCACGGTATGACCGTCGGTATGGCCGATATTGCTCTAAAAGGCGAGTCTGCTACCCTCAAAATCGGTTGGTCTCGTATTATTTCACGTATTGTTCCCGTTATCATCGCGGTTATCCTGATCGGTGTTATCGTGTCAATCGGCATGATACTGCTTGTTCTGCCCGGCGTAATATTGGCATTCTTCCTCATGTTCACCCTGATAGCAGTCATGGTGGACGATCTCGGAGCCACAAAGGCAATCGGGCGGAGTTTCAAAACCGTTTCGAAAAACTTCGGAGCTACGTTTATCACCTTCCTCGTGATTATCGGACTGGGTATTATCACGGGACTCTTGTGCTTTGTTCTGGGACTCATACCCGTTCTGGGAGCGATACTGATTTTGATAGTCGGGGCGGTGTATACCGGTTTTGTTACTATTTTTCTCGTTCGCGTCTACCGTGAACTCGAGATTCAGACCGACGAGTCACCGGAAGTGGAAGCGTAAAGGAATATTAATGTAGAGCTGATTCCGTAATTTTTTTCTACGCCCCCTGTATCACAAGGTGTGTTTATATCAAAAAACATGAAAA
>JAGYPA010000177.1 GCA_018399255.1 Spirochaetales bacterium | reverse complement strand
CCCGGCGGGCAGCGTGTTTTGCATATCGTTGACTTTGCGTCTTAATTCATCCCATATCTGCGGCAAATCATCTTTAGCAAAGTTTTCTTTGATTTCAGCATTGATTATAGATTTGCCGGGGTATGATTTACTGCGAACCTCTTTCAATTGTCCAAGCTGCTGCACGGCAATCTCTATGCGGTCAGTGACTTCTTCCTCTACCTCTTTGGCTGTTGCTCCTGGATATTGGGTGATGATCTGGGCTTCCTTAATGGTAAACTCCGGATCTTCCAAACGCCCCATCCTGGTGTATGACATTATTCCTGCCACTAGCAAAGCTGCCGCAAGAGTTAGGGTAACAACTTTATTATCAATGCAGACTTTTGCGATGTTCATCATTTCTCCTCACCTGTCTTTTCGGCAAGAAGAGAAACCCTGCGGCCTTCGACCAGTACGGTTATGCCGGCAGTGGCGATACGATCTCCTTGTTTAAGACCTTCAAGCACCTGCACGGTTGTGCCGCTGCGCCTGCCGACTTTAATGATTCGCTGTATGGTTTTGAACACCCCTTTCACATCTGTCTTTTCCAGTATCCAGACAAAATGATCTCCAGAGCTGTTAATGCCGATGCAGTCCGTTTCTACGGCAATCGATTCAGTTGGATCGTTGTCATCGATTATGAAATTCTTAATGACAACCGTAGCAGACATTCCAGGGAGTATATTGAATTTTTCCGGGGCCTTCATTTGAAAGCTGACCGTGTAGGTCTGAGTTTTGAAATCAGCTTGTGTTGAATATTCTTTAATTGACAATTCAAATTTTTCATCAGGAAGAGCGTCGAATACCGCATAATAACTGAATGTTTTTGTATTTTTGTCTTTATTGCGACGATGGATAAGATACTGTTCGGGAATAGACACAACAATATTGACCAAGCTGTTATTCTGCAGTGCAATAGCAGCCTGGCCTGGCGATACGGTATCATAGTTGTCAGCATAAATATCCGCAATTACACCGTCAAAACGTGCAAGGATTTTTGTGTCGTCGAGGTTTTTCTTTGCGATTTCCAGTTTAGCCTTGGCTTTGTCAAAATCTGCTTTGGCTTTTGAAAACTCCTCTTTGGAAATAGCATTGGCTTTTAATGCTTTCTCCATGCGTTTAAATGTGGATTCTGAACGAGTGAGTTCGGCCTGGGCATTTTTCACTTCATTTTGAAAACTGTTATCATCAAGCTGCGCTAACAGCTGGCCTTTTTTTACTTCTTGACCTTTTTTTATCGGTATTGTCAGAATTTGTCCTGCCACATTGAAAGAAAGATCCACTTTCTGGTCTGAGGCGACCAAGCCAGGAAAATATAGATCCGGGTTCTTGAAGGCTTTGCCGACGACACTTGATTTTATAGGTCGGATAGTTGTGTCCTTCACTTCCAGTTCTTTCTTTGGTTTGAAAAACAGTACGGAGGCAATGGCCACAACCAGTAGAATTGCACCTGTTATTTTACCGGAAATTCTTTTACTGCTCATTTTTATTCCCCATTATTTTCTGGTTTGTTGTTATCTTCGGTGCCCGGTGACCACCCACCACCGAATGATTTGTATAATGTAATCAAGCTCGCTGCCACCTGACCCTCGGAAACAGCTAATGAGTCCTGCTGCTGGAAAAGTACACGCTGTGTATCCAGCACATTCTGGAAATCCGTCAGCCCGTTTTTATACTGCACCTGCACCAGTTCAGAGGAACGTACTGCGGCTGTTACAGCATCGGCTATGATGGCATTACGTTGCTTCTCCCTGGAATAGGCTGTAAGCGCATCTTCACTCTCCTGCCAGGCTGAAAGTACGGACTGACGATATTCTGCCAGAGCCTGCTTTGCTCTGGCTTCTTCTATCGCGATCTGACTTTGTATTCGTCCGAAGTTGAGTATCGACCAACTGAACCCCGGTCCAAACCCGTAGGAGCGTGCTTTTGAATCAAACCACTCTGATGAGGTGGATGCCTGCCAATCGAAATATCCGTTCAGTGTAAACATCGGCAGGAGTTCAGCTTCAGCAACTCCGATTAAAGCTGTCTGCGATGCCAGTCTGCGTTCTGCCGCTCTTATGTCGGGACGGCGTCTCAACAATTCTGTCGGTAGCATCGACGGAACTGCGTCAACCTTCGGTATGACCTGATCCTTACGAATAAGATAATCGTAATAACCTGGATTCCTTCCTGCCAGAACACAGAGCTGATTAAGCAATTGGGTGATTGCTGTTTCCAACTGGGGAACAAGGGATTTGGTCGTGGCTAAATTCATTTCCGCCTGGCGTATATCCAGCTCACTGGTAAGCTCTGCCTCAAACCGGTTTCTGGTCAGTTTCAGTGTCTTGTTCTGCAGCTCAAGATTGTTTTTTGTATAAAGAAGACGCTGCTGTGCTGTGCGTACTCCAATATATGTTAAAGCCGCTTCAGCCTCCAGCACCACCAGAAGATCACGATAGTCTTCAACCGAAGCCTCGATGTCAGCTTTGGCTGCTTCAACATTTCTTTTTACCCGGCCCCATAAATCAAGTTCCCATGACATGCTGAATCCGCTGTCAT
>JAGYPA010000176.1 GCA_018399255.1 Spirochaetales bacterium | reverse complement strand
GAGGAATTCGAGAGCGTTCCCGCGGGAGAGCTGGTATTTACCGCCGGGAACACGATCCAGACCCGGCAGTGGCTCTGGAGGCAGAGCGAATTGGGCAAGATGAACGCCGATACGACTGACGTGTTTTTCCAGCTGGTCGGCTTTGCCGGCGAGCACTTTTCGAAACTTGAGGGCGCCATGAGAGATCTGGAAGAGCTCATCGGGTCCCGCTTCGGCGGTTCGTATACCTCCTTTATGGTTGAGCCGGAACGGCCATCAATAGAGTTTTAGAGCAATTCCAGGGCATTCCCGGTGAAAAACGGAGGTAAAAAATTAAATTCCTTCGAATATCATCTCTGGTGATCGGCTTGAGCATGCTATCGTAACCCTGCTACGGAGCCAGGGGCTTCCGAAGCTATACTGAAGCAGGATGTTCGATAAATCTCTCTGCATACGTGTGTGCGTCCTTTATCACCTGGTCAACATTTTCTACAGCCTCGAGAGAATCCCCAATCAGAGTCAGCGTCGGGATGATCCCTTTTCTGAGAGGGCTGCGCTCAAACCGGGTAAAGCCCAGTTCATGAACTCCGGTGCTGTTGGTTTTTGGATCACCCAAACACAGGTGAGCAAAGGAGCGATTGAAGTCACTGAACATCGGCTCGTAGGGCGTGTCGTGCCAGTTTAATTCACCTTTTATGTGTCCGGATTGCACCAGTGGTGTGGCCAGGCCCAACGCGTCATACCAGCCTTCTCCTGATACCAGCAGCTCCGGATGACCGTGCTTTATTCTCTCGACCATATTTCGAATGCCCCGGTACACATGGAAATTGGGATCATTACTCCATAATGCAGAGATATCCAGAAATACGGCATCATATCCATAGCGGTCGATCGACTCGCGGATTCTGCCAACCAGATGGTTTTGCCACCCCGGAGCCGCTGGATTGCAGTTCGCCAGGTATTCATGATTGAAATGCCGTGAACCGTCCCAATCTACACTACCGGAAAAAGCGGCGCCCCCGGCGGTCCTGAGCAAAGAACTTTCTCCCCATACTTCAAAATTCGGGGTACTCCTGCTGGCCATGTTGATTCCAAACATGGGCATCACTCTTATCCCCAGGGCATGGGCTTCTTCGATCAGCTGTTTGAAACCTTCTTCTCCCCCCATCCTCGGATCGGGCACATAGGTACCATAATCAAAATAGTATCGTCCTTCCCATCCGGGAAGGTAGGCCAGGATTCGTTTTCCATCGATCTTTCCGCTTAATACCTTTAACTTTTCAAGTGCCTCATGGTAGGTGTTAAAGACATATCCACTCCAATGCTGCATATGGATTGCTGCCACCAGTGAGATTTCTCTCATCCACTGGGGAATATCAGCTCTTTGTTCCCATTTCACAAGGCCATGGGTTTTCTGTACATATTCCTTCTGATCGGCATATACCTGTTCCACTTCCGTTACGAAGCCTACTTCCCATGGGGGGACCTCTACTGTCGTCCCCTGTGACGGAGTATCATCCTCAAAAATCAGCTCCATCCTTGTGGTAGTATGTACCTTCTGAAAAACAAAGTGTTTTTCCCTTACTTGCTTATCCAGGCTGCGGGCGTATAGATACCGCTTGTCACCGAGGGAGCCCAGAATCAGAGGTGTGGATATTTGATACCATCCCTGCGGATATTTGATGTATAATCCTTCTGCGGGAATTTCCGTTGAGGGTGATTCCCTTAAATTGACCAGATTCATTTCCGGTAAATCATGAAACACCAGCTTCACCCTTCTAATTACTCGTTCTGCGGATGCCCTTATTGAGAATTCAGACTTTGTCGCCAGTTCATCCACGTGAACGGTGATACTTCCGGGAGCCGATTCCTGACCTCCGGCCCATACCAGCCCGGAGGCTTCAATTATCAGGCTGTGTCCCTCTTTATGAATACTTACTCTACCTGGATCGGGTTCATACACATTCTCGTAAGTATAGATGTGTACGCTAAAACTATACTCGCCGACCTGAAAAATCGGTCCTCCCATAGGATAACTAAGATCTTGCATTTACTTCCTCTTTCTTTGCTTGATTAGGCATGTACTGTAGTAGGTAGCCGGTTAATTTTTCATCCCTTTAACCCCGTTGTTGCGATGCCCTGAATGAAATACTTCTGGGTAAAAAGAAAAATAAGAATTATCGGAATCACCGAAATAGTTGCCGCCGCCATTTGAGGACCCCAGTTGAATTGATATGCATCCCTGAATGTATTTATTATCAGGGGGATCGTAAATTTAGATTCCGAATTGATAAAAATCAGTTGCGGCAGATAATTATTCCAATTGATGATGAAACTGAACAGGCCCAGGGTGATAAGAGCCGGTTTCACAAGAGGCAGCATGATGTGTAAATAAATAGTGGGATGGTTGGCACCGTCAATTTTTGCCGCTTCAAGATAGGAATCGGGAATATTTATCATGAACTGTCGCAGAAGAAATATTCCATACGCATTCAACAACACCCCCGGTACAATCAGAGGCAGGTGAGTATCAATCCAACCTATCTTGGCAAATATGAGAAACAGAGGAATCAATGTGACCTGCACGGGAACCAGCA
>JAGYPA010000175.1 GCA_018399255.1 Spirochaetales bacterium | reverse complement strand
ATGGTTTCGCTGACGGTAAAAAAGGAGTGATCCATGGCACGCCAGACCTGTCCCTTTACCCTCTATAAACGAAAAACCTCGAAGAAAAATCAGTTCATTTACTACGCGAAAATCAAGGAAGAGTTCAGTGAATATCGGGTATCCACCGGCTGTACCAGCAAGGCTGCAGCAGAAAACTGGGTGTTGAGGCACCTGGCTGAACGTGAAGAAGAGAAAAAACGCAAAGAACAAAAGCGGAAACAGCTGATTTTCGGTGAATTTGCTAAAGACTTCTGGGACGAGAGCAGTCGGTATGTACGCAGCAAGCGGGCCAGGAACTATTCTTTCAGCAGGGCATATCTGAATAATGCGGCTGGCAATACCAGGAACCATCTCATTCCCACGTGGGGGAAGTATCCGCTCCGTGCAATAACTGCCTACCAGATTGATGACTGGATCATTAAGCTGGTGGAAGAGGGGGAATATGCCTCCTCTACAATTAACAAGCTCCTGCAGCAGATGCGGATCATCCTCGATCAGGCCTGCTACGAGCGACTTCTCGATGAAAATCCCGCAAAATATGTCCGCAGGGTAAAGCATATCTTCAAAAAGCGGGGTGTCCTGAGTCCTCAGGAAGTTCGGCAGTTGTTCGCTGACCCTGGTATCTGGAAGGATTATCGTCATTATGCAATCAATTTATTGACTGTTTCGACGGGAATGCGGTTGGGTGAGATCCGTGGTTTGCTGGTTACCGATGTGTATCAGGACCATATCGCAGTCAGGCATTCCTGGGAAGACCATGTCGGACTGAAGGAGCCGAAGTGGGGAAGCGTGCGCGATATTCCGATTACCTTCCAGGTGTTTCAGGTTCTCGAAAAGGTTATCGTGCAGACCCGTTCCCAGTCGCTGGTCTTCTACGGCAAGGACCTGGACTCTCCTATGAGCAAGTCCCATATTGAAAAATCCTTCTATAGAGGTTTATCCGGGATTGGGATCTTTGAAGAGGACCGGAAACGAAGGAATATAACTTTTCACTCCCATCGTCATACACTGAATACAATGCTCCGTTCAAGCGGTGTAAGCGATGCCAAGATCAGGTCAATTACCGGACATCGAAGTCCGGAAATGACGGATCAGTATACACATTTTCAGATGGAGGATTATCAGGAGATTTTAACGACACAAATCATGCTTATGCGGTGAACGTAGTTATGATAAACATAACATACGTTTACGCTATTATTTGCATATTACAATCGGTTCCAGTTGGCAAAAAGATGGTTTTCTCGTTTGCGATACATAGAAACACTATATACAGCGTTATACGTTTGATTTTTTGTATTGACTTTTGTATCTCTTTGTGGGTATAGTTAATGTATCCTGAGTTCCGCAGTAATGAAGCCGCTATACGCCCACTAACTACTTATATAGTAATTATTAATACTGAGTTGCAATTGCCATTGTTTAAAGAGGGATGTAGTATATCAATCAGTTTGTTTCGTGCTGTTGTTCATGGATCTCAGTTCCTGCTTTGTATAGAACTTCTTCGCAAGATCAAGCCCGGTGAGCAAGCCGATTTTCCTGAGCAGCGGTGCGCTGCAGTAATTCCTGAAAATATGATCTTTGACTTCTCCAATCTTTGCTGACTGCAGCACCTCGATGATCTGGCAGTACGGAACGTTCCCCCCCAGCTTCTTGACTTCAAGGATCCGTATAATCAGCAGGGCAATGAAGCAGGTAAGAAAATGAGCCTGTATACTGTCTGGATTCCTGACAAACACCGGACGAGAGGCAAGGTATGATTTGGTAAGCTTGAAGGATTCCTCAATTTTCCACAGACCTCGGTACATTTCGATAATATCCTGATCTGAGACCTCCCTGTTCAGTTCAAAGAGACAGTCGTAGGATCTGAAACGAGCACGCCCATCCCAGGGTTTCTCATGGTCACTCGTACCCACGACATTGGTCTCGATGATGTAGTAGCCGTCAAATCTCTCATCGTTGGCGATCAGCTCCTTATCAAGAAACCGTGTATGCTGGGATCGTTCAAACAGCTCCCCAGTCTTTGGGTCATAGGATTCTTTTCTGTAGTATTTATTGGCTCCATGGCCATTGAACACGCTCCCGTTACGATCCGCCTTCAGGATAGAAGCCGCTCGGTCAATACGGGCTTTCACCTGATATTTGCGGCTGTAGAAGACAATCTGTCGCTTGTTGACCAGTACCTTCACCTTCTTTGACCCATCCTGTACCCAGGAACTTTTCTTTGCGGGCAGCAGCCTGGATTTATACTTGAAGATGGTTACTTCCTGCTGTTCCTGCTCATCTCCCTCGAAATCCCCCAGAGTACCGGTATAATCCATCCTGCGTAACTGTTCATGAAGGTCTTTGCTGCTCATCATGGCAGTCGTGCACGTGTAGCCAGCCTCATCGAGTACAAACCGTTCTGTTTCCGCATCCTGTTTACGGACGCTGCTGCTGATGATGTATCCCTGTCTGCGTGCCAGAATGTTAGCGACGTTCGTTCCGCTCATCATCCCCTTGTCTGCAACATAGATCATTTTATCCAGTTTCAGCCGCTCACGCATCGTTTCTATCATCGGCAGGAAGGTGG
>JAGYPA010000174.1 GCA_018399255.1 Spirochaetales bacterium | reverse complement strand
ATACCCGAACACAAGGTTCAAACCTTTATAAATGCATTTGTCATGGATGTGATCGGAACCAATGGAGAAACAGTGGATTTTGCAGAATCAACCGCCGTTATATCAAAGACTCCGGATGAAGAACATGAAGACGAAATGGAAGATGAAATAAAAGACGAACCCGAGGAGGCTACGCAAGTTCCCGATTACGTTGAAGGGGTAAGATGTCCACATTGCGGTAGCGATAAAGTAGTTGAAGAGGCGGGAGGATATACATGCAGAGATTGCTGGTTAAATTTCAGTAAAAATCGGCCGCCAAAAAATGAAATCGAAGAATATAATGCCTTTATAGATACAAATAAAAAAGAAAAGATAACCAAATATGTAATAATCCCTGCACTCGTAGGTGTTGCAGCAGCATTGATAGTATTGCAATTCAAGAAATAAAAAAAATGGTGAACTGAAATGTTTGGAAAGAAACCAATAAGAGTAGTACCCAAAACGGTAAACCCGAAATTAAAGAAGTTTGCATCTGTAAGCCCACAGCCGCCCAGAATGTCCTTTTACGGTGCCCCTTATATAGGATATGGAGCCGAAGACGATAATGGCAACGGCAACGGAGAGAACGGCAACGGCAACGGAGAGAACGGCAACGGCAACAGAGAGAACGGCAATGGTAACGGGAATGACACCGAAGATGCTAAAACTGAACTTGAACTTCTGTTTGCAAAACTCAAAAGCGTTGGAGTGACCGCCGTCATAATAGCCCTTATAATAGGCACGGCATCTGGTGTGGGAATTGGTGCGTGGTGGCAAAAACGGAAGAGACAGAAACGAGCTCGACTGGAGCACGACATAAAAGAATCAGTAAGAGAAAAAATTGGTGATTGAATATGATATACGAAGTGGGATCCCAACAGAATATGCCCGCATATGATAATAGTCATGTTACACAGGAGCAGTATCAGAGCTTCATAGATACATTGGTGCGCGAAGTTGGTGGAGGACTGTTCAAGATGTTTATGTGGCTGGTATTTCTCCCAATAGCCGTATTTGTGGGGTTGATAGTGGTTCCAACAGTAATATTCAAAATAATAAAAGGTCGAAAAGAAGCACGAGAACTTAAAATGCAACAGGCACAAATAGCAGGTATGCAGAAACAACTCGGTTCATAGACAGGTGCATAGATATGAAAAAATGGCAATGGCGACTTACTGACATGGGTGTAGTGGGTGTACTTGGTGCAACACCGATAATTGTAAGCAGAAATGCGAGACCCTGGTATTTTGTCAGCCTTCTTGCGTGCAGTTTTGCCATACTTGGATATGTAATATATCGTATAAAATACACCACAAATTATGAAAAATATTCTGCTGGACTGTTTAGTAAAGTGAAACACGCTGTGGGCCCTAGTAAGAGTGCAATAAGGAAGGCCGCAAAAAAGGCTGCATCAGCAAGTAAAAAACATGGCAGAGCGGCTCTGGACGAGGCAACAACAACATTTGGAGAAAGCATAGGTGAGATAGGGGCACGCAAAGTTACTGGATATGAAGGTGAACTTGGTGGGGAAAAAAGAGAAGAATAATAAGGTGATTATTTGAGAGTTGAAGATTTTGATACTCCGATACCTCCCAGTGGACTTGAAGGTGTTAATCCATTTGCTCAACGTATGATACCCACAGAATGGGAAATTAACCGTAATCTAAAACGCAGAAAAGAAGGTAAGGCAAGGTCATATGGGGAATATATTAAAACTTACCGTCAACTGGCACCATTGCGTGAGGCCGGAGATGTTTTTCAATATCAGGATCCGATGAGAAGATGGAACAATCCATTATACAAAGGTACCTGGCGGGAATTTGGATACAAAAGTGGCTTGAACGGACCGGAATCAAAATCAAATGTTTTCTTACTTTGGGCAATTCTGATAGTCGGGGTTTTTATACTTTTTATTACCATATAATCTTCAAGCATTGAAGTGAGCCCCATGGTAATTGAATCATCTGAAGACGTTGCAGAGATAATCAAAAATGATTTTACAAATCCGATATTCCCGGATATATCTATATATGATACACAGGAATTGCTAAACGTTTTTGGCACGGATGATTTTCCAGAAAACCATATTCCTGATGATTGGAGCGGAGATGAACTTCCTGAATATACATCATTTGAACATTTTCTCCGTAAGATCGAAACTGAAAAATGGGAATCCACAATGGACGTCCTGGAACGTCTCTATGCCTATATCAATCCGGAAGAAGAACAGGATATACTAGGACTCAGTGATGAAGAAGTAGAAGCGATGCAGGAAACCGATATAGTAAGACACGTATTTGACTTTTTTGATCAGATAGGAATTGGACACGCCGGGGAATTACCAGAACTTAACGAAGAACTGATATGGGAAGAAGAACTGGTCTCCATAGGTGCGATAGAACTGAAAGAATTTATAGATTCCGCATCTTTGCAAGAACGTATAGCATATATTTTTACAGATGATGTCATTCACAAAGCCCGTGAATTGATAGATGAAGATTATGAAAGATATGAAATGCCAGACCTGACTATGGAAAACGCAGATGCAATAAGACAGGAGATTGAAGACGAAGAGGAAGAAGAGATTGAAGAC